>JBFHEM010000017.1:0-74138 GCA_041584215.1 Tichowtungia sp. | reverse complement strand
CCGCCGTCTCAATCGCATCCTGATTAAACGTCGGCTTAAACTCCTGACTCTCGCTCTCCCCGGCTGCAATATTTTTTTCAAGATCCTTCATCTGATCTCCATCCTCCCGTGGCTCGCCGAAGCTTCCTGCGAAGGTGGCCGGCCTCCGTCTTCCGTCCTCTGACCTCTGACCTCCGTCCTACGCCTCCGCAAAGCTGGTGAACCCGTGTTCGGCCAGCCGCCTGCGCATGCGGGCCAGCTTTTCCAGCGACCCGGGATAAAGCGCGTTTTCTTTAGTGAGCACCTCGCCCTTGATCGGATCGTTTTCAGGACGGGCCTCCTCTTTCAAACAAAGGCGGATCAGCGTGGCCAGCACCGGCCCCAGCTTCTTCTTCGATCCATGCAGCTTGGGCAGCAGCTTCTGCATGATCGCCGCGTCCATCGCGGAATTAATCTCCCAACCTTCGCCAGTCAGCTCCTTGTGGAAATAGACAAAGCGGCAGATTTCATGCGCCGTGCGGTAGCCGAACTCCGCGCCCTCCTCATTTTCCAAACCTTGGAAAATTTGTTTCCAAGGTTTGGAAGCCGGGCCGGATCAAGGAATTGAATAACGGCAAAAAACACAAACAACTGGCAGAAAATCAGAAACGCCCTTAAAAGAATCTAGATTCAGCAGCGGTAAACGCCTACATTCATGGCTTCATGAAATACGGACAATACAAGCTCATAGATCTTTTTTGCGGTTGCGGCGGCATGACCCAGGGGTTTGCCAACACCGACAAATTCTATTCTGTTTTTGCCAATGATTTTAATGCCGAAGCCATTAACTCTTACAAAGCAAATTTCGATCCTGATGGTAAGCACACGTTCAACGGGGACATCATTGAGCTGCTGGATAAAGAGCTTTATCCCATCCCGAAAGCCGATGTCGTGATCGGCGGCCCGCCCTGTCAAGGATTCTCCCTTTTGAACAAAAAACGGGAGGGGGACCCCCGCAGAAGACTTTGGGTGCAATTCCTGCGAGTCGTTGAGCTGTCACAGGCCCCTGTCGTAGTCATGGAGAATGTACCGCAGCTTCTTTCCTCTCTTGAGTACGAAGAAATCTGCATGGCACTGTCGGCTCTAAACTTTAAATACATTGAATCGGATGCGCTGATTGCCGCTAATTATGGAGTACCGGAAGTCCGAAAACGTGCAATCATCATGGCATCCAAGCTCGGACCGATATCCCTGCCCCGCCCATCGCACATGAATCCCAAAAGGATTCACGAAGCGGACTTCTTCTCCGACAGGACCCTCCAACCGTGGGCAACGGTAAAATCTGCAATTAGCGACCTCCCGGAGCCGGTTGGAACAGAAATTCGAGACGAACCGCCTCCGTTAAACCTTCATTTTGGCCGCAACCCAACGAAGAAAAGCATAGAGCGTTACAAAGCCGTCCCGCCCGGCGGAAACAGGTTCGACCTGCTGAAAAACCGGCCGGATATCACCCCTGACTGCTGGAAACGCAAGAAATCAGGCGGCACTGATCTTTTCGGACGGCTTTGGTGGGACCGCCCGTCTGTCACCATCCGAACAGAATTCTACAAACCGGAAAAAGGTCGGTATCTTCACCCGGATCAAAACCGACCGATTACCCACCGTGAAGCCGCGAGAATCCAAAGTTTTCCTGACAATTTTATTTTCTGTGGCAGCAAAATTGAAGTCGCCCGCCAAATCGGCAATGCCGTGCCACCACTTCTTGCACAGGCTATCGCAGAAGAAGTCGTCGCCAGCCTGAAAAAGGAAACGTCTCCCGATTACGTCGCAGAAACCGGGAAAGGCATCAAATACTTGCACAAACTCAATGGAGTACGAGGATGAGCAAAACCACAGAACAATACCGTTCCGAACTGATCACCCTGCTTCAGAACTTTGATTCCAGCTGTCCGGATCTGCGAGAAAAAGTTCTGGCGCTCATTCCCGCATGGGATTTGTTGCGTGATCTCGGCACAGCCACTATCCCCCATGAAATTACACAGTCAGCTCGCGGCCGCATCCTTCACTACTTTCAAAAATACCCCAAGACGATCATCTCCAACCGTGAAATCATGATTGTCGCCGGAATCAGCGACTGGCCCCGGCGAATACGAGAACTGCGAGTGGAACTTGGATGGCCGATACTAAACGGCATTACCGCGAAACAAATGCAGGCCACCGGAGAACTTGAAATAGACGATGGGTTCCCGGATTGCTTTAACATGACGCCGGATGACTACATCATGCTCGATACGGAACAGGATCGCGATGCCGCGCATCGTTGGAACATCGCAAAGACCATCCGCAACAGCAAAGGTGGAGCCAAAGCTCATATCTTGAAATTCCTCAAGGAAAACGTCGGCATTCCGGTTTCCGGAGAAGAGCTTCGTTACGTGGCCAAAGGCGTTACCGAATGGGCTCGTCGTGCTCGCGAATTAAGAACAGAAGCTGGCTGGCAAGTCTGCACCCATTGGAACGGTCGCCCAGACCTCAAACCCGGCCTGTATGTTTTGGAAAGCGACCGACAGCTTCCGACACATGATCGGAAAATTGATGATAATGTTCGTCGCTCAGTTTTGGTCCGAGACAATCACACCTGCCAAAAATGCGGATGGTCTCATGCCAAATGGAACCCCTCTGATCCTCGGCATTTGGAACTGCACCACATCAAGCACCATGTTGCTGGCGGAACAAACGCAGAAGATAACCTAGAAACACTTTGCAACATCTGCCACGACGAAATACACTCTGTGAAATAAAAGTTTTCATGAAAATATTTCATCCAAAAATTGCCGTGTTTGACTTTTTCTGCGGGTGCGGCGGGACGAGTGCGGGATTCAAACGCGCAGGGATGGATATCGCATTTGCGTTAGACATAGACCCGGATGCAAAAACCACATTTACCAAAAACTTCCCAGGCACCGTCTTTTGCGATAAAGATATAGCAAATATAACAAACACTGACCTAACCCACGTCATCGAGGCTCACAGAGACCGCCATAAGCTTTTTTGCGGATGCGCTCCCTGCCAACCATTCACAAAACAAAACACAGACAGCCCCAAACGCGACAAGCGAAAAAGCTTACTAACTCAGTTTGGGCGAATCATTGAAGCCCATCTGCCGGACTTTGTTTTTGTTGAAAACGTCCCCGGCCTGCAAAAGGTTCCAAAAAACAAACGCGGCCCATTTCCGGCGTTCAAAGAACTGCTATCAGAGCTAGGATATAACATCACCTTTGGTGTCGTTGCCGCCCAAGATTACGGGGCCCCACAATTCCGTCGACGATTCGTTTTACTAGCAAGCAAACATAGCTCCATTAGCATCCCGTCACCGACTCACGGAAAGTCCAGCGATAACCCATATAAAACTGTATATGATGCCATTGTTGATCTTCCCGCTATCTCTGCAGGAGAGGAATACAAAGGGAGCGACGCACTGAATCACCGTGCAGCCGCGCTATCAGAGCTAAACCTAAAAAGAATTATGATGGTTGATCATGATGGTGGAGGGCGGAGAGACCTTCCTTTAGAGCTCTGGCCCGATTGCTATACCCGAAAAAATGACGAAGGGAAAACTCACTCTGGACATTCTGATTGCTACAGCCGCCTCTGGTGGGACCGCCCGGCGCCAGGGCTAACCACCCGTTGCATCAGTTATTCTAACGGCAGGTTCGGCCACCCCGAGCAAGATCGAGCCCTTAGCGTGCGCGAAGCCGCACGACTTCAGGGTTTTGATGATGATTTTGAGTTCACTGGGAACCTGAATTCCATGGCTAAACAAATCGGGAATGCCGTTCCCGTTGATTTGGCACATGCAATGGGCAGTCACTTCATAAAACACGCAGAGGCAATAAATGGCTAAATTTAAAACCCGCGCTCGCGCTGTAGACATGCTCGGGCGCCAACAGATCGCCGATGTATCCACTGCGATTAGTGAGCTTTTCAAGAACGCCCATGATGCCTATGCCGATCATGTAGAAGTTGACTACTTCCGGTCAGATAACCTTTTGGTCATCCGCGACGATGGCATCGGCATGACAAAAGAGGAGTTTGAAAATCGCTGGCTCGTGCTAGGAACCGAGAGCAAGCTTGACTCAGCATCGCATAACAAAACGTTCAAACCGCCCAACAAACCCCAGCGGGCGATTATGGGTGAAAAGGGCATTGGGCGGCTGGCCATTGCCCTGCTGGGCTCACAGGTTCTTGTTCTAACCAGAGCCAAAAGAGGAAGCAACCTCAGTGATTTATCAATGTGCTTCATACACTGGGGACTCTTTGCGATTCCGTCTTTGAATTTGGACGACCTCGATTTCCCGGTTGTTTCGATTTCGGGAGGAACGTTACCAGGCGAAGAGGATGTTGTTGCATTAGTTCAGCAAAACCGTCTTCTCATTGAATCCCTACAGGAGAAATATCCGCAATGTGATTTCAAGGCGATCCTAGCCGAAATACAGGACGTTCAGCTCGACCCAAAAGATTTGTCTGATTTTCTGGAGGGCTTGACCCTGGAAAATAATGGATCAGGAACTCATTTCCTGATTACACCGGCCAATGAAGAGATCCGTGCTGAAATCGAAAGGGAGCGGGGGTCTAAAACAAGAGAATTTTCAAAGTTACTGCTTGGATTCTGCAACTCCACTTTTTCAACTGACTCACCGCCACCGATGGGAACGGCATTCCGGTATTGGCCAACAGATACAGTGAATGAAGATCTGATTGGTCAGGGCGAGTTTTTCACAAAGCATGATTTGGAATGTGCTGACCAGTATATTTGCGGGGAAATTAATGAATACGGCCAGTTCAAAGGAATAGTCCGCGTATACGAGAAAGAATATGAGAATCATGTAATTTCATGGAATAGGGGCGCTGGAAAAGAAACCCTATGCGGCCCATTCAGCATAGAATTTGGATATCTTCAGGGCAACAAAAGTGAAAGCAACGCTGACCCAGACGACTACAGCAGAATCAACAGCAAGCTTGAACAAATCGGAGGAATTTATGTCTACCGCGACGGAATCAGAATACTTCCTTACGGCAACACTGATTTTGACTGGCTAAGCATTGAAACCCGACGAAACAGAGGAATGACTCACTATTTTTTTTCCTACAGGCGTATATACGGTGCTGTATGTCTGACAAGGGAAGAAAATGGTCGGTTACAGGAAAAAGCGGGGCGCGAAGGGTTTCAAAAAGACAAAGTATACCGACAGTTGAAAGAAATAGTAGAGCATCTTTTTATTCAACTTGCCGCGGACTTTTTCAGGAAAGACGCCGACTTCGGAGACTACTTCCGTGAGAGAAAAGACGAATTAGACCGGCTGGATAAAGCACGCAGAAAACGAGATAAACAGGTTGGAACTAAAAGACAAAAGTTGGCAGAAGCGCTGGATGTTTTTTTCAAGCGCACCTCACAGGGGCTTCCAAAAGCAGAAACAGACACGTTGCGCTGGCAAATCCACGCGCGGATGACATCTGCTGCCAAAATAGAAAATCCCGATGAAGCTGCCGAAGAGCTGCTCGAAGCAGAAAACGATGCCCAACGCCGTTTAGCTGAAATTCGACGTAGCTATCAGGTTGCTAAACCTCGCGGAATCGGACTTACAAAGCAGCTTGATCGGGATTGGTCAGCTTATCAACGGGAGCAGGAAAGGTTGGAGGCTGAACTCTTTTCACCCCTGTCCAAAGAGGTGGCAGAAAACTTGGGGAAAATGGCGGAAGAAGCTCGCATCTATATTGATCAACGGCGTCGCCTAAAAAACCTGATTGATCAGGTTGCAAAAGATCGAGAATCAGAAGTCAAATCGGAAGCCAGCATGCTTGAGAAAACGGCTGCCGATACTCGTCGCATTGCAATTGATACAGCCAGAAATGCGATTCAGGAATTCCGCAACATCGTAAAGAAGGTTGAGATCGACTTTGCGGAGCAGGATTTTGCGGACATATCGCCCCAGCATGCCGAAGACCTCCGGCAAATGTATGAGCTGCGAATTGAAGAAGTTGGACAAAGAAATACCGAATCACTTGGCCGTGTTCGGGAACTGCTCACCAGCATTTCTGAAAATCTGGAACAAACGGCTGACGTCGGGCACCTAGACATGGTTGAGGCAATGGACCAAGAATTACAGGGGCTCAGAGAACAGTCTGATACCGACGCAGAACTAGTCCAACTGGGCTTGGCTGTTGCCGTTATCAACCATGAATTCGAGGCCGCAATAAAAGGGATCCGCCACAAGCTCCGGGAACTGGGGTCTTGGGCAAGAGCGAATGATGAATTAATTCCTCTTTATCAGGATATCCGAACGAACTTTGACCACCTTGATGCCCATTTAAATCTATTCACCCCCTTGCAACGCCGGCTGCAACGGAAGCGAACCCTAATTAAGGGCAGCGAAATTAATCACTATATTAGGACGTTGTTCAGCGTTCGATTCCAGAGGCATGATATTGAGCTGCAAGTTACACAGGACTTCATCGACTCTGAGATTCCCGGATTTCCATCCACGACATATCCCGTTTTTGTAAACATCATTGATAACGCAGTCTTCTGGCTCAAAGACATTCAGGAAAAGCGCATCATAAGCTTAGGCTTCGCAAATAATGCCTACCTCATCAGCAATAACGGGCCATCCATTCATGCAAGAGATGTAGAAGCAATATTTGAGCAGGGTTTTTCGCGCAAACCGGGTGGACGCGGGCTTGGTTTGTTCATATCCAGAAAAGCTCTGCGAAAAGAGGGAATGGAATTGAGCATTCTACTGCCGGCAAGCGATAAGCGCGGTACAACTTTTGAAATCAGATGCCCGGGGGATGAAAATGAGCAAAACGGAAACGATGGATGACTACTCTCGCAATGCAGTTGAAAGCTTTATTCAAACCGTCGTTTTTGTAGACGATAAAATTTATGCCCCTCCCCCGGATGGAAAGGTTGTAGAGGTTCCTTTGGCAGCCCCACCAAAGGTTAGAAAGCCATCTATAAAAGGAGCAGTTAAAAAAAACCAGCCAAAGTCTGATCAGGATAAGGTCCAAATCGACCCGCCTGAATTTTCACCTCACGATATTCAGGCTAGCTTTGCGAAAAAACATATAGTTTGTTCGTTACATCAGCCAAGAAAAACAGATTCGGTTGGGGAGAGTTCAAATGCCTACAAGCTATGTGCTTCGGCGGACATCGTTATTGTTGATTGGGACTTGTATGGAGATGCTGGCGAAAAGGCAACGGTATTGATTGATACTTTGGTAACCAAGAGCTTGGAAGAAGATCCGCATCAACTTCGTTTGGCGCTGATTTACACAAATGACCCTGATCTTTTTTCCATCTCGGCTAAAGTTTACGAGCAGCTCGCTGAGAAGGTTCCGACTGAAATTGATCTTAAAGATAGTGATGAAGGGCTGGCATTCCATACTCTCAATGCACGTGTTGTGGTTTTAGGAAAACCAGCAAAACGACTCCCTAAATATGAGCCCTATGAAGTTAGAGAAGAAGACTTGGCCGATAGAGCAATCGAAGAGTTCTGCAAACTAACAAATGGTTTGCTTCAGGGAGGAATCTTGAAAGGACTAGCCGCTATCAGAAAACAAAGTCGAAAGATTCTCACTAAGTTTAACTCCGGTTTAGATGCTGCATTCCTGACTCATCGAGCCCTGGGACTTCCACACGAGGAGGCATTCGACCACATCACACCGCTGCTCGTGGCAGAAATTGAAGCAGTTTTGGAAGACAGCATCTCGAAACCACTTATAAGCGATGATGTCATCAGCGACTGGTGTCTTAAATGGATTCCTTCTGACCTCTCGACAAAATTCGTACCCAAGGGAGTCGATGTTCATACATTTGCGTCCGATTTTTGTACGAAAGGAATGGGCATCGCTGACAGCTACAATTCAGGTAAAGCAGCTGATCTCGAGAAATGCATCAAACCGTTAAAAAAAGATCTTCCAGAATGGCCTTCGGCGGACGCGCCCCAATTCAAAACATTAACGTCTTACCTTAGCAATGATTCCTCGGGGAATGACCTGCGTGAGCTCGCCGTGTTGATGAGTCATCGCACACAATATGGGGATTCCCGGCACCTTACTCTAGGAACGATTATTCGGGAGATTGGAGGAGACAAGCGTTACCTGCTTTGCCTGCAGCCCACCTGTGACTGTATTCGGTTAAGCAAACCATCGACATTTATTTTTTGTACGTTAAACATGGCAACTGGTGAAAAAGCAACACATGTTGTGAACGATGGTACAAGCTACATTGACTTGCGTTATAAACCAAAAGTTGAGGGTTGCGTCACGTTGATCTTCAAGCCGAGCAAAGGTTTTGTTTCCGCCAAGGATCTTAAATTTACTGACCATCCTGGAGCACAGGACTATCGTTGGGTCGCTCAGCTAAAACCCAAGCATGCACAACGAGCCGCCGAGCAGTTCGCACGAGAGCTGAGCCGTGTTGGCCTTACTGAATCAGAATGGCTTCGCCTTAAATCGAAATATAATCATGTCTAGGAATTGGACAGAACATGAACTGCTGATCGCAATGAATATTTTTGCCGACTTCATTTGGTCAATTTGATCAATCGAACAAGTACGTTCGCGAAGTGTCCGAGGAAATGAACAGATCACCCGGTTCATTAGTGGTTTCAACCGTATTGAAAAAGGGAGAACTCCCGAGTTCTCAAACGGTAAACCTCGTAAAAATGGAAGGAACAAAACTCCTACTGCCCCATCGTTACGCCCCTGCAACCAGGCATTGGAAGAACACCGGAATTTTTTTGCAGCTTAGCTGGCGTTGCGTTTGGCCTCACGCGCCTGAACGGCCTTGAGGGCGCGAGCGCGGCGGCCTTCGGCGTCGAGCCGGGTCTGCCCGCCGGTCAGCCCCTCCAGCAGGGAGGCGACCTTTGACCGGAGTTTGGGAGAGCGTTCGATGTACGCCAGAACGTCTTTCTCCGGGACGTTGTGATCCGTTTTACAGTTCGGGCAGGTCGTTTTCATGCCCTCTCTTGCAGCAGAGAATGATTCTGTCGACCATGATTTTGTCATCACTCCTCGCCGTAACAAGTGCATCCCCTCTCGCAGGTCATGTCTTCGCCGAAAAAGGTTCTCCAGCGTTCATTTTCTGATCGGGGTATCGCCCGCAGCTTTACCCCGAATCGGTTTTCATATCCGATCAGCATAGACGATGAGTCCACAGACGATGAGCCAGGACGGCGCGCGGCGCCGCGTTGAAATCGTTGAAGGTTTAAATCGTTAAAACGGACTTCCAAGGGTGGGAAAAAATAGTTCCAACCATTGGAAAACCCCGTCATCCCGCCGAAAACTTCTCCCACACTCTGGAAAACATCTTTCCAGGCACTGGAAACCCTGCGCGAAGCGCTCTTCTTCGCGTCTTTGCGGTCAAACCTCCCCGGCTTCCACAGACAGAGGAACCGCATCCGGGAAAGCCGGACTGACGCCGCTTCGCGGCTGAATTCCGGCTCTACCTCCCTGCAGCGGCAGCAGGTCCCAAGCCTTGGAAACATATTTTCCAGGCATCGGAAATAGATATGCCCGCTGAATACGCGAAAGGAGACGAAATGATGCAGATGCATCCGGTGGTTTTTTCGCGCTTTTTCGCGGTCAAAAATCTTTCAGGGGTTGGGATAAATCCTGTCGATCCGGTTATCCCGTCAAAAAATCTTCCGAGCTTTGGAAAAAGCAAGCGAGACGCTTGCTCTACATTTATCCACAGTCACCACCCGCAGCGACAACACAGCATAAGGTATGAATCGGCCATCGTTCGTAATACGAATTGTGGAAGCCGGAGCTGACGGCCGGGCCGCCGGAAACCCGGCGCGAAGAGCTCTTCTTCGCGTCTTGGCGGTCAAATCTCCCCGGCGTCCACCGGGAGAACCACCGCCGGGCCCGCCGAGAAGCAACGGCCCTTCGTAAAATCTAGTGGAGAATCCCCGGAAACAGGATCCGTTCTTGACGGAACAATGCCTTTTGCCAAAACGTACAGGTAAAATATCCCACGGATGGCAGAGCCGCCCCACGGATCCTGACCGCTGGAAGCCTTCCCCGTCTTCTTATCCGTGGGACGGCTCTGTCATCCGTGGGTTTTCAAGCTTGCCGGCAGATGGCGGTCTGTGTCGCATTTCGCAAGCGCCCGCCCCTTGTTTTAAATTTGCATGCCCTGAAAGGGCCGAAAAACTCAGCAGGAGCAGCGCCCACGACCAAAGGGGGCGAATCAACCGGCCGGACCCGCAGTTTCGACCGCAGTCCGGCGGCAGAAAGGAAAAGAAAAAGGGGCCTGCGACTAGCAAACCCCTGAAAAGGTGGCGAGGATGACGAGACTCGAACTCGCAACCCCCAGCGTGACAGGCTGGTGCTCTAACCAATTGAGCTACACCCCCACCGAAAGAAGAGACAGAATAGACGGACCGGTTTTTTTTTCAAGCTGAATTTGTCGAAATGTTGTCAGGTTTTTGAACCCGGGGTTTCAGGGGTGCCGCGCCGCCGCCGGCACGATCTCCTATGCAGGCCCGCACAGGCCGGAGGGCTGCTGGCAGGCTTCGTAGTCGCCGTCCGGCGCGGCGAGGCCGAGAGCGGTTTCGACCGTCCGGTCGAAGCCGCAGAATTTTTGTCCGCCGGTGTCGATGAGCGGGCGGCGGATGAGGAGGGGCTGTTCGAGCAGGATGGCCAGCGCGCTTTCTTCATCGAAGGCGGCCGGGTCGATGTCGCCGGCTTTGACGGCCGGGGCTTTGTCGTTGAACCACAGCGCGACGGGGAGCGTGCCGAAGAAGGGGCGCAGGGCTGCGCGGGTCCAGGGTTCGTCCAGAATGGATTTCACCTCGAGTGCATAGCCATGGGCTTCGAGCAGGGCCCGCTGGCGGGCATTGCCTTTGCAGCCGGTTTTTTCGTAAAAGATCATGTGTTGTGTGCTCCGCTAAAACAGAAAAAGTGCACCACGAAACACACAAAGGGGATCCGCGGCTGCAGTTGTCGTGTGTTTTGTGTATTTCGCGGTTAAAACCCCGGCTCCGGAACCCCGTTAAACGGTGGAGCTGATGAAGCGGGATCCGTCGATGTGGCAGATGGGACACGCTTCCGGGAGCGTGTCGCCTTCGTGCACATAGCCGCAAACGGGACAGGTCCAGCGCCCCATGGTCAGGTCCACCAGATGCCGCGTTTGCGGGGGTTGCCGTAGGACTCGAAGGAGTCGCCGGATTCGCGCAGGACGTCGTCGAGCTCGTCCTTTGTGAAGGCGAATCCGTCGGCGTTGGCGGTGGCCACAAACTCGTCCTTGGTTTCGATTTCGTCGTATTTCAAGCGCAGGGCTTTGTCTTCTCCGCCCGCAATGAGCAGGCGCTCTACTTCTTTTTTCGGCATGGGAAATTCCTTTTTTTTGTCGAACGTCTAAATATCGAAAGTCGAGAGTCTAAGGTCTAAGGTCGAAAGTCGCAGCCTGTGAAACTCACTGACATTTGACTTTTGACCTTTCGACCTTAGACCGCGCGCAACGCGCGCCCTACATCACCAGTTCGGTTTTGATTTCCGGCGCATCGCGCTCCTGGCGGTCCATCAGCGCCCCGAGGATGAGTTCCAGCAGGCGCATGCCGCCGGTGTACCCCACGGTCGGGAAAAAGCTGTGGCCGACACGGTCGAGAATCGGGAATCCGTAACGAACGAACGGGATGTCCTCGTCGCGGGCGATGTACTTGCCGTAGGTGTTGCCCAGCAGCAGGTCCACCGGCTCGTTCTTGATCCACTGATGCAGCAGGTACATATCGGCCTGTGCACCGTTCTTGACGTTTACGTTCGGGGCCTTTTCCGCGCAGAGCTCCTGGATCTTGGCGGTGAAGGCTTTCCCCGGCGTACCGGAGATGACGTGCGTCGGGATCATGTCGAGGGCGAGCAGGAACTCGACCATCGGGATGAGCTGGTCGGGGTCGCCAAAGATCGCCACTTTCTTGCCGTGCAGGTACTGCGACATGTCGGTGATGACGTCAACCAGGCGGCCGCGCTCGGTGATGAACGAGTCGGGAACCTTGACGCCGGCGGCTTTGGCAAGCGCCTGGACGAACCGGTCCGTTGCTTCGAGTCCGACCGGGATGTCGATGGTTTCGTAAGGAACCTTGAACTGCCTGTCGAGCAGTTTGGCGGCGTCCTCGGAGGCCCATTTGCCGCAGGCGAGCGTTTTGATGCTGTCACCGGCGGTGGCGATGTCTTCGACCCTGGCGCCTCCGTCGGGATACATTTTGTACTCGCCGAGCTGCGGGGTGTCGACCGCGCCGTCGGTGTCCGGGAACATGCAGATGTCCACGTTCATGTCTTTGGCAATGCGCTTCATTTCGCGCATGTCGGACGGCTCCACCCAGCCGGGCAGGATGTTGACCTGGTCTTTGGCCACGCCGGTGTGCTCCACGAGGCCTTTGACGATCCCGGTGCACATGTTGGCGAATCCGGTGATGTGCGAGCCGACGTAGGACGGCGTGTTGCAGTAGATCACCTTTTTGCCTTCGGGGATTTTTTTGTCGTCGAAGGCTTTTTTGACGATCTGCGGGATGTCATCACCGATGGTTTCGGACAGGCAGGTTGTGTGAACCGCCACCAGGTCCGGATCATAGATGGTGAACATGTTGGTCAGCGCGGCCAGCAGGTTGGCCTGCCCGCCGAAGACCGAGGAGCCTTCCGTGAAGGAGCTGGTTCCGGCCATGATGGGATCCTTGTAGTGGCGGGTGAGCGCACTGCGGTGATAGGAACAGCAGCCCTGCGATCCGTGCGAGTGCGGCAGGCAGCCATGCACGCCGAGTGCGGCATACATCGCACCGACCGGCTGGCAGGTTTTCGCCGGGTTGACGGTAAGCGCTTCGCGCTCTTTGATTTCAGTTGGGGTGTGTCGTAATAACATAATAAACTCCTTTGGATTTTTGGAATGATGGATTACTGGAAGGCTGGATGGTGGTTGTTTCTTTTCTCCTTTTTCCAATACTCCACCACTCCGTTACTCCATTCTTTTACGCAACGTACTCCGCGCAGATGCAGTTGTCCTCGTCGGTTTTTGCGAGCCAGGGAGCCTTGATCTTCTTCCAGATGGAGGTGTCGAGCATGCGCTCGATGTCCGCGTAGAAGTTCTTGGCGCCTTCGAAACCGGCGTAGGGTCCGCCGTAGTCGTAGGAGTGCAGCTGCTTGAGCGGCACGCCCCACTTCTGGACGACGTATTTCTCCTTGATGCCGGCGCAGAAGATGTCGGGTTTGTAGAACTCGATCAGCTTGTCCGCCTCCCAGTGGGAGATGTCGTCGACGATCAGGGACTGGTCGGCCATCTCGTTGTACATGCCCTTGTACTCGCTGAACTCCAGCCCTTTTTCCTCGAGCGCCTTGAGCTGCTCTTCGGATTTGCGCGGGTTGTAGCGGGTTTCGTCCTGCGTCACCTTGAGTTCCTCAATGTTACGGCTGTCGGCGTCGACCTTGATGGTCGGCAGCACTTTGCGGCCTTCGTAGTCGTCGCGGTGGGCGAACTCGTAACCGGCGGAAACGGTCGTCATGCCCATCTCGGCAAACAGCTCCTGGTAGTGATGCGCACGGGATCCACCCACGAACATCATGGCCAGTTTGCCGTCCGTCACCGGCTTCACGGCCTGGGCGGCAGCCTTCACGGCGGGCAGTTCCGCGGCGATCACCTCTTCGACTTTGGCGGAGAGTGCGTCGTCTTCGAAGTACTGGGCAATCTTGCGCATCGACTTGGCCGTCGCCTCGCCGCCGATGAAGTTCACCTTCATCCACGGAATGCCGAACTTGGTTTCCATCATCTCGGCCACATAGTTGATCGAGCGGTGGCACATAACCAGGTTGAGGTCCGCCATGTGGGAGTTCTCGAACTGCTGCATGGTGGAGTTGCCCGAGAAGGTGCCGATAATGTTGATTCCGCACATCTCGAACACGCGGTCGATTTCGAACGCGTCGCCGCCGATGTTGTACTCACCGAGCAGGTTGACGTTGTACTTTGCTTCCGGCGGGGTGTCGTCGCGGCCGACCACATGACGCATCAGCTGGTTGTTGGCGATGTGATGACCGGCCGACTGGGAAACGCCTTTGTAGCCTTCGCAGCTGAAGCCGAAGATGTTGATTTCATCGTTGAATTCCGCCTTCATCTCGCGGGCAACCGTGTGCACATCGTCACCGATCAGGCCGACCGGGCAGGTCGAAAAGATACCGATGGCTTTGGGCTTGAAGTTTTCAACCACTTCACGAATCGCCTGCTTGAGTTTTTTCTCACCGCCGAAGACGATGTTGTCGTCCTGCATGTCGGTGGAGAAGCAGTAGTTCATGTAGTTGTCGCCGGTCTCGCCGGGATCGGTCTGGTTGCGGCGGGTCAGCCAGGCATAGAAGCTGCAGCCGATCGGGCCGTGGACCAGGTTGACGATATCGCGGGTCGGGCCGAGCACCACCCCTTTACAGCCGGCATAGCAGCAGCCGCGCTGAGTGATAATTCCCGGAATGGTGCGGACGTTGGACTGGACCTCCTGATCCAGTTCCTTATCGACGACGACCATCGATTTGGCGCGTTTGCGCGCGATTTTGGGCGGATACTTGGCCAGGATCTCCTCTTTGATGGCTGAGGGATCGGGTAATTTTCTTTTTTCGCTCATGCTGCACCTCCTGAAGAGTCGAGTACGGTTCCGCCGCACGGACCTTCAACGGTCTCGCCGGTACGGACGCGGGTTGCTTCCAGAATCGGCAGGACGAAGATTTTTCCGTCGCCGCTGTTGCCGGTCTGGTTGGTTTTGATGATTGCTTCGACGGTGCGTTCGACCCAGTCGTCGGACACAACCACTGTGATCAGGCGCTTGGGCACCATGCGCGGACCGTCGCCCAGCTGAGCGATCGCTTCCGGGGCGCCCTCTTCAGCGCCGTGCAGAATGCGATAGTCGACCAGGCCCTTTCCGCGGCCCAGCACCCGTCCCGTCGCAGTGAACGAGGTGATTCCGGCTTCGTTCAACGCACGTTTCGTGTCGTTGATCTTATTCATCCGGATGACTGCCATTACTTCTTTCATAAAGCTCCCTTCGGGGGCACGTTCAAATCGTTCAGTCGTTCAAGTCGTTGAAGTCGTTCAAACCGTTGAAGTCGTTGAAATCGTTGAAGTCGTGCGTCCCTTTCGAGTTTCAAATTTCGAGTTTCAAGTTTCCTCTTACGCCTCTTTGACGCCGGAGCTGATCGTGTAGATCTCTTCGACCGGGGAAATGAAAATCTTCCCGTCGCCGAAGTTGCCCTTTTCGCCGGTTTTTGCCGCCGCGAGAACGGCCTTCACAACGAACTCTTTGTCGTCTGCCGGAACAACCGTCATCAGCATTTCCTTGGGCAGCTCATCGTAGGTCACTTCACCGACCTTGAGACCGCGCTGCTTACCGCGTCCGCAAACCGGAACCTTGGTCACCGCCGGGTAGCCGGCTTCAAACAGCGCCTTCATCACCTCATCGGCTTTTTCCGGGCGCACAATCGAACGAATCAATAACTTGGACATGAATTTTCTCCTTTTTTTTTTGTCGAAGGTCGCAGGTCAAAGGTCGGAGACTTAAGACGATGGACGTTTTGACTTTCGACTTTTGACAGCGGCTTTTCCGCCTTACACACCGAAACCGAATTTGACGAGCAGGGCTTCGAGCTCTTCGATGGACAGCGGATCGGGAATGACGAACATTTCGTTTTCGTGGATCTTTTTGGCCAGCGCGCGATACTCATCGGCCTGTTTTTCTTGCGGGGCATACTCGATGACCGTCTTGCGGTGGAGCTCGGCGTGCTGAACGACATTGTCGCGCGGCACGAAGTGGATCATCTGGGTTCCCAGGCGGGCGGCGAGCGCTTCGATGAGCTCGTGCTCGTTGTCGCACTTGCGGCTGTTGCAGATGAGCCCGCCCAGACGGACGCCGCCGGCGTCGGCGAATTTCACAATCCCTTTGCAGATGTTGTTGGCGGCGTACATCGCCATCATCTCACCGGAAACCACAATGTAGATTTCCTGCGCTTTGCCTTCGCGGATCGGCATGGCGAATCCGCCGCAGACCACGTCCCCGAGCACGTCGTAGAACACGTAGTCGAGGTTCTGATCGTCTTCATAGGCGCCGAGCTGCTCGAGCAGGTTGATCGAGGTGATGATTCCGCGGCCGGCGCAGCCGACACCCGGTTCCGGACCGCCGGACTCGACGCAGCGGCTGCCGCCGTAACCGTCCTTGATGACATCGTCGAGCTCAACGTCTTCACCCTCCGAGCGCAGGGTGTCGAGCACGGTGTTCTGGGCCAGGCCGCCGAGCAGCAGGCGGGTGGAGTCCGCTTTCGGGTCGCAGCCCACCACCATGACTTTGTTTCCGGCTTCGGCCAGACCGGCCACCGTATTCTGGGTGGTCGTGGATTTTCCGATTCCGCCTTTTCCGTAGATCGCTATTTTTCTCATTGTTCCTTCTCCTGTTTGAGTTGGTTTCCATTTTCTGCGGTTCTTCCGCAAAGCATGCCCCGCTATATGCACGGGGTGTGCCAAGTTGGAGAAGCGGGCGGAAATCAGAGGCCGGAAATCAGCGAAAGTCGTTGGGAGAGAGGGAGAAGAGAAAATCTGCAGATCGGATGGAAACGGTCAGAAGCCGGGAAACCGCCCGGAGGTGAAAGTGAAATAATTGTCACACAGCGCTGCCGCACCCCGGGCAAATATGAGCCAACACCAACCCCGGCAGCGAGTTACAGAACCGGGTGACAAATTTTTCACGAGCGGATTCGCGAAGTGAAATAATTGTTACCCCGAGCGGCAGGTCGGTCTGCCCGCATCGAGTGTCTCGGCAGAAAACCGGGGCACAGCGGACCTCTGCGGGCTCTGCGACAGATCCTCGCCGGGGTCACTCCGGCTCTTTCCAAAAAGAAATTCATCGAACCGGGCCGGACCGGACATGACGGTTGTTTGGCAAAGTAGAGCAGGCGTCTCGCTTGCCTGCTGTATAAGCCCGCAAGCGGAAAACAAGCGGGACGCTTGTTCCACTTTCATTGGCCGCGGGTTCAAACAGCCTCAACTCAGTGCCATTCGAGATTCTTTCAGGAAAGCGATTCGACGGCGGCCCGCTCAATGGCGAGGCCTTTGTGGTAGCGCTCGAAGAAGCGGTTAAAGCCTTCCGCATCCTGCGGGTCGGGCTGAAGCGCCGCGCCCATGCTTCCGGCAAAAACGGTTTTGAGGAATTCCGGCAGGGGCCCGTCGCCGTTGACCATGTAGGAGGCCAGCAGCGCGATGCCCCAGGCGCCGCCTTCGCCGGCGGTTTCGAGCACCGAGACCGGCGCATTGACCGCCGCCGCCATGATGCGCTGTCCGACAGCCGGTGTTTTAAAGAATCCGCCGTGCCCGCGGATTTCATCGACCTCAACGCCTTCTTCATCCAGCAGGATGTTGAGGCCGGTCCGCAGGGCGCACAACGCCGTGAACAGATGGGAACGAATAAAATTGGCGAGGGTGAAACGGCTGTCGGACGAACGGGCGAACAGGGGCCGGCCTTCGCTGAAGCCGGTCATGTGCTCGCCGGAGATATAGCCGTAGGACAGCAGGCCGCCGCAGTCCGGATCCCCTTCCAGCGCCAGACCCAGCAGCTTGTCGTACAGATCGGCGGTCGGAACCTTCATGCCCAGCGCGGCCGCCGCCTGGCCGAAGAGGCCGATCCATGCGTCGTAGTCCGATGTGCAGTTGTTGGAGTGGGCCATGCCCACCAGCTTTCCGTCCGGGGTGGTGACCAGGTCGATTTCGTGATGAGCCCTGGAGAGCTCCTTTTCGAGCACCAGCATCGCGAAAACCGAGGTGCCCGCCGAGACATTGCCGGTGCGCACCGCCACGCTGTTGGTGGCCACCATGCCGGTGCCGGCATCGCCTTCGGGCGGACAGAGCGGAATCCCCGCTTCCAGGCGGCCGGAGGGATCCAGCAGCCGCGCGCCTTCGGCCGTCAGCTCGCCCGCCGGTTCGCCGGCGCTCAGAACCCGCGGCAGAAGATCCTTCAGGTTCCAGCTGAATTCCTGATCATGGATATGGACATCAAACTTGTCGGCCAGCCGAGTGTTGTAATCCTGTGTCTTGAGTTCAATGGGAAACATGCCGGAGGCCTCTCCAATGCCCATCACCTGCTGCCCGGTCAGCTTCCAGTGGACATAGCCGGCCAGGGTCGTCATGTGGGCGATGCGGCCCGTGTGCTCCTCTTTGTTCAGGATCGACTGATAAAGATGGGCGATGCTCCAGCGCTGCGGAATCGGATAGTTGAACAGCTCCGTGAGCTCCTCCGACGCCGGGCCGGTCATGTTGTTGCGCCAGGTCCGGAAAGGCACCAGCTGATTGCCGGCGGCATCGAACACCAAGTAGCCGTGCATCATGCCGCTGATGCCGAGGGCCCTGACCCGGGTGAGGCGGACGCCGTACTGCGCTTCCACATGATTCTGCAGGTCGGCAAAGCTGGCCTGGAGGCCCGTCCAGACTTCATCGAGCGGATAGGTCCAGACGCCGTCGAGCAGCGTGTTTTCCCAGCCGTAACCGCCCGATGCGATCGGCGCGTTCTCCGGATCGATCAGAACCGCCTTGATGCGGGTTGATCCCATTTCGATGCCGAGCACGGCGCGACCGGCCTGAATCATTTGCGCAATCTGTGAAGAATCTCTGTCTTTCATGGGGTCTCCGGGTTGGCTTAGTATACGAAGTTGATCCAGTGTACATACCGCAGAATTCAGAGCCGATCAATATGGAACGGCGTCCGGCACCGCAATCTTACCGATTGCATAAAATCCGACACACGAATTTCCAGGTCGAAATGAGCCCCGATTTCAGACTTTAAAATTCCATACCGGCTCTCGCCGGCCTGCAGGGCGGATGCGCCCCGAACGGCTGCGGCGTGATACTCACAGGATGGTAATCACCACATCGTCGTCGAAGGTGACGCGCGGGGCTTTCTGCTGCACCTGCTGGAAGGTGGGCAGAATGCGGTAGTAGACCTGCAGGGCGAGGGTGCACAGCGAGGTGGAGTAGATGGTTTCTTCGCCCGGGGCCTGTCCGGGTCCGCGCCACCAGCCCTCGGCATGCTGCCGGCCGATCAGCATCGGGGCGAAGTCGGCGTTCCAGGTGGTCCAGCGCGAGCCGCCGCGCTGAAAGACGGCCTGGGTGTTGTAGTACCACTCGTAGGTGGCGGGCAGGCTTTTGTTGATCGGGCTGGCCCAGGCGTTGTCCCATTCGGTCACGCCGAAGTCGTTCATGTAGCGCAGGCCGGCCAGCACCTTGGGATCGTTCTGCAGGCCGAGCAGCTGCAGGCTGAGCACCATCGCGCCGCTCATGACCGGACCGCCGCTGCTCCAGGTTTTAATCGGCGGGCCCTTGCGGTAGTACCACTCGCCCTCGCCTTTATAGAGGTAGGCCACCCCCTCGACCGCTTTTTTCATGGCCGCGTCCAGGCCGGCCATGCGGATGCCGGCGGCGGCCGCGGCTTTGAACGCCTGAATCTGCCAGCTGGTCGCCGACGAGTCGGAGATGTCCTGCACGTACCAGTTGCCCCAGGCGCCGCTTTCGAGCTGGCCGTCGATGATCACCTGCACGCCGCGCTCGACCGGGCGCTTGAGCGCGGGCGCGCGGGTCAGCGCGTAGGCCTCCGCCAGGGCGTAGGCGGCCTGCGCATGGGCGTAGACCCCGAGATCCTCACCGCCCTTCTCCGGATGTTTGTCGGCCATCGGAACAAACAGGCCGGTTTGCGGATGCTGCTGGTTCCGCAGGTACTCAATGGCGCGCTGCACGGTGCGGCCGAACTCGACCGACTGCGGGGTTTCGCCGTGCGCAAGGAACGCGAGCAGGCAGAGCGCGGTCAGGCGGGTGGCGCGCTGCTCGTTTTCGAGAGACGCGGTCCATTTGCGGTCATGCCAGGTCCGGTTGTAGCGCGACACCTCGCCCCAATATCCCTCGTCGTGCTGCTGCGCGGCAATCCACTGCAGCCCGCGCACCACCGCAGCCTCCACCTGTTCGCCGTAGCCGCCGGCAAACCGGTTGAGCCGGTCGGCGCGCGCCGCATCGGTGCGGCCGGCGAACAGGCCCTGCATCACCAGCGGGGAATCGGCCGCGCTGACGGCCAGCCCGGCCAGGTCCATCGAGTCGGCAGAAAAATCGTCGGGCGGCGTGTCGGGCAGCGCCTCCGGCCGGTCGGTCACGAGCAGGTTTTCGTCGGGCGGCAGCTCGTCGAGCTTCTGCAGCTCCTGCTCCAGCTCCGGGCTCTCTTCGGCCTCGACCACCTGCACCTCGACCTCGCGGCCGGTTTCCAGGGTCCGGAACACCACCACGTTCACCAGCACGACGATCACGATCACATGCAGCGCAATCGAAACCGCCGGCCCGCCCAGCCGGTCTATGATTTTTCTGACGGGATTTTTCGCCATGTTTATTTCACGTGAATCGCCGCCAGCCGGCCGTCATCATTGCGGCAGTAAAGCAGTCCGTTGGCGAGCACCGGTGCGGTCCAGCAGAGCCTGCCGAGCCCGGTGTCGAAGGTTGCCCGCTCCCGGTATTGTGCGGGCGAGGCCTCGGCAAAGTGCAGGATGCCGTTTTCTTCCAGAACGATCAGCTGGCCGTCCGCCGCAATCAGCGACCCGTGATCCAGCGGGACGCGCCACTGCTCCGAGCCGTCCTCGACGGAAAGGCAGCGCAGAAAGCTTTTGCCCTTGGCCTGCCCGTCCATTCCGTAAAGATACCCGTCCAGGTGGATGCTGCTGCTGAAATGGTTTTTCATCCGATCGTTTTCCCACAGGATCTTCAGGCGCGGGCGGGCGGTATCGACCAGCGCGCAGCCGCGGCCGTAGCCGGACGATATAAACAGCTTGTCACCGACCCGGACCGGGTCGGCCCCGTTGATTTCATATTTGGTCTCCCAGTCCAGCCCGTCGACAACCTTTCCGCTGCCGACGTCCACCAGCTTCAGGCCGGGGGCGGAGAAAAAGGCCGCCACCCGCCGGCCCTTCCGGTCAAACACCACCGGCGTGGCATAGCCGTGCGATCCCCTGCTCTTCCAGGCCACCGATCCGTCCCTGCGGTTGAGCGCCACCCCCGCCTCGCCGATGCCGATCAGCAGCAGGTCGCCTTCGGAAACCACCGACGAAGAAATTCCCCAGCGGATGTTTTCCACGCCGGTTTCGTTCAGCACGTCGGTGCTCCATTTCACCTCGCCCGTCGCGGCGTCCAGGCAAAGCACCTGTCCCTCGCGGCTTACCGTGTACACCGCGTCCTCGACGACCACCGGCGTGGCGCGCGGGCCCTTGAATTTGCCGGGGGCGCAGGCATACGAATGGCGCCAGATCTCTTTGCCGGTTATCGCATCCAGGCAATAGACCCGGTCTTCTCCGTCGAGGTTCCCCATGGTGTAGAGCCGGCCGTCTTTCACACTGACGGCGGAGTAGCCCGCGCCGAGATCCGCCGTCCATGCAATTTTCGCGGCGGCTCCGTTGACGCCGGTCTCCCGCGAAATACCGTTCGCGTCCGGGCCGCGCCACGTGTACCAATCCGCGCCGAATGCCCCGACGGCGGCACCGAATACCAACAGGATCCATTTTTTCATGTTCATCCTCCTTCTCATTGAGCACTCACGACAGACAGTTTATTCAGTCCGCACGCGGCGCAGATATCGAGCACATCGATCAGGCGGGCGTGTTCCGAGCCGCCCGCGCAGGTGATCAGCACCGTCTGCGAGGTGCTGAACCCCGCCAGGCGGGTCAAAATCCGCGCCAGCTCTTCTTTGGAAACGGCCCGGCCGTTCAGGCTGTAGCCGTCGACATAAATATTCACGCGGATCATCTTCGGCGGCGTGCGCTGTTCGGTCTGCGAGGCATCGGGTGCCGGCCGCGAAATGTCGAGATGCGCCAGCACATCCGGCGTGGTAAATGTCACCAGAAAATAGATCAGCAGCTGGAAGACCACGTCGATCATCGGCGTCATCGAGACTTCCATCCCGGCTTCTTCGCGTTGTTTACGTTTTCTTCTCATTTTTCCCATGTATGGGCGACATACATGTCGCCCCTACGCCCTGTCTTTGGTTGCCACGAAACTGATTTTATGAAGGCCGGCGGCGGTGCAGGCGTCGAGCACGCGCTTGACGTGCGCGTGTTCCGCGCCGCCGTCGGCGCGGATGCGGATCGGAATGGAGGGCCCGTACCGGCCGTAGTCGGCCACGGTTTTGGCGAGCACCTTGCGCAGCTTCGCCTCCGAGAGCGGCGTGCGGGCGATGAACATGCGGCCGCGGTCATCGACTTCGATGGTGATCGTGCGCGGATCCTTCGCCTCGGCCACCATCGGTCCGTGCGGGGAATCCGGCAGCAGGATGAACTCGCTGATGGCCTCTTTCTCCAGCTGCACGGTGCAGACGAAGAAAATGATCATCTGGAACACGACGTCGATCATCGGCGTCATGTTCGTGTGGCCGCTGGGTTGTTTGAAACGACTCATCCCTTTTCTCCTGTACGGGCGACCTGCATGTCGCCCCTACCCTTTCACTTTCTTCATCAGCTCCATCGTGAGCGCCTCCATGTTGAGAATAATTTTGGCGGCGCGGTTGCGGAAGAAGGAGAAGAAGCCGAGCGCGGGCACGGCAATGACGAGCCCGGCGGCGGTGGTGTAGAGCGCCTGCGAAATGTTGGTGGCGAGCATGGCGTTTTTGGCGGCGCCCGCCTCGGTGCCGAGCGTGGCAAAGGCCATGATCATCCCCTGCACGGTTCCGAGCAGGCCGAGCATCGGCGCGAGGTTGCCGACGACGTTGAGGTAGTTGACGCGCTGCATCAGTTTTTCGCTCTCGAGTTCGGCGGCGATGGCGACCGCATCCTCCGCGCCGTCGTCCCGGCTGCCGAACCCGGCGCTCAGGATGTTGGCCAGCGCGCCCGGCTCCTCGCCGCACAGCTGATTGGCCTTCTCCATGTCACCGGCGTCGAGCGCCGAGCGCACGCCCTCAGCCAGCCCGCCGGGCATGATCCGGCTCTGTTTGATTTTCAAAAAGGAATCGACGATCAGGTGGGTGCCCGCAACCGACAGCCCGGCCAGGGCCACCCACAGCGCAATGCCCAGAAAGCCGCCCTTGGCCACCACCGAAAAAAACCCGTCGCCGCTGCCGAGCGTCTCGGCGGCCGCCGCCGCGTCGCTCATCACCACATCCTGAGCCTGCGCAGCAACTGCCGCGAGGGTCAAAAGTCCGAAAGTCAAAAGTCTCAGGTCCATCGTTCGTTTCATGCTGTCTCCTCACTTCATCTATCAATATCGTTTAACCGCGGTTAATTTTCTTTCGCAAGCTCCGCATACTCCGAATCCGGAAACTCCTCGATCACTTTTTGAAAATATTCCGCCGCGCGCGGGTCGTTCAGGTTTTTGAGCGCGACCGCGGTCTTATAGGTCGCTTCCGGCAGGACGGCGGTTTGCGCCTTGAACAGAATGGCGGTGCGCAGATAATCGAGCAGCGCCTCTTCGTGCTGGCCGGAGGCGGCCTTCATGTCGCCGCGCACCACCTGCGCGCGGGCGGCCGCCTCGCGCGAGCCGGAGGCGATATCGTGGTCGACCATTTCGGCGACCTCCCGGATGCGTCCGGACCCGAGCAGCGCCTGCATATAATTGGAGCGCTCCTTGAGATTGTCCATCAGCGCGGGCTGCGCGCTGAACAGCTCTTCGTACTCGCGGGCGGACTCCTCGAACTGTCTGAGCGGCAGATAGACCCGCGCGAGCATCAGGCCGGCGCGCTGATCCCAGCCGAGAAAGCGGTAGTCGTCTTTGACGCGGCGCAGGATTTCCACGACGGCAATCAGGTTTTTTTCTTTCACCAGCGCTTCGACCTGGAACATTTCTTTGGGTTTGTCGGCGTACGCCTGGCGGTAGCTGCCTTTGCGGAAGGTGAGCGTCTGCCCGTTGAGCGTGGTGAGCAGAATCGTCCCGTCCGGCGCGGACCGGATGGCCGAGCCGGTCACCTGCTTGCCGGCCGAATTGATCACAAACGGCGCCGCCTGCACCGCCCCGGCCAACAGTATATACATTAGACAAATTTTCTTCATTTTTTTCACCACCCGTTCGCTGCGCTCACTAGAGAACACAGAGCTATTCTTTTCTCTGCGTCTCTGAGACCTCTGTGGTTAAATCATTTTTTAATTGTTCGGCCTGGGCTCTTAAAGCTCGGATTTCATCGGTTTTCCCAAGGTTTGGAAACATTTCTAAAAGGCGCTCGGCGTCGGCGATCAGGTCGGCGGGCCGGTCGAGTTCGAGGTAGAGCGGCAGGCTTTCAAACAGGGCTTCCGCGATCAGGTCGGCATGTATTTCGGGATCGGCCAGCAGGGCGACGCGCTGGAAAGAAGCCAGCTTCTCCTTCGGATCATTTTGCGCGCGGCCCAGCTCGAGCGATGCGCGGTGCATCAGCTGATCGTCGGATGCGAAGTTCATGATCTCGCCGAAGACGCGGACCGCCTCGTCCGTTTGTCCGGCCGCACGATAGGCCCTGCCCTGCACAAACATGGCTTCGTAGGTGAAGGCGGAGGCCGGCCAGGTGACGAACAGTTTTTCCAGGGTCTCGACGGCGGCGGCGTACGCGCCGGTTTCGTACTGCGCCGCGCCGCGATAATAGCAGACCGGTTCGGCGAATTTTCCGGCCAGCCCTTCCAGCGCAATCAGCGCCGCGGCAAAGCGCCCGCTTTCGAACAGGGTTTTGGCTTTGGTGAACTGCACCTGGTCCGCGATGCCCGACCTTGGAAATTTTGCGAGGAAGCGGTCGCAGGCGGCGATGGCTTCATCGACCTGCCCCAGCTCTTTGCGGCAGACGGCTTGATAGAAGATGCTCTTTTCCCAAAAGGGCTGGTTGAATTCCAGCGTTTCGCCGGAGACGCCGAATCCGGCGGCCGCCTGCTCCATCGCAGTTTCCAATGTTTGATATTGTTCGAGAGCATTATTCCACGCAGAGACGGCTCGCCCGGAGAGGCTCGCCCCATCTTGAGTTTCAATGTCCACAGGTGGGGCGGCACCTCCGGCGGAGCCGTTGTTCCTCCAGCATTCAGCAAAAGCAAAACGTGCACGGGTCTGTTTGTTCGGATCCTTTTCGGTGTCGACGTACGCATCGAAGCGCTCGGCGGCGGTCTGGAAGTCTTCGGCTTCGTAGGCGTTCCAGGCGAGGCGGCCGAGCGCGCGGGCGCGGTAGGTGCTGTCGGGATAGGCCTTGATCAGGCGATGCAAATAGGTTTCGTCGTTCCGCAGACCGGAAAGCGAATAGAGCACGGCGGGCATGTTCGGGTGCGAGGGAAAGGCCCCGATGGCGCGGTCGTAGATCCACCAGGCGAGCGGTTCGTTTTTTTGGTCGAGCGCGGCCTTGCCGGCGGCCAGCAGCGCGTCGCCCGCTTTCGGCTCGGCGGCGAAGCGTTCGGCCAGATAGGCGGCGACGGTTTTGGCGCTGATTGGGTCGCCGAGCTGAACGGCGCTGACGCAGAGTTCGCGCAGGGCAGTGACCGACTCCGCGCCTTCGGGGTATTCGTTGAGCGCCGCGTGATAGGCGGGAACGGCCTCGGCGTAGCGGCGGTCAAAAAAGAGGCGCCGGGCGACACGAAAGCTGCTTTCCTCCATTTTGGAAAGATTGGCGCCGAGATCGATTTTTACGGTTTTGCCCTGCCCTTCGAACCAGGTTTTAAGGGCCTGGGCTTTCCCCTGCGCCCGCGGGCCCCACTCGCTGTCGCCGTACTTGGCGAAGACATTGTAGAACTGGGTGAGCGCCGCGGCTTTTTTTCCGCTGTGCTCATAGCAGTCGCCCAGCAGATAGCGCGCGCCGGCCAGCGGGCTGACCAGCGACACCGGCCGGCCCTGCGCTTCCAGTGACTGCTCGAGCTGCTTGAGCAGTTCGAGCTGCATCTCGAGAACAGACTGCGCCTCGTCGCGCTCCCCGCTGCCGATCATGATCTGCGCCCAGGTGACGACCGCGCTGCCGAACCACAGGTCGAGCCCGCCGAGCTGCACCTCTTCG
The DNA here is from genome assembly GCA_041584215.1 of Tichowtungia sp. Taxonomy (GTDB): domain Bacteria; phylum Verrucomicrobiota; class Kiritimatiellia; order Kiritimatiellales; family Tichowtungiaceae; genus Tichowtungia. The sequence goes on along the minus strand of JBFHEM010000017.1, from coordinate 48,168 downwards.
GCGAGTTTCAACGCGCGGCCGGGATCGTCTTCGGCCAGCAGGGCAGCAAGCCGCGCTTTCACCGGACGGGAGTCCGTCAGCTTGAGCGCCTGTTCATAGACTTTTTTGGCGGCGGCATCGTCGCCGCGCTCTTCGAGCAGGGCACCGTAGTTGAACGCCGCCTGATCCGCCGGCGCTGCTGTTAAATCAAAATATTTCTGATAGGCATCCAGCTGTGATTCTCCTGAAGCATTTTCCGCCAAGAAGAGCCAAAGCGCCGACGGATTGTCGATTGAAGATTGTTGATTGACGATTGATTTGCCTGCCTCTTCGAATTTTCGAGATGCAATGAGGATACGGATACGCAGCTCGGGCGCATTTTTTTCCGCCTCGGGGAATTTTTCCAGGGTTCGGGAAAGGACCTTTTCGGCCAGCATGGGAAATCCTTCTTCCGCGAGCCCGGCCACAAATTTCAGCTCGTCTTCATAGGCGCCCGCACTCTGCAAAAGGCAGAAAATAAGAATTGATAAAAACGCGCTGCGGCTCATGGGCGCATCCTAACGGCGTGCCGCTGCCGGAGAAAGAATTTTTAGACAGGATTCCAGCACGCTACCGCATGAGGTTTTATCCACAGATTGCGCCGATTTTCACCGATGCAAAGCCGCCGGAGCCATTAAATCCCGTCAATCCGTGCAATCGAGCGACAGCGGGCAGATAAAAAATGCCGTGGTTTCCCGCTCTTTAAAAAAGGCCGAGCTGACGGGGCTGGCCGGCGTACTGCGGGAATTTCATGAGGGTCTGTTTGGTGAGGTCGAGCAGGTCGTGAATGGCGGCCGACTGGCCGCCTTTTTCGAGTGATTCGACGATGTGGGCAAACAGCCGGCCGCAGTGGACGCTGTCGATTTCGGCGCGATGGAAGTCGCCGACCGGAAAGCCGAAGTGCTGCACGAGGGTGCCGAGCTTGTAGTTGATCTGGCCGGGAAAGACGACGCGGGCGAGCGCACAGCTGTCGAGCACGATGCCGGAGGGCGCTTTGGCTTTGTGGGTTTCGACGGCGCCGAGCAGAAACTTGAAATCGAACGGCGCATTGTGGGCGACGAGCGGCAGGTCGCCGCAAAATGCCGCGAAATCGGCCAGCACAGTTTCGACCGCGGGCTGATCGGCAACCATTTCGTCGGTGATCCCGTTGACGGCCGAGGCCTCGGGCGGGATCGGCCTGCCCGGGTTGATCAGCGAGCAGAAGCTGCCGACCGGCTCCGCGCCGTCGAAGCGCACCGCGCCGATTTCAACGATGGCATCGGATTTCGGCTGGATACCGGTCGTTTCGAGGTCAAAGGCTATAAACTGCATAGGGCTTCTTATAGGACAGAGTCAACGGAGATACAAGACCCGGCGCGCTTTTATTGCGGTCTGTGCATGGCTCCCGGTTCATTATCTTATGCGCATACCCGGATGATTGAAACCCGTCCGCATCGGTTCTGCACGGTGCGGAGGGCAGAAAAAAAGCCGCACCCGCCGGAAGGCGGAGGCGGCTTTTCGTCGACACCGGGAGAGACTTATTCTTCTCCGCCGCGGACTTTACCCTGCTCGCGGCGCTTCTTGACCACCTCTTCGGCGATCGAGAACGGCACGGCTTCGTAGTGTTCGAAGGTCATGCTGAAGGAGGCGCGGCCCTGCGTGAGGGAGCGGATGGTGTTGGAGTAGCCGAACATTTCGCTCAGCGGAACCATGCCCTTGACGATTTTCATTCCACCGCGATCATCCATGGACTCAATGCGTCCGCGGCGCTGACAGATGGTGCCGTTGACCGGACCCATGTACTCTTCAGGCGTGGTAATTTCAATGGACATGACCGGCTCGAGCAGTTCGGGCAGACCCTGCAGCATCAATGCCTTGAAGCCCTGACGACCGGCGATCTGGAAGGCGAAGTCGGAGGAGTCGACATCGTGGTACGATCCATCAATCAGGCGGACTTTCGTGTCGACCACCGGATAACCGGCATACGGACCGGCAGCGAGCGCCTGGATGATCCCCTTCTCAACGGACGGGATGTATTCCTGCGGAATGCGTCCACCCACGATTTCGTTGACGAATTCAAATCCTTCGCCGGGGTTGCCGGGCTCGAGGACCATTTTAACGTGAGCGAACTGACCGCGACCACCCGACTGCTTGGAGTGCTTATAGGCACCTTCGGAGCCGATCGTTGCCCGTTCGCGATACGCCACTTCGGGACGACCGACTTCAGCAACCACACCGAATTCGCGTTTGATGCGGTCGACGATGATTTCGAGATGAAGCTCGCCCATCCCCGCAATAATCGTTTCAGAGGTTTCCTGATCGAATGAAACCGTAAAGGTCGGATCCTCATCGGCCAAACGATGCAGGGCTTCGCCCAGCTTTTCATTGTCGCTATTGGATTCGGGCTTAATGGAAATACTGATGACCGGTGCCGGGAAGTCCATGGACTCGAGGAAAATTTCGTTCTCTTTCTCGCAGAGGGTATCGCCGGTTTTCGTTTCGGTCAGTCCAGCGACGGCGACAATGTCACCGGCCACGGCCACATCAATGGCTTCCTGGCGGTTGGCATGCATCCGGAGAAGGCGGCCGATGCGCTGCTTCTTCTGCTGGGTGGAGTTCCAAATCGCGGTGCCGGTGGTCATGGTGCCGGAATAGAGGCGAAGATAAGTCAGCTTGCCCATATGCTTGTCGGTCATAATTTTGAACGCCAGCGCGCAGAACACTTCATTGTCGTCGACTTTGCGCTGATTTGCCGGATCTTTAGTGCAAATGATCGGCGGAATTTCGTTCGGTGCCGGAAGAATTTTGATGATTCCGTCGAGCAGCGCCTGAACCCCCTTGTTCTTGAAGGCAGAGCCGCAGTAGACCGGAACAACCTGACGCGAGCAGGTGGCTTTGCGAAGGATCTTCCAGATTTCATCTTCAGAAAGGTCACCCTCTTCGAAGTATTTTTCCATGAGAACTTCGTCCTGCTCGGCGCATTTTTCGACGAGGTTGGCGCGCCACTCTTTGGCGGAGTCGAGCAGATCCGCCGGAATATCCGTTTCTTCCCACTCGGCACCCAGAGTCTCGTCCTTGAAGATGCGGGCCCTCATGGTGACCAGATCGATGATCCCTTTAAAATCGTCCGAGGCACCGATCGGAATAACCACCGGCACGGCGTTGGCGCCGAGCATATTCTGGATGCCTTCGACCACGCCGAAGTAGTCGGCGCCGATGCGGTCCATTTTGTTGACGAACGCGATTTTGGGCACTTCGTAGCGCTCGGACTGATGCCAAACCGTTTCAGACTGGGGCTGCACGCCGCCGACCGCACAGTAGAGGGCGATGGCGCCGTCGAGCACGCGCAGCGCGCGCTCCACTTCCATGGTGAAGTCCACGTGTCCGGGGGTGTCGATGATGGAGATCATGTGGTCTTTCCACATGCAGCTGGTCGCGGCGGAGGTAATGGTGATTCCGCGCTCCTGCTCCTGAACCATCCAGTCCATGGTGGCGGCTCCGTCGTGCACTTCGCCGATTTTATGGGAACGACCTGTGTAATAAAGAATCCGCTCGGACACAGTGGTTTTGCCTGCATCGATGTGCGCCATAATTCCGATGTTACGAACTTTAGATAACGGTACTTTTCTGGCCATGGTTCTGCCCTCTGGTATAGATTTGTGTTTTCTCTCGCTAATTAGAGCGGCGCAATATGGCGTTTCAGCCCCGCCCCTTCAAGGTAAAATGCGCTAAAAATACGCAGTGAATATCGCGTCCTGCGATTTGACCATGCGGCAGGATTCGACGGAATGACCTGCCGAGCGCGAGAGACAGCCGAACTACCTGGCGGCTTTTTTGAGCTGCCGGACCGTAACGGTCTCTTCATAGAGCGCCTTGCCGACAATCGCGCCGGTCAGGTTGTCGCACTTGAGCGCGGCCAGCCGCTTGATGTCTTCGACGCTCGACACGCCGCCGGAGGCCACCACCCGGCACTTGACCGCCGAGCAGATTTTTCCCATTTCGAAGGTGTTGACGCCTTCCATCATGCCGTCGCGGCTGGTGTCGGTGTAAATAATGGTGCCCACGCCGGCCGCGTCCACCTGTTTGGCCAGATCCACCGCATTGACGTTGGTGGTCTCGACCCAGCCCTTGGTCTGCACCTTGCCGTCGCGCGCGTCGATGCCGACCGCAATGCGCTCCCCGCCGAACTTTTCGACCAGGCGGGCGAGCTCTTCGGGGTGCTCGCAGGCACGGGTGCCGAGAATGACACGGGTGACGCCGGTGGCCAGCAGGTTCTCGATATCCTCATCGGTGCGGATGCCGCCGCCGATCTCCACCGGGATCTGCACGGTTTTGCAGATTTGCTTCAGCTGTTCAAAATGAACCGGCGTTCCTTCAAACGCGCCGTCGAGGTCAACCACGTGCAGGAACTCGCCGCCCTCTTTCTGCCAGTGCCGGGCCATCTCCGCCGGAGAATCGGAATACACCGTCTCCTCATTGGCCAACCCCTGCTTCAGCCGCACACACTTGCCGCCCTTTAAATCAATTGCTGGAATAATTGTGATCATGGGGAGGAAAGCTAACCGCGAAACACGCGAAACACACGAAAAAAAGCCAGATTTCAGATTCGCCGGAATTTTGCGGTGGATGCATTCGAACTGAAGAGTTGTTCGACAGGATTACAGGATGAACAGGATTTCTTTCATCAGCGTACTGTAAATCCGGTTATCCGGTCAAATCATCCTTTCTCGGCACAGGAGCGGCACTTGTCCGATCGGGTGTAAAAAAAGCTCCAAACATTGGAAAATTTCCTTACAGTTCTTCCAGTGTTTGGAAAAACGGAAAGGATGTGCAGCTATGCGTAAGCTTCTTTTTCTTGTTCTCACTGCGTCAACGACCTGCTTTTCTGCGCCGCCTGCGGTCGAGCAGCAGGCCCGCGCGCTGCAAGCCGTACTGCATCAGGCGGATGATGCCTATTACAACAAGCATGAATCGGTAATGAGCGATGCGGCGTATGATGCATTGCGCAAACAGTACGATCAGCTGCTGGCGGATTTCCCGGAACTTGGAACGGAAGATGCGGTCGGTGCGCCGGTTGCGGAATCCGCCCGTGTCGCGCACGACGCGCCGGTTTTGAGTCTGGATAAAGTCTATTCCGACGAAGAAGTGATCCGCTTTCTGAAGAAAGCCGGAACGAACCTTCTCTATAGTGTGGAGCCGAAGCTCGACGGGTTGACGGTCGTGCTGCGATACCGCAACGGGCTTTTAACTCAGGCACTCACACGGGGCGACGGCAAGACCGGGATCGACGTAACGCCCGCCGTGCTGGCATCCGGCGCGGTTCCCGCAACACTCAATAATTCGCCGGCGCAGATCGACGTGCGCGGCGAGATGCTGCTGCCCCTGTCCGCTTTTGAAGCGCTGAACCGCCGCCGGATCGATGCGGGGGAGGACCCGCTTAAAAGCCCTCGCAATGCGGCGTCCGGCACACTGATGTTGACCGATTTTGCAGAGATCGTCCGGCGAGGGCTCACGTTTCAATGCTTTGAACTGCTGAAAACCGGTTTGATGCCGGCGACGCATGCCGAAGCACTGGCGATGGTGCAAGCGGCCGGAGTGCCCGTTGTCGCCTGCCAAATCGTGCCGGCACGCGATGTGGTTGCGGCGATTGCTGCTTTGAATCAGCGTCGCGCGGCGTTCCCGTTTATGACCGACGGAATTGTTATTAAGGTGAACGACCTCGCGGTTCGCGACCGGCTGGGCGCCACGGCGCATCACCCGCGCGGCGCGATCGCCCGTAAATACGAGGAAACACCCGCACAGACTCGCCTGCTGGGCGTGGAGTGGAGTCGGGGCAAAACCGGAAAACTGACGCCGATTGCCCGCTTTGAGCCGGTTGATATTCAATGCGCAACGGTTCAGCACGCCACGCTGCACAATCTGGATCATATCCGGGCGATGGATTTGAAGATCGGCGACTGGATCCATGTGATCCGTTCCGGCGGAAGTGTTCCGGAAATCACCGGGGTCTGTCTCGACCGGCGCACCGGAAGTGAAACCGAAATCCCGGCGCCGGCAGAACTCCGGGCCCCCTGAAATATGCAGACTCCATTCGCGCGCCGGATTCTTTTATTGTTTCAATCATTCTCGCCTGAAGAATATTGCTCATATTTTCCGCCTCCATGCATTCGTTTTAGAAGGAAGAAAATTTTGCCTTAAAGGAGAGTCACCTTAACCTGCGTCGACTCTTTACTTTCCATTATAAACTGCCAATGGGGTCAATTTTCCATTTCAGGGGTTCTCGAGCATCTCGCTTGCTTGCTGAATCCATTTTTTGGCTTCTTTTTCAACAACTTTCGAATCATTGAGATGAGCACACCACGGGATAATATCTTCCCACGGGTCTGACAGATCGAGCTCACGCATCTTTTCGTAGCAGTAATCGATGCGGCGACGAAACTTTTCGCCCAGTTGAACAGCGAGAAAGAAATGCTGCCGCGCCAGACCCGGCTTGTCCTGCACCATCAACACCCAGCCCAGCATCAATTCCGGCCAAGGGTGCTCCGGAAATTTTTTTTTCAGTTTTGCGGCGCAGGCGTGCGCCATCACAGTATCCTCTGAATCTGTCGCAGCAAAGAATGCCGCATAATGCTCATCCGCCGTCGGATCCTCAATGTCGTCAATCCGGCGGTCTGAAAAAGGAAATTCGAGCTGCTCTAAAATGACATCCTGTTTGTCCATCAATATATCACCGAAGTTGTCGTATCTTTTCAGGAAAACATTCCCGCAGATAATCCGATGGCCTATCGCTTTCCGTCAAAAGCCACAAATGCTCTTTGGCTCTGGTGACGGCCACATAGAAAAGTCGCCGCTCCTCTTCCAGCACCTCCTCTACTCCGCGCCCAAAAATCTTGAACAGCGGTTCGCTTGGATGCACCAGCGGAAAAGCCCATAGGCAGACATTCACCACGAATACTACATCCGCCTCTTTACCTTTAAAGTCGTGAATGGTTCCGGTGCTGAATCTTTTGTCGAAATCTCCTATTTTTTCCAGCTCATCCTCGGAAAAGAGAGTTTTCAGCTTATCGAGAAAAAATGAAATATGTTTGAGATATTTGAATCGTTTTATGCGGGACAAAATGGCGACAGATTTTCCCAACAAGTCATTTTCAACGGATGCGCTTCGCGCGCCAGAATCTTAACCGCCTGAGTAATGGCGCTTCCTGAACCCATGGATGGAATATGCCGCAAGCCTCATCGGGCTTCAACGCAAAAACCCGCGCAGTCGGCGGCTCAACAATTCTGTGCGCCGAAGTTGCGGAGCATCTGCAGGCCGGCAGTTTTTCGTTGCCCGCGTTCCAGCCGATCTGCGGGACTTTTAAATGTGGAGCAGACATTCCTGCTCAGTTGACGGGCAGACCGGAATGTCCGCCCCACAAAAGACCGTGCCTTCAAAAATGTCGATCCCCTTGATGCGGGGCGAACTCTCCGGGGTGTTTTAGCGCACCGCTTTTTCTTTGATGACTACGGTCCGTTTTTTTCCGTCGAAGCGGCCCTGGAGCTCATAGTCGCAGTTCGCTTTCACCTTAAGCAGGAGAAGGGTGTCTGCGCTCATCGCTCCATAGGATTGCGTTTTGATGCAGGAAACCGCGATTGTATGCGTTCCCGGCGCGAGCCAGACGTGTGTGCAGGATTTTTGTCCGCTGTCCGTCCGCACCGCCTGACCGTCTACGGACAGGATCCGCGTTTGCACGCCCTGGTCCTCCTGGCCGGAAACAAGACTCATCCCGTGGGGCCGGGCGTGCGCAAGGGGCGCGATCGCACAGCCGCACCAAAGGATTGTGCAGAGTAAACGGGCTGATTTTTTCATTTGCAGGCGGGGTCGGGTGCCGCTATCCGCGAACGGCGGCTAACACCGGGCCCCGAAGTTTCTGAGCATCTGCAGGCCGGCGGCCTGGCTTTTTTCGGGATGGAACTGCGCGGCGAAGACATTGTCCTTCCAGACGGCCGAGCAATAGTCGATGCCGTAGCTGGTCTGCCCCGCCACAATTCCCTTGTCGGCCGGGTCGACGTAGAACGAGTGCACGAAGTAAAAATAGGTGTTGTCGTCGATGTTTCCAAACATTGGACACTCGGGCTGCACCTGCTTCACCGCGTTCCAGCCGATCTGCGGCACCTTAAGTGAAGCAGACACTCCTGTCTGCTCTGTGCCTGGGCAGACAGTCCTGTCCGCCCCGCTGAAATCGAAGCGCTTCACCGTGCCTTCAAAAATGCCGAGGCCATCGACGCCGGGCGATTCTTCCGAGGACTGGAAAAGCGCCTGCAGGCCGAGGCAGATGCCCAGCAGCGGCTTGCCGGAGTCGATCCAGTCGCGGATGGGCTCAACAAAGCGGTGCTCGACGAGGTGCGCCATGCAGTCACCGAAGGCGCCGACGCCGGGCAGGATCATTGCGCGGCATTCATCAAACTGTGCCGGGGTCGCCACGATTTGCGCGTCCAGCTCCAGAAATTTACAGGCATTGGAGACGCTGCCGAGGTTGCCCATGCCGTAGTCAATAATTCCGATCTTGCTCATAGACCCGACTTTTTAACCGCGAACGGGCCTGTTTGCCACAAAAATCACAAAAAGACATAAACCCGCAGCTCAACCGGCTTTGAAAGATGCATCTTCGTCATCCGCGGTTAAACAGCCGTGGACCGCGCCATTTTTACCGCAGATGGCAACGGAGGTTCGCGGATGACCCTTTCAAAGCGCAGGAACCAACTGCGCCGCGGCTCATCTGTTTTTCCAAACCCTGGAAAAAATCCCCGTAGTTCTTCCAATGTTCGGAAAACCGGCCTATGATTCTTCCAATCCTTGGAAGCCGACGGGGGCGTGGATTAAATTCTTTCCAAGGTCTGGAAGCGGGGGGAACAATCTGGAGGTCCTGAATGAAACCGAATTACAAGTATCTGTTTGGACCGGTGCCGTCACGTCGGCTGGGGCGGTCGCTCGGAATTGATGTGACGCCGTTTAAGACCTGTTCGTTTGACTGCATTTTTTGCCAGTGCGGCAACACGACGAGTCATGTAACCGAACGGGACGAGTTTGTGCCGTTCATCGACGTCTGCAGCGAGCTGGAGCTGTGGCTGGCCGATGAGCGCGCGGACTACATCACCTTTGCCGGTTCGGGCGAGCCGACCCTGTACCGCCGGCTCGGCGAGCTGATCGACTTTATCAAGGAAAGAACCGAGATCCCGGTGATCGTGCTGTCCAACGGCACCCTGCTCTACCGTCCGGACGTGCGCGAAGATGCCGCGCGGGCCGATATCGTGAAGATCAGCCTGAGCGCCTGGGACGAGGAGTCGTTCCAGATGATCAACCGCCCGGCGGAGGGCCTTTCGTTTGAAAACGCCGTTCTGGGCGCACACGAGTTCCGCGACTCGTTTTCCGGCAAGCTCTGGCTGGAGGTTTTCCTGATGGACGGCGTCAATACGGAACCGAAGCAGATTGAAAAAATCGCGGCCATTGCGCGGTCCATCGGGCCGGATCGCATTCACCTCAATACCGCGGTGCGCCCGCCCGCCCTGACCTCCGTCCGGCCGGTTGCCGCCGAAAAGCTGGCGGCGCTGTGCGGCCTGTTCACGCCGAAGGCGGAGGTGATCGCCTCGTTTGACGCCGCCCCGGCGGCGATGCGGGGCGATTTGAACACCGACAGCCTCGTGGGACTGATTCGGCGCCACCCGGCCACGGCGAACCAGCTGGCGGCCGTTTCGGGGGCCAGCGCCGCCGTCATCCGGCGCGTGCTGGCTCCGCTGATCGAGGAAGGCGGACTGCAGATTGAGCAGCGAAACGGGGAGGACTGGTACAAGTGATGTAAAAAAAGGGCTTGCCCCCGCCGTCCGGTTATGATTAAAAGGCCCGCTCTTTTAAGCAAGGACTCTAGAAAAATGAAAAAAGACATCCATCCTGATTATATTGAAGCTGAAGTTTCGTGCGCCTGCGGCAACGTGGTGAAAACCCGTTCGACCGTCGAAAAAATGCACGTCAACCTCTGCTCTGCATGCCACCCGTTCTTCACCGGACAGGCCAAATTTGTTGACACCGAAGGTCGTGTGGACCGCTTCAACAAACGCTACGGCAAAAAATAACGACGTTCCGATTCAGGGCCGGACCTACCCCTAGGTCCGGCCTTTTTGTGTCTGGATTCGGCGAATCCGCCGAATCTGATACGGAGAAGGAAGGCCTTAACAGCCGCGCCGGCAGATTCCGACTCAAAAAAAGAAAATCCCGCATCCTGTATCCCGCAATCCGGATCAAACAAAATGATCAGCCACGCCTATTTGAAAAGCCTGCGGGCCCGCATCTCCGGGCTCGAAACGGAAATGTCGCAGCCGGGCGTGGCGGCGGACCAAAACAAGATGAAGACGCTGATGCGCGACTACACGCACCAGAAAACCGTCGCCGAGGCGGCCGTCACCTATCTGGGCCTGCAGGACACCGTCGCCGAAAGCCGCGAACTGCTGGCGGACGACTCCACCGATGACGAGCTGAGGGAAATGGCCGAGACGGAGCTGGCCGAAGCGGAGGAAAAACTGCCGGAGGCGGAAAAGGCGGTGATGATCGCCCTGCTCCCGCCCGAGCCGTCGGACTCCAAAAACGTGATTGTGGAAATCCGCGCAGGCACCGGCGGCGACGAGGCCGCGATTTTTGCGGGCGATCTGTTCCGCATGTACAGCCGCTATGCGGAAGTGTCGGGGCTGAAGATTTCCATTATGGATGTCAGCCCTTCCGAGGCCGGCGGCTACAAGGAAGTGGTTTTTTCGGTTGAAGGCGAAGAGGTCTACAAGCGCCTGAAGTATGAGAGCGGCACCCACCGCGTTCAGCGCGTGCCGGAAACCGAAACCCAGGGCCGCATTCACACCTCGGCCGCCACCGTTGCGGTGCTGGCTGAAGTGGAGGAAGTCGACATCGAGATCAAAAACGAGGATCTCAAGATCGACACCTACCGCGCCAGCGGGGCCGGCGGCCAGCACGTCAACACCACCGATTCCGCCATTCGCATCACCCATCTGCCCACCGGCACGGTGGTGCAGTGTCAGGATGAACGCTCCCAGCACAAGAACAAGGCGGCCGCCATGCGCGTGCTGCGCGCAAAAATCTACGAGCAGCAGCAGGCCGCCATCGAGGCCGAACAGGCCGAGTCCCGCCGCAGCCAGGTCGGCTCCGGAGACCGCTCCGAAAAGATCCGCACCTACAACTATCCCCAAAACCGCCTGACCGACCACCGTATCAACCTGACGCTGTACAAGCTTGATCGCGTGATGGAAGGCGACCTCGACGAAATTTTCACCGCGCTCTACGAGCACGATGTCGAGCTGAAGATCAAGGCGCAGACCGACAAAGCCGGTTGATGAGCTGAAAACAGCGGTTTTTTATCCGCAGATTGCACCGATTTGCACAGAGTAACGCCCCTTCCCGGAAGAGCGTCTTGATAACCAGACGTTCCTGCATACGAAGAGAAAATCAGGGGCTGGATGTGCCGCCGGCACTACACAACGCAGCCTTGGGCATCGTTCAGGGTTGGTTGGCGCAAAGCCATCCTGAAAATCTGAGTAATCGAGCGCAGCGGGTGGATAAAAACTTTACAGAAGAAAACGAAGGCAACAAAGGGCCTTGCGGCCCGTCATGATGAATCATCGTTCCTGTTTCGCTTCGTTCCTGTCCCCCATTTTTGAGTCGCGGCTTCGAATCAATTATTCAGGCCGGCTCCTCACAGAAGCCGGCGGTAGATTTCGGCGGCCATGCACACCTGGCTGAATTCGACGGATTCATCGCGCGTATGGGCCTTGGCCAGCTGACCCGGACCCAGAATCACCGGCAGGCAGCCGGCGTCGCGCAGCAGATTGGCATCCGAATGACTCTTGAAGGCGCCGGGATTCCAGGCCATTTCCAGGGTTTGGAAAATCCGTTTTAGCTGCTGCGGAAACGCGGCCTGCGGCTCCAGATCAAACCCGTCGGCGAGAGTCGGAAACTCCAGTTCATGCTTTGAGGCGCGGCTTCCGGTCAATTGATCATCAATGAATGCGCGCAATTGTTCCGCATAGGCGCGGGCGCGCACGCCCGGCGGAAGATGCAGGTCGATGGCGGCGGCGCAGCGGTCCGGCACGGCAAACCCGGACTCCGAGCTGTGCAGGTCGCGGATATTCAGGACGGTCTGCGGTTCTGCGTTTTCGACGCGGTCTTCGAGCTGAATCAGGAAGCGCAGCATGGCGTGGATGGCGTTGGTATCGCGGTCCGACATGGCGGCGTGGCGGCGGAGACCGAAGGTGCGCACCAGCAGTTCGACATAGCCGTAGTGCTCCAGGCAGGGCTGCAGGTTGGTCGGCTCGCCGACCACCGCGGTTTTAAACGACCTGGATTCCAGCAGCGCCTGGGTCCCGTCGCCGGTTTCCTCCTCGCCCACAACCAGGGCCAGCAGGGCCGAATTCGACCGGTTTCCCTGCTCCGCGGCCGACACAAACGCTTCGATCATGGCCGCGCAGCCGCTTTTCATGTCGGCGGTTCCCAGGCCGAAACACTGGCCGTCTTTTTCCGCAAAGCCATAGTGATCAATATCATAGGCCGGAACGGTGTCGATGTGCCCCAGGAAAAGCAGGTCCGCCTCCCCTGCCCCGCAGGAGACGAGCAGGTTGGAGCGGGATTCGTCCACCGGCTGCCGTTCCACGCACAGGCCGGCCGCGGCGAGACGCTCTTCCAGCAGGTCGGTCAGCTCCTCTTCCTTGCCGGACGGGCTGTACAGGTCGACCATTTCGCTGAACAGGTCGCGCAGGCGCGAATGATTGGTTTGAACGTTCATATTATTGATTTTCTTTGTTCAGATTGAGGGTCAGGTAGACATGCTCGGTCGGATTTTCAAACCCCTTGCGCTGGAAGAACTTAACTGCAGGCCTATTATCGGCCTGTGTATCCACCATCAGCATACGGATCCCCGTTGATTCCATAATTTCCCGGAAGCGGTCGAACAGCTGACTGGCGATCTGCATGCGGGCGAAGTCCGGGTCTACTCCGAGCCACAGCAGATGGCCGTAATTCCAGGCGGAACGGGCCTTTTCAATAATCGTTCCCATCGCGAACCCGACCACCCGCCCGTCCGCTTCCGCCACCAGCACATACTCGGATTCGCTGTTGAACAGATGTGTCACCTCATATTCATCCCAGGTGCGATAGAGGTTGGAAAACTCCTGAGAGGTAAACACCTTTTCGCCCAAATGAAAAATCGGCGCCAAATCATCGATGGTCGCCGTCCGGATTAATATTTCACTTCCCAAGCCCACGTTGCACTCCCTTTCATTTAATTTAAAAAAACACGATCAGATGGCCACAAAAAACAGAATCCCGAAAAAATGGCACAAACTGCCTGCCAGCACGAAAAAATGCCAGATGGCGTGGGCGAACTTCAGGCGCTTCCACGCGTAAAACACCACGCCCAGCGTGTAGCAGAGCCCGCCGATCGCCAGCCAGACCACGGCCATCAGCGGCAGCGCGTTCAGCAGCGGAACGATGGTTGCCACGACCATCCAGCCCATGGCCACGTAGCTGAGCGTCGACAGCATCTTAAAGCGGTGGATAAACAGCGCCTGGAACACGATGCCGGCCAGGGCGATCGCCCACACTATGCCGAACAGCGACCAGCCGAGCGGACCGCGCAGCGGAACCAGCAGGTACGGCGTATAGGTTCCGGCGATCAGCAGGTAAATCGCGGCATGGTCGATAATATTCAGCACGCGCCGCACCCGGGGCCTGTGAATGCTGTGATACAGCGCCGACGCGAGATAGAGAATCACCAGCGTGGCACCGTACACCGAACAGCTGACAACCTCCCACGCCCCGCGGCGCAGGCTGGCAAAAACCACCAGCAGAACGAGACAGGCAATACTCAGCCCGAATCCGACACCATGGGTGATCGCATTGGCAATATGTTCTGCAGGCGTTTCCGTCCGAACAGCACGCTCACTCTTTTTTCCTTTTTTTTCCATGGAAACGGGTCTTTCTGCCCTCACGCCGGCGATTTATTTTCCGTTTTCGTAAAAAACCGCCAGCCACACGGTCCGCCTGTGCGGATCGGTTTTTTCAACCCGGTGCCGCCGCCCGGCAGGAATCGTCACGCAGTCCCCGGCCTGCAGGTCCACCGAAGACCCGTCATCAAATCCGAGCGTCGCGCCGCCTTGGAGCAGCAGCACCCACTCGCTCTGCGGCTGATCATACCAGAAGCCCGGCGGGGAAGACTGACCGAACGACACAATCCGCTCGATGCGCACCCCCTCCCCTTTCAGCAGCTCGGCAAACAGCTCCTGCGGTGCTGATTCCGGAATTCCTTCAAACAGGTTGGCTTTCATCGCCCGTGCAATGTACACCAATGATCACGAATCAAAACAGAAATTTTCCAGACATTGGAACGGCGGAGCGCTACAGTTTCCGGTCATAGGAGAGCCGCAGGATGTCCATTCAGATGAAAAAACAATATGATGTGATTGTAGTCGGCGGCGGCCATGCCGGATGCGAGGCGGCGCTGGCCGCCGCGCGCATGGGACCCCGGGCATGTTTAATAAGCATTGATAAGTCTTACCTTGGGCGCATGAGCTGCAACCCGTCGATCGGCGGGATCGCCAAGTCGCACATCACGTGCGAGCTGGATGCGCTGGGCGGCGAGCAGGCGCGCAACACGGACTTCACGGCGATCCAGCTGCGCACGATCAACACCCGCAAGGGGCCCGCGGTGCAGGCGCACCGGGCGCAGTGCGACAAGGCCCTCTACCCGGCCCGCCTGCAGGCGGTGCTGGCCGCGCAGCCCGGCCTCGACGTGGTCGAGGCCGAGGCGACCGGCATCTGGACCGAGGGCGGGCGCCTGCGCGGGGTCTGCCTCAACGGAACCGAAAAACTGGCCGGAAAAACCGTCGTGCTGACCGCCGGCACCTTCCTGCGCGGCCGGGTCATGGTCGGGCAGGAGGTGGTCCGCGAAGGGCGCTGGGGCGAAAAAGCCGCCAACGACATCTCGGCATCGCTCGAGGCGCTCGGGTTTGAGCTGGGGCGCATGAAGACCGGCACCCCTCCCCGCATCCACCGCGACTCGATCGACCTGAGCAAAATGCAGCTGCAGCCCGGCGACGAACCGCCTCCCTTCTTTTCGGGCGCCGCCCGGCAATTGTTCCACGTGGAACAGGAATCTCAAAACAAGCAAGACCGGCCCGCTGTTCCGCGCGGAACAGCCGCCGCGCCGGCGGAGACTCCGCTCTCCTCCTCCGGTGACGCGATGGGCGTCGCGAGCGGCGACGCGGCGCGCTGTTCCACGTGGAACAAATGGAGCCGGGCCCTCTTTTCCGGCGGCGTGGCCGCGTTCGACCGCGACTGGCTGCTGTCGGCCCGCCTGCCGCAGATCCCGTGCTGGCTGACCCACACCAACGAGCAGACCCACCGCATCATCGCCGACAACCTGAAGAAGAGCGCGCTGTACGGCGGACTGGTGGAGGGCACCGGCGTGCGCTACTGTCCCTCCATCGAGGATAAAATTGTCAAGTTCCCCCAGCGGACCTCGCACCATGTCTTCATCGAACCGGAGGGGCGCAGCAACGTGCGCATCTATCCCAACGGCACCTCCAACAGCCTGCCGGAAGAGATACAGGTGCAAATGGTGCGCTCCATCGCGGGGCTGGAAAATGCCGCCTTCATCCGCCCCGGCTATGCCATCGAGTACGATTACGCGCCGCCCACCCAGCTTTTCCACTCCCTGGAGACCAAACGGGTTGAAAACCTGTTCTTTGCCGGCCAGATCAACGGAACGACCGGCTACGAGGAGGCGGCTGGACAGGGTTTTGTGGCCGGAGTGAATGCCGCCAACAAGGTGCTGGGCCTGCCGCCGTTCGTGCTGGACCGCACCGAGGCCTACATCGGCGTCCTGATCGACGACCTGGTGACCAAAGGGACCGACGAGCCCTACCGCATGTTCACCTCGCGCGCCGAGCACCGGCTGACGCTGCGGCAGGACAACGTCAACTTCCGCCTGTTTGAGCGCGCCAAAGAGCTGGGCATTGTCGGCGCGGCCGAGCTCGACCGGACGGCGGCGCGGCAGCGGCAGATTGATGCCGAAGTGCTGCGGCTCGAAAAAATCTTCCACGACGGCGCCTCGCTGGCCCAGACGCTGCGCCGGCCGGGCATTCATTATGCCGGCTTGCCGGGCGCCAAAACGGAATTGCCGCCGGAGGTGATCGAACAGGTGGAGATTTCGGTGAAATACGACGGGTACATCAAGCGGGAGCAGGGGCGGATCGCCGGCTTCCAGACCCTGGAAAAAGTGCGCATTCCGAAGGAATTCGATTACGACACGATCACCGCGCTGCGCTTTGAATCCCGCGAAAAGCTCAAAAAAATCCTGCCGGAGACGCTCGGCCAGGCCTCGCGCATCTCCGGCGTCAACCCGGCCGACATCTCCATCCTCTCCGTCTGGCTCAAGGCAGGCCGCCAGAGCCCGTTAAATTAAAGCCGCAGTCAATGCCCCAAAACCGGGCAACGGAACAGGCCGTGAACGGGCAGGGGAGTTAATCGGATTCCGTTTAAGCGTTTCAGAGCGATTTAAATTGAACGGTACAGGCACACAGCCTCCCTTCGGGAAGGCGTTCCTGCAAGTTTCTGTGCAGGCCGAGAGGTGGCCACTCATGCGTAAATGATTCTGTCATTTCCCGGCTGCGAACCCGCGTTAGAATATTGTCCGTGTTATCCCGCCCTGATTGTTTTTGCTCTTTCGGGCCATTACAATTCATACATCTTTATGCTAAATACTTACCGTACACACTTTTAATAATATATACACCGTAGAGTAAACAGCCCCGGCGCTTTTATTTTAAGTCTTTGCTTGTCATTGAAACAATGAATTCAGAGGCCGTCCAGGCGGACAGCCGTGGCTTGCTTTTGCGCATGATCACAGTCACTCGAAACCCCGTGCCCGCAAAGCCGTTTCATGTCGCCATGCGATTCCACGGAAAACACCTCATGATTAAAAAAACTGCTTGAAGGGCCGCACCGTTTTCGCGCCCTTGTTTTTGCCGAACGCCTCCGCTAGATTGGCACCAATCAAGGAACGATCATGACCCTGAACAAAAATCTTCTGATTGCACTTCCCGCCGCTGCTCTCCTGAGCTCCGGATGCCTTCACCGCGAGCGACACCATGCCAATGAAGGGCTCAACAGCCTGCTGTGGTGCCAAACATCCGTCGAATATATGGCGGTCTGCATCCAAACCTTTCGTTCCGCGCAGGATGCTGTCCTGAAAGGACTTGCAGATCCTGAATGGAGCGCCGCGCTGGAGCAGACCGCAGACTGCCGGATGCTTCCGCCGGCCGTTATCGCTGACGTCGACGAGACGCTGCTGGACAATACGCCGTACCAGGCCCGCCTCGTCAAAGACAACAGGAAGTTCAACAGCCGGACCTGGAGCGAGTGGGTTGACGAAGAACAGGCGGACGCCATGCCCGGAGCCCGCGAGTTCATCCAATTTTTAAAGGGCAGGGGGGTTCGGATTTTTTATGTGACCAACCGTTCGATGGAGGAACCGACGCTCCGCAATATTCAAAAAGTTTTAGACCCCGATGCGACCGCGGACAGCGTGCTGTGCAAACATGAGCAGCCCGAGTGGGGGTCTGACAAAACCTCCCGCCGCGCCATCCTCGCAAAAACACATCGAATTCTGGCGCTGCTGGGCGACGACTACAACGACTTTGCCTTTCTCGGCAAAGGCGAACCGGAGGATCGGCTGCAAAAAGCCGAGGCTCAGCAGGAACTATGGGGAACCAAATGGTTTGTGATGCCCAATCCGATGTATGGACATTGGGAGCAGTCTCTGTATCAATACGACTACAACCTGAACCATTCCGACATCATTGAGGCCAAAGCCTGCCATTTGACCACCAAACGGTAGAACCCCTCAGCCGCCCCGCTTCTTTTCCTCCAGATCCGGGCGGGTGCGGGGGACGAGTTTGAGTTCGACCGGGGCACCCTCCAGACCAAAGGCCTTGCGCAGCTGATTGATCAGATACCGCTTATAGGTCGATGTTGCCCGTAACGTGTTGTTCACAAACAGCTTAATAAAAATAGGCTTGGTGCCAGACTGGGTGGCGTAGTAGACCTTGAGCGGGCGGCCTTTCACAATCGGCGGCGGATTCTTCGCGATGGCATCCTGAATAACCCGGTTGAGCACGCCGGTGGTCATTTGGGTTTCCACCTGCGAGGCGACATAGTCAATGATATCGACACTGCGCTTCACATTGTAGCCCGACTCCGCGGAGGTGAAAATCAGCGGGGCAAACCCCAGGAAGGGCATCTCCTTGCGCAGCGCCGGCTCATACTTGGTCTGGGTTATCTCGGTTCCCTCGGTCAGATCCCACTTGTTGACCATCAGGATACAGCCTTTTTTGGCCTCCATGATCTTTGCAGCAAGCTTTTTGTCCTGCAGCTTGGGACCCTCGGAGGCATCCATCAGCAGGACAACGATGTCGGCGCTGTCGATGCTCTCTTCAGCGCGCATATTGCTGTAGTGCTCAACGGCGCCGGAGCGGCGGTTGCGCCGGTTGATCCCCGCGGTGTCTATCAGCTGATAGTGGCGGGCCTGAGGGCCGCTGCCGATCGTGAAGGGGATTTCGATGCTGTCGCGGGTGGTGCCGGGGACCGCGGAGACAATCACGCGGTCGCCCTTGAGCAGGCGGTTGATGTAAGAGGACTTCCCGGAGTTCGGGCGGCCGACCACCGCCACGCGCAGCGGATTTCGTTCAGTGCGGTTCTCACCTTTGGGCAGCGCCGGCAGGACGGCTTCCATCAAGGCATCCACCCCGCGGTTGTGCAGGGCGGAAACCGGAAACACCGGAAAGCCGAGGCTTTCCAAATCCACTGTATCCTCATCGCGCGCGGCGTTATCGGCTTTATTGGCGGCCATAAAAACCGGGCGGTCGGCGCGGTGCAGCAGCCGGGCGACCTCCTCATCCATCGGCATCAGGCCGGCGGTGAGGTCGGTTACAAAAATAATGGCGGCGGCATCTGCGATCGCCACCTCCACCTGTTCGTTGGTGCGGTTCACCAGCACATCTGCGGCCGGCCGCGAGTCGATGGACCCCAGCCCGCCGGTATCGATCAGCTCAAACTGCTGATCGTTCCACTCGGTTTCACAGACCACACGGTCGCGGGTGACCCCTTCCTGCGCGTGCACAATCGATACACGGCGGCCCACAATCCGGTTGAACAGCGCGGATTTGCCCACATTGGGACGGCCGACAATGGCAATGATTCTGTTTCGTTCTAAAGCACTCATGTTGTATTCCTTATAAGGGCGGCACATTGAAGGGGAAGTTGCTTGCAAAAGCAACCTTCTTTGTATAAATCCCTATTTAAACCCGGTCTAAACAAGGAGATCATTATGGCACAGGTCACATTTAAAGGAACACCCGTTCAAACCGTCGGCGAACTCCCGGCCATCGGAAGCCCGGCCCCGGACTTCACCCTGGTGAAGCAGGACTTGTCTGAAACCACACCGGCGGACTATGCCGGAAAAAAACTGGTTTTGAATATCTTCCCGAGCATCGACACCGGCGTCTGCGCCCTGTCGGTAAAGGCATTCAACACAAAGGCGGCCGGTCTTGAAAAAACGGCTGTTCTGTGCGTCTCGCTCGACCTGCCGTTCGCCCACGCCCGCTTCTGCGGTGCCGAAGGCATCGAGAATGTTGAAACGGCCTCCGCGTTCCGCTCCAGCTTCGGCGAACACTACGGTGTGACTCTCGCCGACGGCCCGCTGGCCGGACTGTTCGCCCGCGCGGTGATCATTGTCGATGAAACCGGCAAGGTGACCTACACCGAACTCGTCCCCGAAATCGCTCAGGAGCCTGATTATGAAGCCGCGCTCAAAGCGCTCTGACATTCAGCAAGCCATGAAAAAAATCCTGCTGAGCCTGCTGGGAATAGCCGCCGCAGGAACTGCGGCGGCGGCCTCGGTGTATGATTTTTCCGCCGACCGCATCACCGGAGAGCCGCAAAACCTGTCCGAATACAGGGGGCAGGTCCTGCTGATTGTCAACACGGCCAGCAAATGCGGCTTCACCAGACAGTATGCGGGCCTGCAGGAACTGTACGAAAGGTACCGCGAGAACGGACTGGTTGTGCTGGGCTTCCCGGCCAACAATTTCATGCGCCAGGAACCGGGCACCAATCAGGAAATCCAGCAGTTCTGTTCAACCAAATTCAGCGTGACCTTTCCAATGTTCGGAAAAATATCGGTCAAAGGCGGCGATGCGCACCCGCTCTATGTCTGGTTGACCGGCCACCCGAACGGCGGCAACGTGTCCTGGAATTTCAACAAGTTTCTGATCGGACGCGACGGCAGCCTGATTGCGCACTTCGGCAGCCGCACCGCACCGGATGATCCCGCCCTGATCGCAGCGATTGAGGCGGCGTTGAAATAAGTGTTCACCACGAAATACACAAAATACACGAAAGGGCGGAGACCTTTGATTTTCGTGGTTTATCTGTTGTCATCTGCACCTGACTGTATTTCCGTCAGCCATTTCCAGTAGCGCACCGGCATACACTGCCGCTGGAGGCGCGGATTGATCCGCTCGCGGATCACGGCGGAGCTGAAATAGGTCTGCCACAGCCGCTGAACCGCCGGCTCGCCATCCGCCATCCGGAATGATTCCGGCGGGTCGATATAGTGCACGCCGCCGGCCTCCCAGCGGATCGCAACGCCCCGGCGCACATCATGAATGATTCCGCACTCCACCGGCAGGCGGCGGCGGAAATGGTGCGCCAGCTGCGGCAGCACCAGATGATCGGGCTCCACCGGCGCCCACAGCGCGCCGCCGTCCAGTTCGCGAAAACGCAGCAGTCCCTTCAGGCGGTGAATTTCTCCACCCACCCGCCGCGACACATCGTGAACTTTTTTCACAGCCGGATGGGCGTGCCAGCGGTCCACCGCCGGCCCGCGAGTCATCCCCTCGCGCAGATAAAAATAGAGGGGCAGATCGATCGCCGGCAGGTCCGAGAGCAGGGCATAGAGCACATGCCGCACCGCCTCGGCGTAAATATCGGCGCGGATGCGCCGCAGCAGCTCCGCAGCCGCCGCCTCATCGCCCTGTATCTTCACATCGGTTCCAAACAGCGAGGCCTGACGGCCCTGTTCGGGCAGAATATCCTCCGGGGTCTGCGCATCCGCAAGCGCGGCGGCGAGCGCGCTCAGGCGCCCGTCAAACGAGTTGTCATGCACGTACGTTTTCAAAACGCCAGCTCCAGCTGGCCGGGCGACACCCGGTTCCGCCCGCCGGATGCCATCAGGATCTGCCGCACAGAGGCGCGCGGCAGCTGCAGGGCGTCGAGCGTCGAGCGGCCCGCGCAGGTGATGAAAAACTGCGCGCGCTTCATGACGACGCCGAATTTCGGCAGGTCTTCGCGCCGCAGCGCGGCGATCCGGCGGGAGCCAACCATCCGCTGCGCGGAGCGGAACCCGATGCCCGGCACGCGCAGCAGCTCGTGGTAGTCCGCGCGGTTGACATCCACCGGAAAGCGCTCGGGATGGCGCAGGGCCCAGGCCGTCTTCGGGTCGAGGCGCTCATCGAGAAACGGTGCATCCGCCGGCAGAATCTCGTCGCAGCCGAAGCCGTACAGCCGCATCAGCCAGTCGGCCTGATACAGCCGGTGCTCGCGCAGCAGGTGAGGGCGGCTGCCGCTCACCGCCGGGTTCACCGGAATATAGGACGAATAATAAACCCGCTTCAGATCAAAGTGCCGGTACAGGCTGTCCGACAGGGTCAGGATGCGCCGGTCATCCTCCGGCGACGCGCCCACAATCAGCTGCGTGCTCTGCCCCGCCGGCGCAAACAGCGGCGCTTTTTTGTGTTTTTTGCGTTCCGTGCGGCTCTCCGTGATTCCGCGGCCAATGCTGCCCATCGGCGTCAGAATGTCGGACTTCGTTTTTTGAGGTGCCAGCTTTTTCAGCGAATCTTCGGACGGCAGCTCGATGTTTACGCTGATGCGGTCGCAGCACAGGCCGGCGCGGCGGACCAGCTCAGTGCTTGCGCCGGGAATCGTCTTTAAATGGATATAGCCGCCGAAGCGCTGCTGATTGCGCAGCAGCTCCACCACGCTGACCAGCCGTTCCATGGTATAATCGGGACTTTTTTCGACCGCTGAACTCAAAAACAGCGCCTCGATATAGTTGCGGCGGTAAAAATCCATCGTCAGCCCGACCACATCCTGCGGCGAAAACGAGGCGCGCGGCACATCGTTGGAGCAGCGGCTGACGCAATAGGCGCAGTCGTACACGCAGCGGTTGGTGAGCAGTATTTTGAGCAGCGACACGCAGCGCCCGTCCGGCGTCCAGCTGTGACAGATGCCCGACGAGGCCGCCTCGCCGGCGCCGCCCCGGTTTTTACGCGACGATCCGCTCGACGAGCACGAGGCATCGTACTTGGCCGCATCCGATAAAATCGCGAGCTTTTGCTGAACGGTCATGCTATCCTTCTGAACGCTTCTCCGAGGAATGCGTCCAATGGTACAACAGAAGTCAACCTCATGAAAAAAACCGTTCTCTTTATCTTGTCTCTGATTCTCACAGGAGGCGTTATGGCAGAAACACAGAAAGCAACCTTTGCCGCCGGCTGCTTCTGGGGCGTGGAATCCGCGTTCCGGACCGTTGACGGTGTACTCGACACGCAGGTCGGCTATATCGGCGGCGAAACCGACAACCCGACCTACCGGCAGGTCTGCACCGGGCGCACCGGCCACGCGGAGGGGCTCGAAATCACCTTCGACCCGGCAGTGATCACCTATCAGGAGCTCGTCGAGCTCTTCTGGCGGGTTCACAACCCCACCCAGGTCAACCGGCAGGGGCCGGATACCGGCACCCAGTACCGCTCCGCAATCTTCTTCCATTCGACAGAACAAAAAGAGATCGCCGAAGCATCGAAAGCCGCGCTCGCGGCCTCCGGTAAATACAAAAAACCGATCGCCACACAAATTGCGCCTGCCGCGACCTTCTGGCGCGCCGAGGAATATCACCAGCGCTACTTCGAAAAGACCGGCCGCCCCGCCTGCCATTTCTTTGAGTGAGCCGCAGCCCGCAGGTTTTCCAGTCTTTGGAAAAATCAAATCCGTATTTTCCAGACATTGGAACCGGCATTTCTCTTTTCACTGCGCCGATAAAATGCCGCCATGCTATAGCTTGCTTTTCCGGTGGTTTAGCGTATGTTCGCGCGACTTTTTGAGGAGCAGCTCTGCCGCTCCGGTTATTTAGTTATTGGTTATTGGAAATTTGGAAACGCCTTTGAATTCCTCCAACCGATGAACTGAGAACTGTTAACCGATAACTTTTTACAAAGTAAAAAATCATGAGAAACGAAAACATCCGCAATGTCGCGATTATCGCGCACGTCGACCACGGCAAAACCACGCTGGTCGATCAAATCATTAAACAGGCCCACATTCTGCGCGACAGCGAGTTCCAGGACTGCATGCTCGACAGCAACGACCTCGAACGCGAACGCGGCATCACCATTTTGTCCAAGAACATCAGCGTCGTTTACAACGGCGTCAAAATCAACGTCATCGACACCCCCGGTCACAGCGACTTCGGCGGGCAGGTCGAACGCGTGCTCAACCTGGCCGACGGTGTGCTGCTGCTGGTCGATTCCGCCGAGGGACCGATGCCGCAGACCCGCTTCGTGCTCGACAAGGCGCTCGAGCTCAACCTCAAACCCGTTGTGATTGTCAATAAGGCCGACAAGCCCGATGCCCGATGCGATGCCGTCCACGACATGGTGTTCGACCTGTTCGTCGAGCTCGAAGCCAACGACGACCAGCTCGACTTTCCGATGCTCTACGCCAGCGGCCGCGACGGATGGGCCATCAAGAATCTCGATGATCCCCGCGAATCCATCAAGCCGATCATGGACGCCATCGTGGAACACATTCCCGGACCGCCCGTGCATGAAGGCCCGGTTCAGATGCAGGCGACCACGCTCGACTATTCCGACTACACCGGCCGCATCGGCATCGGCCGCGTCTACCGCGGTACGCTGGACCTCAAAAAACCCGTGTCGATTATCAAGCGCGACGGCACCGTCCGCCCGGTGCAGCTCAAGGAGCTCCACACCTTTGAAGGCCTCGGCCGCGTCAAAACCGAGAGCATTCCCTGCGGCGATCTGTGCGCCATCAGCGGAATTGTGGACATCGACATCGGCGACACGATTGCCGACCGCGAGAAACCTGAAGCGCTGCCTCTGATCGCGCTCGACGAACCGACCCTGTCCATGACCTTCCGCGTCAACGACAGCCCGTTCTTCGGAAAAGACGGCAAATATGTGACCAGCCGCCACATCCGCGAGCGGCTGCTCAAGGAATGCGAGCGCGATGTGGCCCTGCGCGTCGAGGAAACCAGCGGCGACAGCTTCATTGTCAGCGGCCGAGGCGTGCTGCACCTTTCCATTCTGATCGAAACCATGCGGCGCGAAGGCTTCGAGCTGACCGTGGCCCAGCCGCGCGTGATTTACCGCGAGCACCACGGCAAAAAAGAAGAGCCCATCGAGGTGCTGACCATTGATGTACCCGACGAATACGCCGGCAAAGCCATCGAGCTGATCGGCATGCGCCGCGGCGAAATGATCCGCATGGATCAGCATGGCATCCGCAAGAGCATTGTTTTTCACATTCCGACGCGCGGGCTGATCGGCATCCGCAGCAAGCTGATGACCGCCTCGGCCGGGGAGGCGATTGTCTCTCACCGTTTTGTTCACTACGGCCCGCACGCCGGAGAAATCGATACGCGCAACAACGGCGTGCTGATCAGCATGGGCAACGGGAAATCGGTCGCGTTCGCCATCGACGCGCTGCAGCAGCGCGGCATCTTCTTCGTCGATCCCGGCGAAGAGTGCTACGAGGGCATGATCGTCGGCGAGCACTGTCTCGACAAAGACCTGCCGGTCAATATCCAGAAGGCCAAGCAGCTGACCAACATGCGCGCATCCGGATCGGACCGCGCCATGAAAATCGCACCCGCCCAGCGGCCGAGCCTGGAAGAGGCGCTGGAGTACATCGCATCCGACGAGCTGGTGGAGGTGACCCCCAACCACATCCGCCTGCGCAAACGCTATCTGACCGATAACGAGCGCAAACGCATGAAACGCGCCGTGGTCGAGGATTAGCGAGCGGCCTGAATCACCGTCTTTAGTGGAACCCTTTTCTTTTCAGCCAGTCGGCGGCAATCCTCATATTCCGGGGTGGCCGAACAGACGCTGCCGCCGACGGTGCTGATTTTGACGCGCACGGACCCCCAGGGCGTTGCAACGGATTCTTCATGGCGCTCCAATGCAGTTCGTTCAACTGCACAGGAGCGGATGCCGATGGAGGTGGTTTCGCTGAAAATAATCAATTCGAGCTCTTTTTTGATCGAAACAGGGCATAAAACGCTCAATTCTACGCCGGAACGCCCCTTTTTCATCAAAATGGGCGTCTGCCACACATCGAGCGCTCCGGCGTCAAACAGCCGCTGCATCGCATAGCTGATCACCTGCGGCGAGCAGTCATCGATATTGGTTTCCAGCAAAACGAGCTGCTGCTCGTTTTGACATTTTATACTGCCTGTTTCAGCGCGCAGGACATTCGGAATATCCAAATCCCAGCCGCCGGCGC
The DNA here is from genome assembly GCA_041584215.1 of Tichowtungia sp. Classification (GTDB taxonomy): domain Bacteria; phylum Verrucomicrobiota; class Kiritimatiellia; order Kiritimatiellales; family Tichowtungiaceae; genus Tichowtungia. The sequence continues at coordinate 22,496 of JBFHEM010000017.1, read as the reverse complement.
CATAGGCGGTTTTTTGAGTGATAAACCCGGCGGGGCGGTCGCCGAATCCGCCGCACAACGTTGCCAGCAGGGCCGCACCGGTCGGCGTAATCAGCTCTTTTTCAACAGTTCCCTGCGTGTAGGGAATTCCGCTCAGCAGCTCGGCGGTGGCGGGCGCGGGAATCGGCATGGCACCGTGCGCGCAGTCGATAAAACCGAAGCCGGTCCGCAGGTTGCCGGCAATAATCAGTTCGATGCCCAGCGCTTCCAGACCGGAAACCGTACCCACCACATCGATGATGGCATCGACCGCGCCGACTTCATGAAAATGGATCTTTTCCACCGTGGTGCCGTGCACCCTGGCTTCGGCCTCGGCCAGTTTCGTGAACACCGCGATGCTGCGCTGCTTTACGCGGTCGCTTAAGCCGGACTCCTCAATGATTTCCACAATGTGGCGCAGATGGCGGTGCGGCTGCTTTTCAGTTTCGTCGAGTTTGACGTCAAAGTGGGTCGCCGCAATTCCTTTTTTGACCGCCTTTTCAACAATCAGCTCATAGCCGGAAACGGGCAGGGCACTGATCGTTTGGCGCAGGGCTTCTTCGGACCAGCCCGAATCGAGCAGCGCGCCGATAAACATGTTGCCGCTGATTCCTGAATAGCAGGAGAGATAGAGGGTGGAAGGGTGGAAGGGTGGAAGAGGGGAAGGACGGACCGGTGGATGGGTGGGGTTTGTCTTATCGATATCTTCCGAATTGCTCATTTTCAATCTTCCTTTCTTCCAGCTTTCCATTCCCTACCGCATTGAGTTGATCATGCCGGCCAGACGTCCGGCACCGAAACCGTTGTCGATGTTCACAACCGATACGCCGGCCGCGCAGCTGTTGAGCATGCCGAGCAGGGCGGCGACCCCGCCGAAGCTAGCGCCGTAGCCGACGCTGGTCGGCAGGGCGATCACCGGCCTGGAAACCAGCCCGCCGACCACGCTGGCCAGCGCGCCCTCCATTCCGGCGGCCACCACGATCACATTGGCGGCGAGCAGTTTTTCCTGCTGCGCGAACAGGCGGTGAATGCCGGCCACGCCGACATCAAACACGCGCTCCACCCGGTGACCCATCAGCTCGGCGGTGATCGCCGCCTCTTCAGCGGCGGGAATATCGCCCGTACCCGCCGTCACGACGAGAATGATGCGGTCGGGATCCGGCTGGATGGTTTCCTTGCGCACGATGATCAGCCGCGGCAGTTCATGATATTCCGCCTCCGCAACCAGCTCTTTAACGGCCGCAAAGGTTTCGGCGGATGCCCGGGTCGCCAGAATATTTCGTTCGCCCTCGTTCATCTTCTCGACAATGCGCGCCACCTGGTCCGGGGTCTTGCCTTCACACAGAATCGCTTCCGGAAAGCCGCGCCGCTCGTGGCGCTGGTTGTCGATTTTTGCAAACCCTAGTTCATCAAACGGATTCATATTATTTAGACAGGATAGCAGGATTACAGGATTCCCATTATTCCGTCATTCCTCCATTCCGATCTTCCAATCCCCTGTTCATGCTGCCCATTTTATAGCCGCCCAAATCCAGAGATACATAATTAAACCCCAGCTCCTTCAGTTTTTCATCGATCTGTGACGCTTTTTCAGCCAGCTGAAGGATGCAGCCCGGCTCGACCTCTATGCGGGCAAGTGCACCGTGGTGGCGCACGCGCAGCTGCCCGCTGACCATCGGGCGCAGAAATTTTTCAGCCTCATCGACCTGCTGAAGACGGTCGGGAGTCAATTCCAGCCCGTATTCGAGGCGGGTCGCCAGGCAGGCATCGCTCGGTTTTTTCCAGGTGGGCAGTTTCCACTGCCTGGAAACGTCGCGGATCTCGGCCTTGGTCAGCCCGGCCTCCTGGAGCGGACTGCGCACCGCATCCAGCTCGGCCACGGCCCGGCTGCCGGGGCGGTAATCGTCCGCATCGTCCGCATTGCTGCCTTCGACAATCCACCTGAACCCGCGGGCGGCGGCCCAGTCGACCAGCGCCTGAAAGCGGATCTTTTTGCAGTGGTAGCAGCGCAGCGGATCATTGGCGGTGAAATCTGAGTGCTCAAATTCGTCGGTTTCGAGCAGGGCGTGCTCCACGCCGAGCTTTCTGCCCAGTGCCAGCGCCTCGGATTTTTCAACATCGGTCAGCGTGGCGGAAACCGCGGTGACCGCCAGCACATGTTCGCGGCCGAGAGCGCGCACCGCCGCAGCCAGCAGAAAGGTGCTGTCCACGCCGCCACTGAACGCCACTGCGCATTTTTCAATCGTTTGAAAAACGGCATTCAGGCGGTACAGCTTTTGTTCGGTATTCATATGCTTCGACAACGTCTGCGCTCACGATCGTAAGCGCAGACGTACTCTATTCTCCCTGTACGGATCGGCGCAGGGCTTTCTTTTCCCCGTGTTTTGTTTTGGCATCGAGCATTTTATTTTTGGCGCGGCGGGAGCGGCGGCGCTTCTGGCGCCGGATTTTTTCCTGCTCCTGCCGCCGTTTGCTTTTGATGCCGAGAATTTTTTCCTCCAGCTTGTCGCACAGGTCGCGGCGGGCGAAAAAGCGGTTGGAGGCCTGCAGGCGCGACTGCTGGCACTTGATTTCGATGCCGGACGGCTGATGAATCAGCTGCACGCAGGAGGAGGTTTTATTGACTTTCTGCCCCCCCGAACCGGACGCGCGGATAAACCGTTCGGTCAGGTCGGCCTCGCTGATATTCAGCTTGTCCATGCGCTCCTGCAGCTTTTCCCATTTATCCTGAGTGATCATGCGCCAAAGAAAACCATGGCTCGCCGAAAAATAACAGCGACAAAAATTTAAATTCCGGCTTGCAAAGGAAAATTAGATTGGCATATTAGCCAGCCTTTCAACGCGGGTGTAGCTCAGTGGTAGAGCTTCACGTTGCCAACGTGATTGTCGTCGGTTCGAATCCGATCACCCGCTCCACTTTCGGCTCTGCTTTCAAGGCAGGGCCTTTTTTTATTCCGTCTTTCTGACCTCATCGATGCGCAGGGAGACCTGTTCGCCGGTGTCGGGCCGGATGATGTCGATATCCTTGACCATCCACAGATCGTCAAATTTTTTCACACTGGCGGTTTTGATGATTTTTATTTTTTTGCCGGCCGCATCCACTTCTTCGGCTTTCACGATGCGGCCGGTCTCTTTTTCGATCCACAGCATGAGCGTGTGATCGTCCGGGCGGGGAACCGCGATCTGATAGCGTTCTTTACCGAAGGCGCTTTCCAGCCCCAGGGTGCGGGCGTCGCGGCTCCACATGAACGAAAAACTGAGGTCGGACCACGTCACCCCGAGATTCTGAATTTCCGAATGCGGATCAAAATCCATCGCCGGCTGTCCGTTTTCCTGACAGTGGAAAACCGGACTGCCGGGCGGCCACTGAATTTCCAGGGTTTGGAAACTGCCGGTTTTCGGGTCGCTGATTTTATATTCGGCGCGCGGCGGGCCGGCCTGCCAGTCGAGAGTCATCTCGATATTGAGCGTTTTGCGCACAAAGCCGTTGGCGGCGCGGTCTTTAAGCGTTCCGGACATAAAGACCGGGCAGGGGGGCAGCTGCGAGCGGGCGGCGGCCAGTATCTGCGGGGCGGGCGGCAGCTCTTCGGCATAAACCGCGGCGGCGAGACAGAGGAATAAAGGTATGCGTTTCATTAAAGCAGTTTAATGAACAGAATGATTATGGACAGAACAATGTCCACCGCAGGAGGGCTGTTTTTCACAGTTTTACAAATTTTAAGGTTTAAAATCGGGGCTTACTTCGAATTTAGAAATTCGTATTTCGGATTTTCCGCAATCGGTAAGATTGCGGAGCCAGAGCCTTCACCCATCTATGACTTCCAAACGCTGTAAAAAGCGGATACTGTGCGCGCTATGTCAAAATTTATAATCAATGGCGGAAATGTGATCGGCGGGAATTTTGCGCCGCGCGGCAACAAGAACGCGGTGCTGCCGATGCTGGCGGCATCGGTGCTGACTGATCAACCGGTCAAACTCTGCAACGTTCCGGACATCCGGGATGTGCGCGTGATGCTCGAGCTGCTCGCGGCGCTGGGCGTATCGGTTGAAAAAGAGGACGGATGCGTCACGCTGTGCGCGGCGGGGCTGAAAACGACCGAGCTGGATAAAGATCTCTGCAGCCATGTGCGCGCCTCGATTCTTCTGGCCGGGCCGATGGCGGCGAAGCACGGTGCGGTAACCATTCATGCTCCCGGTGGCGATGTGATCGGCCGCCGCCGCCTCGACACTCATTTTTACGGCCTGCGCGCGCTGGGAATCAGGATTTCCGATACAGCCCCTTATGAATTTGAGCGGGTACATCTTCAGGCTGCGGATCTGGTTCTCGATGAGGCCAGCGTAACAGCTACGGAAAACATTCTGATGGCGGCGGTGCTGGCAGAGGGCGAGACGATCATATTCAACGCCGCCTGCGAGCCACATGTGCAGGATTTAGCCGACCTGCTGGTTAAAATGGGCGCGCAGATTTCCGGAATCGGAACCAATCGCCTCCACGTGCACGGCGTCGATTCGCTTGGCGGCGCCGAACACACGGTTGCGCCCGACTATATTGAAACCGGCAGTTTCCTGACCGCCGCCGCCGTCACCGGCGGATCGCTCGAAATCGAAAACCCCGGCGACAAGCTCACGCTGAGCGTTTTGCAGAAGGGATTCGAAAAACTGGGGACCCACTGGGTCCTTTCAAACGGCACGTTGACTATGCAAAACGAATCGGGCCGATCAACTCTTCCAGACCTTGGAAACTTTACGCCGAAGATTGAGGACGGCATCTGGCCGGCTTTTCCGTCGGACATGATGAGCGTGATGATTGTGCTGGCGACCCAGACGCAGGGGCAGATGCTGTTTTTTGAAAAGCTTTTTGAGAGCCGCATGTACTTCGTCGACAACCTGATGGCGATGGGCGCCAACATTATCCAGTGCGACCCGCACCGCGTGGTCGTCAGCGGCCGCTCGCAGCTGCGCGGCGCACGGCTGAGCAGCCCGGACATCCGCGCCGGCATGGCCATGCTGATTGCCGCCTGCTGCGCCGAGGGCGAAAGCATCATCGACAACGCCCAGGTCATCGACCGCGGCTACGAAGCCATCGATGTGCGCCTGCGCGCCCTCGGCGCCGACATTGTGCGAGAAAAATGAGGCCGATAAAAGGCAGGGACGGCTCTCCTCAGCCGTCCGTGCATTCGCAAGGCCGATTCCCTGTGCGGTGTGGTGCCAGGCAATAACACCTGCGAAAACCACGTCCGCTTATTTCTAAGAATATATACTGTAATGCTGTTACTTGACGATGCCTGCATAACAAGACTACAGTGCCTGCATGAAAAAGAAGCAATCCGTACAGTATACGATCCGGCAGGTTCCGGAGGAGGTGGACGCCAGGCTGCGCGAGCTGGCAGTCAAGGAGGAGTGCAGCCTCAACACCGTGGTGCTGGATTCGCTGTCCAATGCGGTTGGCGCAAAAGACAAGCCGCCTCTTTTTCACGATCTCGATGCGCTAGCTGGATCGTGGGTAGAAGATGAAGCATTCAACCAAGCTATTCATGCGTTTGAACAGGTGGATGAGGGGCTGTGGAAATGAACGTACTGCTCGATACCAATTTTTACTCAGCGTTCTGCAAAGGGGATAAAAACGCAATCCGGATTATTCAGCGTGCGCGGCGGATTTTTATTCCGTTTGCAGTGCTGGCTGAACTGCGGGCCGGTTTTCTGTGCGGAACCAAAGCGCGTAAAAACGAAAGCACATTGACTCTCTTTTTAAACTCCGACCGGGTAAACGTGCTTTATCCGGATGAAAGCACCACGCATCAGTTTGCGGCAGTGTTCGCCCAGCTGCGCCTGCTGGTAAAACCGATCCCGACCAACGACATATGGATTGCCGCGCTGGCCATTCAGCACGATCTGATTCTGTGCTCGAATGACCGTCATTTTGACCTGCTGCCGCAGGTCGCACGCGCCGGATAAGAAAACAGAGCAGGCGGGACGCCTGCGATACGTTCGGGCTTGCCTCATGAACGAGAGAGACGCTCGTTCTGCGTCAAATCTCCAGCTTCTTCGGGCAGGGGCAGAGCATTTTGTATCCGTCTTTGGTGACGGCGACGGTGTCTTCGATGCGCACACCGCCGATGGACGGATAGTAGAGTCCCGGCTCGATGGTGATGATCTGTCCGGCCCGCAGTTTCTTTTTATTGGCCGGGGAAACACGCGGCGCCTCGTGGATTTCGAGCCCGACCCCATGGCCGGTGCCGTGAATAAATCCCTGAGGAACGCCATCGATCGCTTCGGTTTTATATCCGCGCGCCTCCATCAGCTGCGCACCGATGCGATGGATCCGGTCCGCCTGGACACCGGCTTTGACCGCTTTGAGCTGCGCGGCCTGGGCCGCTTTGACCGCATTGTACTGCTTTTTGAGCGCCGCAGGCGCCGGTCCGCGGCAGACGGTGCGGGTGATATCGCCCCAGTAGCCGGTTTTTCCAGACCTTGGAAAAATGTCCATGACGATCGGCTGACCGGCAAACAGCGGTCCGCTGCCGCGCTCATGCGGATCCGCGGAGAGCGGTCCGCCGGCCACAATGGTTTCCTCGGCAGTGCAGTCGTGATCGAGCAGGGTGTGATTAATGGTTGCGCGCACCGTTTCCGAGGTCAGGGTTGTTTTGCCGATCTTCAGCGATCCGCCGGCCGAAATCTCCGCCGAGGCAATCTGTGAAACCGCGGCTTTCATGGCGGCGACCGCGGCCCGCTGACTTTGCGCAACGGCGCCGATTTCCGCTTCGTTTTTGATTTCGCGCTGCGGGCAGGGCGGCTCAATCATAACGCAGACCGTCACGCCGTTTTCGCGCAGTGCATCGGCAATTCCCACCGGAAAACAGGCCGGCACCCGAACGGAAGAAAGCGCATTTTCCTCCAGCAGCCTGCAGACCCACCGGGACAGTTTTTGCGACGGCTTAATTCCCAGCAGAGCCGGGTGCAAAACGGTTACATCGCGGCGGACAGTCCGCCGCAGGCGCGACCATTCCATTTCCGATACGAGCAGACACAGCTTTCTGTCATTTTTGAGAAGCACAGCAGCCTCCGGAGGCTTGACGCCGCACAAACGGTGCATATCCGCTTCACTCTGCGAGCTGCTGATAAGTATAAATGCCGGTTTTTTTACCATTTTTTCCTCACTCTCTTCATCTACAGTGTTTTACAACAATTCATTCCGGTTGGTGAGATTTAATCCTACAGACTATCCGGTTTATTTAGTGCTATAAATTTGGCACATGACTACATGTTGTGTTCCGCTCGATTTTTATTCCCTCAACCCGGATTCATCTTGTCGGGGTACCTCTCTGTCGATTAGCTTCTTTCCGTCACATCTGCAGGGAAAACAGCCCTGTTGATAACCTGTTCACAGACCCGTCCGGTTTGTTGATTGTTTTAATTTTTTTAGTTTAGGATTTAAATGGCTGAAGATAAAAATTTACTGTGGAGTGCGGCCTGCCAGCGCCTGAAAGAGACGCTTCCAAAGGATATTTTTGACAAATGGATTGCGGTAATCCAGTGTCAGTCTATCGAAGAGGACAGGGCGGTTCTGGTCGTCAGCAACGATTTTTACCAGGACTGGCTCGAAGAACATTACCTTCCGCTGATCAAAAATGCCATGGCGGTTGTGTCGGGGAAGACCTTTCAGATCGAGCTGACGGTGGATTACAGCCTGACGGTAGACACATCGGAAACGGAACCCGCGAAAGAGAAACGTTCGATTCTGCCGAAGCGCGCGGTTCCGGAAGCAAAAACAAATCTTAACCAGAACTACACATTCGATTCCTTTGTGGTGGGCCCTTCCAACCAGTTCGGGCATGCCGCGGCGATGGCCTCGGCTCAATCTCCGTCCCGGGCCTACAACCCTCTTTTCATCTATGGCGGTGTCGGACTGGGAAAAACCCATCTGATGCAGGCGATCGGCAACTTCATCCTGTCCAAAAAAAGCCGCGGGAAAGTCTGCTACACAACCAGTGAAGCGTTTTTGAATGAGTATATCGAAGCTCTGCAAACCAACTCCCTGGCCAAGTTCCGCAAAAAATACCGCACCGTGGATGCGCTGCTGATTGATGACATCCACTTTCTGGCGGGAAAAGAGCGGCTTCAGGAGGAGTTCTTTCACACCTTCAACGCAATTTTTGAAAACCACAAACAGATTGTGATGACATCGGACCGGCCGGCCGGCGAGCTGGAAGGCCTGGCGCCGCGCCTCGTCTCACGCTTCGAATGGGGACTGGTGGTTGAGCTGGAAAGTCCGGACGTCGAGACGCGGGTGGCCATTCTGCGCAAAAAGTGCGAGCAGCTGGAACTCTCGATTGACCAGGGACTGCTTTTCTATATTGCCGAACGCATCTCGTCCAATATCCGCCGGCTCGAAGGCGCGCTGATCCGGGTCGCCTCCTACGTCTCGCTGACCGGCCAGCAGGTCGATATGGCGAAACTTGAATACCTTTTGCGCGACACACTCGATCAGGAAAAGAAACACGCGGTCAGCATCGAAAGCATCCAGAAAACGGTGGCGGAGCACTTCGATCTGCGGGTGGGCGACCTGATCGGCCGCCGGCGCACCCAGAACATCGCCTGGCCGCGCCAGGTGGCCATGTACCTCTCCCGGGAGATGACCAGCCAGTCCTTCCCGACGATCGGGGACTCCTTCGGGCGAAACCACGCCACCGTGGTCCACGCCTGCAAGACGGTTAAAAAAGAGCAGACTCAGGATTTGAAGCTCCGTCAGACGATTGCTCTGCTGCGCCAGCGCGTCGATCATCAGGCTCAGACGACGGCCAACTCCTTTGGATAAGCTGGCGGTAACCCTGTTGATAAGCTGAGGATAGATTTGACAACTTTGAGTTACTGAAGATCGAGCGCATTCACGGCGAATTTCTCCACAGGGATATCAACAGAGCTAAGTCCTCTGACTGGACTGAGATAGGTTAAAAAACAGGCTGACGGGACACACTATTTACAGTACTACTAATACTGAGATTTATATAAATTAAGAGATCTATCTATTACAAGGGGTTGTTCATGAAGCTCACAATTGAAAAATCAGCACTGCTCGATGCGCTGCAGAAAGTCCAGTCGATTGTCGGACAGCGAAGCACGCTGCCGATTCTCTCCAATGTTCTTCTCAAGGCGGAAGGGGATGTCATTTCACTGACAACCACCGACATGGAGGTCTGCGTGAAAACCACCGCTCCGGCGGACATCAGCGAACCGGGCGGCTCCACGCTCCCCGCCCGCCGTTTCTTCAGTATCTGCCGCGAGCTTCCCGCCGGGCAGGTCGAGATCGAAGTCGATGCCAAAGACGTCGCCACGATCCGCTGCGGGCCCTCCTTCTTCAAACTGGTCGGTCTGTCGGAGGATGAATTCCCGCCGCTCCCCGAATTCGAAGAGAGCGCCGTCTACACCGTCGACCAGGTGGTCTTCCGGGAAATGCTTCAGAAGGTGACCTACGCCGCGTCGACCGATGAGACCCGCTACATTCTCAACGGGGCCCTGCTCAGCTTTAAAGACGAGAAACTGACGGTGGTGGCAACCGATGGGCGCCGCCTCGCCATGGTGGAGCAGGAAATCGAATTTTCCGAGGACTCCCAGGCCGATCTGGTCGTTCCGTCCAAAACCATCAATGAGCTGATCAAGACGCTCGGCGAGGACGGGCTGCTGCGGATCCGGGTCTCTGCAACCCAGGTTGCGTTCGACTTCGACCAGATCCTGATCATCTCCAAGCTGATCGAAGGCACCTATCCCAATTTCCAGCAGGTTATTCCGGCGCAATGCGAGGAGCGCGTCGCCATCGACCGCGAAACCATGCTGCTGGCCGTTCGCCGCGTCTCCCTGCTCACAGATGACCAGACCGCCTCCATCAAGCTCAACTTCGGCCGCAACAAGCTGGAAATGGTGACCGACAATCAGGAAGTGGGGGAGGCCCGCGAGACCATCCCGGTCAAATACGAGGGCAAAGAGATTTCGATCGCCTTCAACCCGGGGTTCCTGATGGCGCCGCTGCGCCACCTCGATTCTGACGAGATTTTCTTCGAGCTGTCGGACGAGCTGAGTCCGGGAGTCATCAAAACCAGCGTTCCGTTCCTGTACGTGCTGATGCCGATCCGGGTGACGTAAAAGGGAGGAAGTGGTTGCCCGACTAGGATTTGAACCTAGACAAACAGATTCAGAGTCTGTTGTGCTACCGTTACACCATCGGGCAGGAAAGACGGAGAATAAGCCAGAGATTTGCTCTCAGTGCAAGTAGGGAATAATAAAAAAAAATGAAGAAAACCGGAACGAGCCGGGTTGTCGGGTTGCTGGGAGTAGGGTTTGATCGTGAAGACAAGCTGATCCGGATCACGCAGGCCGAGAACTACAGGGTTCTGATGGGGTCGCCGGAATCCCATCAGGCCCTGCATAAAATGTGCATGAAAATAAACGAAGCGGTTGAGGCGTCCGGCCGCGAGCTCAGCGACTACACCCCGGAAGAATTCATGGAGCTGGTCGGAGAGCTCTACTGAAAAAGGAACGGCCATGAAAATCCTGTTCCTCACTCTGAAAATTCCCCATTCAGAAGTGGTTGGCGGCAACCGCATTGTGTTTCAGCGCATTCGGCACCTGGCCGGCCGCGGCCACAGCGTCGGGCTGATCTCCTACACCGCCGGGGACACGCCGGAGCAGATCGACACCCTCACGCCCTACCTGCACGAACTTCATACCATTGCGCGCCCCCGCCGCCGCATCTGGACTCGCGCTTTTCACGACTACATCGCGCTCAGCCGTCCCGCCCTCATCTGGAAGGTTTTTTCGAAAGAAATGATGACGACCGTGGCCGACGTGGTTGAAGAGGGGAAATATGACCTCGTCGTTGCCGAGTTTTCTGAAATGGGCCAGTTTCTCTATAAAAACCCGGCCCTGTCGGCGGTTCACACCGTCATTTCCTGCCACCGCTGCATGACGGCCTCCTACGAAAAATACCGCGAAATGTCGGAAGTCAGCTGGCGGCTGCACACCAAGAGCCTGCCGCAGCTGCGCGGCCTGCGCCGCTATGAGTTCAATATGTACCGCAGTGCCGACCGCATTCTGGTGCTGACCCCGCAGGACCGCTTCACCATGCAGTATTACGCTCCCGACCTGGCGGTCTCGGTGGCACCGACCGGTGTCGACCTCGAAGAGCTTCAAAACTATCCGCCGCTTCCCAAAGAGCCGATTATTCTGATGACCGGCTACATGCAGGACCCGGCCAACGAAGACGGCGTCAAATGGTTTGTTCACCACGTCTGGCCCGGACTGCGTAAAACTCATCCGGAAGTTAAATTCTACATTGTCGGGGCCGACCCCGGTTTCAGCATCAAAAAACTCGCCGCGCACGACCCTCGGATTATTCTCACCGGACAGGTCAAGGACCTGCGCCCCTACCGCGCCCGCGCCCGGGTCATGGTGTCGCCCGTCCGGCTGGGCTCCGGCATGCGCACCAAGGTGCTCGAAGCCATGGCCTCCGGCCTGCCGGTGGTTTCCACCTCGCTCGGCATGGCCGGCATCGAAGCGCAGACCGGCGTCAACTGCCTGGTTGCGGACACGCCGGAGCTCTTCGAGCGCAGCATCGACTGGCTGCTGACCGACCGCACTCTCAGCGCCCGCATGGCCCGCCAGGCCCGCAAGCTCATCGAAGAAAAATACGGCCTGGAGCTAGGGCTCAACCGCTTTGAGAAAATCATCAAATCCGTCGTGGAGGAATAAAACATGAAAAACACCGCCTGGGTACCCTTTGATCAGCTGGAAGCCTTTATGATCGATGTCTTCGAATCCATCGGCGTCCCGCCGGCCGACGCCCGCGTCTGCGCCGATGTGCTCATCACCTCCGACAAACGCGGCATCGACTCCCACGGTGTCGGGCGCCTCAAGCCCATCTACTACGACCGCATCGTCAAACAGAAAATCCAGCAGCCCGTCACCGACTTTGAGATCGTGCGCGACAAGGCCGCCACCGCGGTGGTCGACGGCCACCACGGCATGGGCATGGTCATTGCGCAGCGCTGCATGCAGATGGCCATCGACAAGGCGCGCACCTACGGCCTCGGCATGGTCGCGGCCCGCAACTCCACCCACTACGGCTTTGCCGCCTACTATCCCATGATGGCCTGCGACGCCGGCATGATCGGACTCACCGGCACCAACGCCCGCCCCTCCATCGCCCCCACCCACGGCGTCGAAAACATGCTCGGCACCAACCCGCTGGTCTTCGGCATGCCTACTGACGAAGAATTTCCCTTCACCAACGACTACGCCACCTCCATCCTCCAGCGCGGAAAAATTGAACAGTACGCCCGCGAAGGGAAGGACTGTCCGCCCGGCCTCATCATCGACCGCCAGGGAAACACCAAGACTGACTCCGTGCAGATCCTGAAAGACCTGGTGGAAGGGCAGGCCGCGCTGGCGCCCATCGGCGGCATCGACGAAGCCACCGGCGGCCACAAAGGCTACGGCTTTGCCACAGTGGTCGAGCTGCTCTCCGCCGCCCTGCAGCAGGGTGCCTACCTCAAAATGCTCAGCGGCCTCGCCGAAGACGGTCGGCCGCAGCCCTACGCCCTCGGCCATTTCTTCCTGGCCATCGACATCGACCACTTCTGCGATCTCGCCGACTTCAAAAAAACCGCCGGCGACATCCTGCGCGCCTTAAGAAACTCCGAGAAAGCCCCCGGCAAACAGCGCATCTACACCTGCGGCGAAAAAGAACACCTCGCCGGCATTGAACGCGAAGGAAAGGGTGCTCCTGTCAACGAAGCCCTCCAGCAGCAGCTCATCGCCATTCGCGACGAACAGTGCCTCACTCAACACCGCTTCCCCTTCGAATAAACCGCTCTCAAAGCACCTCCGGCGTCCTGCCTTGAATGTACCGCAGGCGTCCCGCCTGCTCTTCCGGCAATGTACCGCAGGCGTCCCGCCTGCCTCTCCGGTATGCCGGAGGGCTTGCGAGCGGCTCTTGAGTGATACGAAAATCCTCACAGACTTCCTCCGAAGTACTCTTCAGTAAAGAGGGGGATGAAAAAACTGCTCCGCACCGGGTCATCGCATTTTTCCAAACCTTGGCAAACCGGTCCGTTTATTTTGTTCTATGCTTTCTCTCACGGTCAGATTCTCTTCCAGGAGAAAAACTTGCCGGGCCGGGCCCGCCCGGCAGGCGGCGGTTAAATGTTAGTTTTTAAGTAGACTTTTCACAGGCTGTGATACAATTCCCTTTGATCCTGTGGGGGGAGCGTATGAAAAGAGTACTGTTATGCATGGTGTGGATTTGCGGAGGGGTGGGTTCGGCGTCGCAGTTTGATGCGCTGACGGCGGGCCACGCGGCGTCCGAGGCGCTGCTGAAGCAGAAGGTGATCGAGCTGTCATCCGCCGGCGAGGTGGAGCTGCAGCTGTCGGAGGCGGCGGCGCTGCTGGCCGATGACGATCTGATGCAGGCGCTTCAGCGCGCCTATTCCGAGCTGAATCCCGAGGCGGATCCGTCGCAGGTGACCCTGCGCAAGACGGGGGCCGGCCGCTATCTGTATCAGAACCGCGACGGACGGGACACCCGGATCGAAGAGGTGGGGCGCCGCTGTGAAGCGGATCAGGTGGTGGTGCTCTACTACGCAGAGGGGGAACGGTTTTTCGGCCGTTTCGAAGTGCTGATGCAGCTGGTTCTGAAGCAAGCCGCGCCGGGACAGTGCGGCTATGAGCTGGAGGTGGCCGCCTTGCCCGAATCCTCGCTGGTGCGCTGGATAGGCCGCTCGCGCCTGGTGCGACGCTTTTTCCGCCGTAAAACCGACGAGCTGATCGGCCTGGCCGTGGCGGTGAGCAGCCGGATGATCTGAAAAATTCGCTAATAAAGCATGCCGGGAAATCCATGTTTCTGTCCGGTCAACTCCAGCGCCGCGGGTTTACAGGTTGACCTTTTCCGGCGGGCCTTTGTATCATCCCTTCTCAACCATCTGCGACCCCGGGAGGCTTTATGGATTTGATCACGCACAACCTCGATCTGGCTTCCGGCGATCCAGAAAGCAAGCGCACAGAAATCAGGCAGTATTTCAATGCGACCTGGGATCTCTACGAGCGGCTGTTCGAGACGCTGGCCTCCGATGCGGTGTTTTTTGAACGGCCCCAGCCCCTGCGCCATCCGCTCATTTTTTATTTCGGCCATACCGCCGCGTTCTATGTGAACAAGCTGGTGCTGGCCGGACAGCTGGACAGGCGCATCGACCCGCGGCTGGAGTCGCTGTTCGCGATCGGGGTCGATGAGATGAGCTGGGACGACCTGAACGAGGAGCATTACGACTGGCCCGCCGTGGATGAAACGCGGCACTACCGCCGACAGGTCCGCATGGCGGTCAACGCGCTGATCGATGCGGCGGAGTTTTCGGTGCCGGTTGCGCAGGACAGCGTGATGTGGCTGGTGATGATGGGCATCGAGCACGAGCGGATTCATCTGGAGACAAGCTCAGTGCTGATCCGTCAGCTTCCGCTGGAGCAGGTGAAGCCGAGCAGGCACTTTCCGGTTTGTCCGGACTCCGGCCCGGCGCCGGCCAACGCACAGCTACCCGTCGCCAGCGGGTCCGTCGAACTGGGCAAGCCGCGCGATTATCCGCTCTACGGCTGGGACAACGAGTACGGCGTCGCTTCGTTTGAGGTGCCGGCCTTCACGGCGTCGAAATATCTGGTGTCGAACGGCGAATACCTGGCCTTTGTCGAGGCGGGCGGCTATGCCGATGACGCGTGGTGGGACGAGGAGGGAATTGCCTGGAAAGCCTATCACCGGGCCGTGATGCCGGAGTTCTGGCGCGGCGGGCCGGGGGCCCTCCGCCTGCGGCTGATGACCGAAGAGATTGCGCTGCCGCTCAACTGGCCGGTCGAGGTGTGCTGCCTCGAGGCGCAGGCTTTCTGCCGCTGGCAGAGCGCGCAGACCGGGCAGCCGGTCCGGCTGCCCGACGAGGCGGAGTACCGCCGCCTGCTCGAGGTGGCCGGTCTCGACCGCGAGCATGTGTTCGAGCCCGTGGCCGCCAACTGGAATCTGGAGCAGTTCGCCTCGCCCATGCCGGTCGACCGCTTCGCTCACGGCGATTTTTTTGATGTGGTCGGCAATGTCTGGCAGTGGAACCAGACCCCGATCTACGCCTTCGAGGGCTTTGAGGTGCATCCGTTCTACGACGATTTTTCGGTGCCAACCTTCGACAACCGGCACAATCTGATCAAGGGCGGCTCGTGGATTTCAACCGGCAGCGAAATCGGCCTGCACTCCCGCTACGCCTTTCGCCGCCATTTTTATCAGCACGCCGGCTTCCGCACGGTGGTCTCCGACAAACCGGTCAAGACGGAGTTTGATCTGTACGAAACCGACGAGCTGGTCTCGCAGTACTGCGAGTTTCACTACGGCGAGCCGTGCTTCGGCGTGCCGAATTTTCCAAAGGCGCTGGTCGAGCGTGCGCTGCAGGCCGCGGCCGGCCGCGCGACCGGCCGCGCGCTCGATATCGGCTGCTCCGTCGGCCGCGCCGCCTTTGAGCTCGCCCGGGTGTTCGACCACGTCGATGCGCTCGACTTTTCCGCCCGCTTTATTCAGATCGGCGCGCAGTTGCAGCGCACCGGCCGCATCCGCTATGAGCGGATCGAGGAGGGCGGGCTGGTGACGTTTCAGGAGCGCACACTCGACGAACTCGGCCTGACGGGCTCCTTCGACAACATCCGCTTCCTGCAGCAGGATGCCACCAACCTCAAGCCGGAGTTCTGCGGCTACGACCTGGTGCTGGCCGCCAATCTGATCGACCGCCTGCGCGATCCGCTGCGCTTCCTGCGCGATCTGCCCCGCCGGATGAATCCCGGAGCCGTGCTGCTGATCGCCTCACCCTATACCTGGCTCGAATCCTTTACCCCGCGGGAGAACTGGCTCGGCGGCTTCCGGCGCGACGGCGAGCCGGTGACGACCCTCGACGGCCTGCACGCCGCGCTCGATGAGCACTTCACGCTGGCGGCACCGCCGGAAAACGTGCCGTTCGTGCTGCGTGAAACCGCCCGCAAATATCAGCACACCCTCTCTGAAATGACATGTTGGATCAAACGATAGTCTATGATTTCGACACCGTTGTGTCGCGCGCCGGAACCCATGCGGAAAAGTACGAGGCGCGTCAGCGCTTTTTCGGATCCGCCGACGCTGAGCCGTTCTGGGTGGCGGATATGGATCTGCCGGCGCCGGCCTTTATGACGGAGGCGCTGCGCCGCCGCATCGACCATCCGCTGTACGGCTACACCGAACAATACGACGCCGTGTTCGACGCGATCAACTGGTGGATGCGCGACCAGCATGGCGCGGCCGTCGATCGCGACTGGATCCTGCTCTCGCCGTCGGTGGTCACCTCGCTCTCGATCGCGGTGCAGTCGCTGACGGAGCCCGGTGATGCGGTGGCGCTGCTCTCTCCGGTGTACGGCCCGTTTTTTTCCTGCGTGCAGGCCAACGGGCGGCAGGTGGCCGACTGCCCGCTGCGGATCAAGGCGGGGCGCTTCGAAATCGACTGGCCCCTGCTGGAGCGCGCGCTGAGCCGCCCGAATACCCCGCTGCTGCTGCTGAGCAATCCGCACAACCCCGGCGGCCGCGTCTGGAGCAAGCAGGAACTGCTGCGGATCGTCCGGCTGTGCGCCGCCCATGGCGTGACTGTTTTCAGCGATGAAATCCATTGCGACATCGTCTATCCGCCGCAGCGCCATACCTCCATGATCACGCTCGACGAGGCACAGCCCGTCTCGCTGGTCGCCCACTCGATCGGCAAAACCTTCAATGCGAGCGGGCTGCAGGCCTCGTTTGCCATCGCGCCCGACCCGGCGCTGCGCACGCGCTTCCGCGCGGGGCTCGGCCGCGCGCACGCGGGCGATGTAAACCTGCTCGGCAAGGCGGCGCTCGCCGCCGCGCTCTCGCCGGCCGGGGCCGAGTACAAACGGCAGCTCACGCTCTATCTGCACGAAAACACGCGGCAGGTTTGCGCCGCACTGCAGCGGCTGGAGGCGCTGGAGGTGATGGTGCCTGAGGCGACCTTCCTCGTCTGGTGCGACTTCAGACGATTCGGCGACTGGCAGACCGTCTTCCGGCGGCTGGTTGACGAGGCCGGTGTGGCGCTCTCCGGCGGGACCTTTTTCGGGCCGGCCGGGGAGGGGTGGTTCCGCATCAACTGCGCGCATCCGCGCTCGCGGCTGCTGCCGGCTGTCGGGCGGATTGTCAGCGAGTTCGCCCGCTAGCATATTACGGTTGAGATGGCGTTTGATCATATTGCAGGACGCGCTTCCCGTATTCGGGAGCGTGTGATCAGCACAGGGTCTCTGAGTACAGAGATGCGAAGCGAGGCCTCGTCATTGCGAGGCAATGACGGAGGAGTGGCAACCCTGTCCTGCAAAAAACGGAACCTCAAAAACTGTTTTTTCCGCACTGATCAGCGCCGTTGCTTATGGCATCCCGAACGGAGTTTCGCTCATCGGTCCGACGGGAGCATTCATTGCGAACAGGACCAGCAGCGCAAGGGCTCCGATGATCAGCAGGGCCACCGAAAGGCCGGCCCAGAAGTGTCCGCTGTGGAGATGCTGATCGACTTCGCAGCGTGCAACCATCCAGCTGTCATGCAGATGGCGGCTCCAGTTCATCATGTAAATTACCGGATGCATCGTTCACCTCCCTCCGGCAGATACACTCCTTTCGTTTCCAAAACAGTCCTTTTTTTCTCTGCGGTATGCATCCGCGCGGACAGACAGCCTGAGCGGGGAAGGGGAGCCGGTTGCGGTATAATAAATTCCCCTCCACGCTAAAACGGGATGCCATCCCGCCATCTTCTGCTCTGCGAGGCTTCAGTGGTCTGCGAATGGCTGTTACCGGACGTACGGAGTGCCGTACAGGTGCTGCTGCCATAGCGGATCCACCGGAGTCTGCTGAGCCAGGAAAACCATCAGAGCGATGAACCCGACGATCAGCAGCGCAACTGCAATACCGGCCCAGAAGTGCCGGCTGCGGAGGTGCTGGTCGATTTCATGCCACATGAAGATCATGCCGTCATGCAGATGATGGCTCCAGTGTTTGATTGTGCCAACCGGATGCATGTCCCCCTCCTTTCTGCGGCCTTATTATACTCCAATAATCAGAATTCAAAGGGTTTTTTTTCAGCCGTTTTGAATCGACCGGACTGATATTGAACCGATGAAAAAAGAGGACAGGAATGTCCACCCTCCGGAGCGGCGACAATCCTGTCGCCGAGTCTTGAATCAATATTTGTCCAGATTATTTCGTATCATCCGCAGAGCTGGCTCCGCAGATGAATATGTAATCGTTTTCAAAAAACTCCTTAAATGTCGTATGACTTTCCGGCGGGCGGCTGTTCAATCAGATCGGGCACGGCCGGCCGCCGGCTGTTCAGCGCTGAACAATTGGGCTTTCATTTTGGATGCTGGATCGTTCATAATGGCCGCTTTCCGCCTCGGTGGCTCAACTGGATAGAGCATCGGATTTCGATTCCGACGGTTACAGGTTCGAATCCTGTCCGGGGCACCATTTTCCGGTACTGGGTCTCGGACAGGGATGATAACCACCAAGCGGACGTGATCATCAGGAACGAGGCTGGACTGCCTCTAGACGGCCGTGCAGAGCGAGCCGCAGGTGCCGCAATCCTGTCTGTAGCATTCGCTTCGTCTCAATGAATACTCTTCACGTTTCTCGCGGGCAGGGTGGTGCGGCTGCGGATTTTCTTATGATTTTTGGTCCGGTAGGGACGGATATCTAATCTGAAAAACATTCATAAGCCATTGATGGACAATGGAATATATTTACTGCGACGGCGGTCTACGCGCTGTGGATTCAAAAATCGGCGCGCCGGTTGACGGTGGTGTGGATCTATGCCTTTTTTTTGGGGTTATTTTGCCGCGTTTTTTCTGACTTCCGTCTTTTTGAAACATGGAGAGGGGAAGTGGTACCCAGTTTGTCGCCGGGCTGTTTGCGGTTTAAACTGAATATAAAGCAAAGTGTAGTACACTGAACTAAAAAATTAAACAGCACATATACTAAGAAATTTTTAGCGTCACGGATTATCATAAGTCGTTGTATAGTAACATATTAAATATTTTAATAATTTATATATACTACAGTGATCTATAGTTTAGTACATTCAAATACAGTTAATTTAGCTATTGAAACAGTTGATTTTTTATTCCGTCTGCTGCACGATTCGCTTTTCAGTATGAATCGCGTTGCGGGATGGTCGTCGGGCCGCCGTGTCCGGTGATCCGCTGATGGGGACAAAAGGAAGGGTGTTCAGCGAAGGCATGGATAATTTGTTTACAGAACAGCACCAGCGGCTGAAGGAGTGTCATTTCCTGATTCTCTACTGGGCGGCGGAGGCGGAGGTGAAGGGCGTCAAATACAACATCACAAATGTTTTTGACGATCTGAAGGACCTGGGCATCACGCGGACCAAGCAGAGCGTGATGGCGTATGTGGAGTCGCTCTACATGCTCTGCTTCATTGATGTGAAGGACGAGCGCAACCGCAAAAACATTTATCTGGCGGAACCCGGGGCCCGGGCGCTGGAAGAGCTGGTAAAGAGCAAGAATTTCAAGACGAAACAATCCCGATTTATGGAGGGGCTACGATGAGCATTGGTATTGGTGGAGCAGGAAGCAAGCTGGCGTCGCTGATGGAGCCGGAAAACGCAACATTGGTGAATGTGTCTCAGTCGGAACTCGACAAGACCGAAGCCAAAAACAAGATCATGGCGGTGGCGCATTCCACCCGCGGACAGTTTCACGGGGCCGGCAAAAATCCGGAGGTCGGGAAGGCGGCTTACGGGTCGATCAGCAACGAGATCTATGAGCTGATTAAAGGTGATGTGGTTTTCACGTCGACCGGCGGCGGAACCGGAAACGGGATTGCCTCTGTGCTGCTGGAGCAGATCGCAGCCAAGGAAAGCATACCGCTCAATGATAAAACCGTATTCGGATTCATCCTGCCCTATGTGGACCGGGAGAGTTCAGAATTCGTGCAGAACACCATCGATTTTCTGATGGGTCCGGTTTCGAATGCAATCGACTCGGGCAACACGGGCAACATCATGCTGTTTTCCAACAAGCTGAAGTTTGAGGGGCGCATCGCGGAGCACGACTACAACACGATGCTCACCGGTTCGCTCAACAACTTCCTGGCCATTCCGCGCAAGGGCGACGAGATGGAGCTGCTCGACGGGCACGTGGACCACGAGGATTTCCGCGTCTATCTGTCGAAGCCCTACTTCAACCATTTCTGCCAGTTTGAGTACAATCCGGACCGCCCGTTTGCCGACCTGCTCAAAGAGAATGTCAGCCAGCTGCTGCTGCCGCCGGAACAGCCGATTGAGGCCATGTTCCTGCTGGAGGTTCCAGACCGCGAGATGACCTCGTGCTTTTATGACATACTCGATTATTTCGCGGAGGACCACGTGGCCCCCGCCTACGGTGTTGTGTTGAACCCCGCGCTCGACAAGCCGGTGCTGACCCTGTCCGTGCTCTATTCGCGCAAGCCGAAGGAGCTGGTGGATGACTTCTGCCAGCAGGTGGAGAAAATCACCAAGAAGAAGCTGAAGAAAACCATCAGCCAGTTTGTGAAGCTCGAAGAACACCAGATCAACGTGGAAGATGAGATCCGCAAGATCGAAGAGGAAGATGAAACCGGCAAGAGCGTGCTCGAGGTTCTCGGCCGGCTCAAGAAAATCCGCTGATTCTGAACGCTTGAATCCCTGCGTTCCCTGCCGCCGCAAAGACTGCGCATCGGATGCGGAACCTCGGTGTAGCGCCGGGTTCCATTCCGGCGTATTTCGGTTATCTGCTTACTGGTCGCGGCGGACGCGGGTGGAGGGTTCGTCGATGCGGTTCCAGAAGACTCCATCGGTCCACCAGGCTTCGCCGGTACGGGTGTCGAGCACCAGCAGCGCGCCGGACGGGAGCGATTCGAGGCGGAACGTTCCCTTGCGGCCGGCATCGGCCCCGCGCGGGCTGCCGATGAACAGCCAGCGCATCCCGTCGGCATCGAACCGCCAGAGATCGCCGCGAGTGGAGTCCAGGCAGAACAGCTCTGATCCGGCCTGCAGCGGCTGGAACCGCTTTTCTTTGACCAGGTCGGCATCGGATGAGACCGAGGACCGGAACTGCGCGGGCGCCGCGCCGGCGATGAGGCAGATCAGCAGAATCAGACCGGGTTTTTTCATGATGTCCCCTTTCGATGAGAGCGATGATATCACGCCGCGCTGGGAGATAACAGTTCAAGGGGCTCGGGATCGGGTGCATTAATCTCATGGAATGATATATCTTATTTTTCGAGTCCTGGACGACTGCAGGGCCTGCGCTATAATTTTTTCCAGATCTGGACCTGTCGAGTCTGCCGGCAGCCGTCTCCGTCGCACGGTCGTTTGAGCAAAAATAAACCCGCCCTTCGGAAGAGGGACGGGTTTCTTTGCTGTGAACGCGACGTCGGTTAGGTTCTGAAGTAGCGGCGCCAGGCACCCAGTATCAGAACTGTTTTTCCATCAGCTGCGGCTCTACTCCGATATGGGGCTGATGCTCTATTACATTTGCGCATCGCTGTTCGCGGTCGTTTTCTGAAGACGGTCTTTCAGGGAGAACCGTTATGTTGAAGTTGGCCGGCTGAAGCGAACCTCCCGCGGGGTTCTTCTGCTGGGGCTGCCTGCATTGATCGGACTGCTTTTTATCGTTTCAAGCAACCTGCATATATGGTTTCCATCGCTCTTCCCTGAGTCAGCCCGTCTTCCGCTTGGAGATGCGTTTACAACGGTATGCGCAGTTGCCGCATCCATCCTGCTTATACAGCGCAAGACCGAAGCTCTGGCGGTTTGGCTCGTTGCCGATCTCGTCTCGACAGGGATTTATCTGATCAGCGGCGTCTTTTTTTTGGCGGCGGTTTACATCATCTATGCCGTGATGGACCTGACGGGATTCATTCTGTGGAGCCGCCGGCTGCGCTGCCAAGCACAGGAAAACAAAACCCGGTAAAAGTTTTCCGGCGGGTGGCGCGGATCAGCCGTTTACTTTGTTGAGCACATGCTGAATGACCTCGCTGTGCTCTTTTTGCGGGCTGAACATGATGAAGTCGGTGTCCTCTTCCGCCCTGACGCTGTGCCCGGGCGGCCAGTAGAACAGGTCTCCGGTTCGTGAGGTTTCCTCTTCGCCGCTGCTGTAGATGGCGGTGATGGCCCCGGTCACGACATAGCCCCAGTGCGGACACTGGCAGCGGTTGTCTTCGAGCCCATGCAGCAGTTCGGTGATGTCGGTGCCGGCTCCGAAGGAGAAGTATTCGGCACCCATTGGTCCGTATCCCGTGACATCGCCGAAGCCGGTTTGCTGGCGGGCTGTTGCGCCGGGTACGTCAATCCGTACGGGTACATCTTCTTTTGCTATGCGCATGATGCGATCCTCCCTTTTTGTGTTGAAGTTTT
>JBFHEM010000016.1:0-76574 GCA_041584215.1 Tichowtungia sp. | reverse complement strand
TCCGATCTGGCCGGCCTGTACCGCAGTACGCAGTCGCTCCTCGCTCCTGCGCAGTTCCTTGTTTTGCGCTTCCAGCTCGGCCTGACGAACCCGCAGTTCGTGAATGAGCCGTTGCGCATCCGCCGGAGGCGGTTCCGGCGTTTGCGACTGAATCCGGCTCCGCGGTTCCTCTGCCCGTTTATTAGATTTCTCGGCCATGCTGTATAGTGCCCATCCTTTAAAAGCGAGGCAAGTATTATTAGTTCCTTGTAGATATCTGTCGAATTGAATCAAAAAAATACGCGAGCCTTGCCGGAGCGTCTACGGCTCGAATTCGGCAGTGATAACCAGGGGTGACGTGTTAAAAACGGGGCCGCCTTCGGCAGAACTTCGGCCTCCCGGCCGTTGGAATCCGGTTCCTTTTTTCAGGCCCTCCGAAGTGGGGCCTGTGGAGTCCTGACGATCCAGTTGTTTCCTCATTCTGACTGTGCCCAATCAGGACTGATCGCCGTCTTGTCGTTTCATGACCTCCGCTGTGCTATATGGTGGGGAAATTGTTCACAATCTCGTCGGGATTCATCAGCAGCCTGGCGTACTGCGCACGGGTATACGCCCAGGGGTCGCTGCTGTGCCGCTTGCTCAGCTTGCCCCTGAAATCGGCAACCGATCCGTAGTTTTTGTCATCCATCCAGGCTTCCACATCGCGCAGCATTTCAGCGATCCGGTCGGCGCCGTGGCGGTATACGGCGCTGACGGTTTGAACCGCAGCGGCTCCGGCCAGCAGCATTTTTACGATGGTTTCTCCGCTGAAGATGCCTGTGCTGCAGCACACATCTGCACGAACCGCACCTTCAAGCAGTCCCGCATACCGCAGCGGCAGGCGGTAGTCGTTCGCATGGCTTAAGTTGAACGGAAACGTGCTGGCCTCCTGAATGATGTCGAGATCCGGTTCAAAGAGCCGGTTGAAAAGAACAAATGCATCCGCGCCCGCTTCCGCCATCAGCCGGATGGTGTGCAGCGGATTGGTGTAAAAAAAGCTCAGCTTTAAACTCACGGGGATGGAAACGGCCTGCTTGAGTTCGCGCACCAGTGCGACCTGCGCCGTTTCCACCGACTCTCCGCTTTCCTCGGGATGTTTTGGCGAAGCAAACAGGTTGCATTCAAGCGCATCGACGCCGGTCTGCTCCAGTTGGCGGGCATAGTCAAGCCATGTGCCCGGGTTCACCGCGTTCAGGCTGGCGATGACCGGAATCCCGACCGTTTCTTTGATTTTCTGCACGCGCGCCAGGTGTTCGACGGGGCTGGCCTGTCCCAGGTCGGGAAATACCGTGATCATGTCCGGATGACGGTAGTTGTATTTTTCCTCATCTTCATCGAAAAGGAACTGCTCGAGCTGGATCTGCTCTTCGAACAGCGACTTGGTCGCAATGGCTGCCGCGCCGGCGTCTTCCAGCCGCTTGGCGGAATCGACGGTTGCCGTGAGGTCCGATGCCCCGGCAATGATCGGGTTCTTCAACTGCAGACCCATATAGCTCGTGTTCAACATTGCCATAGTATCCTCCTGACCTGATAAGTGCATTCTGAACGGCTTCTTTCCTGAGATACTGTATGCAACCGGCATCGGGGGCTATCAGCAAGGGGCTTACCATCGCCTTCGAAAATCCTTACTTCTGGAGTCCATCCTTTTTCTCAGGAATTTAGAGGGCTCAAGTAAGCACTATCCGTATTGGCGGATCAGTTGCTGTTGGGGATGATCGCGGCAGTTCCCGGCAGATTGCCTGAACGAAAAGAACGACAAGAACCCGTGGTGAGCTGCCGGAGCGAAAGTGGTATTAGATGGCGATCGAATCAAAAGGAGGCCCTGGATGACAGCAGAAAAAACAGACCTGTTCGCACAGGTGAATCGACCGAAGGATCCGGAGAACATGACGGATCTGGAGAAAAAACATCTGCCGGTGATTAGCGCTCCGGAGAGCGTCAAGGCCGGGGAGTGCTTCAGCGTGACGATCGAAGTCGGGAAGCTTCTGGCGCACCCGAACGAGCACGGGCACCACATCGAATTCATCGATCTGTATGCGGATGAAATCTACCTCTGCCGCGCGGACCTGACCGGTGTGACCACCTGTCCGAAGATCTGCGTCTGTCTGAATCTGACGTTGCCCGCCAGGGAGCTGCGTGCATACGCTTCCTGCAATATGCATGGTATCTGGCAAGGGGTTCAGGCTGTTGAGGTTCGTTCATAAACGGAAGGAGAACGCGGGTGAAAGCCATCGTCGATAAAGATCTGTGTGGCGGTTGCGGCGTCTGTCCTGGCATTTGTCCCGAGGTGTTTGAGATGGAGGGTGATCTTGCCCGGGTACTATGCGAGACGGTTCCTGTGGAAGTCGAGGAGAGTTGCCGGGAAGCGGCGGAAAGCTGTCCGGTGGAAGCCATTTCGATCGAAGAATAGCGGACCATCATTCACGGGATATCCGACATATCATATGATGCCGCTGCTCTGAGAAAAAGCGGGCCGGAGGCCTGCGCAACCAAAAGGGGAGAGACAATGAAGAAGACCATCGAGATGCCCGAAGTCATGGGCTGTGAACAGAATGAATGCGCCTACAACCTGGGATCCCTGTGTCATGCGCGGGGTATCACCGTCGGCGGCATGCAGGATCATCTGTGCGACACAATGATGCCCTCTGGCAGTCATACGCACCGGAAAGAGACCGCCGGGGTGGGTGCCTGCCGGACGAGGAACTGTGTTCACAATGAAGACTGGGAATGCCGGGCAGAGGGAATAAACATCACTTTGTCAGGCGGTCAGGCCCTGTGCGGAACGTTTGCGGCGGGATAGATAGCGCCTGCGGACGGGCCGTACAGCAGAAATAAGAACTGTAAAGGAGCTGGAAAATGAGAAATCAGATGACAATTGCCGGCATCGCAGTACCGGCTGTTTTACTCATCGCCACTTGCGGAGTCGTCTGCGCGATGGGGTCGAAACCCGGAGCTGACATGCCGACAACCGAACATCCGACAGTGAAGTCCGCTATGGAGAAGAAGGCCGCCATGACGCAGTCCGTTTATGTTTGTCCGGGCTGTCATACTGTGGCGCTGAAGGCCGGAACGTGCGGCGCGTGCGGCAGTAAGCTCGTGCAGAAACACCTGTTGGGCACGAAGGACGGACAGGCCATGCTCTGTGATTGTCCGGCAGGATGCATGTGCGATGCCCAGGGCATCAAAGACGGCAAATGCGCCTGCGGCAAAGAGGTCACGATGGCGAGCTGCAAAGAACTGTATTGCTGCCCGATGGGCTGCCCGCAGCTCTCGGACAAACCCGGACAGTGCGCTTGCGGAATGAAACTGAAGAAAGGCGAATAGTTTCGGGGCGGTTGCTGTGCTGCGGAACCTGGGGGGAGGGGAGAAGCCGCGCCCTGATCCTTCGCCTGACGAAGGGTCGGGGTGTGGCTTCGTTTTGGCTCGGAATCGAACCGCTTGTCACGGCGGGATTACCCGCGGACTTCTTTGTCGAAAAATCCGTGTTTGACGCGGTCATGTGCTCTTGACACGGCACAGCCTCTGGTTGGGCCGGTATATGCGCCCGGCTTTTGCGCACGGCCTGCCGTCGAGGAGGACGACATCCGCGGTGAAGTCATAGGCTCCCCGCAGCAAGGCCGTGCCAACCCCGTATGCATCCACCGGTGCCTGGCAGTCTTCGAACTCAGTGATTTTCCCCGGGTTGAACCCGCCGGAAACAATGATCTTAACATGGCCAAAGCCTTCCCTGTCGAGCGCTTCGCGCATCATAAAGGCGAGTTCCGCAACCACGCCGGTCGGCTTGAAACCGCCCATTTTCGATGCAATGGATTTGTCGACCATGTCCTCGGCTGTATCCATCCGCACGCCCCACAGGCGGTTACCGAGCGCGCGGGCGCATTGAAGGGCCGTGCCGATGTTGTCGTTGTCAAAATCAACCAGCGCCACCAGATTCACATCCGGATAGGACTCGCCGAAAATGCGCACCGCCTCGACGGTGCTGCCGCCGACGGAAGCAATCAGGGCATGCGGAACAGTCCCCACCGCGCCCGCTCCCCACCATTCGCCCTGAGCCTCGGTCGATACACCGTGCGCGCCTCCAACGTGGGCGGCATAGCCGTCGCCGCCCTGCACGGCCCAGTGATCGAAGCGGGCAGGGAAATACAGGACGGATTTGCCGCGCGCCGCTTCGACCACGTTCCTGACGTTTGTCGCTAC
The DNA here is from genome assembly GCA_041584215.1 of Tichowtungia sp. GTDB lineage: Bacteria > Verrucomicrobiota > Kiritimatiellia > Kiritimatiellales > Tichowtungiaceae > Tichowtungia. Next base: position 72,359 of record JBFHEM010000016.1, on the reverse strand, counting down.
GCGCGTCCGGCGGGCAAGAATGCCGAGATAAATGGTTTCCAGATGGGCAAACAGGCCGGCGTCTCCAGTGATATGCATGACCGTTTCCCGCGGCGCAATGAGGTCGCCGTCATGAAGGGCATCCACGGCCAGGCAGTCGAACCCGTTTTCCCACAACTCGTCAAGTTCTCCGGAAACCTCCGTTTTTTTGCGAACGGTATCCAGATAGGCCTTTCGGTCGGTCAGGAAAAGCTCCCGGCCCCTGCTTTTCAGATTTAGGAGCCGGTCAAACAGCCCGTAGGCCTTTTCATCATTGCGGTATCGGCCGGCGGCCAGTTTCAGGACGGCCAGGGCTTCATCCACTCCGCACAGCACGGCCTGCTGTTTCTGGAACACCTGCATGGTAATCTGCGGGTGGAGATCATGTTTTTCCAGCGCCACCTTTTCCCGCCAGAAATAGACGTCACTGCGATACCCGCGGCGCAGTTCCTGAACCGGAAGGTCAAACATGTGGCTGGGCAGGCGCTGTTTCATTGCCAACACATCCTTGTTTATTCCCGGGAGGTTGCGTCTGAAAGCGTTGCGATACGCGCCCCGGACCGTTTCATCTCATTCAGGGCCTTCTGCTCGTCGTCGGGTTCCACATTGACCGCCCGGATCCCTTCGCGGACAACATCCACGCTGTATCCCGCCTCCAGGCCGTCAAGAACGGTATTCTTGACACAGTACTCCGTAGCCAGGCCCGCAATGATAAGCTGTTCAGCGCCGTCCGCTTCCAGGTGGACATTCAAATCAGTCCCCTCGAATCCTGAGTAGGCATCACTGTTTTGAGAGGTTGCCTTGGAGACAATCACCGCATCCCGCGGGATTTTCAGTTCCGGGTGGAAGCGCGCACCGTCTGTGTTCGCCACACAATGCGGCGGCCACGGACCGCCTGCGGCCTGGAAGGAGACATGGTTCGGCGGATGCCAGTCACGGGTCAGGAAAACCGGCCATCCCTGTCGCCCGGCATGTTCAATCAAAGCATTGGCGGGGCCAACCACGGCCTCCCCGTCGGGGATGGCCAAGGATCCTCCCGTGCAGAAGTCATTCTGAATATCCACCAGGATCAATGCGATCTTCCTATTCCTCATGATTTCAGTGTCCTCTCTTTGATCAGTTTCTCTGCCGGCACATGCTGGACATCGACCGCCCGTTTAAACCGTGCGGTGATCTCGCCGCCGATGGCAGTATAATCGTCTGCTCGCCCCTTTGTCAGCTGAATCTGTCCTCCTGCAAAGGTATTATGTCCTCCGGCGGTGCCTTTCCGCCCGGCAACCCGGCGGGCGATCTTTCCTGCATCGCCGGCGGTTTCCGAAGTCCGGATTGAAAACAGCATTTTTTCGTCATGGAGCCCGTAGCAGAGCACCTGCTCCGTGGCTTCTTTTCGAATCAGCAGGTCGGCCACCTCACCGATCATATCGGGATTGTCAGTCGGCCCCAGTTCGGCAACCACCGCCGTGCCGCAGACCTCGGCGCGGGCGAGCGCATTCGCGAGCAGCTGAAAGTAAGACGTCGGAATTCGTTCGTGCTCGATGCGGCTCAGCATGCGTTTGTCGGCCTAGGGATACAGGGCCAGATAGGCATGGATATCCGCCGGACAGGTTTCGCGTCCCAGGTCCTGTGTATCCGTCCGGATGCCGTAAAGCAGAGCCGTTGCGAGATCCACCCCGATGTCAACCCCGGACCCTGAAAGGTACTCATAAAGGATCGTAGAGGTTGCGCCATACCTGCTCCGCACATCGGTAAATGCGGAACGTCGGGTTGCCCGCCGGCAGGGGTGGTGATCGATCACGATATGCGGAACCACCTCCGGCGGCAGTGCCGTATTGCCGGTGCCGGGCTGCGAATCCACCATCGCGATCAGATCGAATCGGTTCACGTCGACATCCGCCATGGAGCGCAGGTTCAGCGCCAGATAATTCGACAGCGCGCGGTTCTCCGCCCGACCCACCACACCGCCGTGCGCCAGCGAACACTGAATTCCATCGGAGGCGTTGACCAGCGCACGCAATCCGGCTGCCGAGGCAATTGCATCCGGATCGGGATAGTCCTGCATCACGATGAGCATCGTGCTCTTGCCCTGCAGCAATGCGGCTATCCTCTTGAGTTTTCCGGCGGTGTGCCTCCTGGCTTTCGCGACTGCTGTTGATGTTGTGTCCGACATACATCTGATCCTGCTCGTGCTTCCTGAGGGAACGGCATCGCTTCCCCGCCCGCAAAATCTTCAGCCATTCGGAAGAGTTCGCCTATCGGGAGAAAGATTGATTTGTCTGTCGGAAATCCTTAGGCGAAAGGAAAACATTGGAAATTCCAGCGACAGCCGTGGCTGATGCTGGTATTATTCCGATGAATTCTTGGAAAAGGGGGCTCTTCCATGAACATACGGCTTCTGCTTGTAGATGATCATGTCATGATTCGTGACGGGCTCAAAGCCCTCCTCGAAAAGGAGCCGAACATGGATGTCGTCGGCGAAGCCGGCAACGGGCAGGACGCCGTTAAGCTGGCCGCAACCGCCGCCGCACACATTGTCATCATGGATGTCGTCATGCCGGAACTCAATGGAATCGAGGCCTCCCGCAAAATCTTAAAAACAAACCCCGGCATCCGCGTTATCGGGCTCTCAGGGCATTCCAGCAGCGTGTTTGTCCGGCAGATGCTCAAAGCCGGCGTCTCGGCATACGTTCTTAAGTCAAGAGCCTTTGAAGAGCTGACCCTGGCTGTGCGCGAAGTGATGGCTGGCAGGAACTACCTGAGCCCGGACATTACAAAGGGGGTGATTGACGAATACACGAGCCTTTCTTCGCTCGTTCATGAACATCCGGTTTTCGTCGCACTGACTGAACGTGAACGCGAAATTCTGCAGCTCCTGACTGAGGGCAGAAGTACCAAAGAAGCCGCTTATAAACTGAGCATCAGCATGAAAACCGTCGAAACGCATCGACGCAACATCATGGAAAAACTTCATTTGCACAGTGTGGCCGACCTCACCAAGTATGCAATCCGTGAAGGCATCACCTCCGTGGACGAATGAGGGATCGAAGTCCAAGGCAGCGGAGCCGCAACCAAACTGCAAGCGAATGGGATGAGCTTCCACTGGCTCGTCCACATGGCCCTTGCCGAGCTGCCTTGGAAGCCTATGCCTGAATGGCTCTGCATCCATTTTTTGCTGCGCAAAAGTGATAGAATCTTCGGAGAAGGGCCTATTACCGGCCCGTGATGCGTTTGCAAGAGCGGGTGAAGCGGGCAGGGGCTTCCCGTGCATTGCGTCCTCAGGTTCATCAGAGCGGGGCCGGTGTCGGCCCCGTTATCGCATCATTTTTCAGCCGGGTTCATTCTGCTGGTTTAAATAGACTTGCGAACAGTTCAATCAGTTGGCATTCTGTTCGCTTTTTCAAATCAAAATAAGAGAGGAATTGATCATGAAAAAAAGTATCAGCGAAAAGGGCGCGAAAACGATCGGCATCAACATGAACACGAAAATGGCGAACGAGCTCGAAAAACGAGCTGGTTCCATGCACATCTCCAAGTCAAAATACTGCAAAATCATACTTCAGCAGTGGCTCGATTCCGGAGAAAAACTGACGCTGTCGGAATAATAAAAACGAGCCGTCAGGCGGTTTGTTTCTGATCGCCATTGGATGTTCCCCTTAAGTCGGGATGCTCCGGCCGTACTCGGTGCGTGAACGGCTTAAGCGGGAAATGCCTTGGGGTATCTATGCTGCGGCCGGATGATTGCGCCCGCTTCCCGTGCTGAAACAATCGCCGCCGAACGGCAGGTTTTGTGATCGGATGAAAAAACGTGCACTCCGCGGAGAGTGTGGTAAAAGCTATGTCATGGAAACGCTTAAAATTCTTGTTCTGAACGGTCCCAATCTCAATCTGCTCGGCACGCGCGAGCCGGAGATCTACGGGTCGGAAACGCTGCAGTCGATTGAAGCCGACCTGCGGGAATGCGCGGAGACGCTCGGCGGGGTGGAGATCGAGTTTTTCCAGAGCAATGCCGAGGGAGATCTGATCACCCGCATCGGCGCAACCCGCGGTGCGTTCGACGGCATCATCATCAACCCGGCGGCGCTGACGCACACCAGTCTGGGCGTGGCCGATGCCATCAAAGCGGTGGCCGATGCGGTTCCGACGGTGGAAGTGCATCTGAGCAACACGCATGCGCGCGAGGAAATCCGCCACAAGAGCCTGACGGCGCCCGGCTGCATCGGCCAGATCATGGGCTTCAAAGGCTACGGCTACACGCTGGCGCTGCAGGCGCTGGTGAGAAACCTGCGATAATTTCACGGGTTTTTGACGGTTGATCAACCCTGAAAAAAAGCTATACCTGCCTTCGTCAACGGGGTCGCCGGCTCCGTCGAGAAACGAAGAGACGATCGGGAGGCGGTATGAAAATAATCTGTGCTGCGGTTTTAATCGGACTGGCCACCCTTGCGGAGGCCGCGGACAAAAGCAGTTTGCCTGGCAGTCTTTCTTTTGATGCCCGGCTGAGCGGCTATGAGTATCCGTTCGAGGTGAAGAGCTTTGATTTTGTTTCGCAGGATCAGCCGCTCGAAATGGCGTATATGCTTTTAACCGGCGATGCGTCCGGTCCCTGGGTGACCTTGCTGCATGGAAAAAACTTCAACGGGGCGTATTGGGAGCAGACGGCGCGCCGGCTGCAGGCGCGAGGCTATAATGTGCTGATTCCCGATCAGGTTGGATTCGGCAAGTCCTCCAAGCCGCGGGACTACCAGTTCTCCTTTGCGGCACTGGCCGCCAATACGCGGCAGCTGATGGATGAGCTCGGCATCCGGAGCAGTGTCATCGTCGGCCACTCGATGGGCGGCATGCTGGCCTCGCGTTTTGCGCTGCTGTATCCGGAGGTGACCCGGCGGCTCATACTGGTGAATCCGATCGGGCTGGAGAATTACCTTCAGTTTGTCGAGTACCGGGATGTCGGCTTTTTCTTTGAGAACGAGAAAAAGGGGTCTGCGGAAAAAATACGGGCCTATCAGCAGAAGAATTATTACGACGGAGCCTGGAACAGTCGGTATGAAGAACTGACCTTTCCGCTGGTCGGATGGGTTCAGGGGCCCGACAAAGACCTGCTTGCCTGGATCAGCGCGCTCACCTACGACATGATCTTTACCCAGCCCGTTGTTACGGAATTTAAGGACCTGCAGGTTCCGGTTTCGCTGATTCTGGGAACGCGCGACCGCACCGGTCCGGGGCGCGGCTGGAAACGGGACGGTGTGGATGTTGAACTCGGCCGCTATGACCTGCTGGGTGCCCGCATGCAGAAGATCATCCCGAAGGTCGAAGTTTACGAGCTGGAGGGACTGGGGCACCTGCCGCACATCGAGGATTTTCAGCGCTTCGAAAAAGCCTTCTCGTCCGCGCTGCAAAACTAAGCGCTGCGGGACAAGCCGACCTGGACCATTTCCGTGAAAAATGATTCGAACACCAGTTCGGCGGGCAGGTTGCGTTCGAGCTGGCGGCCGGCGTTTTCCACTGCGCAGATTCGTTTGAGCGCCTCCGCCCGGGTGCAGGCCCGTGCCTGCTGTTCCAGCGCTTCGATTGAGTCCGGAAAGTGCAGCAGGGCGCGGTCCTGCCTGAGCACCAGGATCAGCACGTCGCGCTGCCATTTGAGCATCGTGCGCAGGATGTCGGCCCGCGCTTCGACCAGGCGCGCGCCGGCGCGGCCGTCGAGCAGCGCCTTGGCTTCTTTGGCGGGCAGATCCTGCGGCAGGGTTTCTGCTTCATCGGCCTCAAACTCTTTTTTCAGGTCGTTGAGCAGAACGACCAGCCGGCCGGTCAGCAGGCCGGCCTGCGGATCGCTCGCCGGCGGCAGTTCCCGCAGAATATCGAGCAGCGGTTCTTTCCAGTGTTTGGAAACCTCATCGTCCGCCGCCGTGAGTGCAATGCGCTGACAGCGCGAGGAAATGGTCGGCAGCAGGCTCTGCGGTTCATCCGTGATCAGCAGCAGAATGCTTCTGGCCGGCGGTTCTTCCAGGGTTTTGAGCAGCGCGTTGGCGGCCATGGTGTTCATGCGGTCGGCATGGATGATGACGCCCGCCTTCCAGCCTCCCGAAAAAGAAGTTTGCGAGAAGGGCTGGATGAGTTTATCGCGCACCTGGTCGATCACGATCTGGCGGCTTTTGCTCTGCGGTTCAATCCATGCGAGATCGGGGTGGGTGCGTGTGGCGACCTGCGGATGGTTGTTGTAAATCAGGTTGAGCAGCTTGTCGGCAAAGCGTCCGGCCGCGCCGTGCGGCGCGCCCTGCAGGAGGTAGGCGTGCGCGAGCTGGCCGCTTTGCCATCCCTTTTCAATGCCTTCCCAGGCTTTTTGGAACTGTTCTGTGCTCATGTTTTTTTCAGACAGGGTTCACTGGATGCGATCCTGTTTATCCTGTTTTTTCTGTCAGAAATATTTCTGATAAAATTTCCCAAATGGCGATAGAAACGGTTTCGGGGTTCTGGGATGCATCGATGATGCGGAACCGTTCCGGTTCGGTTTCGGCCTGGGCCAGGTAGCCCTGCCGCACGCGCTCGTGGAAGGAGCGTTCCTCCTGCTCAAAGCGGTCGGCCGATTCGCCGAGTTCCAGATAGCGCTGCGAGATACGGTCGAAGCCGGTTTCAATGTCGAGGTCGAGCAGCAGGGTCAGGTCCGGCGCAACCCAGTGGATGGCAAAGCTGTTGATGGCCTGAACCTCGTCGACGGGCAGGCCGCGGCCGTGCCCCTGATAGGCGGTGGTGGAATCGATAAAGCGGTCGCAGATCACCCAGGTTCCTTTTTCGAGGGCGGGGCGGATGACCTTTTCGACCAGCTGGTTGCGGCTGGCTTCGAACAGCAGCAGTTCGGCGCGCTCGCAGGGCGCTTCCCCGGCCGCGTTGTGCTGCAGAATATTGCGGATCGCTTCGCCCAGCGCCGTGCCGCCCGGTTCTCGGGTGTACATCGCCTCAATCCCGAGCTCGCCCAGACGACGAATCATCATCTTCGCCTGCGTTGATTTGCCGGATCCCTCCGGCCCTTCCAGTGTAATTAATTTTCCGTGCATAGACGGAAAAACATATCTGCAACTCCGGTGAATATCCAGCATTCATTAAAAATTCGGATAATCCGTCCGTATTTGGGCTTTAAGATTTACTTGCTAAACATGACGGGAGAGGTAGCATTTCGGCCGTTGAGGGGGAGAGGCACCCATGAAAAAAATTCTTCAATCCGCGCAGTTGTTATCGGTTGTGCTGCTGGGAGTTTTATCCGGCCATGCGGAAGAACAGCTGTCGAGCGCCGCGGTTTTTGTCGCCAGTGAGACGGTCCGGCCCGGCGACCGCCTGCCGGTTGCTGTGAAAATCACGGTGGCGGAGGGCTGGCACACGTATGCCAGCGAGCCGGGCGATTCCGGGATGCCGCCATCCATTGTGTTCAGCGGGATCGACGGACTTGAGCTTGCGGAGTGGCGCTTCCCGCCGCCGGAAACATTTACCGATTCCATCGGAACATCCTACGGCTATGAACATGAAGTGGTGCTGTTGAGTGATGTGCTGATTCCAAAAGACGTGCCGGTCGGCGGCGCGATTGAACTGACCGTGTCGATCAAATGGATGATTTGCCGGGACATCTGTGTGTTTCAGACAGGCACGCAGACCGTTTCCGTGCAGAGCGGGGCGGTGTCGTCGGAGCCGTCTGCGGAATGGCGGCTGTTGTTGAAAGAAAGCGGATGGGAAAAACCATAGGGGCCCCGGTCCCTGGAAAGGAGCCATGATGAAACGGACTACCACAGCAACCCTCGCCCTGACTGCACTGCTCGGCCTGTCGGCCGCGGCGCAGTCGGCGGCGCCGGCCTTCGAGCTGCCGGATGTAAACGGAACCAGGCATACGCTCAGTCAGTATGACGGAAAAATCGTTGTGCTGGAGTGGACCAACTATGACTGTCCGTTCGTGCGCAAGTTCTATGAACCCGGCGCGATGCAGGCCCTGCAGAAAAAATATACCGGCCAGGGGGTGGTCTGGCTGAGCATCTGCTCGTCGGCCCCCGGCAAGCAGGGCAATTTTTCGGCGGCCGAATGGAAGCGCCGCATCCAGGAAGCCGGATCGCATGCCACGGCGGTTCTGCTGGATGAAAGCGGAACAGCCGGACGCGCCTACGGCGCGAGCAACACGCCGCATCTCTTTGTTGTCGGCAAGGACGGCCGCCTTGCTTATCAGGGATCGGTCGATGATCAGCGAACCGCTGATCCCGCGGCGGTCGGCAAAGGACGCAGCTATCTTGAAGAGGCCCTGGAAGCCCTGATGGACGGCCGGCCGGTTCCGACTGCGCAGACCAAGCCCTACGGCTGCTCGGTAAAATACTGAGCACCCTTCCAATGATTGGAAAAAGCGTATAGACTTTTTCCAATCATTGGAAACGCCCATGAAAAAAATCATACGGACAGGTTTCGGTCTGCTGGCGCTGATTGCCGTGATTTTCATTTCGGGCACGCTCTTTTACGGCACCCGAACCGTTCACGACCTGCTCACAGAAAATAAACGGATCAGGCAGGCGATTGCCACGCTGACGCGGGAAGATCAGATCGGCTATGCCAAGGTCCTGCGGCAGGAGGTGCGTGACGGCTCGCTTTTCACAACCATTCGTTTTGTGGAAACCGCACGCGGCGACCAGCTGGTCAAGGTGCTGGAAAAAGAGGTCGAGATCGAAGGCGACACCGTCCATTTCGATGCGCTGATCGTCACGTTTTCGGACCAGGCGGTGATGGACGGCAGGGAGCGGTCGCTCTACCTGTGGCGCCGGATCTACAGCGAAAACCAGCAGCCCGCCGAGGGGGTTCCCATTGAAGAGGAGGGGGCGGAGCCGGCGCGCTATGCCGGCCTGCTCAGCCGCCTGCATTTGCGCGACCGGGAGCTGTTCTGGTCGGCGGTCTGGGATCTGGCCAACGATCCTGAAGCGCTTCGGCAGCACGGCATCAAGGCCGTCTACGGCAACGCGGTCTACAAAAAGATGCGCCCGGGACTGATCTATGTTTTCAAGATCAGCCCGAGCGGACAGGTTGTTCCCGAAACCGTTCCCGATTTGTAGCAGGAGCATTTTGCGGGCGCGAGTTCCGCATGGCGGGTGAGCGCAGTGCCGCGCGCCCGGTTGGCTGGTGCGCGGCGATGCCGGCAGCGCGGGCTTCGATCGTGCCGGCAGGCGGTTGTGGAGACGCGCAGAACATGGCAGGTGAAAACAGAAAGGCAGGTTTTGACAAACCCTGAGCAGATCAAGATGCCGACGCGCCCTGCAAGGCGCGCCCCGGTTCTATGGGTCGTGATTCCCGGCCTTTTCATTGTGGCCGCCATTGCCTTTCTGCTGGTCACGGGTGACCGTCTGGCCCGCCGGTATGCTCCGCTGCAGGATGCCGCGCTGGAGATCAAGCTGGAGGCGGCGCTCGCCCACCTGTGGCTCGAGGAATTCATCAGCGGAGACCGGCATGAAGATGAGGCCTCCATCCGGCAGCATTTGGATCGGTCGGCCGGGTATGCCCGCTCCCTGCTGGACGGCGCTGACCGTCTCGCGGGTCTTTTCAGGCCGCAGCGCGACCCTGTGCTGCGCCGGGAGCTGGATGAGGTGCTCGCGGAAATTGCGGGTTTCAGGGCCCTGGCCGAAGAGCGCCTGACGGCCCGGGACGGCCTCGGATCAGCCGGCGACCAGCAGTTCGACGACGTCTTTGAAGAGTTCATGAAGCAGGCCGATGATGTGGATGCCGCCCTGCGGGCGGCCATGGCGAAAAGTCAGAACCAATGCGGTGTGCTGCAGGTGTTTCTGATCGCGCTGTGCCTGCTGATCGCTGCAGTTGCCGGCATCGTTCTGCGCAGTTATAAGCGCCGGCAGATGCGCAGCACGCAGGCCCTGCGCAGGAGTGAAGAGCGTTTGCGGCTGATGGCAGACCTGGTGAGAAACTCCAGCCAGCCGGTCGGCATCGGGTTTCCCGACGGTCATCTGGGTCAGTTCAACCCCGCTTTCTGCAGCCTGACCGGCTACAGCGAGGAGGAGCTGCGTGGGCTCGACTGGGCGGCCGACCTGACCCCGCCTGAATGGCACTCGGCGGAGCGCGAGACGCTGGCGGAGCTCGATCGCACCGGCCGGCCCGTTCGCTACGAGAAGGAGTTCATTCGCAAGGACGGTACCCGCGTGCCCGTTGAGGTGTTTGCCCATCTGACCCGCGGTGCGAACGGAGCGCCGGGCTACTACTATGCCTTTATCACCGACATCACCGAGCGCAAGCAGGCCGAAGAAAAGCTTCAGGCCGGCGAAAAACGATTCCGCGCGCTCTTCGAGCAGGCCGGCGACTATTGCATGATTCTCGATCCGAATACGCCCGACGGCATTCCCGTTATTGTCGACGCAAACGAAGCGGCCTGCCGCGTACACGGCTACACGCGCGAGGAGTTCGTCGGCCGGCCGGTGGCCGATATCGATGATTCTGAAGGCCGGCGCCTGTGCGCAGAGCGGACCCGCCGGATCATGACCGGCAACCCCTTTTATGCGGAGAACACGCATGTGCGCAGGGATGGCTCAACCTTTGCGGTCGCGGTCCATGCCAACCGGATTGATATTGACGGGGAGCCCCCCCTGATTTTTACCACGGAATATGATATTACAGAGCTCAAGCGCGCGCGGGAAGAACTCAGCCTGGAAAAGAACCGGCTTCAGTTCGCACTGGAGGTCAGCCGGATGGGCGCGTGGGACCTGAACCTGATCGATCACTCCTCCCACCGCACCCTGCGGCACGACCAGATTTTCGGCTATCCCTCCGGGCTCGATGAATGGACCTATGAAATGTTTTTGGAGCATGTGCTGCCGGAAGAGCGGGACGAGGTGAACCGCCAGTTCACGGAGGCCTCCGCCAATCAGTCCGACTGGAATTTTGAGTGCCGCATTCGCCGGGCCGACGGCGAGATCCGCTGGATCTCGGCGGTCGGACGCCACGGAGACCCGGTCGACGGCGTCGTGCAGGTGATGGGGGGCGTGGTCGCCGACATTACCGAGCGCAAGCAGACGGAGATCGAACTGCAGAAGTCCTATGATCTGCTCGAGGTGCGCGTGCAGGAGCGGACCGCCGAGCTGCAGACGCGCAGGGAGGAAGCGGAAAACCTGAACCGGGCCATGGTCAATCTGCTCGAAGATCTGAAAGAGACCAATCTGGGGCTTGAGAGCGCTCAGCGGGAGCTGGCGGAAACCAACCGGGAGCTCGAAGCCTTTTCCTACTCCGTCTCGCACGACCTGCGCGCGCCGCTGCGTCATATTGACGGGTTTGTCAGCCTGCTGCTCACGCGCGAAGGGGAGCGCCTCGATTCGACCTCCGCGCACTATCTGGACACCATTGCGCAGTCTTCCGGCCGGATGGGGCGGCTGATTGACGCCTTGCTGAACTTTTCGCGGACGGGCCGCACGCAGATGCGCCTGCACCCGGTGGACTCGAACGAAGTTGTCCGGGAGGTCATGGACGAAATTCCTCCGCTGGGGGAAGGGCGCCGCATCGTGTGGGAGGTTGCCGATCTGCCGCCGGTTATGGCCGACCGCAGTCTGCTCCGGCTGGTCTGGCAGAATCTGATCGGCAATGCCATCAAGTACAGCGCGTCCCGCGAGGAGGCCCGCATCGAGATCGGTGCCACGCAGGAAGGCTGCGAAGAAGGAACCGGTGAGATCGCCTTTTTTATCCGTGACAACGGTGTCGGGTTCGACCCACAATACACGCATAAGCTCTTCGGCGTTTTTCAGCGGCTTCATTCTGAGGAGGAGTTTGAGGGGACGGGGATCGGACTGGCCACCGTTCGGCGAATTGTTCAGCGCCACGGGGGGCGGGTCTGGGCCGAAGGCGCCGAAGGGCTGGGGGCTGCGTTTTATTTCACCCTCAGGGACGCGAAAGGAGAGCGTGATGGAGATGAAGCGGATTCTGCTGGTCGATGATGATGCCCGGGATGTTGAACTGGCGCTCGCCTCGCTGGAAGCGCACAATCTGGCCAACGGCGTGACGGTGGCGAGGGACGGGGTTGAAGCGCTCGATTACGTCTACCGGCGCGGGCCGTTTGCCGACCGGCCGGAAGGGAATCCGGTTGTGGTCTTTCTCGACCTGAAAATGCCCCGGGTGGACGGGCATGAGGTGCTGCGGCAGATTAAAAACGATCCGGACCTGAAAAGCATTCCGGTTGTGGTGCTCACCTCCTCGCGCGAGGAGCAGGATCTGGTCGAAAGCTACAGCCAGCATGCGAACGCCTATGTGGTGAAGCCGGTTGCGTTCGACTCCTTTGTCGACGTCGTCAAACGGCTCGGCGTCTTCTGGGTGCTGACGAATGAACCGATGCCGAAAAGAGAAATTAATAATACAGGGGGAGCTCATGCAATCCGATACACTCCGGCTGCTCGTTCTCGAAGACGCAGTCAATGACGCCGAACTCGAGATTGCCGAGCTCGAACAGGCCGGGTACATCTGCGACTGGAAGCGGGTGGAGACGCGGGAGGAATTTCTTGCAAGCCTGGACACGGCTGATTATGACCTGATTCTGTCGGACTATTTGCTGCCCGCCTTCGACGGCCTGACCGCCCTGAAACTTGTTCAGGAGCGGAATTCGGATGTCCCCTTCATTCTGGTTTCCGGAGTCATCGGGGAAGATGCCGCGATTGACAGTCTCAAGGCCGGTGCCACCGACTATGTGCTGAAAACACGCCTCTCCCGCCTGGGCCCGGTCGTTAAGCGCGCCCTGCAGGAGCATGCCGGACGCCGGGCGGGACAGCGGGTTCAAAAGGAACTGCAGGCGGCCAACGACCGGGCCCGCGCCATCGTTGAAACCGCCGCCGAGGCCATCATTTCCACGGACAGCCGGGGGGTCGTTGTCGAGTGGAACCCCGCCGCACACGCGCTGTTCGGACGCTCGATCGATGAGATGCTGGGGGAGGATGTGACCCAGATTCTGACGGAACGATGTCGAAAAAAATTCAGCGATCAGCTGCGCGCGGTCGCGGCCGAAGACGAGAAAACATGCACCCGCAGCGCGATTGAGCTGACCGGGCTGCGGAAAGACGGCAGTGAGTTTCCCCTCGACCTGTCCCTTGCCGGCTGGACCCTTTCCGGGGAACAGTTTTTTACTGCAATTATCCGCGACAGTTCGGAGCGCAAAAATTCAGAAGAGGCCCTTCGGCGGCACAACCGGGAGCTCGAACGGTTCAACAAAATGGCCACCGGACGCGAACTGCGCATGATCGAACTGAAAAAGGAAATCAATGCCCTCTGCAGGGAGCTCGGACGTGACGAGCCCTATGGTCTGGATCATTCGGACATCCAGACCTGAGTCGGCAGGAGTCATCCATATGACCTCTCCAGCATCCAGCGGCAGCAACTGGGAACGCGTCGGTTCATGGATCACGTCCTCCTTCATCGCCGATCTGATTGCGTTGGATCATCTCGAGGACATGGTGCGTTGCCTGTGCGAACAGCTGCGCGAGCGGACCGGTGCCGGGGCCGCGGCCTTTTTGTTCCATCAGCAGCATCTGCATAAAACCTGCCGTCTGATTTATGTCTGTCCCGAACAGCGCATGAGTCTCTTCGAGCAGGACCGGCTGGCCGACCTCTGCCCGACGCGCACGCCCGGCGAACTTCCGCCGGCCGTCGCCGACCTGCCGTCCACCAGTCCGCTGAAGCCGCCGCTGGTTGAGAGCGGAATCCGCACCCTGGTGCGGATTCCGATCCGCAGCGGAGAGGAGCTGATCGGAACGCTGGTGGTGATGGACCCAGAGGACCCGGCTCATGCTCCGGACCTGCTGGACCTGTTCCGGGCGGTCGGCCCGGCGATCGGCCTGACCCTTCATAACTGCATGGTGAGGCAGGAGCTGGAGCAGCAGAAGCACACGCTCGAACAGCAGGTCCGGCTGCGTGCCGCCGAACTCGAAAAAACCAACTGCGACCTGGCCGACTCGCGGCGGGCCGCGCTGAACATGATGGAAGACGCCATTCTGGCGCAGGACCAAATGGCCTTTCAGAATGAGCTGTTTCAGTCGTTTATGGATTCCCTGTCGGCCCCCGTGTTTTTCAAGGATTGCGACGGGCATCTGCTTTCCGTCAACCGGGCCTATGCAAAATGGCTGGGCAAAACGCCGGATGACCTGCAGGGCAGGACCGCATTCGATCTGTTTCCCGAACACATTGGCGAAAAGATCCTGCAGGACGACCGGCGGATCATGAAGTCCGGCCGGGCGGAGGAGTTCGAACAGGAGATTGGCGGGCACTGGTGGCTCACAACCAAGGCCCCGCGCTATGATCAATCCGGTGCGCTGGCCGGCATTTACGGCATTTTATGGGATATCAGCGACCGCAAGCTGGCTGAGGATGAGCTTCGCAAAGTCAGCAGCGAACAAAGCCTCATCCTCAACAACAGCACCTTCGGCATCGCGCTGGTCAGGCATCGCGTGTTTGAATGGGTCAATCCGCGTCTCGCTGAAATGCTCGGCCGACCGACCGATCAGATCCGGAACTGCGCCACCCGGCTGCTGTACAGATCCGACGAGGAGTATATGCAAATCAGCGGAAGGGCCCGGGAAGTGCTTGGCGCGAATAAACTCTTCGATGCATCCGTCCCCGTTCAACGCTCCGACGGCTCTGTGTTCTGGTGCCGCGTGAGCGGAAAAGCGCTTGATGCGGATTCGCCGGACGAGGGGTCCATCTGGATGTTTGAGGATATTTCGGAGAAAAAAGAGGCGGAGGACGAGCTGAAAAGGCTGTCAACGGCGATTGAGCAGTCCCCGGAAGCCGTTGTCATTACGGATCTGGATGCAGTCATCGAATACGTCAACCCGGCATTCGAACACATTACAGGGTATGCGAAAAAGGAAGTGCTGGGCAAAAAAACGGATCTGCTCAAAAGCGGAAGGCACGATGATTCATTTTATCGCAATCTGTGGGAAACCATTGAGTCCGGTCATGTCTGGGAAGGCCGGCTGGTCAATAAGCGCAAAGACGGCTCGCTGTACACCGAGGATGCAACGATCGCCCCGGTCCGTGATCCCGCCGGAAAAATCATCAATTATGTAGCCGTCGAACGCGATGTCACGGAAGAGCTGATCCGCGAACAGCAGTTCCATCAGGCCCAGAAAATGCAGGCTTTGGGGCAGCTGGTCGGCGGAGTGGCTCATGATTTCAACAACCTGCTGCAGATCATCAACGGCCAGACAGAACTCGCAATAGACAGTCTGGGTCCGGAGCACGGGACACGTGCCAATCTCCAGGAAGTTGCCACGGCGGGTGAGCTGGCCAGGGATCTGGTCAGACAGCTGCTGGCATTCAGCCGCCAGCAGGTGATCGACCCGGCGGATATCGATCTGAACGAAGCAGTGGCGAACAATAAGAAAATGCTGAGCCGGATGATTGGTGAAGATGTTGAATTCAAATTCATCGCCGGAAAAGATCTGCGCCCCGTGTTTCTTGATAAAGGGCAGCTGCAGCAGGTGCTGATGAACCTCTGCGTGAATGCCCGCGACGCGATGCCCGATGGCGGAACGCTGACGATCGAGACGGAAAACAGCACCCTGGGTCGGGATCATCTGCGACCGGAAACCTGGCTGCGCCCCGGCGATTACGTTCATCTGCGGATTTCAGATACCGGGTGCGGAATGGATGCGGCCACCTGCAGTCAGGTGTTTGAACCCTTTTTCACCACCAAGGAGGTCGGGGCGGGAACCGGACTGGGTTTGTCTACGGTGTACGGCATTATCAAGCAGAACAAAGGCGATATCGAGGTCTCCAGCAAGCCGGGCGAGGGGACCGTTTTTGACATCTTCCTGCCGGCTGCTGCGCCTGAGGCTTCAGCGGACCGGGAGCGTGCCGGGAGCGATGCCGGTGCTGCGGCGCGCGGGGCGGAAACCATCCTGATTGCTGAAGACGACGCAATGATCCTGGATTTTTCCGTGGATGTCCTGCGCCGTGCCGGATACAGGGTTTTCTCCGCAAGAGACGGGGCCGCCGCCCTGCAGTTGTTTGAGGAGCACGCGGAAGAGATCGATCTGGTGATGGCGGACATGGTGATGCCGCGCATGGGCGGCAAAGAGGCCGTGGATCAAATGCTGAAAAAACGGCCGGCGCTGCGCTATCTGTTTGTATCGGGATATGTGTCCGCGACCGGGCAGACCAGCCTGATTCAGGATCTGGGAGATCATCTCCTGAGCAAGCCCTATAAGATCAGTGTCCTGCTGAAAAAAATCCGCGACATTCTGGATGCAGGGTAAGCGCCCGTTCCAGCCCTGCAATTTGGAAGTTCAGAGTTGTCGGGCAGGGCGACGCCTCCGTCGGAGCCGTTTTTTGCGGTTAAACCGAAATCAGGAAGCAAGCACATGATCATTCTCGAAGATCACAAGCACTCTCAGATAGAGAACCGGTATGCGGCTTACGGAAAGACGAATGAGAACAGAAAATTGATGGTGTATTTTACTGTGAGGGGAAACAGGTGCCGTGTGATTTCAGCCCGTGATATGCACCGAAAAGAGAGGCGTTATTATGAAGAACAAACCTAAAAAGATCCCAAAATTTAAAAACGAAGATGAGGAACGAGACTTTTGGGCGATTCACTCGCCCTTGGACTACTTTGATCTGTCAACGGCGAGACGGGTAAAGCCGTCTCCGAATCTCAAGCCGTCAACAAAATCCATTTCCATCCGCCTCCCGGAATCGCTGATTGATGACCTCAAAGTGCTGGCCAACAAAATGGATGTCCCGTACCAAAGCCTCATCAAAATGTATCTGGCGCGCGATGTCGCCATGGAGCGCCGAGCTCTTCGCGTCGAAAAAAAACATCTCGCCGTCGCCGAAGACCCCGAAGAATACGGGAAAAAGAAGGCGTAGATTTTTGAAGGTGCTCCGCCCGATGAGAGTTAATTAGCGGTTAATTTGTCGTACAAAAGCTGCAGGTGGGTGGTTTTCAGTTATCCTTTCAGAGTTATTGGGTGGAACCCGATCTCCGAGCGGGTTTGCTGATGCAGTGCCAAGCGCGCTCGGAGATCGCGCTCCAGTGCGAGGCGGCGCTTTCGGCGACTCCGCCCAGCCGGTAGGGACGGACCGCCGGGCCGTCCGCGCGATTGAATGGTGAATCCGCAACGCAGGCCTTCGATTGCGGCTCGCCCGGCGAAAGCGCTCTATCCGTCGCGTCCTGCCGATCGGTTGCGTTTAATATGAAATAACCTGACTGACATTGTTCACCACAGAGGACACGGAGGCACAGAGGGAAATTCCTCGCATCTGCGGATGGCTCTCTCGCTTCGCTCGCGGTCAAATGTTGAAAAACTATTGTCAGGCAACATTATAGGTGTATATATATTCAAATATATTTGCTTCGTAGAATCGGGGAATAACGACGTGAGAGTTTTTAGAAGACTTCTGGTGGTGGTGCTGGTTAGTGTGAGCGCGCAGGCGCAGTGGCTGACGCAGGCTGTTGAGCTCGAGGAGGGCTGGAACGCGGTTTATCTGACGGTGCAGCCGCTGCCGGCGAGCTGCGACACGGTGTTTGAGGGGCTCCCGGTGGATCGTGCCATGATGTGGTGCCGCACGACGGACGATGAGGAATATCTGTCCGATTTTTCGGATGAGCTGGCGCGCCCGTCAGACTGGCTGGTGTGGCGGCCGGCCGGCGATGAGGACTCCGAAAAGAACACTCTGAACATGCTGCTGGCCGGTGAGGCCTATCTGGTCAAGATGACCAATTCGGCGACGCTGGAAGTGAAAGGGCGGCCGGAGCTGGTCCATCCGGAATGGATTCCCAACGAGATGACGCTGACCGGTGTGCCGGTGGGTGATGGAGTGACGTTTGAGACGTTTTTCGCGCACACCGATGAAATCGGAGATAATTCCGACGATGGCGGCGAGTTTTATGAGGTGCTGGCCGACGGCTCCCAGCAGCAGGTTTATTTCCCCAAGCACACGGACATGCAGGACGGCAAGGCCTACTGGATCAATACCGGTCAGGTGCTCGACTACGACGGCTCGCTGAAGGTGTCGCTCTCCAGCGGCGCGGACTGGCTCGATTTCGGGTCCGACATCACGGAGCGGCGGATCCTGCTGGAAAACATGTCCGATGAAGAGCGCACGGTGACGCTGGAGCTGCTGGCGGGCGAAAGCCCGAACGCGGACTATCCGGCGGCCGAGGGGCCGGTGCCGCTTTCCACCGTGGCCTGCAACGTGACGAAGGGGATCCGTGAATACGTCGATTTTTCCGGCCTTACGACGAACATTGCGGCGTATGAATCGGTGGAGATCACGCTGATGCCGCGCGTGAACGAAATGAGCGCAGACGATGCCGGCGCGGTGTGGCAGAGTCTGCTGAAGGTGTCCGACGGCGAGGTGGAGCAGACCTTTGGCATCCAGTGCGAGCAGGAGGATGAGGCGTTTACCGACCCGACGGGGCTGTGGGTGGGGACGGTGGCGGTGGACGGCGTGAGCCGCGCGCCGTCGCGCATCGGCTATACGGGCAACACGTGGGACACCGAGACGCCGGTGGCGGTGTCTGAGCCGTATTCGTTTCGGGTGCTGATGCATGTTGCGTCCAATGGCACCTGCCGCCTGCTGCAGCGCGCTGTGCCGGCCTGGGTGATCGATGATGGCGGCGAGACGGTTTCCCGCATCTTTACCGATGTGAAATCTGCGGCTGATTTTATGGAAATCTATGCGGATGCCGAGGTGGCGCGCATCAGCTCTGCGAACTTCCCGCTGATGGATCCGCTTCCAATGGTTGGAACCTTTGGATCGACCAATGAACTGGCCTGCACCGTGGCGCTTCCGTTTGACGATGCGGTCAACCCCTTTGTGCATCCCTACCATCCGGACCACGACAACAAGGAATACAGCAATGGAACCGCCTTGCCGCTGTCCGAAGGCGAGGAATCGTTCGATGTGCAGCGGGTGCTGAGTTTTACGTTTGCTGCAGACGATCCGCTCGGGGCCAATCCCCGCTGGGCGGTCTCCGAGTTCGGCGGTGATTTTAAAGAGCAGGTGACGGGGCTGAACAAGACGATCTTTGTGTCCGGGGCGTTCCGGCTGGAAAAGGTGAGCGACTGCGGCTTCCTCAGTTATCTGGATCAGGGTGAATAACCATTACGGATTTTGAACTGCGAAGGAACGCATAGAACGCAAAAGAAGGTTGCCGCAGGGGCGGTGAGACGGTGGAAGAGATTGGGATCACGAATCGCACGAATGGGCGTGGATGAAGAGACCCCTCGGTTGGGAAAATTTTTGTAGGGCTGGAATGGTTGAGGAACGAGACCTTCCAGCCGCGCGGGACAGCGGGGGGCGGGAAGGTTTCGCAGGCTTAACCGTTCCCGCCCTACAAGCTGAACAATTTGAAACTTATTTTAATGAAGGAGAAGCGAACGATGAAGCATGCAGCAACGTGGATGATGGGACTGATTTTACTGGGCGCGGCGACGGGGCAGGCCGAGCCGCCGACGATTACGCAGCAGGTGACGCCGGGCACCATGAGCTATCAGGGGCGCCTGCAGACCGCCGACGGCACCGACTACGCCAACGGAATCTACACCATTGACTTTAAGCTCTACGATGGGGCGGCCAGCAGCGCCACCCTGCTGTGGGGCGCGACCTATCAGCCGTATGTCAACAACGGCTTCTTCAGCGTCATTCTCGGGCAGACCAGCGTCGGCGAAGAGGCGATTGCGGGAGCCGCCTATACGGCGGTGGATGAATTCTGGAAAGCGGTCTGGATCGATCCCAATGGATCCAGCACGGACCGCTACCTCGGCATTACGGTTCATCAGGACGAGACCGGTGCAGACATCAGCGGTGCCGATGAATCGTTCCCGCGCCAGCAGTTGCTCGCGTCCCCTTTTGCCATCCAGTCCCAGTTCGCCCAGCAGGCCGTTTATGCCGACTCCGCCACGATGGCTGACCATGCTGTATCTGCCGTGGAGGCCACTTATGCCACTCAGGCAGCTGATGATTTTTCGGTTGGTAACGATATGACGGTTGGTGCCGGTTTGACTGTGGGTGACGGTTTGACTGTTGGTGCCGATCTGTCTGTCACAAATGATCTGACCGTTGGAGGAAGCCTTACGCTGGGTTCCCACGAAGTGTCTGCAGTGGTTGAGGCACCGGCATCCGGAATGCGGATCGTTGCCGGGTCGGTGAGTCATGAAGGAGGCGAGATTTCGAATCCGGGCAATCAATATACGGTTACTAGGAACTCGCCGGAAGCTGGCTGTTATTCTGTGTCCTTTAACCCTCCTTTCTCCGAGACGCCCGTCGTGGTGGCTTCTGTTCATTACAGTGATACCAGTCTCAGTGAGTATGACAATGTGCTTTCGGCTGAGGCTGTGAGTGCCGCTGGATTTGTTATGAGAGCCCGTGATGACGACGGCAATTGGGAGGATACGGCCTTCTATTTCATAGCGATAGGCCGGTAGCAGGATATTTCAGCTTCTCGCTCATGTAGAAAATAACGGAGTCTTTGGGATGTTTGGTCGATTCAGTAATCAGCTTGGAGTTGCTTTCGTGCTGTTGTCCGGGTGGTGCTCGGCGGTATTCGGCGAAACGGCTGTGGTTCGCTCCTCTTTTGAAAACATTCTGGTTCCGATTGGCGGCACGGCGAGCAACAGCGTGGTGGGCGCGGCGGCCGGCGTTGGCGGGCATCACTGGCAGGCGGCGCATGATACCAACCTGGCGCAGGTGCAGCTGGGCGCGCCGTGTGGCGCCTTGGAGGCGAGCTATGGCGTGGGCGATGAGATTGAGGCCCCGGACGGCGCGGCGGACGGCGCGGTTCCGATTCTGGTGAGTGCGGACAATGTGGTTTGGCTCGATTACGCGGAACTGCTGCTGGCGGTCGATTCCGGCGCGGCCGTAATCCAGTGGGAGATGGCCGACGGCACCACCAATACGATGACGTATGTCATTTCATCGAATCCCTCGAAGCGCGGGGTGCGTCTTTACTGGACGGATGATGAAAATGGAAGGACGCTGCAGAATGCCGGTCCGACGGTTGAGTTTGGCTCCAACTATAAAGTGACCCTGTTTGCCAGTAGTTCAATTTCCATTCATGAGGACGATTATCAGTGGAGTTACGGCGATTCCGCCGTTCAGACCAATGATGTGTGGCTCGACGGCACGTATCTGCATGCCAAGGAGGGGGCCGAAGGCAAATTCCTGTTGGTCTATTCGCGCACGGATGAATACGGCTTCGAGCAGTATCTCGGCCATGAGGTGGTTGAAGTGCTCGAGCCGATGAGCGAGCTGCAGTCAGTCCGCGTCGGCGACCGCCTCAAGCCGGTGAAGCGCTCCTATGAAATCGACGATCTGTTCTCGCTGGTTGCGCGCGGCGCGACCGATGATACCGGGGAAAACCCGGACGATATTTTTGTCTATAAGCACGGCACCGGCGACAAGAACGGCTGGATCTGGGCGATTCGCGAGACGGAGGCGGCCTGGCAGATTGAAATTTACTGGAAGGCCCAGGAGGAGCTGGATGTGATCTGGCCGTTCGAGGTGGACATCTATGACGTCTCCTGGGGCGATGACCTGCAGCACTATGTGCGTGGCGATTTGGCCGGCGGCGATCTGGAACCGAAGGTTTATATTTCTTCGGAACTCTCTGTTGAGGTGATGCCGTATCAGACTGTGAGCGGCGAGTCCGGTGCGTCCGATGAGTTTGCTTTTGCCGAAGACGGCGAACTCTATACCGAGAAGCTCGGTAAATTCCTGCTCAAATATGTGGCGGATGAGACGGTTTGGTTTGAGCCGGTTGAGGCGGTGGATCATGCCTCCGTTGAGATGGACGCGTGGGCGTGGGAGATTGCATCGCGGCTGGAGCCGGCGGACAGCGCTTGCACCAATTGGCCGGGCTATCTCTATACGCCCTCAGGAAGCGCGTACAACACGAATTACTATATGTATCCGGAGGAATATCTGGAGGAGGAAAGCGGGTCGTCGATCTATGCGGTCAATGAAGGGCTGCTCGAGGTGTGGTGGGCTAACGTTTCCAGGTATTATGCGATGACGGATGTGGAAGACGATGAGATCCGGCTGGGCACGCCGCTCTACTTCCCGTCGATGGTGAGTGTTTACAGCAATGTCTGGCCCGAGGCCGCCGATCAGATCGTGGTGGCCGGCGGGCTGGGGAATGAGGGGCTGACGTGCATTTTGGACGCCTCTCCGGTTCTGCAGTGTGATGGTGCCGGGGATGAAATCCCGGACAGCTCTGATTTGGGCAGCTGGAGTGCTTCCGATCCATTCACGCTGGAAGCCTGGGTGAAGCCGACGGAGGTCTCCGGAACTGTCCTGGAAAAAGAGAATGGCTGGAGTCTCGGCTTCAGCACCAATGGGGTATCGCTGATGGCGGAGGGAGAAACGGTTTTCTCATCCGGCATTCAGCTGCGGACCAATGCCTGGCAGCATCTGGCTTTGAGCCGGGATTCGGACGGAACCCTGCGTTTCTTTCTAAATGGAGCCAAGGAAGCGGTCGTCTCCTGCACCCATGCGTTGGTGAGCGATGCCTCTGTCTATATGGGGGCTTTCGCGGGCGACCTGGAAGAGGTCCGGATCTGGGACGAAGCCCGCTCCGAAGATGAAATCCGCACCCTGATGCATCGTGCGCTGATGGGCAGCGACCCGGTTCCGGCTTATTATGCTTCGTTTGATGATCTCGATCTCTATCAGTCGATCGATACGGGGGCCTGGCTGAAGGATTCGTATAAAACGCTCATGGGTGACGCAAATGATTATGGCGACGGCGGATTTACGGGCGGGGATTACTTTCGTACGCAGGGGAACCAAAACTCCTGCACGGTGACCTTGGCCGAGCTTCCGGAACACTCCTCGCTCGCGATCGGCATGTGCCTGGCGCAAATCCGATCACTGGATCCTCCCAATGACTGGATTTCTATTACGGTTGACGGAGACGAGGTTTTTCATGTCTGCCTGGGGCTGTATGAAAATCAGGAATTCAGACTGAATGGGGTTGCTGCGGATACCAGCCTGCTCGAAGAGGTGCATACCGTGACCATGCCGGATGAAATCATTTCCAGCTGGTCCCGCCGGTTCTACGACCTGTCGCAGCTCGAGGCGCTCCAGAATATTCCGCACACGTCCGAAACCGCGACGATTGTGATTACGGCCTATACAGATCAGGGCTGGAGCGACGAAGGGTATGCGTTTGATAATCTGTCGGTTTCATTAAACTGGATTGCTGACGGGCAGCCAACGGTTCGTCCGGGACTGAGCCTGGCGGGCACCTCGCCGAAAATCTACGTTCAGAACGATTCGGAGTCGGACGGATATAATCCCAACGAGGAGCATGCACTGGTACTGCAGGACACAGTCTATGCGCTTCGAACCGACCTGAATGTGACGAATGAAACCGGGTACACCTCCGATCCGTTTGTGCTGGTCGAGTATACCGATGCGGACGGCAATCCGGATATGGCCATTTTTGAGGTGGTGGCGTCCAACAAGCTGTATGCATTTGAACAGTTTCTCGATGCCGGTCAGATGATTCCGGCCCCCGCACCGCTCAACCAGATGGTCCCCGCCTGGTGTTCGGACAACGAATTCGTTCAAACCGATGAACTCGATCCGTTCGAGGACCGCACCGGCCGCTTCTGGGCACAGCACGCCGGCGGCAACGGCGAATCGGTCGCAACCGTGGCAAATCTCTATTATCCGAGCCAGAGCGGTTTCTGGTATCCGGACGGCGAATCGGTTGCTGCGGGTGATCCGGTGGCGCTTGCGGCCGGTGCCGCTTCAGAGCCGGTCGGCTGCACGTATACCGTCAGCTGGCCGGAGGATGTGCCGAACCTCTACGTCGGCGATACGCTCACCACGACAAAAGACGGGCTGCCGGCCGTGCGCGGCCAGCTCAGCGTCGATGTGCTCTACCAGCAGTCGGTTGCGTTGGGCGACCCCAATTCCAAGAGCGTCAAGCTGATCGACCCGACCCGCGCCCGCAAGGCGGCGATGGACGGCGTGCCGGACGCCATCGACAGCTATCGCGACACGGAGACCGGCTATACCTTCTTCAGCGACCTGCCGCCCGCCCTGCGCGAGCGCATGTTCTGGAACGGCACCGCATCGAGCGGCGAAGAGTTCCAGCTCAAAGGGGAGTTCGTGGCGCGCACCGACGGCAACAACTACCTGCTGCTCAACGTGCTCTCCCAGAGCAACCGCGTCAATGCGCTCGATCCCGACATTGTGGACGGCGCCGACGATCCCGATTGGATCAGCGCAATCGCCGGGCTGCCGGAGACCGTTTATGAAATCACGGACGATGACACGCCGGTCGACTCCTACGCACTTTCCACCGTCGGCCGCGGCAGCGGCTACGTGACCCTGATCTTTAACGACAGCACCAACGAAACGATGGTCGCCTCGTCGGAGGTGATCGACATGGTTGTGATCCGGGTGGAGCCGGAGCTCTACTGCGGGGAGCTCGATACGATCGAGTCCGTCAACCCGCTCGACAAGCAACTCACGCTCAAATACACCGCCGACTTTGCTGGTGAGCCCGCGCAGTTTGAATTCGAATGGAATGTTGCCGATCCGGACAACGGAAGCGCGCCGGACGAGGACAGCGCCAGCTGGCTGCATTTCGCAAAAACCAATGGTCTGCACTACACCACCATCGGCGATTCCGGTGTGTTCGGCCTCTCCGACCACTATCTGCGCTGCCGCTACCGCGCGCTCGACGAGTCCGTGCAGGCCGTGGTCGGCACCAACTGGTCGTCGTGGACCTCGGCCCGGCTGGCCGAAGGGTGGATCAAGCGCGTCATGTCGGCCATCAATCCCTATGAGCAGTCCATCACCGACTACATGAACTATGAGATCGACACCACGCTGAGCATGGTGGCCCAGGCCGGCGCGCCCTATAACGGCGATATCGCGCTCAACTACGAATCGCTCAATGACTACGGCCTGATCCAGATCTATGAAACCGTCTATAAGCAGGCGCTCGACCTGTGCGCCAACGAAGAGGTGAGCGGCTCGCTCTCGCTGGCCCTGCTGATGGTCTCCGGCCGCCTGGCCGACTTCTACACGCTGCTGGGCAACGAGGCCTATGCCGATGCGCTCAACCCGACGGTGACGCTCGGTTCGGACGACCCGCTCGAGTGCATGGAGATGACCTCGATCTTCTGCTTCCAGAACCAGATGACCGACCTGCTTTCCGAAGAGCTGGCCCTGCTGCGCGGCCGCGACGACACCTGCAGCCCGGATGTGACCGACTATCCGATCTACAACCGCCTCGTTCCCAACTTCACCTCCGACACCGTCGGCGGCGAAGTCGCCTACATGCTCAACTACGGCATCAGCGATATCGAAAACGAGGACGGCGACGGCGCGGGCGACGGCTCCATCGACGAATATGACGCGCTGGCGCTCTTCCCGCAGGGGCATGGCGACGCCTGGGGCCATTACCTCAAGGCCATGAAGTATTACTATGCCGCGATGCATGCGGACAACTTCCACTGGTTCCCGCAGGTCGAGGGCGTCATGGTCGCCGATTCCGAGGTGACTGTTTCCTACCTGCACGAAAAAAAATTCGCCGTGGCCGCCGCAGCCAAGGCCGAGGCCGGCCTCGAAGTGCTCAGTAAAACCTGGCGCCAGGATTATGTGTTCGGCGAGGAGCTTTCCGAAGACCTGTTTGATTCCAACACCAACCGCGCTTGGGGCGTGGCCGAATGGGCGAGTCGCGCCGGGCAGGGCGCCTACTTCGACTGGCTCGCCGCCAACTCCCTGCTGCCGGACAGCGCGTCCGAGGATGAAGAGGGCATTCGCGTGATCGACCGTGAAACCACGCCGGAGCTCGACGAAATCGCCGCGTTCGGCAGCAAAATACAGCAGCAGCTCGATCACATTGATGCCGGCCTCAATCCGCTCGGCCTGGCCGAAAACGTGATTCCGTTCGATATCAGCTCGTCGGAGATCGACGCCGGCGAAACCCATTTTGAGCAGGTCTATAAGCGCGCGGAGTCGGCGCTGATTACCGCCGCGGAAATCTTCGACCGCGTGCAGACCTGTGCGCAGGCGCTGCGCGACCAGAACGAGGACGGCGACTTCACCGACGCCTACGAGGCAGAAGAGGCGGAGTACACCCGCCGCCTGATCGCGCTCTACGGCTACCCCTATTCCGATGATCTGGGGCCGGGTGAGCTCTATGACGAATACTACAGCGGTCCCGACCTGCTGCACTACAACTACATTGAGCGTTATGATGACCTAGGCGAGATCACCGAGTATTCGCTTGATGTGGTCAGCTATGAGTCCTGTGGATTCACGGAGGGGACCTATTCCTCCTCCATCGCCACCGATGACGCGCTGAGCGAGGCTTTCGACACCGAGGTCGATGAGGTCAGTGTGCTGATTCCGGATGTCAGCACCGTCACCAACTCGATCTCCTTCTGCGTGGATTCAGCCGGACTGCCCTGCAAGCCGGTTCGCTACACCGGCCGCCGCCGCGCCGAGGGCGAAATTCAGATTGCGCTCTCCTCCTACGTCGAGCGGCTCTCTGAAGTTTCCAAAGCCTATGAAGCCTGCGAGCAGGCGAAGGCGGCGGTTGAGGAGATGGCCAGCCGCCTCAGCGCCAAATATCTGAGGGATGCCGGGGTTTCGGCGGCAAGTGCTTATTACGGAGAAAAGATCAGCTCGTACGAGTCGATCCAGTCCCGAATCGAAACCGCCATCGAAGTGGAAGAGATTTGGCACGATGTGCTGTCCAGTGCTTTGGACTCGGCGTCGGAGGTTGCTCCCACGACTGCCGGATTCTCCGTCGATATCGGGACCGGTGTGAGGGCGATTGTTTCCGCCATTGCGGAGGCGGAAGATACGGCCTCCGCAACGTACCAGACGGCCCAGTTTGTGGTGATGGATTATCTGGAGGAAAAAATCTCCGGCCTCGAAGGTGAGTTGGAGGATGCCATCGGCGACGCGGAAGGCAGTTATGAGCTGGCGCTCGACCTGCTGGACATGCAGCAGGTGATCGCCGCGCAGGACGCGCCGCTGCTGCAGCTCAAGACCGTGCTGCAGGCCGCCGAAACCGCCCGCATGGAATATTCGGCTGCGGTGGCCGAGGGCGATGCGCTGCAGCAGGAACGCGAGGCCATGCGCATCAACTATGCCGCGGACCTCAGCGCCAAGCGCTACCGCAACATGGCTTATATGATCATGCGCAACGACGAACTCGACCGCTACACCGAAACCTTCGATGCCGCCGCGCGCTACTGCTACCTCGCCGCCAAGGCCTACGACTACGAAACCGGCCTGCTCGACGCCGAGAGCTCCGAAACCACCGGCGCCGAGTTCCTGGCTGATGTGGTTACCGCGCGCACCATCGGCCGCATGAGCCGCGACGACGGCAATAATCCTGAAGAGCCGCTGGTCGGTTCCACGACCGGCGAGCCGGGGCTCGCCGATATCCTGGCGCGCATGAAGGCCAACTGGGAGGTGCTTGACGGCCGCCTGGGCTTCAACAACCCGCAGACCGAAACCGGCCGCTTCTCGCTGCGCACCGAGCTCTTCCGCATCAAGCCATCCGATGTGGGCGGAGCCGACAGCGATAAAAAATGGCGTGAAAAGCTCGAGAGCTTCCGCGTCGACAACCTGCTCGACCTCGAAGAGTTCCAGCGCTGCTGCCTGCCGTTCACACCGGCCGATCCCGAAGAGCCCGCCCTGGTGATTCCGTTCTCCACCGAAATCAACTTCGGCAACAACTTCTTCGGCCTCAGCCTGGCCGGCGGCGACAACGCCTACGACTCGACCTACTTTGCCACCAAGATCCGCAGCGCCGGCGTCTGGTTCAGCAATTTCGACAATGCCTTCAACGGCGGTCTCGCCAACCAGCCGCGCGTCTATTTGATTCCGGTCGGGGTGGATAAGATGCGCGTGCCGTCGAGCGACATGGATGAAATCCGCGAGTTCCAGGTGGTCGACCAGGCCCTGCCGGTCCCGTATTCGTTTTCCGAGGACGACTGGGAGAGCTCCGACTGGAGCGCTGCCAAGGATATGCTCGGCGATGAGCTTTTCGACATCCGCCGCTATCCTTCCATGCGCTCCTACCACGACAGCGGCGAGTTCGATGATTCCGAGTTGATCAATAATTCCCGTCTGATCGGTCGTTCGGTCTGGAACACCCGCTGGCTGCTGATCATCCCGGGCGGCACGCTGCTTGATGACGGCGAGGAGGGAATCGACCGCTTTATCCACGGCACCGAGGTCTATCCGGGCATTTGGGACGAGGACGGCGTCAGCGACATCAAGATCTTCTTCCAGACCTATTCGTACTCGGGGAATTGATGATTCGAATGTGGATACTCGAAACTCGAAACGTGAAATTGGGAATTTTGAATTGGATCGGTTGAGTATGAAAAAGAAATTGTTGTTTCTGTTGATGGGGCTCCCGGTGCTTGTGCCTGCGGCGATTCCTTGCGGGTCGTGCACGGTTTACGGTTTGGTGAAGGATTCCTATGGGCATCCCTACCTGGACAGCGCGCGCATCAGCTTTGTCAATACCGACGGCGAAACCGCCGCGTGGGCGGACATCACCGGTTTGGTCGGCTATGGGTATAACTTCCAGCTCGCGCTCGATCTCGACAACGGCTCCGGGGAGCGCTATGCCGACTATGCCGTTCGCGAGGGCGAGCAGGTCACCATTTCCGTGCTGGTCGACGGCGTCGAGGAGCCCCTGCTCGAAGGCGCAACGTTTACCGTGCCGGCCCCGGGGGCCGACGTCGCCCTGACCCTCACCACCGGCACCGATGCCGACGGCGATGGAATTCCCGACGAGTGGGAGCGGCAGATGATGGCCGCCTCCGGCGGGTCCATCACCAACATTTCCCAGATCCTCCCCGACGGCGATTTTGACGGCGACGGGGCCTCCAACTGGCAGGAATACCTCTCCGGCACCTTCGCCTTCCTCGACTACGACTGCTTTGCCATCAGAGATCTCGAGCGCACCGACGACGGGCGCTTTCTCTTTCGCTTCCTCAGCGTCGAGGGCAAAAGCTATTCGGTGGATGTCGCTGCAGGCCTGGGCGACGACGACAGCTGGGGCACCGGACTGTTCTCGCTGAGCGAGGACGGTGAGTTGAGCCAGTCCGTGACGGTCGGCGACGGCTACTACAAAACCATGTATATCGAAATGAGCGGCGCTCAGCAGTTTATGCGCCTGCGCGCTGAGTAGGGGCTTATGCGCTGGATTTTCGTCAGTCTGATTTGGTTTTGCGCGGCCTGGTCCGGGGCGGAGTCCTGGACCAATGCCGCAGGCCACGCCATTGAGGCCGAGCTTGTCGCCCGCAAGGGCGACCGCCTCACCCTCCAGCGCCCCAACGGCTCCACCTTCACCATTTCGCTGACCGTGCTCAGCCCGCAAAGCCGCGCCACCGTCGAAAAGAAATTCCCTTCCAGTCCAATATTGACCCACGAGGAGCAGGTCCGGCAGCGCACCAGTCAGCGTCTTGAGCTCCTCAACGCTGAGCAGTTCACGGAGTAGAATCTCTCGTCATTTTTGTGCAGTCGCAGCGTACTCTGTGGTTAAATTTTCCAGTGGTTGGAACGTAGAGCCGGAACTCAGGACGTATTCGTCCGTGGGTCCGGCTTGTGCGGGGAAAGCCGGGCCCACGCCGAATACGGCTGAGTCCCGGCTGTACTTTTACAGCCGCAACCGCTTGATAGGGGCCCCGAAAAACTCTGGCTTCCCCGGCTGTTCACTCTAACGAAATGGTTGTGAAAAAAATGGTTGCGGTTCCCCATGAACGGCTGGGCCGCGCTACGTTAATTCGCGTTCATTTGAATTTTAACTTTTCTTCAGCTTCGGGCCTGTCGGGGTGTCCTGGATGGTCCAGCCGGCGGCGGCGACGGCATCGCGCAGGCGGTCGGCCTCGGCCCAGTCCTTGTTCTTTTTGGCTTCGACGCGCGCGCTGGCCATATCGATGAGCTCCTGCGGGATTTCTTCCTTGGGCGGTTCGAGGAAGCCGAGAACGCTGTCGAGTTTTTTCCAAAGGTTGGAAACCGCGAGCGCTTCGTTTCCAGGCATTGGAAAACGTTTGTTGCCTTCGTGGACGCCGTCGAAGAGCGCACCGAGCGCGCCGGCGATGTTGAGGTCGTCGTCGAGCGCGGCTTTAAATTTCTCGGCCAGCGTTTTGGCTCAGTCAGGAAAATCTGCTTGGTATTCCGAATTTCCAGTTTCAAGTTTCCAGTTTCACTGGCTGCTTCCTGCAGTTTCCTGTAGAAATCGTCGAGACGGGTCAAGCCGTTTCCGAATCTCAAGCCATCAACAAAATCCATTTCCATCCGCCTCCCGGAATCGCTGATTGATGACCTCAAAGTGCTGGCCAACAAAATGGATGCTCCGTACCAGAGCCTCATCAAAATGTATTTGGCCCGCGATGTCGCTGCGAAGCGTCGCGCGCTTCATGCGGAAAGTTCGCATCTGACGGTTGCCGAGGAGCCTGCGCAATACGAGAAGAAATGAACGCAAGGACGCTAAGGCTGCGGTATATCGAGGTCTTTGCAGATTTTTTTGGCGGTGAAATCGAGGACTTCGCGGTGGCGGGGGACAACGGAGCATTTTTTTGAGGTGCGGTTGACGTAAACTGTGTGGCTTCCGCCTTCGCGCAGGAATTCGCACCCGTGGCGTTTGAGGTGCTTGATTAGATCCCGCTCTTCATCAGGCCGGCAGGGCGATGGGTTCGCGAATCACAGTTTTCCCGGCCAGTTCTTCTTCAGCCAGAAACCGGTTTGTCTCGAGAACCATTTGGATGGCTTCTTTCAGATTTTTGCGTGCTTCCTCAAGCGTTTTTCCCTGTGTGTTGGCACCAGGCAGCTCTTCCACGAATGCGGCGTAGCCTTCAGGGAACTCTCTGAATACAGCTGTAAACGTCATGACCTTCTCCATTAGTTAGGCCGCCATCATAGCACAGGGTTAAATTTATGAGCAATCAGACTTTTTTCAGCTTCGGGCCTGTCGGGGTGTCCTGAATGGTCCAGCCGGCGGCGGCGACGGCATCGCGCAGGCGGTCGGCCTCGGCCCAGTCCTTGTTCTTTTTGGCTTCGACGCGCGCTTCGGCCATTTCGATCAGCTCGGAAGGAACCTCTTCTTTGGGCGGCTCGAGGAAGCCGAGAACGGAATCAAGTTTTTTCCAAAGCTTGGAAACTGCAAGGGCGGTTTTTCCAGACATTGGAAACGATTTATTGCCCTCATGGACGCCGTCGAAGAGTGCTCCGAACGCGCCGGCGATGTTGAGGTCGTCGTCGAGTGCGGCTTCGAATCGTTTCTCGAGTTCAACGGCCCATTCCGGCAGAGACGGCTCCGCCGGAGGCATCGCCCCACCTTTTTGCTCAGAGTCTGACGGGTAGGGCGAGTTCTCCGAACGAGCCGCTTCTTTGACCTTGGCGTAGAAGTCGTCGAGGCGGGCGAGCGAGGCGCGGGCGGCGGCGAGCGAGCTGAAGGTGAAGTTGAGGCTCTTGCGGTAGTGGGTGCCGATCAGCTCGTAGCGGATTTCGCGACCGGTCCAGCCTTTGTCGAGAATCTCGCGCAGGGTGAAGAAGTTGCCCTCGGATTTGGACATTTTTTTGCCTTCGACCATGAGGTGGGCGTTGTGCATCCAGTATTTGGAGTACAGGCAGCCGTTGGCACCTTCGCTCTGGGCGATTTCGTCTTCGTGGTGCGGGAAAATGTTGTCGACGCCGCCGCAGTGCAGGTCGAAGGTTTTGCCGAGGTATTTCTGGCTCATGGCGGAGCACTCGATGTGCCAGCCGGGACGGCCTTTGCCCCACGGGGAGTCCCAGACCACATCGCCGTCCTCTTCGACGTAGCCTTTCCAGAGGGCGAAGTCGGCGGCGTTGTCTTTGTCGTATTCGTCCTGGTCGACGCGCGCGCCGGCGCGCATGCCTTCGCGGTCGAGGTGGGCGAGTTTTCCATAGGCTGGAAACTTGTCGATGGGGAAGTAAACGGAGCCGTCGTCGGACTTGTAGGCCAGGCCCTTTTCGAAGAGCTTTTCGATGAGCGCGATCATTTCGGGGATGCAGTCGGTGGCGGCGGGGTAGTGCTCGGCGGGCTGGATGTTGAGCGTTTTGAGGTCTTCGAAGAAGGCGTCTTTGTAGGTCTGCGTGTATTCGCGCAGGGGCAGGCCGGTCTCGCGCGAGCCGCGGATGGTTTTGTCGTCGACATCGGTCAGGTTCTGGATCTGGGTGATCTTCATGCCCTTGTACTGGATCCAGCGCCGCAGCAGGTCTTCGAACATGTAGGCGCGGTAGTTGCCGATGTGCGCGTAGTTGTAGACGGTCGGCCCGCAGGTGTAGAGGCGGACGTGGTTGTCTTCCAGCGGAACCAGTTCCTCCAGTGAACGGGACATGGTGTTGTAGATCTTAAACATGGGACGTTTGGTTGTCAGTTAATAGTTAAAGGTAATCAGTATTTTTACTAACAACCTTTTTTGACAACCCGCTCCTTCCTGATAACAAATAACTGCTTTCTGATAACTGTTTCTCTCACGCCCGTGAGAGGAATCTGCGCTCTTCGGTGTCGACTTTGATGATTTCGCCGGGGGCGATGTACTCGGGGACCTGCACGATCAGGCCGGTGGACAGGGTGGCCGGTTTGGTTCGCGAGGTGGCCGAGGCGCCTTTCATCGACGGCGGGCATTCCACAATCTTCATTTCAATGGTGGGCGGCATGCAGATCGCGAGAACCTGTCCGTTCGAAATCAGCGCGGTAATGCCTTCCATGTCTTCGATCAGGAAAGGCAGCGAATCTTCTACATCTTCTTTGAAAAGCTCGAACTGCTCATAGTTTTCGAGGTCCATAAAAGTGTAGCGGTCGCCTTCCTGATAGAGATACTGAACCTCTTTTTTGTCAAAATAGGCTTCCTGCAGGGCGTCGCCGCCTTTGTAGCTTTTGTCGACCTTGGCTTTGGTCGTCACGTTGCGGAAACGCACCCGGTAGATGGTGTTGCCGCCGCGCGCGGTCGGTGCGCTCTGGGTGATGTTCTCCACCGTGTGCGGCACGCCGTCGATATCGATGACATGCGACTTCTTCAGATCTGCTGCTTTAATCATGGTTGAATGCTCCGGTTAAAAAGGGCGCACAATCTATTATCTGCCGGGCTTTTAGGCAAGCCTGTGTTGCAGTTTGGTTGTTGTGCCCGGGCGGGCGGCTGTGCAATAATCAACCGGCTTGTTTGAGGTTCGCTGACGGGTTGCGTGTCTGCGTGCTGTCATGCGCGCAAAAGGCTTTGATGTCATCGTGTGGAA
Organism: Tichowtungia sp.; assembly: GCA_041584215.1. Classification (GTDB taxonomy): domain Bacteria; phylum Verrucomicrobiota; class Kiritimatiellia; order Kiritimatiellales; family Tichowtungiaceae; genus Tichowtungia. Next base: position 39,098 of record JBFHEM010000016.1, on the reverse strand, counting down.
TAAGGGGTGTTATGAAAAGTACGTGGGTTGGAATGCTTTGTCTTGGGCTGATCGGGCCGGTGTGCGCCGGAACCCTGCGGTTGAAAAGCGGCGCGGTGGATACCTCGGCGGTCGCGGTTCAGGCCGCGAGCGCCGCCTTGCCCGCTGCAGAGCTGCAGACGACCCCCGACGGTAAAATCTGCCGGCTGGTTCAGTTCAGCCGCTCTCCAGGCGATGAGGACCGCCGGCAACTCGAAGCGCTGGGCGGCGAGGTGGTCGGAACGGTGCCGGATCATGCCTTGCTGGTTTTTATTGATTCCGCAGAAAGCGACTTGCTGCAAAGCGTGCCGGGGGTTGAGTGGACCGGACCCTGTTTGGCGAATTACAAGCTGAGTGCTGAGCTGGATCTCGCGCAGGCGGAGCTCGAGGTGATGATTTCTCTTTTCAAGCCGGGATTCCTGCAGCAGATCGAGTGGTGGATTGAGCAGCAGCAGGGAACCGTGGTGGATTCCGGACGCGGGGCAACCCGGGCCACGATTCGGGCAACCCTGCCGGCCTCGGCGGTCGAGGACCTGGCCGCGCGGGCCGAAGTGGAGTGGATCGAGCCGTTTGTTCAGCCGGAACTGCACAATAATGTGGCCGTCGAGGCCCCGCGCATGAACGTGAAAACGGTGTGGGATACGCACGGCCTGACGGGAGATGGACAGGTGGTGGCGATCGCGGATACGGGGCTGGATAACGGCGACCTGTCGACGATCCATCCCGATTTCGCGGGGCGAATCCGCTATGCTGTCAGCCGGGTTTATGGGGATGACTGGAAGGATTATTACGGCCACGGGACGCATGTGGCCGGATCGGTGCTGGGGAGCGGGGCCGCCTACAGTAACGGGCTGTATCGGGGCGTCGCGTACGGGGCGGAGCTGGTCATGCAGGCCATCGGCGATACCCAGGGGAATTTGTATCTGCCCGGTTCCCTGGGGATTCTTTTTGAGCAGGCCTATACCAACGGCGCGCGCATCCATCAAAACAGCTGGGGCAGTTCGAGCGCCGGCGCCTACACCTCTCATTCGCGCGCAGTCGACGATTTTATGTTTGAGCATGACGACATGCTGATTGTTTTTTCCGCCGGTAACGACGGGACCGACGCAGATGGCGACGGCGTCGTTGATCTGCAGTCCATCGGGTCGCCGGCCAGCTCCAAAAACTGCCTGGCGGTCGGCGCGGCGGAGTCGGACCGCCCCGCCGGAAGCGGAGGGCTTTCGTCCAGGACTTTTGGATCGGCCTGGCCGAATGATTTTGCGGTGCAGCCGATCCGCAGTGATTTGATCTCGACGGCCTGGGATGACACCCATCCGGGCATGGCGGCCTTTTCGAGCCGCGGGCCGTGCGAGGACGGCCGGATTAAGCCGGACGTGGTGGCGCCGGGCACCGACATCATTTCGTGCAAGTCGCGTGTGGCCGGGGCCTCGGCTCTGTGGGGGTCGGTGTCGGGCGAGGCCGGCGCGTATTACCGGTTCAGCGGCGGAACGAGCATGTCGGCCCCGCTGGTGTCCGGGCTGGCGGCGCTGGCGCGCCAGTATTTCGATGACGCTCACGGCGTTGCCTCCCCGAGCGCCGCGCTCCTGAAAGCGGCAATTATCAACGGCGCGGTTTCGATGTTCCCGGGCCAGTACGGCACCGGCGAGTGGCGGGAAATTCCCAATACGGCGGGCAATGTGGTCGAGGGCTGGGGCCATGTCAATGCCGGCAACACATTTTACCCGGAAGGAAAACAGAATATTTTCTGGGACCGCAACCGGCTGCGGACGGACGAAGAACATGTTTTTGAGCTGCACGTGGCGGATACCAACGGCCTCAGCGCGACCCTGGTTTGGACCGATCCGCCGGCCTCTCTGATCTCCTCTCATCAGCTGGTCAACGACCTCGATCTGATGCTGGTGTCGCCGTCCGGGGTGACCAATCGACCCAACGGACTCTCCGGGGCGGATCACACCAACAATGTGGAGCAGATTGATCTGGCGACCTGCGAGACCGGTTGCTGGACGATGGTGGTCTCGGGCTTTGATGTGCCGGACGGCCCGCAGCCCTATGCTCTTTTCTCTTCCTTCAGCGGCGATGCGGATGCGTTTGAGGTGACCTCCGTCTGGCACGAGCCGGAGACCGTGACCGGCGCGGAAGATCCCGTGGAGCTGTTCGCGAGTCTGACGACCGGCGGGCGGGCCCTGGCGGTGGCGGCGATGGTCTGGCGGGAGGATGGCGGCGACTGGCGCTATCAGCCGCTGGAGTTCGTTCAAACCAATGGGGAAAACCGGATCTATTCCTGCCAGGTGAACGTCAGCAGGGTCGGCGTCGAGGTGGACTACTATGCCTATGCGTTTTCGTATGACATGGCGCTGGTGATGAGCCGGACCAATCATTTCGGCGTCAACAGCCCGGTGATTTATGTGTCGCCCGGCGGCAGCCAGACCTGGCCGTACGACACACTGGAAAACGCCTATACCAATCTGAACCAGGCGCTGAATGCCGTGTCCTCACAGGGTGAGGTCCGGGTTGCCGACGGCTTTTATGAGATGCAGCTGGTTGTTCTCGAGAACAACATGACCCTGACCTCGCTGAGCGGCCCGGGCTCGACCGTGCTCGATTTCAGTGCGCAGAGCAATCCGGCGCTGGTTCTTTCTGACGGGATCGTCTCGGGCTTTACGCTGCAGGGCGGGGTTTCGCCCTTCGTTGATATCGCCGGCGGAGTGACCCTGTACGGCGGTGTGCTCTCCAACTGCTGGGTTCGGAGCAACGATTCAATCGGTTATGCCGGCGGCGTGTATCTGTACGACGGACTGGTGACTCACTGCCGGCTGGAGAACAACTCCTGCACGCTGTATGGGGGCGGTATTGTAACGCAAGGGGGAGTGCTCGAGTATTCCGTTATTGCCGGCAACGAATCGGGTTCGGATGCCGCCGGCGTCGAGGTGTGGGGCGGAACCATTCGCAACTGCACGTTTGTGAGCAATCATGCCGGCGGGTATGGCGGCGGCGTCGATATCGGCGACGCGGCCTACATCGAAAACTGCATCGTGGTTTCCAACACCGCGGCGCTGGGCGGCGACAACTGGTATGAGTGGGTGCCGATGACCATGCGCTATTCCTGCACATCCCCCCTGGCTTCCGGCACGGGAAATATGAATTTGGATCCCCGGTTTGCAGACCCTGCCGCCGCCGATTATCATCTGCAAAGCACCTATGGACGCTTCACTGCAAACGGCTGGGTCGCGGATCTTCAGGACAGCCCGTGCATCGACTTCGGAAATCCGCTCAGCGACGCCTCGCAGGAATCCGTCGCAAGCCGCATCAATATGGGCGCCTACGGCAACACGGCCGAGGCCTCGCGCAGCGGAACCAACGAAACCCGGCTGATTGTCCAGTCGGCTGCGGGAACAACCGATCCGGCCGCCGGGCTGCACATCTATCCCCAGTCAGAGCCGGTGACGGTTGCATTGACGCAGGATCCGTTCACGGCGGGCACCACGCAGTATCAGTTTAGTGTCTGGTCGGTGGATGATGGCTGGAGCCAGACGTTTGACACATCAACTTCTGTTCAGTGCTCCATGACCAACAACTGGATCGTGCGCGCCCTGCATGATTCGTTTTACAGGGCAGACTTTTATGCGGATGCAAACGGGTCTGTGAATTTCAGCAACGGCTGGTATGCGGCGGACAGCATCCTGTTCGCGACGGCCGTTCCGGACCTCTATTATGAGTTCGCCGGCTGGAGCGGCAGTTACACGATTTCCAGCAATCCACTGCTGATCAAGCTGACTCAGCCGCTGGAGCTGCGGGCCGGTTTCGCGATGGCCTACACCGCCAGCGGCGTGCCGCAGTGGTGGCTGGGCCAGTATGGCCTGACCAACGATTTCGAGGCGGCCTCCCTGGCCGACCAGGACGGCGACGGGGCGCAAACCTGGCAGGAATATATTGCCGGAACGCTTCCGCTGGACTCCAGTTCAGTTCTGAAGCTCAAACTGGACAAGCAACCCGGTGTTAATTTTTTGATGTGGGATGCGCAGCCCGACCGGTCTTATACCATTTATTACGGCACCAATCTGGTGAAAGGTATCACCAATGTGCTGGTGAATTATTATTCGATTTTCCCCTGGTCTCTCATCCTTCCCGACTCACGGAATGCGGACGAACCCTCTCTGTTCTATCGCATCGAAGTGGAATACGACGATTAAGCGGGGATTATGCAAGCCGTGAGGTGATCCGCCGGGCGAACTTCGGCAGCTCCGGATCGCGTGCGCCCATGAGGAGCACGGGCAGGGGATTGGCGAGAAGGTTTGTTTCCAAGGTTTTGAAATCGGGCGCAAATTCCGCCGGAACGCCCGCCGCCTGCAACCGCTCGACAAACTGCTCCGAGGTGATCTTCCTGTTCACCGTCCCGCCCGCATAATAAACCGGAAGGATGAAGACCTTAAACATTGGATGAGCGCGGGAAAAATCTGAAAAGGCCTCGGTGAGGCCTTCCAGACCCTGGGAAAGGGGGGTGAAGCCGTGCGGGCGCCAGACGGCGTTGAAGGAGGGCCAGACTCCGGAAACCGCTTCAAGCGCCGCCGCGATTTTGATCGGGCTGTGCGCGAAGTCGTCGATCACCTTGCTGCCGACCCGCTGCAGGCGCCGTTCAATTCCTTTGAAGCTGGCAACCGCCTCGATGCATTTTTGCAGGTCGAGCCCCAGTGTTTTGCACAGGGTCAGCGCATTGGCTGTATTTTCAATATTATGTTTTCCGAGGAGCGGAGAGTGGAAGGGTGGAAGGGTGGATGGCTGTTTGATCACGACCCCCGAAACCTGCGCTTCGAACTGTGCAAAGAGTTTGTGCAGCTCGGCGAGCGGAAAATGGTCCTCGGCGATGTTGGTGATGATGGCGTGGGCCGGATGAAAATTCAGGAACGATCTGTCGCTTTCGTCGGCTTCGATAATCCACGGGCCGTCTTTCGATCCGAACCGGACGGAGGAGCCGAAATTGTTGATGGCCGCGCCGCAGTAGACAGTCGGGTCTTTTTCCAGGCATTGGAAAATATGGCCGAGCAGTCCGGTAACGGTCGATTTTCCGGCGGTTCCGGCGACGGCGATCAGCTGTTTGCCTTCGCAGAGTTTGGCCAGCATTTGCGCGCGGTGGAGCAGGGGGATGCCGAGACGATGGGATGTCTGGATGTCCGGATTGCTGGATTCTATGGCTGTGCTGTAGACGACGAAATCGGTCTGATCGGTGATTCCCGATCCGTCCTGCGGAAAAATCTCGATGCCGAGATTTTTCAATTGCTGAAAGAGCTCCGGATTTTCTGAGCGGTCTGATCCGGTGACGCAACAGCCGGCGTGCGCGGCGAGCTGCGCGACGCCGTTCATTCCGCATCCGCCGATGCCGATGATGTGAATAGAGGGTGACGGGGTGGATGGACTATTGGATTGCTCGATCATGGGGGCAGACTGTTCCATCAATCCAAACATCCATCAATCCAACATTCCACTCTATTTTAGTTTTTCAAGAATACGCGGGTCGGCGGGCAGGTCGATGGGTTGTCCGATCTTAATTTTACTGAAATCGGGGTGGCCGGGGTTGAGAAGACAGTTGAGTTCGTTGGGAACGACGGCACTCGGGACGCGCAGAACCGGTGAGGATGCCTGTTTGATCCACTCGTCGCCGATGGTTTTCGTGGTAAAGGCGGGCGGGGTGCTGTTCCACGTCAGCGGCAGGGATTTTGTCGGGACGGTTTGCGCCATGGATTCACTGAACTTAACCGGAATGGCTTTGAAATATTTTAAAGCGTCCTTGATTTCCAGATGCACGATGATTTCAAGCAGGGCCAGCGAAAGAGTGCCTGCGGTATAGACCATGGGTACTCCTTCTGAATTCCAGCGGCCGCCGGTCAGACGTGCGCCTTCTCCGTCAAAAGCGGCGTCAGCATAATCCTGGTGTGCGATTCGCCACGCCTGGATCATCAGCAGAAAACTCCATGTGCGATGCGGCGCAGCTGTTTTTCGACTTCCTGCGCGCCCGGCTCCGTATCGGCATACTCGAGCGGGGTTTGACCGGCAAACGTTTCCTTGGGCGTGGCGAACCACTGACGAACGGCGGGTTCTTCCTTGAAGAGATTCAACGCGATTTTAAACAGACGGCCCAGGCGATAGACGCGCTCGGATTCGTCGGTGTTGAAGCGTCCGCTTTTCCGCCGCCGATTCAGCGTGCGCGGGTTGATGTTGAGCGTTTTTGCCAGTTGCGGGATGGCCACTCCGAATTCTTCCCTCAGCACATCAAATGCGGCAATCGGCAGGCCTTTTTTTATCTGGGTGATGACGTCCTGACGGGTTGCCGCAGTACCGAAAAGTGCCACGGGCTCTTCGACCAGCATGGCGTTTCCTGCTGTTTGCGGGTATGTGTTTTCGTTTGTTGCCATGCTGCACCTCCGACATTTGTCATTATATATACGACATTTGTCCTGGGTGTGCAAGCGTTTTGTCTACAGGCCGACCGTGCGGACAAACCGTTCCGCGTCAAAGTGCTCAGCAAACAGTTTGCCGATTTCCAAATGCTTCTGCCGGTCATAAAGCTGCAGTTTGGTGTTGCTGAAGACCTTGTAGAGCGTCTGGTCGACGGCCCCCGCATCGTCCGGCACCACCAGCGTCGGAATGCCGCTCTGTTCGACCATGGCCACGGCCTTGGGGTCCGGCATGGCGTCATTGGCGCAGTTGAGAATGATCCCGCCCAGATGCTCGCCCGGGAGGGCGCGATCGAAGTCAATGATTCGCTGCAGGCGGCGGTGCGACCCCGCGCCGAGCACGGCGATGTCGCGGGCCTCCAGGTGCTCTGCCGCGATGAACGATTCGCTGCCCTGCGAGATCACATTCACCTTGCGGCACGGCAGCTGCCATCGGTCGGTGTTCTTTTCATTGAGCAGGCGGCAGGTTTTGAAGCTGGCGCTGACCAGCTGCATGGAGGGGTTGTTCAGGTATTTGACCTGCGGCATGTAGCCGAACACCCGCAGCGCGGGGTTCCATTCCGGAAACACCCGGTTGATCACGCGTTCGGGCAGGGTTTCCTTCATCATGTCGGTCTTGTTCGGCAGCACCTTGTTGAACAGGATGCCGCCAACCCGGCTGCCCTTGTGGGAGAAATAGGAGAGATCCACTTCCAGTTCATCGAGCGGCCTGCCGATTCCGCCGCCGACCAGATACAGGATTTTTGAGTTCAGCAGGTTGGCGACCCGGGCGTTGGAGAGCCCGACGACCGACCCGACTCCGGGGTGGCCCGTTCCTTCGGCGATGATCAGCCGCTTGTCCGCCAGATGCTCCATGGTGCGGGCGATGGCCGCTTCGTATGCCACCGTTCGCTTTTCCGGGGTTTCGCAGTCAAGATAATCGCGGGTGACACCGTCGCCGACGCGCACCGGCGAGAGCAGGCTCAGGTCCGGCATGTCGAGATCGGTGAACTCCTGGACAATGCGCACATCCTTGTCGATGCGCTCGCCGGAGGGCAGCGTGACCATTTCCTGACCGACCGGCTTGAAATAGCCGATATCCTTCGGATCGATCAGTTTGCACAGGGCCGAAATGATGCCGAGGCTGGTGACCGTTTTTCCCGCGTGCTGGCGCTCTCCGGCAATATAGACGACGACTGGTTTGTTCATGAGGACTCTCCTTCAGGCTGTGTGCGGTTAAAGTAATGTTTTGAATCGCCCCATTCATTGAAACCGATGGTTTCGCCGATGCCATGAATGCGGGCGGTCAGGCATCCGCGGCACATCGACGAGTTTTCGTCGGTGCAGGGCTTGTTGTCGTACAGCGTGTAGCTGGGACGGAATTCAGTTTCGGTTACGTTGGGCATGATCACATTGGCGCCGCAGCGCAGCCCCATTTCGCGACCGGTGTGCTCCAGCGCCTGCAGCGCCGTTGCCGCGGCGATGTTGATGTCCTTGAGCACGATGCGTGTCACCGCGATCATTTTGAGCCCCAGCGTCAGCGCGGCCTGTTTCTGTCCGGCGGTGTAGGGCGGAATTTCTTTGCCCATCGGCGTGTCGCGGTGCGGGATGTACGGGCCCATGCCGATCATGTCCACATCGATTGCCTTCATAAACAGGATGTCGTTGACCAGATCTTCCGCCGTTTGCCCGGGCAGACCCATCATCACGCCGGTGCCGACCTGCCAGCCGGTTTTCTTCAGCAGGGCGAGGCAATGCTTTCGTTCGTCCAGGCTGTGGTCTTCGGGGTGCAGTTTGCGATAGAGATCCGGGTTGGTGGTTTCAATCCGCAGCAGGTAGCGGTGTGCGCCCGCTTCGCGCCAGCGGCGGTAGGTTTCTTCGGTCTGCTCGCCGAGCGAGAGCGTGATGCCCAGCTTGCCGCCGGTCTTTTCTTTGATGGTTTTAACCACGCGCTCAATCATGTCGATATACGCGGCGTCTTTGCGCTCGCCGGACTGAATGACGGCCGAGCCGTATTCGTTTTCAAACGCCCACAGTGCTTCGCGGATGATTTCCTCTTCATCCATCTGGAAGCGCTCGACGTTCTGGTTGCTCTTGCGGATGCCGCAGTAGTAGCAGTCCTTCACGCAGATGTTGGAGCACTCAATGATGCCGCGGAAATAGGCCACTTTGCCCACTTCGCGCTCCTTCACCCGGTAGGCGCAGTCGTACAGCGCCTGCAGTTCATCGGCATCGGTGATCTCCAGCAGCGCCTTGATCTCCGCTGGTGTCAGCTCTTCATCCCGATCTGCCTTCTCTAAAATCGGATTAATCATTTCAAATGCCTCTTTCACCACGAAATACACCAAATACACGAAAGGGTGCTGGATCGCGGTTATCTCGTTTTGTGTAGTTGGTGTATTTCGTGGTTAGAAATAAAGATCTCGCCGGCCTTCTTTGACCTGTTCAATGCGTTCGAGCAGCTGTTTTTTCTGGTCGCCGTCGGGCATGCGCTCGAGCTCGCGCTCGATCTGCTTCATCCCGGCGACTTTGGTTTCGGGCGACGAGTAATCCTCCATGTATTCGAGGAAGGTCAGCACCGCATTGGGCGTGCAGAAGCGTTTCACAAAACCGGGGATCGCAAATTCCATGAAGTGCTCGCCGGTGCGGCCGAGGCGGTAGCAGCCGGTGCAGAAGCTCGGAATAAAGTCGGCTTCGCACAGCTCGCGGATGACCTGGTCGAGCGGGCGGCCGTCGTTGAGCACGAACTGGCTCTTTTGGTATGAATCGCTGCCCTGCGTCGAATAGGCACCCACTCCGATATCGGAACCCGCGTCAATTTGCGATACGCCGAACTGAATGATGTCGTTGCGCAGCTCGACCGATTCGCGGCAGGTGAGGATCAGTCCAGTGTAGGGAACGGTCAGCCGCAGGATGGCGACGAGCTTTTTGAAATCGGCGTCGCTGACGCCCGGGAACTGTGCGGTGTCGGTTCCGATGGCCGGCTCGATGCGCGGGAAGCTCAGCGTGTGCGGGCCGACCTTGTATTTTTCTTCCATGTGGATGGTGTGATAGAGCAGGCCCATCGCCTCGAATTTCCAGTCGAACAGCCCCATCAGCGCACCGAGGCCGACGTCGTCGATGCCCGCCTCCTGTGCGCGGTCGAGCCCGTACAGGCGCCACAGGTAATCGCTCTTCGGTCCCGACGGATGAACCTTTTTGTAGGTTTCCTGATGGTAGGTTTCCTGGAAAATCTGATAGGTGCCGATGCCGGCCGACTTCACCAGTTTAAATCCTTCAACATCCAGCGGCGCGGCATTGATGTTCACGCGGCGGATCTCGCCGTTGCCGTGTTTCTGTTTATAGACTTCAACCACGGTGTCGTGGATAAACTGCGCATCGTACTGCGGATGTTCGCCGTAGACCAGAATCAGCCGTTTGTGGCCGCGGTTGACCAGCGCCTCGATTTCCTGATCGAGCTCATTCATCGTCAGCGTCTTGCGCGAGACCTCGCTGTTGGTGCAGCGGAATCCGCAGTACTGGCAGTTGTTGATGCATTCGTTGCCGATGTAGAGCGGGGCGAACAGCACGATGCGGTTGCCGTAGATGCGGCGCTTGAGTTCGCGGGCACCCGCAAAGATTTCCTCGAGCAGCTTCGGCTCTTCGGTGTTGAGCAGCACGGCCATCTCTTCGGGATCAAGGCGCTGTTTGTTCAGCGATTTGGCGATGATCTCGCGCACCCGCTCCGCCGCCGGATTCTTCGTGTTTTCCAGGGTTTGGAAAATCTCGTCGTCGGGGATGAAGCTCTTCAGTCCAGTTGTGTCTATTTTCATCGGTGACCTCTGTTTTTTAACCGCGAAATACACGAATCACGCGAAACGGATTCACGTCTGATTTCTTTTTTTGTGTATTTCGTGTTTTTCGTGGTTCAACTTCTGTTTCTTTGAATGGTTCGTTTGTATGAATCTAAAGCGGCGGGAAAGGGGCTCAGCACCCGCTTGAGCACGCCCTGGGTCTGCGAAATGCACAGCCCGTAGTTGGTAATCGGCACGCCGGCCGCTTCACATTTTTCAATGCGCGATAAAATTTCACGCCGGTTGTTCATGCAGCCGCCGCACTGCACCACCAGGCTGTACTCGCTCAGGTTGTCCGGAAAGTCGCGGCCGGCGTAGACATCGATGTCCAGCTCGCACCCGGCATACTGCCGCAGCCAGCGCGGAATTTTCACGCGCCCGATGTCGTCTTCGGCCGCGTGGTGAGAACACGATTCGGCAATCAGCACCTTGTCGCCGTCTTTGAGTCGGTCAACCGCCGCCGCGCCGGCGGCGAGTTTCGGCAGGTCGCCCTTGAGGCGTGCAAACAGAATCGAAAAGGTGGTGCAGGGGATGTGGTTCGGCGTGTCGCCGACCATCTTCAGCACGACCTGCGAGTCGCAGATCACCAGATCCGGCGGGCTTTTGAGCTGGTCGAGCATGTGGGTGTATTCGCGCTCCTTGACCACCAGCGTGGCGGCATCGTTGTCGAGCGCATCGCGGATGGTCGACACCTGCGGCAGGATCAGCCGGCCCTTGGGTGCCTGCAGATCGATCGGCACAATCAGCATCGCAATGCCGCCCGGCCGCACCAGGTCGCCCACCAGCGGCGGCGGCTGGATAAAGTCGTCCGGGCACACCTTGATCAGTTCGGCCTTGAGAGCAGAGAGAACCTTTTCGCGGGAAGAGAGGTCGGTTGAGTTGCACGACAGGTCGGACGGGTCGGGCCGGCCGGTCAGGTCCGACTTGTTGCGGATGCGGATGACCGGTGTGCCTTTTTCCTTTGCGATTTCAGAAACCTTCTGCTCGAACCTGCCAAACTGATCGCCTTCGCAGACCAGCAGGATGATGTCGGCGCGGTCGAACACCTTTTCTGTTTTTTCGACGCGTTTTCCGCCCAGGATGGTTTCGTCATCGAGCCCGGCGGTGTCGATGAACACCACCGGCCCGAGCGGCAGCAGCTCCATCGTCTTCTCGACCACATCGGTCGTCGTGCCCGGCTGGTCGGAGACAATCGAAACATCCTGACCCGTAATCAGGTTCAGGAAGCTCGACTTGCCGACATTCGTCCGGCCGAACAACGCGATGTGCAGTCGTAAGCTTTTTGGGGTTGTATTCATATTTTCAAACCACGAAATACACAAAACACACGAAAGTTAATTGGCGATACGTTCAATTTGAACCTTGGGGTAGTGGCCAAAGTTAATGATTAATCCCAGTTTGTACCCGGTTGCTTTCAGGTAGTTTTGAACCTGAGCCCGATGTTCATCGGTGATGGATTTTACCGCTTTGATCTCAACGATAATTTTTCCGAAGCAGATGAAATCAGGAACATACTTTTTCTTTAGAGGACGACCTTTGTAGGACAGTTTTAAGGGGTGTTGAGCTTCAAAGGGGATTTTCTGCATTTCAAATTCGATTTCAAGGCACTCCTGATAGACGTCTTCAAGAAACCCACACCCCTTTTCCTTATACACTTCAAAACAGGCGCCATTGATCTGATAACACTCGTCTTTATAGATGATCTCCATTCGATTCTCCTTTCGTGTATTTTGTGTATTTCGTGGTTCTACTCGCTATGTCCCAGTGCCATCAGATTCTGCGGTGCCAGCGTTTTTTCTACGGTTTCTTTTCCCAGTTCGTTTTCTAAAAATTCGCGGACGGTCCGTTCGTCTTGCTCTTCGTATTTTCTCACCAGTTCCGTGCAGCGGTCGTATCCGAGCATTGGAACAAATGCGGTGATGATTTCCGGAGAAGCATACAGGCGCTCCAGGCATTTTCCTTGATCTGCATCAATCCCTTCTGCGTGTTTCGCGAGCATCTGAGCGGCGGCCAGCAAGAGGTCGATCGATTCGAGCAGCGCGTCAGCCAGCAGCGGCATGAATTCGCAGATCTGCAGCGAGCCGCGCGCGGCGCAGTCGGCGACAATGGTGTTGTTGGCTTTCACCTGGATGCCGATCTGGATGACACTTTCCAGAATGACCGGGTTGACCTTGCCGGGCATAATCGATGATCCGGTCTGTACAGCCGGCAGCCTGATTTCGCCGAGCATCGACAGCCTGCGCAGGTCGTCGCTGATCTTGATCAGGTTGACGGCGGCGGCGTTGAGAATGCCGGAGACCTCGACAAAGCAGTCGGCATTGGCGGTGGCCTCCACCATGTTTTCGGCGCGGCTCAGGCCCAGCCCGGTCACCTCGCGCAGTTTTTCGATGACGAGAAAAATGTAGCTGCGCGGCGCGGTCAGCCCCGTGCCGATGGCGGTGCCGCCGAGGTTGACGGTGCGCAGGCGCTCTTCGCATTTAAAGGTGCGCCAGCGGTCGCGGGCGACCGCTTCGGCGAAGGAGGCGAACTGCGCGCCCAGGGTCAGCGGCACGGCGTCAACCAGCTCGGTTTTTCCAAGCATTGGAACAGACGCGGTCTGCTTTTCTTTTTGCTGGAAGACTCCCTGGAGTTTTGCGAAGGATTCGGCCAGATCGCGGACGCCTCGAATGGCCGCGATTTTGAGCGCGGTGGGGTAGGTGTCGTTGGTGGACTGGTGCAGGTTGACCTCTTGAATGGGATGGGCGCCGGCTTTGCGGGCGATCAGCTCATTGACCATCATGTTGGTCGAGGTTCCCGCGCCGCCCTGGAGGGCGGGGAGTTGAGGGAGTTGGAATGTGGAAAGTGGGAGGTTGCAGGCATTGATGATACGCTCTGCTTTTTCAGGAGTCAGGTAATTGAGCTCTTTGTTGGCGAGGGCGCAGGCCTTTTTGACCTGGAAGCAGGCGCTCAGCAGGCGCGGGTTGACACCATTTCCAGGGATTGGAAAATTATTCAGTGCCCGTTCGGTATGGATTCCCCACGGGCAGTCCGCCGGGAGTTCCATGGTTCCCAGACAGTCTGTTTCCTCACGGGTGTCGGAATTCAAGTTTCCAGTTTCAAGTATCAAGATTCATCCTTTTTTGCTGAGCATGGATTTTACGGAGACGCCGGGCAGGTTGCCGAGTTTGCCGGTCAGCACGCCGAGCTCATCGGTGGTGGCGTCGACGATGAGGGTGATGGCGGAGCAGTCGCGTTTTTCGTAGGGAACGCCCATGCGCGCTACAATGAGACGTCCGAACTGCCCGAGCAGTTCGTTGACCGCGCACGCGTTTGCATCGCGCTGCTCAATAATGATACCGACAAATCCCAGACGCTTTTCCATTTTATCCTCCGGTTGGCGGATAAAAAAAGTGCTCCGCCGCATTTCTGCGGCGGAGCGGGGGGGGAATGGATTGGGGGAATCCGTTCCTGAAATTCTCCGTTTGCCTTGGGTCAGGGGAGTCCCCTCGCCGCAGTAAACTAATATGTCATAGTCCATTATTTCAGATGGAATGTAAACTGTTTTTTCGCGGGTTGTTGATTGCTTGATTGCGGAACCGTAATCTCTAAGAGATGGGGTTCCTGCAAGGCCGGGTGCTGGGATGTTGACCTTCAAAGAACGGCTCTTATGAAAAACAGCGAGTTTCACAGCCGTTCGTTCCTGAGACCGGAAATCAGTTTTCGTGTGCAATAAAAAGGAGCCCCGGCCGTTTATGAAGCATGCGTGCGATTTATCTGTTACTTATTCTGGCGGCTTTGGGCACGGGCGCTGGCGCGGCCGAAGTCGATGCGGTGAGCGGGGCGACTCCCAAAAAAGGAGGCTCCGGCCGGGGAAATCTGTTTGCTCCTTTCTATCAGCTCGAATTGTACGACTACCAAAAAAGGGAGCTTTTTCAGATCTCCCGCGACTTCCTGAGCCGGCTTCGACAAATGAACGAGGGGGCAGGCGGAACGGAGATCGGCCGCGAATCGTTTGCCGCCCGCCGGGAAAAGGGTGAAAAGATCAGGCGCGAAGTCTACGAGCGCGCCCTCGCGGTGCTGACTCCCGCTCAGCGGATGCAGCTGCTCGAAACAGCTCGGAGCCCGGGCGGCGATTTAGGGAAAAGTGTGTCTGCCGAGCTGCTGCAGTGGGTGCAGAAGATTGCGCCGCGGGCCGGCGAGGCTGCGGTGCCGAAAGAGGACAACTGGATCGACTCGCTGACGGAGCCGCAGCAGGCGGTTTGTTCGGATGAGGTTTTTGTGCGGCGTGCGACGGTCGATCTGACCGGCGCCACGCCGGATGTCGAAGCGGTTCTGCGCTTTCTGAACGATTCTAATCCCGACAAGCGCTCGCAGCTGATTGATGATTTAATGGCGAGTCCGGCGTATGCGGATTACCAGGCACTGCGCTGGTGCGATGTTCTGCGGGTGAAGTCGGAGTTTCCCATCAAGCTGTGGCCGAACGCGGTGGCGGTCTATCACCGCTGGGTGCGCGGGGCGATGCTTGAGAATATGCCTTACGATCAGTTTGCCCGCCAACTGCTGACCGCCAGCGGCAGCAACTTCCGCGATCCGCCGGCCAATTTTTACCGTGCCGTTCAGTCCCGGGATGCCGGGACGCTCGCGGATGCCGTGGCGCTGACCTTTATGGGCGTGCGCACGGTTTATCTGCCGGCGGCCGACCAGCAGACCCTGCCGCTGTTTTTTGAGCAGGTGGCTTATAAACCCACGTCGGAATGGAAAGAGGAGATTGTCTACTGGAACCGCAAGGCTCCGACCGTTGACTCCGTGACCATGCCGGATGGAACAACTATTTCTCTGAGTGCAGACCGCGATCCGCGGCTCGATTTCGCGGACTGGCTGATTCAGCCGGAAAACCCGTGGTTCGCGCGGGCCGCCGTCAACCGCATCTGGTACTGGCTGTTCGGCACCGGGATCGTCCAGGAGCCGGATGATTTTCGACCGGACAATCCGCCGTCCAATCCCGAGCTGCTCGACCGGCTGGCGGATTCGTTTGTTGAATGCGGATATGATATTCGGGAGCTGTATCGGCTGATCCTGAATTCAAACACCTACCGGCAGGCCGCGCCTGGCTATCCGATGCGTCCGCTCGATGCCGAGGTGCTGCAGGATACGATCTGCCGGGTGTTCGGAACGACGGTCAGTTATCAGAGCGATGTGCCCGAGCCGTTTTCATACTACCCAAAATCCATGCGCACGGTCGAGCTGCCGGACGGAACGGTGACCAGCTCGTTCCTGCAGACCTTCGGCCGGCCGTCGCGCGACACCGGGCTGGAATCCGACCGCGCCCGCGGCGCGACCGAAGAACAGCGCCTGTTTTTCATCAACTCCACCGCAGTGAACGACTGGATCGAAAAGAGCTGGCTGCTGCAGGCGCTGCCGTTTGACGCCCGGAACCGCGAGGTGTCGCTGCAGTATTTGTGGCTGAACACACTCTCGCGCTATCCGACGGCGCAGGAGCTGGCCACGGCTCAGGCGCTGCTCGACGACACGCCCGCGGCCGGCCGCGGCGAAGCGCTGCGCGACCTGATGTGGATGCTGATCAACACCAAGGAATTTTCTACGAGACATTGAGAGCCTGCGGCCGAAATTCGAAATCCGAATATCAAAACACGAAATAACGGACATGAAGCAGTCGAAGAATATTTTAACCGCGAAAGAGCGCATAGAACACAAAGACAGATTCTATTTAGTTTTTTGCGCTCCTTGTGTTTTTTCGCGGTTAATAAACGCAGAGAATCGGTTGAGCGGTTTTTTAGGGTGAAGAAGGAGACCGGGTTATGAGTACTCGAAGACGTTTTATCCAACAGTCGCTCACCGCCGCAGGCGCGGTGGCCGCCGCGCCGCTTTTTGCGTCCTCTGCGAAGGCGGTGACTCCGCGCGCGAAGTCGATCATCCAGATCTGGATGTGGGGCGGACCGAGCCAGCTCGACACGTTTGATCCCAAGCCTGAGGCCGGGTCGGACTACTGCGGTCCGCTCACGAGCCCGATCGAAACCAATGTGTCCGGCATCCGCATTTCGGAGCAGCTCCCGCTGCTGGCCAAACAGGCCGATAAGTACAGCATCATCCGCAGCATGACCCACGGCGTGTTCGCGCATGAAACCGCCTCCTATCTGGCGCAGACGGGCCGCGAAGTGGACGGCAAGCGGGTTTATCCGGGGCTGGGCTCCATCATGTCGCTGACGAAGGGGTACGATGCGGGCTACACCAGTTCCATTCCTCCGTATATCGTGCTGACCACCTCGCAGGGCCGGTTTTCAAAATCCGGTTTTCTTGGCGCAAAGTATAAACCGTTCATCACCGGCGGCGACCCGAACCGCGACCCGTTTCTGGTGGAGGGGTTTGTGGTCGACGGAGTGGATGCCGCGCGTCAGGAGCGCCGCCGCAACCTGCTGAAGCGCTTCGATCCGGCCGGGCAGGCGACCGATGCCTTTTCGGCGCAGTCCGATGCCGCGCGTGAGCAGGCCTATCGTCTCCTGTCCGGCGGCGAGCTGGGCGTGTTCGACATGGCGCAGGAGACGGATCGGACGCGCGAAGCCTACGGCCGCAACTGGTTCGGTCAGTCCTGCCTGATGGCGCGCCGCCTGGTTGAAAAGGGCGTCCCGTATATCTGCATCAACTATCCCGGATGGGACACACACAAATCCCATTTCCAGACTGTGCAGCGCCGCCACCCCGAAATGGATCAGGGAGTTGCCGCCCTGCTGGAAGATCTTGCGCAGCGCGGCCTGCTCGACCAGACAATTGTCTGGTGGAGCGGGGAGTTCGGACGGACGCCGCGCATCGCATGGGAGGCCCCCTGGAACGGCGGGCGCGGCCATTTTGCCAGCTGCTATTCCGCTGTGGTGGCGGGCGGCGGGTTTGCCGGCGGCCAGGTGGTCGGCGAATCGAGCCGCACCGGCGAAGAGGTTGCCAGGCGCCCGGTTTATCCGCAGGACCTGCTGGGCAGCTTCTGCGAACTGATGGGGGTCAATCCCGATGCGCCCTATGAGCACCCGGTCGGGCAGGGGCTGCCGGTCATGTCGCCGGCCTCCGAATCCGGCCGGCTTTATGAAATCATGAAGGGGGCCTAACGATGTCTGTTTCTGAAGCTTTTCGTCCTTCGCGGTGGAACCCGGCCTCCGGGCGGGTTCAGAACGTGCTTGGAGATCTCGTTCCAGTTCGGCGGCGAAAACATTTTGTCGCTGGATTGATGCTTTGTCTGGGCATGGCTGTGTCGGCGCAGGTGACCGACCCTTCCCCCAAGCTCGAATATTTGCTGCCGGCGGGCGGGCAGCGCGGCCGGTCGATTGAGGTGCTGGCTTGCGGACAGAACCTGAACCGCATTACGGACGTGGTGTTTGACAACCCGAAAATAAGCGGAGAGTTCATCCACTTTTTTGAAGACATGCGCCCGGATCAGGATAAGGGGCGGCAGACTCGCTCCGCCTTGATGAAGGCGCTTCCCCTGATTCGCAGAGGCGAGGCGCTGCCGAATGACCTGACCGGGCAGATGTCCGACCAGCCGCAGTTGTTTGCGATAAAACAGGGCAGCCCGACGCTGCTGGATGCCCGGCGGGCGCAGTATGAATATCTGTTTGAGCGCGTCCGTTCCGCCCCGAACCGGTCTCTGTCGAGCTTCAGCCTGCTGAGGGTGGCTGTTCCCGAAACGGTTGAGCCGGGGCTGTACGCCATGCGGGTGAAAACCGCCGGCGGGGTCAGCCGTCCGCTGACCTACCATGTGAGCGACCTGCCGGAAATTCTCGAGGCGGAACCCTGTACGGAAGACAACAGCCCGGTGGACCCGCCCTTTGACCTCCCGCTGTGCATCAACGGCCAGATTGTTGAGGGTGACATTGACATCTATCAATTCCGCGCCGAGGCCGGGCGCGAGCTGGACCTCAAGGTGATGGCGCGCGAGCTCAAGCCCTTTATTGCCGATGCTGTGCCCGGCTGGTTCGAAGCGGTTCTCACCGTTTACGGCCCGGACGGCAACGAGCTGGGCTGCAGCGATTGCACGCAGTTTCGGCCCGATCCGTCAATCCGTCTGACCACGCCAGAAAGCGGTGTCTACACCGTTGCTGTGCGCGACTCCATCTGGCGGGGTCGAATCGATTTTGTTTACCGGCTTCTGATTCAGGATGCTGCGGAGCCGGACCTGCCGGAGTTCGGGCATGTGCTGGCCGAGCCGGGCGCGGTGAACGAGCATCCATTCAGCGCCCGGGCCGGACAGAAAATTTCCGTGCGGACCATTGCCCGCGCCAAGGGGTCACCGATCGACACCTGGGTGCAGGTGGTGGACCCCAGCGGAACAGTGCTTGCCGAAAATGATGATGCCATTCCGTCGGTGAACACAGGGATGCTGACAGTCTTTGCCGATTCCGGGCTGGTCGTGAAAATTCCAGCGTCTGGAAACTATGCTGTGCGGGTGTCGGATACCGCGCAGAAGGGCGGCCCGGAGTTCGGCTATGACCTCCAAATTGACGCCAGCCGTCCGACTGCCGACCTGTATGTGTCCCCCGCGGCCATTCAGTGCTTCCCCGGCCAGAGTGTGCCGATCACCTTCCATGCGGTTCGGCACGAAGGGTTTGATAAAGAGATTGAGGTTGACCTGATCGGGTCCGCCGCCGGATTCAGGCTGGATTCCGCCGTGATTCCGGCCGGGCAGGATCAGGTGACTGCGGTTTTAACCGTTCCCGATTCTGAATATGAAGGCGTGGTTGTTTTTGAAGGCAATGGAGCGATTCCGGCAGTCCCTGCGGATGACTGGGAGCAGGCCTTTCTCTGGCACCATCTGGTGCCGGCGGACTTTTTCCAGGTTTCGGTGGTTCAAGCTCCGTTCCGCCGGGCGGCCTCGGGCCTGGGGCCCGGAAGCTCGCGGTTTGCGCAGGGACCGGTGTTGGAATTTGAACGCGCTCGGAGCGGACCGGTCGAATTCAGGCCGAACCGTACGGTCAGCGTGCGGTTCACCTCCGGCCGGGCTCTCGACGAGGACACCTTCAGTTTCCGCATCCTGGAAGGCCCGCCCGGCGTCCGGATCGAGGAAAGCCGGATCGACGGCATCGACATTGAGCTGATGCTGGCCTCCGACCGCCGAATTGAAGAATCCGGCAACCTGATCATTGAGGTGATCATGAAACGGACATTCAACCGTGAGGCCGCGCGCGAAGTCCAGCTGTCCGTCGGCACGCTGCCTGCGGTTACTTACAAATAATGCGGTGCAAACGATTCGCCGGGCGGAGAGTCATCCGATTGGAAAACCGATCGATTATTTGACGCCTCGTCCGCTGCGTTGTAGCTTTGCGGAGTATGAAAAGATTCCCCGTGATGATACTGGGTGCGGCAATAACCGTTTCCGCACAGATTGAAATCCCGCTGTGGAACGGCGATATGCCGGGGACGGGCGCTGACGCGCCGGAGGCGGTCAGTCCGAACACCGGCGGCAACGTGATCCGCCTGACCCATGTCAGCATGCCGACACTGACGCTGTTTGCGGTCAATGACGCCGCCCGGCCGCATCCGTTTGTGATTGTCTGTCCGGGCGGCGGGTACGGCATTCTGGCGTTCGATAAAGAGGGCACGGAGGTCGCCGAATGGCTCAACTCCATCGGGGTCTCGTGCGGCGTGCTGAAATACCGCGTTCCCAAAAACCGGGCGGGTGCCCTGCAGGATGCCCGCCGGGCGGTGCGGCTGGTGCGCGAAAAATCGGATGAATGGCGGGTCTCCTCGCTCGGCATGCTTGGCTTTTCGGCCGGGGGGCATTTGACGGCGGCCTGCAGTAATTCCGAGGATCGCCCCGACTTTACGGTGCTGGTATATCCGGCTTATCTGTTCAAACCGGACGGCATCGAGCTGGTTGAAGAGATTCGGGTGGATTCCGGCACGCCGCCGGCCTTTGTGGTGCAGACGCTTGACGATAAGAATCATTATCGCAGCACGCTGGCCTATTCTGTCGCGCTGGATGCCGCTGGGGTTCCCTGCGAAGTGCATCTGTTTGCAAAAGGCGGCCACGGTTTCGGCCTGCGCCCGTCGAACAATCCCGTTTCCCGGTGGCCCACGCTCTGCGAAGAGTGGATGAGCGCTTCGGGTTTTCTGAAGTAGAACGGTCCTCCGGGCCGTTTCGCGCGTGAACCGTGCCGGGATAAACGGCGCGGAGCACCGTTCTACGGGCCGTTTCGCGCGTGAATCGTGCCGGGGCAAACGGCGCGGAGCACCGTTCTACGGGCCGTTTTGCGTTTGAATTGCGCCGGAGCAAACGGCGCGGAGCACCGTTCTACGGGCCGTTTCGCGCGTGAACCGTGCCGGGACAAACGGCGCGGAGCACCGCTCTACGGGCCGTTTCGCGCGTGAATCGTGCCGGGGCAAACGGCGCGGAGCACCGTTCTGCGGATGAATGATTGAAAGGAGATGGATATGGACAAGGTGGATTACAAGAAGACGCTGAAGCATCTGTATAAACCGTCGGCGAAGACGGTGGAGTTTGTCGATGTGCCGGAAATGAATTTTCTGATGGTGGACGGGCAGGGCAATCCCAACACATCGCGGGCATTTCATGAGGCCATCGAAGCGCTCTATCCGCTGGCCTTCACGCTCAAGTTTATGGCCAGGGAGCAGGGCTCCGATTATGTTGTCCCGCCGTTAGAGGCGCTGTGGTGGGCGGACGACATGACCGCCTTCTGCAAAGACCGCAAGGACGAGTGGAAATGGACGCTAATGATCATGCAGCCGGCGTGCATTACAGGCGACATGGTTAATGCCGCCGTCGGGAAGGTTCGGGCAAAGAGCAATCCCGTTGCACTGTCGCTGGTTCGCTTTGAGTCGTTTGCCGAAGGCCGCTGCGCTCAGACGATGCACATCGGCCCGTTCGAAAACGAAGGCCCGACCATTGAGCGCGTCCACGCATTTATTGCCGAAAACGGCGGCACCCTGCGCGGCAGGCACCACGAAATCTATTTGTCCGACATTCGCCGCGCCGCCCCCGAAAACTGGAAAACCGTCATCCGCCAGGCAGGCTGAGCCTGCACCCATTTTTCCAAGCATCGGAAGGGGTCCCGCGCAGAGGCGCAACGCGCGCAGGGATCTTCCAAGCCTTGGACGATTTGTTTCCAACCCTTGGAAAGACGGGTGGGCGTGCCAGCCGGGCGCGCCGTCTTCGGGTAGGCCGTCTTCAGGTAGGGCGAGCCTCTCCGAGGCAGCCGCACCCCGCACGGTTCTCCCGGGCTTTCACCTTCCGACCTTTTTTAACCCCGCAAGCGGATCACACATCCGCAGAGATCGGGGTGCTTTTGCTCTTCTCGCCTGTCCTCGACGGTCATGTGGGCGACGGTTAAATGATGAAAAAAGCGTGCTGACCCTTCGATGACTTCGATTCAGACCCTTCGATTTAGGCAATAAATCCGGCGGCTCTGCGTTCTCAATTCATGCAAACGGTCATAACTCTTCTGTTGGTGTTGTTTATAGCGCTTCCGATATCCAAAGCGGCTGAAAAGGTGGATGCGGTGAGCGGGGCGACAAAAAAGAATAAAGAGCGCGGTTGCCAGACGGGTGCGGCCTCTGCGGGAAAGCCGTATTTGGTTTCACAGGCTTCCGGAAAACCGGCCCTGTTTGCCGGAGGGAGACCCGCGGTTGCTACGTCTGTTGATCGGCCACTGCTGAAGCAGTACGAAGAGCTGGGCATTCAGCCGGCGAAAACCTGCTCAGACAGTGTGTTTGTCCGGCGTGTGTTTCTGGATCTGACCGGTTCCATTCCCACCGCAGAGCAGGCGCGCGGTTTTGTTGAATCGCGTTCGTCGAACAAACGGTCCGTGTTGATTGACTATCTGCTGGAAAGCGACGGATTTAACAATTATTGCACCATGCTTTGGTGTGACCGCCTGCGGGTGAAATCCGAGTTTCCCATCAATTTGTGGCCCAATGCGGTTCAGGCCTATCACCGCTGGATTTATACAGCCGTTCGCGACAACAAACCCTATGATCAGTTCGCGCGCGAAATTCTGACCTCCAACGGCAGTAATTTCCGCGCTCCACCCGTCAACTTTTTCCGTGCCGTTCAGAACAACGACCCTGCATCGCTTGCCCACGCGGTTGCGCTGACGTTTATGGGCTGCCGAATTGATGCATGGCCCTCCGAACAGCAGGATCAACTTGCCGATTTCTTTTCTGATATCCGTTACAATAAAACCGGCGAATGGAAAGAGGAGATTGTCTATGCCGACCTGTTCAGCCTGTCGACCAACCGCCGGACGGAAACGCTGACGCTGCCGGATGGAGTTTCCGTAAACGTTCCGCTCCATTTGGATGCCCGCGCGGCCTTTGCCGACTGGCTGACCGCTCCGGAAAACCCATGGTTTGCCCGCAATGCCGTGAACCGCATCTGGTATCAGCTGTTCGGCACCGGGCTGATTCAGCAACCCGATGACATCCGTCCCGACAATCCTCCCGTTAATGAGGCGTTGTTGGCTCTGCTGGAGAGAGAGTTTATTCAGTCGGGATACAACTTCCGGCACATCTATCGGATCATCCTCAACTCGGCAACCTATCAGCGTTCGAGCATACCGGAAACCAATACGCCGGAAGCTGAGCGCCTCTTCGGCCATTATCCGCTGCACCGAGTGGATGCAGAAACGCTGATTGATGCACTGTGCCGAATTACCGGAACCACCGAGCAGTACTGGAGCATGATTCCAGAACCCTTCAGTTTTATGCCGGTTGAAGACGGTTCTGTTTCTCTCGCTGATGGCAGCATCACCAGCCCTTTCCTTGAAAAGTTCGGACGGCCGTCCCGAGATACGGGCCTCGCTTCGGAGCGGATCAATGAAATCTCCGCATCGCAAATGCTGCATCTTCTCAATTCGAGTCATGTCCGGGACAAGCTGGAGGGGACATCGGGTGCAAACGCGTCTCTTGGACAACGTGGGCGGCGCAATCGCAGCTCAACATCTGCGAATCGGTTTAACGGGAATATCGAGGATCTTTACTACGGCATTCTGTCGCGCCCGCCGACCGATGAGGAACTGTCGGTGATTCGCGACTATGCGCAGAATGCGGAAGCCGAAGGGGCCGAAGTCGGCATCGACATGGTCTGGGCCCTGATCAACAGTCCGGAGTTTCTCTTTAAGCACTAAAGCCAAATGACTATGAACAGAATTATAACCACGAAACACACCAAATACACGAAAGTGGATGACCGCCAGCATTCTCTTTTCGTGTGGTTCGTGTATTTCGTGGTGAATCCAATGCGAATGAAATGAATTTCGCTGTTAGGAGGTTTGTTATGAAAATCAGTCGCAGAAAATTTCTTCAGTCCGGAGTCTCGGCTGCGGCCCTGCCGCTGTTCGCCCGAGCGAACTCGCTTGCCTCGAATGCGCCCGCCAAGGCGGTCATTCAAATCTGGGTTTGGGGCGGCCCCAGTCATCTCGATACATTTGATCCCAAACCGGGTGCCGGCTATGACTATATCGGCCCCTATACGAAGCCGATTGCCACCAATGTGGACGGAATCCAAATCGGTCAGGCCTTGCCAAAGCTGGCGCAGCAGGCCGATAAATATTCAATCATCCGCAGCATGACCCACGGCATTTATGCGCATGAAAGTGCCTCCTACTGCACGCAGACCGGCCATATGCCGGGGGGCGGCTGGTGTGCCCGTGCGCCGGAGCCGTGGTGTCGCTCAAGCTGGGGGTCGATGCGGGCTATACCGGCCTCATCCCGCCGTACGTCGTGCTCACCGAGCCGCAGGGCCGCTTTTCGGAAGCCGGGTTCCTCGGCCAGCGCTACAAGCCGTTCGCCACTGGCGGCGATCCCGCCAAGGATCCGTTTGCCGTTGAGGGCATTGTGGCGGAGGGCATGTCGCCTGGCCGTCAGATGGAACGGCGCGAGCTGCTCAAAGGGCTGAATGTGTTCGGGAACTCCATGCCGGGCAATGCGCATCTGGATGCCTACTATGACTCGAAAGATAAAGCCTACGATTTGATGCTCGGAGATAGCGCGAAAATCTTTGATCTCTCGCAGGAGAGTGATGAGCTGCGCGACCGTTACGGCAGGAATTCATTCGGGCAGGCCTGTCTGGCCGCCCGCAAGCTGGTGGAGGCCGGGGTCAAATATGTGACCATCAACTTTAAGGGATGGGACACCCACAAAAAACATTTTGAAGCCATGCGGCAGTTGCTGCCGCAAACCGACAGCGGATTCTCAACCCTGCTTGCCGATCTGTCGGATCATGGCTTGCTCGACAGCACCATCGTCTGGTGGGGCGGTGAGTTTGGACGCACCCCGAAAATCGGTTGGGAAGCTCCCTGGAACGGCGGGCGCGGCCATTTCGGCGCGGCCTTTTGTCATGTGATTGCCGGCGGCGGCTTTCAAGGTGGCCGAGTCGTCGGCGCCACCGATGCCAAGGGAATGGAAGTGACCGACCGACCCGTCTATCCCCGCGATCTGATCGGCAGTATTTATCGGCAGATGGGAATTGACCCAAACGGAACCATTCCTCACAGCGCCGGCCCCGTTCGCATCGTTCCCGGCAAAGAAGACGGGGTCGATGTCGGCGGCTTCCTCAAGGAGCTTGTTTAGATAAACCACGAAACACCTAGCGCGGCCGCAACCAAAAAATCAAACCACGAAATACACCAAATACACGAAAGAATTTCAGATCACGAATCACACGAATCTCGCGAATAAATATCTTTCCATTCGTGCGATTAGTGAAAATTCGTGATCTAAAACTGCCCTTGCTTAGTTGCTGTTGAGCAATAGCTTCTGAAAGAAAACTTGCCAAAAAAACAAGAAAATGACGGATAGTAGTACGAACCACACGAAAAGAGGATAATCCAATGAACCCTGAGAGAATCAAACACCGCACCCTTTCGTGTGTTTTGTGTATTTCGTGGTTTACCCTGCTCCAGTGTGGGGTTCCCTTCTGTTATGCAATGTCCTTCGATCAGCAGTTGGAGAATATGCAGAACGACCCGCACATCGGCTACATTGTTCCCGCCGGAGCGCAGCGCGGAACCACCACCACGATCACCGTAGGCGGCCAGTATATCGAGGGCGCGGACGGCATACGGATTTCCGGCGGCGGGGTGCGCGGCAACGTCGTCGGCTTCGACAAACCGCTCAGCCTGAATGAAGCACTGCAGGTCCGTAACAAACTCCAGAAGGCCCGCGCGGCGAAGGGGATCGGAAGCGAGGAACGACTGGGTCGGCGTGAGATGCAGTCCTTAATGGAGGAAGCCGGAGTCAGCCGGGAACAATTGATGAAGGTGCTCAACCGCAACCGGATGCGAACGGATCCGACGATGCAGGAAAACGAACAAGTCGCCGAAGAGGTTTCGATTGAAATTGAGGTGCTGCCCGATGCGAAGCCCGGTCGGCGCGAGCTGCGTATTGTACGCGATGGGCGTCTCTCCGCTCCGCTCGCCTTTTATATCGGCGAAACCCTCGAGCGCACAGAGGCCGATAAAGCGGCAGTCGAACCGACGCTGCCGATTGTGTTCAACGGTCAAATTATGCCCGGCGAAACCGACGAATGGGCCTTTCGTGCATCCAAAGGCGATCAGCTGGTCGTTGCCGCGCTCGCCCGCGAGCTGGTGCCGCACCTCGCCGATGCGGTGCCGGGCTGGTTTCAGGCTGTGATTTCTTTGTGCGATTCCGCCGGCCAAGAGGTGGCCTATGCCGATGACTATCGCTTTAACCCCGACCCGGCGTTCTATTACGAAATTCCTGCCGACGGCACCTACACGCTTAAAATCCGCGATTCCATCTACCGCGGCCGCCAGGATTTTGTCTATCGCATCACGCTCGGCGAAATTCCGTTTGTCACCTCTATCTTTCCCCTCGGCGGCAAAATCGGAGAAAAAACCATCGTTAAGCTGGAAGGGAAGAATCTGCCGATAACAAAAATCAGTATGGGGGATGAGCCTCGGATAGAAACCCTCAAAGGAACGCCATTGGCGCACCCGATTCCCTTTGGAAGCAGCTCGCTGCCGGAGGTGATGGAATCCGAGCCCAACAATTCCACCGTCGATGCCGCGCTCGTTGAGTTGGGATGTGTTGTCAACGGCAGGATCGATGCGCCGAGCGACCGGGATGTATTTGCCGTACAGCTCGAAAAAGGAGAACAGCTGCTGGTGGAAGTGACGGCGCGCCGGCTCAATTCGCCGCTCGATTCCGTGCTGATGATCACGGATGCGGCCGGTCAGCAGCTTGCATTGAATAATGACACGGAAGACCGGTCCGAGGGGCGGATCACCCATCATGCGGATGCCCGTCTCATTTTCGAGGCTCCGCAGGCTGGAGCCTATCACGTCCATCTTGGCGACATTCAGAACGGGGGCGGTGCGGACTTTGCGTATCGACTGTTCGTGGGATCGCCTGAGCCGGATTATGCGCTGCGTGTGGCGCCATCGAGTTTGAACGGTGTGCCGGGCGAGAGTGTTCCCTTGACGGTTTATGCTTTGCGCAAAGACGGTTTCGATGGGGAAATCGAAATTCTAATGAAGAATGGCATAGAGGGGCTGCGGCTCGACGGAGCACGCATTCCCGAAGGACAGGATCAGATCGAACTGACCCTCACGCTTCCACCCGACCCGCTCGACGTCCCCCTAACGCTGGAACTTGAGGGCCGCGCGAAGATTCGAACGAAGACGGTCAGTCGACCAGCGGTTCCGGCCGAGGATATGACGCAGGCGTTTGTCTATCATCACCTCGTGCTCTCCGAAGAACTGCTCCTCGCCAACATCGAGAACGGGTTCCCACGCCGGCAGGCCGCATGGGACACAGACCCAGTGAAAATCAGACGGGGAAAATCTGTCACGATCACCTGCAATGCACCCCTCTCATTAGGTCGGCAACAGCTCAACCTGTTGCCCCGCAACCTGCCCGCCGGAGTCAGCATTGAAAACGTCGATGTCAGCCGCGGCGTCATTGAAATCACACTCGCCATCGATGCATCGGCGCAAAAGGGATTGGAAGGCAACCTGCTGTTCGACCTGATCGCCGAACGCACCATGCCGGCGCGTGATGGCCGCGAAGCGCGCACCCTTCGCATCGCCGCCGGTTCGCTGCCCGCACTCCCCTTCGAAATCAGGTAAATCACGGCTGTTCGACGGCTGGGAATTTTTGCCACGAAGTGTGCCGGGGTGTCAGTCCTGAATGGCACCTTCCGTACACCTTCCATGCTGACACCTTCCGTGCACCTTCCGTGGAAACAGGCTGCTTGTCCGCCATAGCCTTGGCGACGGAGGGAGCCTGCACCCTCATGTTTTTTCCAAAGGTTGGAAAGCCAGACGCATTTGTTTCCAACCATTGGAAACAGGCGGAAGGCCGGTCTCGACATCGCCCCCGCCGATCTCTCCGAAAAACCCGGCTACACCCTTGAGCAGGCGCAGAAAAAAAGTAAGGTGGATTCGCGGCAGATGCCCGCACTCGCCTGAGAAGCCTAATGGATAAAAACGAACAGCAAGAGGATGCCCCAATGCCTGAAAAACCTTTGCTCGAAGAGCATGAAGAATTAATTGCTCGTGCTGGTGCTAGAGATGGTGAAAAAGCACTCTGGGATCTTTATTATTTGGCGCACGCTTATGAGAAAGGTTGGGACGTTAAAAAAGACCCTGAAAAGGCTTTTGAGTTGTATCGCTACGCCGCCGCCTTTAGAAACCGCAATGCCGAGTATCGGCTGGCGTGCTTGCTATCAAAATCAAAGGATTCCTCTTTGGCTTGCCGGATGGCAAACGCATATTTTTTCCGATCCTCTGTAAATGAATTTGGTCATGCAGGGGCTCAAATCGAAGTTATTCGTCGCATTATGGAGGGCGTAGGGGGTCCGAAAAACGATATCGAAGCACTGGCCAAGTGTTATGACGGTTATTTTAGACAAAACCCTATGCTGGCAGACTTTAAGAATGAACTGGAGAACAGGCTTACTTCGGAACAGATCATAGAAGCGTACCGACTTAATTTGGAGAGAGAGCAGTCTCTCGACGGAGTGAACTACGGGATTTGGGGGGATTTTGTTGTCTCAAAAGGGCTGGGGCATGAATACCTCCCATTTGTGATGCCGGACGATCTTAAACAGGAGTTTATGGACTATTGCCTGGAGCAAGGGGAGGCTGATAATCCAAAGGCACTGCATGAGCTCACGGTTCACTTCGGTTTTGAGCCCTATTTTGATTTAGAGCAGGCTAACAAGTGGTTTCGCGCGTATTCCAAACACGATAAAAGCGCATGGTACTTCCTCGCCCAATGCTATCAGGATGACAATGGAAAACATACTACCGAGAGTATTGCGGTGCTTCAGGAAGGGGCTGAGCACAAGTGTGGTTCCTGTCAGGCAGAGTTGGGCGTGTGCTATGCATCCGGACGCGGGATCGAAGAAAACTTGAGCGAGGCGTATGCATGGCTCTCGCTGGCTACTTGTGACCCGTGGGTAATCAACTGGCCCGACAGGCAGGTTTTACAGCTTGAGAAAAGAATGAGCCCGGAGCAGATCGCTACTGGAAAACGGCTTGCGGAGCAACGCTTGGAGTTTTGTGATGATCTGTGGTAAGCGATCAGAGACAACGCTATGCGTATTTTGGGATCAAAATAACGATCACAATCAAAATGGAGGTGTGATGTGACCGAAGATACAATTTATCGCTATCAACCAGATTGGCTTGACTGGAATGATGTAGATCAGGTTCGAAAGTGGGTCAATGTACCTTACATTCATTTAAGGGGAGAGTACGGAGAGGGGAAGGCTGCCCGTACTACTTTGAGTTATGCAGTGAAAAACAGTTCTAGTGCCGAAGTTATCGAGCTGTTGGTCAAACATGGCGCTGGCTTGGAAGCGCAGGGTTCGGATGGAAGAACTCCTTTGATGCATGCGGCATCCAGCGCTGAAAATATTGATGTTATTGAGCGATTAATACATCTCGGAGCCGATCTAAAAGCGGAAGATAATCATGGCATGACGCCGTTAGTGTGTGCGGTATCTTACAATGAAAATTGTGATGTCGTAGAGCGGTTTTTGAAGTTGGTCGCCGATTCATTTCCTTATTGCGAAGAGGACTACGATGATTCGTACGCAAGAGAGAATAACCCTTATTGTTGCTACGAAGACCCGGGCAACTGGTCTAATTATTTGTCGCCAGAAATGAGAAAGCGAGCTGGCTTTAACGAAGAAGAATTCGGCATTTTCTGGGATCCCTGCATGACACATGATTGTAGTGATCAAGAGTGGCATCAGCTGGCATCACTCGCTTGGCATTTAGAAAAAAGAGATAAGTCTGGCAAGACACTTTTAATGTATGCGGCAGAAAACAATCAAAATCCCAATATTATTGAGATGCTAATAAATTATGGAGCTGACCCTAATGCCGAGACGGGTGTCTATGCTTGGGATGAGTATAACGGTAATTATTTAGTCGGCTTTCGTTTAACACCTCTGATGTATGCAGCAAAAAGCAACCCGAATCCCGATATTGTTGAGATGTTAGTAAATCTTGGGGCTGGTGTAGATGCTCAGACCAGTTCGTGGAACTATGATGATACCATGACGCCGTTGGTGTATGCCGCAGAAAGCAACCCAAATCCAGTTGTTATTGAACGGTTAGTGGAGCTTGGGGCTGATTTAAATGCTCAAATGCTGGACCACTGTAATAATCCGCAGGGAACCGCATTGTGGTTTGCAACTCTTGAGGCCACCAAGATGTTGATAAAACTCGGCGCTGACCTGGATGAATTGGACTATCTTTTTATGCATCTGGTATCTGTCGGAGATTGCGAAAAAGCAGAGCTACTGCTAAAAGCTGGAGCCGATGTCAACGTACAGGATTATCGGGGGAGGACGCCCTTAATGTTTGCTGCTGATTCAAGTGTTGTGGAGTTTCTGATTAAACACGGGGCAGATTCCAATATGCGGGATACGGAGGGCCTGACAGCTTTGGCTCATGCACTAGAAAGAAGTGAAAATTTCGGTGCTATAGAGCAACTGTTCTCCCTCGGGTCCGATCTTTCTTCTGAAATGATGGACACCATTAAAAAAAAGAAAGAAAAAGAAAAAGAGAAAAAGGCGAGAATGGAAGCGGATAGGGAGGTCGAAAGGGAGTATTCGCATATTGAAGAGATTGAGAGGATAAAAGCCATCAAAAAAAGGGAAGAGGAGCGAGCGAAGGAGGCGATCTCGAGGGCGGAGAGAGGTATTAAATAATTACTCTGACACCACCTGATTGGACACTTGTTATGTGCTTATGGCGCGTCATTCATTAAACAGAGGATTAGGGAAAATATGGCAACATACGATATTGAGTTCTCAGAAACATTGATCACTGCCGGGCGATCCATTGAAGTCGCTGGGCTTGATTCTCTCAATGCGAAACGCACAGTTTTATACATGTCTCTTCTCTCGGTGGAAATCTCTTTGAAATCCTTTCTCGAAACCGCAGGTGTTCCTGTTCCCAAAATCAAATCGCGGTCTCACAATCTTGACCAACTGATGAACGATGCTTGTTGCTGCGAGGTTGAAGTAGATCTTGGCGACGGGAAAATGTACTGGGTGTCAGCGGCTCAATTAAGGTCGATTCCCACTAGGGAGGGAGACGCGGAGTCGACGCTTGGAGCCATGCTCAGCGATGACCAAAAATCAAAATATCCCAATGACATTCGTTACGGAGAAAAAATCACCCATTATTCTCCTTCAACAATGCTCAAGGCCGCAGGCAAACTGGCAAAAAAGATAAAAGGATATGGCAATAGAGTCCGGATAAAATCAGGCGCGATAATCAACTGATTTGTATTAGTTGTATTAATCACGATGAGATCTAACAGTTTTTCCTAAAACAGGTTCTGGTCATGGATTCCTTCGTGACATTCCCTACACACAGATTCTAACCACTCAATTGGCTCGTTCCCAATCCTTCGTTTTGAATATTTAGTATGGTGGACTTGGGTGGCAGGTGCTCCGCAGTGGACACATTCCCAATTATCACGGTTCAGAACCAACTCACGTTTACGTCGCCATTCATCTGATTTAAGGTAAACATTGTTGTAATAATCCGTTCTCCGCTGTCGTGCTTGGGCTTGCCTCTCTAAGGCGCGAGCAAAAGCCTCCTTCTTCTGCTTTTCCTTCTCCTTTCTTGCTGAATCGCTCAGCCAGCAATGAAGAATAAATAACAAAATAAAGATTCCCCCCATAATCATCATATGAACCATCCCCTTTGTTTTGTCGCGAAACCATAACAGGAGAAGTATGTAAAGGTCGAGTGATAGCCCGCCCCGGTGAGGATCCTTTTTCCGCGTCGGTCGGCTCCTGAGGGGAAAAGGGTCCGCCCGTGCTTTGCGTCATTTTGGATTTAAGATGAAGTGTTTTGTTAAAATTCTGGTTCTGCTACTCGCCGCAACGGCTTCGGCGAGTTTGACACTCCCCTCCGGGTCGTTTCTTTTGAAGAATACCAAAAGCACTTGCCACTGCACTCCGTTGCGTTGCCGTCGTAATAACGCCAGCCAGTTGGCGAGTACGCCTGCTCGGAATACCTCAGATCCAAACCTTGGAACCGGATTTTCCAAATCTTGGAAAAAATTCGAGCAGTTTTTCCAATGCTTGGAAACCCGTTGCCGCCCGGCTTTTTGCGATTTCTGCGCTTTCTTGCGGCCAGCCATCTCTCGGCCTCGACGCCCTCGGGAAAAGGGTTAGGCAAAGAATCTTGCTGTTTTGAGTTTTCCAGACATTGGAAACGCGGGGCTCTCTCCTGTCTGCCCGAATGCGCAGACAGGAATGTCCACGCCACAAAATTTTCGCATTTCGTTCATTTCACGACCTCCCAGTGGCCGCCTTTTCTTGAGCCAACTCGCTTTAGGTCGCCTGATTTCTTTACTCGTCCCACGGATTCAGCAACAAAGCTCCGGATGGCTCCATATCTTTCACATTCCGAGTGACAACCGTCAGCCCCTGAGAGGCGGCAGTTGCAGCGATTAGCCCATCGACTGTCGGAATTTGCCGACCTTTCCGCTGAGCTGACGCACAATCTGCACCCCAGCGCTCGGCGGCCTCAATATCCACGTCGAGCACACGCCCCTCAAAACGTTCCAGCAAATCCCGATCAACCCAATTCTGCAACGTCGTTCTTTTGCGCCCAGGGGGCAACAACTCAATCCCTTTTCGAAGCTCACCCACGGTCAACACGCTCAGAAAACAATGTTCCTCATCCTGAGCATCAATCCACTCAACAACCGGCGGCGATGGATTTTTACGAACCAACTCAGAAATCACACACGTGTCCAGCAGGTATCTCACAGAGACACCTCACGAGGCAGATCACTCGAACGAGCTGTGTCCAACTCAACTCCGCATGCCGGAGAATTCTGAAAGAAACTAGACAGCGACCCCACCTTCTTTTTCTTTTTAAACGCCTCGGTCGAAATGATCACCACGCACTCGTGCCCATGACGGGTCACGGTCTGAGGCCCCTCCTTAAGCGCCTTGTCTACAACTCGGCTAAACTGATTCTTCGCATCCTGCAATGCCCATACTGTTTTCATAACCCACCTCCATTTACAAAACAAACTCTAGCCAGACTGGCTAGTTTGGCAAGAAAAAACGGGGAAAAGGGTCAGGAAAAGAATCTTGCTGTTATAATGCGGTGTTACTGAGCCCCGATGGTTCGGGGCGAATTGTTGACATTCCTTGCACTAATAAACGCCCTCAGTGCGTTTTCTCCCTATCCAAGCGGCATCACGGAAATTGAGAACGTATATGAAACAGCATCAATTTAATTCACGCAGGGTTATTCCGTGGTTAATCCTTATCGCATGCTCATCAGCATGCGGTCAGCGGCTTCAGAACGCAACGAAGGATCCGCACATCGGCTACATCTATCCCGCCGGCGCACAGCGCGGAACCACCACCACGATTACTGTGGGCGGCCAATATCTGGAAGGCGCGGATGACGTAATTGTTTCCGGCCAGGGTGTACGCGCTGAGGTGGCCGGGTTCGATCGCCCGCTCACGATCGGGGAAGTGGTCCGGATGCGCAATAAGCTCCGGGAGGCCGCCGAGGAGAGGGGTTTGAAGGAACTCCGGGGGAGAGATCTTCAGAAATTTATCAAGGAGCATGGCGACGCCATCGGAATCACGGCCGAAGACGTTAAGAAAATGGGCGAACACGGCCAGATGCGGCGCAAAGAAGAAATTCAGGAACACGCCCAGATTACCGATAAAATCATCGTCAAAATAGAAGTGATGCCCGACGCAAAACCCGGGCGTCACGAGCTGCGTGTTTTTCGTGATGGTCGCATCTCCGCGCCGCTGGCTTTCTACATTGGCGAAACTCCCGAGCACACCGAAACGGACGGCGACCAGATCGAACAGCCGCTGCCCGTTGTTATCAACGGACAAATCCTGCCGGCCGAAAAAGACCGCTTTTCTTTCAAGGCCTCCAAAGGGGATGAGCTGGTTGCGGCCTGCATTGCGCGGGAACTGATTCCGCATCTGGCCGACGCCGTTCCCGGCTGGTTTCAGGCGGTCATGGCGCTGTACGACGCCGATGGGAATGAAGTGGCCTTTGCCGACGACTACCGCTTCAATCCCGATCCGGCCTTCCACTTTAAAATCCCCGCCGACGGAACCTACACGCTGGAAATTAAGGATTCGATCTACCGCGGGCGGCACGATTTTGTCTACCGCATCACACTGGGTGAAATCCCCTTTGTCACATCGATCTTTCCCCTGGGCGGGAATCGCGCAGAGAAGACCTCCGTTACGCTCAAAGGGGAAAACCTGCCGAAAACAAAAATCAGTATGGGGGATGAGTCCCGGATCGAAATGCTCGAAAAGACACCGCTCGTAACTCCAATTCCTTTTGCTCTCAGCTCGCTGCCCGAGCTGATGGAGACCGAGCCCAATAATACGCCCGATCAGGGCATGCCGGTTCAGCAGGGATGCGTCATCAACGGCCGGATCGAACAGGCAGGTGATCGGGATGTGTTTGAAATTCAGCTGGAGAAGGGGGCTGAGCTTTTGGCGGAAGTTACGGCCCGCCGCCTGAACTCATTGCTCGATTCCGTACTCATGATTACGGATGCGGCCGGCAACCAGCTTGCATACAACAATGACTATGAAGACCGGTTGCTAGGGAGGGTGACTCATCACGCAGATGCCCGGGTCACGTTTGAAGCACCCGAGACCGGAACCTATCACATTCACCTCGGTGACATTCAGAATGGCGGAGGAGACGACTATGCCTATCGCCTGCAGCTCGACCGCCCCGTGCCGGACTACGAACTGCGCGTCGTTCCCTCCAACCTGAACGGGGTGCCGGGCTCCAGCGTTCCGTGCACGGTTTATGCCCTGCGCAAAGATGGCTTCACCGGCCCCATCGACCTCAAGTTGAAAAATAAAATCGACGGATTGCGGCTCGACGGCGCACGTATTCCCGCCGGACAGGATCAGGTTGAACTGACCCTCACGCTTCCGCCCGATCCGCTCTACGTTCCCGTAGCGCTGAACCTTGAGGGGTGCGCAAACATCAACGGCAAAGCGGCTGTTCGATCGGCCGTTCCCGCCGAAGACATGATGCAGGCCTTCATCTATCACCATCTCGTTCTCGTGGATGAAATATTGCTGTCCAGCATTGAATCCGGCGCGCCGCGCCCGCAGTCCAGTTGGGAAAGCAGTCTGGTGAGACTGCGACCCGGGCAATCCACTACCATCACCTGCGATTCGCCCACCCAGATTGATCGCTCGCAGGTCAGCCTCAAGGTGGAACCGCGCAATCTGCCGGACGGCGTAACAATGGAAGAAGCAACTGTCGGCAGAGGGCAAATCGAAATCACCCTCGCCACGGGTTCGGAGGCGGTCAAAGGGCTCGAAGGCAACCTGCTCTTCGACCTGCTCGTCGAGCGCACCAAGCCCGGCGCTAATCAAAAACGGGACGGACACAGGGAACCCGTCTTTCTTTCCGCCGGCTCACTGCCCGCCGTCCCCTTTGAAATCAGATAGACAACCGCAAAGGCGCTAAGACGGGTGGGGCGCGATCTCCGTCGCTGGGGGTCCTTCTGTCTTCGCGTTTCACGCTTCGCCAGGACACAGCGCATTGAAGCATTCATTTTCAAAGGTTCGGAACTTTTTCTCAGTGACCTGTATCGCGTTGCCGCGTCGCTGCTGGCATTCGCCAGCCTCACTTCGTGTGGCGACGCGGGTTCCAACCCTTGGAAAGACGGGGGGTAGGTAGGGCGAGCCTCTTCCGCCGGCGCCAAAGACTATGGCGGACAGGCCGAGGCCGCAGCACCTCGCACGGTTCTCCCGGGGTTCGGAAAAAAGAACGCCCCGGTTTCCAATGGTTGGAAACCGGGGCTTCGTGGTCTCAGGCGACGGGCGGTTTATTTTTTGTAAACTGCGCGTTCATGATAACCGGTGTGGAGCAGTTCGTGGGCTTTGTGGCTCATCGGCTCGCCCAGGAAGTCCTCGTAGATCTTGGTGATCATCGGGTTGTGGTGCGAACAGCGCTGTACGCTCTTTTCGTCGTCGGCGTAAATGCCGGCGGTGCGCTGCAGACGAATTTCGTCGGTCGCGCCGTGGGGCTGTCCGCCCCCGCCGATACAGCCGCCGCGGCAGGCCATGACTTCGATGAAGTGCCAGGGCATCTCTTCGCCTTTTTCTTTGGCTTCGCGAACTTTGTCCAGCACCTGTTCGACGTTGCCCATCTGGTGGGCGATGGCGATGCGGACCTTGGTTCCCTGAATGTCGACTTCAGCTTCCTTGACGCCTTCGAGACCGCGGCAGTCCATGAAGTTGACATCGGCGAGGTCCTCTTTGGTGATCAGGTAGTAGGCCGAGCGCAGCGCGGCTTCCATGACCCCGCCGGTGACGCCGAAGATGGTTCCGGCCCCGGAGTATTCCCCGAGCAGGCTGTCGGCTTCTTCTTCCGGCAGGGACGCGAAGTCGATGCCGGCCTGTTTGATCATGCGGGCCAGTTCGCGGGTGGTCAGCGCCACATCGACGTCCTGGAAGCCGGTGGAGCTCATGTTGTCGTCGCGCGACACTTCGAACTTCTTGGCGGTGCAGGGCATAATGGAGGCGACGAACAGGTCTTTTGCGTCAATGGATGCTTTTTCGGCGTAGTAGCTTTTGGCCATGGCGCCGAGCATCTGCTGCGGGGATTTCGCCGTCGAGAAGTTCGGGATGAAGTCGGTGGCATATTTCTCCATGTAGTCGGTCCAGGCCGGGCAGCAGGAGGTGATCTGCGGCAGAACACCGCCTTCGGTGAACCGCTTCACAAACTCGGAGCCTTCCTCCAGGATGGTGAGGTCGGCGGAGAAGTTGGTGTCGAACACGGCATCGAAGCCGATGCGGCGCAGGGCGGTGTAGAGCTGTCCGGTGGACAGGGTGCCGGGCTCCATGCCGAAGGCTTCGCCGATGGCGACGCGGACGGCCGGGGCGATCTGAACCACACAGTGCTTCTCGTCGTTTTCGAGGGTGTTCCAGACCATGCGGGTCTGGTCGTTTTCGTAGATGGCGCCGACCGGGCAGTGCGCGGAGCACTGTCCGCATTTGATGCAGGGGCTTTCGTTCAGCGTGACATCCGCGGCCGGAGCGATGCGGGTTCCGTCACCGCGACCGATGAATTCGATCGCCCAGACACCCTGCATGTCCTGACAGACCTTTACGCAGCGTCCGCATTTGATGCATTTTTCGGGGTTGAGGACGATGGAGCCGGTGGTGTTGTCAACCGGCAGCTTGACCACGCGCGGATCGTAGGGCACCTCGCGGATGCCGAACTCTTCCGCCAGCGTCTGCAGTTCGCAGTTGCCGTTGCGGCCGCACTTCAGGCAGTCGTTGGGGTGCGTGGAGAGCGTCAGTTCGAGCACCGTGCGGCGCACTTTGACGATTTCCGGATCGTGGGTGATGATTTTCATGCCCGGAGCCACTGAGGTCGCACAGGCGCGCAGCATTTTCGGGGACCCTTCCGCTTTGACCACACAGATTCCGCAGGCGGCCCACGGTTCGAGGTCGGAGTGGAAGCAGAGGGTCGGGATTTTGACGCCGACCTGGTTAGCCGCGTCGAGGATGGTGGTTCCGGCCTCTACTGAGACGGGAATTCCGTTGATTTCGAGTTCAATCATAGACATGGGGTGCTCTCCTTACCACTTGGTGATTGCGTCAAATTTACATTTTTCATAGCACTGCCCGCATTTGATGCATTTTTCCTGGTCAATGAGGTGCGGTTTTTTGACTTCACCGCTGATGCAGCCGACCGGGCAGATACGGGCGCAGGCGGTACAGCCGACGCATTTGTCTTCGAGGATGGTGTATGCGAGCAGATCTTTGCATTTTCCTGCCGGGCAGAGCTTGTCGTTGATGTGCGCGCCGTATTCTTCTTCGAAATATTTCATGGTGGACATGATGGGGTTCGGAGCGGTCTGCCCGAGCCCGCACAGCGATGCTTTGCGCATGGCATGGCCGATGTCCTTGAGTTTCTGCAGGTCATCCGTCTCGCCCTTGCCTTTGCTGATGCGGTCGAGGATGTTGTAGCAGGTGCGCCCGCCGATGCGGCAGGGGGCGCATTTTCCGCAGGATTCGTCCACGGTGAATTCGAGGTAGAATTTGGTGACGTCGATCATGCAGTCGTCTTCATCCATCACGATCATTCCGCCGGATCCCATCATGGAGCCGATGGACTGAAGGCTTTCGTAGTCGATCGGCGTGTCGAGGAACTGGGGGGTGATGCAGCCGCCGGACGGTCCGCCGGTCTGGGCCGCCTTGAACGGTTTGCCGCCGGCGATGCCGCCGCCGATATCAAAGATGATTTCGCGCAGCGTGGTGCCCATCGGCACTTCGATCAGGCCGGAGTTGTTGATTTTTCCGGTGAGGGCGAAGACCTTGGTTCCTTTGGAGGTTGCGGTTCCGATGCTGCTGAACCACTTGGCCCCCTTGAGCAGGATGACCGGGATGTTGGCCCAGGTTTCGACGTTGTTGATGACGGTCGGCTTGCCCCACAGACCTTTGACGGCCGGGAAGGGCGGGCGGGGGATCGGCATGCCGCGTTTGCCTTCGATGGAGGCGAGCAGCGCGGTTTCCTCGCCGCAGACGAAAGCGCCGGCGCCGAAACGGAGTTCGATGTCGAAGCTGAAGTCGGTTCCGAGGATGTTGTCGCCGAGCAGGCCGTATTCCTTGGCCTGTTTGATGGCCAGGTTGAGGCGGTCGATGGCGAGCGGGTATTCCGCGCGGATGTAGATGAAGCCTTTGGAGGCGCCGACGGTGTATCCGGCGATGGCCATGGCTTCGAGAACGGAGTGGGGGTCGCCCTCGAGAACGGAGCGGTCCATGTAGGCGCCCGGATCGCCTTCGTCGGCGTTGCAGACGATGTATTTCTGGTCGGCGACGGTGTTTTTGGTGAAACCCCATTTGGTGCCGGTCGGGAAGCCGGCTCCTCCGCGGCCGCGCAGACCCGATTTTTTGATTTCGTTGAGTACGTCGTCGGGCGTCATCTCGAACAGCGCTTTTTCCAGCGCGGCGTATCCGTCGCGGGCGATGTATTCGTCGATGATTTCCGGATTGATGACCGCGCAGTTGCGCAGCACGATGCGGAACTGTTTGCGGTAGAAGCCGATGTCGTCGCTGGCGACCGGCTTGGCTTCAGCGTTGGGTTCCTGGTAGATCAGGCGCTTGACCGGACGGCCCTTTACGATGTGCTCGTTGACGATCTCTTTCGCGTCCTCGGCCCTGGCGATCAACAGTTCCACTTCCGCTCGCTCGTCAGCAACTGCCTTGCGAGCGGCGTCCACTGCAAGCTGCGTCTCCATCACCGCCTTCTGCGTGGCTTGCAGTGCCGCGATGGCATCGCGCGTG
>JBFHEM010000015.1:0-77204 GCA_041584215.1 Tichowtungia sp. | reverse complement strand
CGCCGACCGCAAGGTGAAATACAGCACGAACGAGAAGATCATGGAGGCCTGCGCCGAAGCCGGGGCCAACGATCTGATTTTCGCAGCATTTGAAGAATAACCGGGAAACACGAGATGAAACTTCAGAAAAAAGGGTCTGATTCTAAAATGGAGCTGCAGATTGCACCGCTGATTGACGTGGTGTTCCTGCTGCTGATCTATTTTATGGTGACCGCCTCGCTGATTAAGAAAGAAGGCGATATCTCCTTTCTGCTGCCCGCCACCGTGTCGGATCCGAGTGTGAAGATTGAGATTCCGGTTGAAGTGGTGATTGAAATCAATGAAGACCGGACGGTGGTGCTCGAAGGAATGCGCTTCGCGGCTGAAGATACCCGGCTGGATGAGCTGGTGAATCAGATCCGCGGACTGAAGCAGGTGGCGCTCTCTCAGAATTCTCCGTTTTTTGTGAACCTGCTTCCCGATCAGGATGTCATTCATGACCGGGTGATCGACGTGATGGATGCCTGCGCCGCGGCCCAGGTGGACAGCTTAACATTTAGTAAAAGCCTTTAGTTATGAAGCGACTAGTCAAACGAACAAAAGGACTGATCAAAGGAGCGCCTACCGCGGTTCTGGTCAGTGCGGCGATTCATGTGGCCATTCTGGCGGTTGCCGGCGGGATGGTTGTGTTTACAGTCGTAAAGAAAATGGAAAAGAAGTTCGAGCCGCCGCCGCCGGTTGAACGGCCGAAGATGGTGCTGAAGAAACCGAAGGTCAAGGTCAAGAAAAAGGCGCTGCCCAAGGCCAGTCAGCGGATCACCTCTTCGCGCGTGCAGGGCATGTCCAATATTCAGCTTCCCGCAGCGGCCGGCATGAGTGAAGGTCTCGGGGGCGGTGTCGGCGGTTTTGAAATGATGCCCGACCCGGCGGATATGAGCCTGTTCGGCGGAAAAAGTTCGCTCTCCATCGGCAATGATTTTGAAGGCACCTTCTATGCGTTAACCCTGGACCGCAGCGGCAACCGCAATCAGCAGCAGGTCGGCGATCAGTACTATAAGGAAATCGGGCGGTTCCTCGATTCCGGATGGAATCCGCGCTCCTTTTCGATGTACTACCGCGCACCTCAAAAGCTCTACACAACCTTCTTTTACATTCCGATGACGGCTTCGGAATTTGTGCCGCGCAGCTTCGGCATTCCCGACGAGGTCTACACCCTCAACTGGATGGCTCATTACAAAGGGAAATTCGCCGCCAAGGAAAGCGGAACCTATCGTTTCTGGGGACGCGGCGAAAACGTCTGTGTGGTGCGGGTCAATGGCAAGATTGTCCTGACCGGGGGTCACGTGGACGCTGCCGCGCTCATGTCGGACTGGCGCAGCAGCGCGGAAGAGCACCGGAAATACTGGCGCGGTCACGGCCCGATGGGCGTCGGAGACTGGTTTGACCTCGAAGCGGGGGTTCCGGCCGATTTCGAAATCGTGTTCGGAGACACCGGAGGCGCCTGGACTCAGTGCACGGTGACCATCCAGAAAAAAGGGGAATACTATCCCAAGAACCGCGATGGAGCTCCGATCCTTCCTGCCTTCCGCACGGCTGAAATCCCACAGCATTTGATCGATGAAATCACATACTCCATGATCGACGGAGAGGCGGACCTGACCGGCGGCCCGCTCTTCAATGTATATTAAGTGTTTTGCTAAGGTTCATAATGAAAATGTTTCGATGGATAGTCTTGGGTTGTTTGTGGGCGGGCGCTTTAGCGTTCTCTGAACCGATTCGAATGTGGACCGATGAGGGTGGAGAGCGCTTTGAAGGGACCTTTGTGCGTGAACTGCTCGGGCGGATTCAGGTTCGCGATACCAAAGACCAGCTTCGCATGATTCCGGTCGACAAGCTGGCAAAGGCCGACCTGAAATATCTGCAGGACAGTATTGTGCCCGAGATGGATATCAAAGTCCGCAAAGAGACCGATTTGAAGCCGGAGATGGAGTGGACGATCAGCGGTGACAAAACCACGCTGTACACCTTTAAGATCACGCTCGATAAAAAAAGCGACATGGACTGCAACACCCGGCTGACGGCGGAACTGTATCTGATCGCCGATGAAGAGGACGGCGATAATTATATTCTGATTGAGCGGGCGGAGAATAAGTTTGTTTTCCCGCACGGACGCGACAGCCAGATCGAATGGGTTGTGGAGAATCTTCCAATCCGCCGCTATTTTTCGGGTTGGGCCGTTACGTCGGCCAAATGGCGCGGCGGAACCTATCTGGGCTATATTGTCACCGTCCTGGATTCCAAGGGCAATGTGGTGGCGTCCAAGACCGATATCGGTAACGTCGCGTGGATGCAGGATGGCCTGCCGGCGGCGGTTGAAAAGCTTCGTCTGCTGGCTTATGAAGGGCGCGGATCGGTCTACAGCCGCCATTTCGATTCACAAATCAGAAAATCAAGGCTTCCGCGCATCGAGTGGCATAAGCGAACCAGTTTCTTCTGATCTGTATGAAGCTGCTGCGCAGAAAATCCAGGGCTAAAAAAATCGGGTTGGCTCTGGGGGGCGGCGGCGCGCGCGGGCTGGCCCATCTTCACGTTTTGGAAACCCTCGACGAGCTGGGCATCCGGCCGGCGGTGATTTCCGGAACCAGCATCGGCGCCATTCTGGGCGCGCTCTATGCATCCGGCCTGTGCGGTGCCGAAATCCGCGACCTGGTCGACCGACTTCTTTTGCGCAATGTTGGAAAATTCACCGACGTGTTGACCCGCAAGGACCTGCTGAAATGGGTCGAGCTGATTGACCCGTCTTTTCATCGCGGATCGCTCCTCAAAGGTGAAAAGTTTGTCCGCTTCCTCGAAGAGTCAATGGAGTGCTCCTCGTTTGAGGATCTGGAAATTCCTCTGCTGATTTCATCGACCGATTATACCTCCGGCACGGAAACGGTTCTTTCGTCCGGCGATCTGCTCGCCGCGGTGCGCGCCAGCATGGCCATCCCGGGCGTCTTCGCTCCGGTTGAGTACGGCAGCAAGCTGCTGGTGGACGGCGGGCTGGTCAACCCGCTTCCGTACAACCTGCTTGCCCGGCAATGCGATCTGATCATCGCTGTGGACGTAACCGGTTCGCTGAAACGGCCGCAAAAACGTCCGGATTTTTTTGATGCCACGCTCGGCAGTTTCGACATTGTGCAGGCCGCCCTGATTGCCGAACAGTTGCGCCGTGATCCGCCGGATATCTATCTGAAGCCTGATTTGAAAGGCATCCGAATTTTGGAGTTCAATAAAGCGGATGAGGTGTTCGAGCAGTCGGAGCCTCTTCGGGAAGAGCTGCGTGCAAAGCTCGCCGGGCGAAAATGACCCGCCCTCAGGTCAGGCCCGCTCGGTCGCCGTCGATTCATCCGGCGCCCGCTGGATTCTTGAGAAAATTTATCCGGACAATCAGGCGCGCAGGCAGGAGGCTGCCGGTCTGCTGCCGAAACGGTCCGCGACCGGCAAGGTCCATCCATATTCAAAAAGAGTATTTCCAGACATTGGAAAAATCGCGGCTGATTTTTCCAGGGTCTGGAACGCCTGCGCTGCGTCCGCTCAGGCCAGTTCGTCAACCGCCATATGCCAGTTGAGATCCTCGATCACGCTGACCTCCACCACGCCTTCGGCGTTGCCGAGCAGGGTGAGACACTCCTTGCTTAAATTGAGCAGATGCAGGTGTTTGTCGCCGGCCGCATACTTTTCGGTCAGCTTGTGGATCGCATCCAGCGCCGAGTGGTCGTAGACGCGCGAACGCCTGAAATCGATCACCACTTCCTCCGGATCTTCATCCGGCGTGAACAGCTCGCCAAAGCTGTGAGCCGAGCCGAAAAAGAGCGCCCCGTTGAGTTTGTAAACCTTTGTTCCGTGCTCATCGATGTAGGTCGAGCAGTCGATTTTCTTGCCCTTTTCCCAGGCGAACACCAGCGCGCTGATAATGATGCCGATGGCCACCGCCACCGCCAGATTGGTGAACACCGTGATGATCGACACCGCCAGGATAACCAGCGTATCCGATTTCGGGATTTTGTGCAGGATGCGGAAGGTGGTCCATTCGAATGTGCCGATCACCACCATGAACATCACCCCGACCAGCGCGGCGGTCGGGATCTGTCCGATCAGGCTGGAGCCGAAAAGAACAAACAGCAGCAGGCCGATCGCGGCGGTGATGCCCGAGGTGCGCCCGCGGCCGCCGGAGCTGATATTGATCATCGACTGGCCGATCATCGCGCAGCCGCCCATCCCGCCGAACAGCCCGCTGAGAATGTTGGCCGAGCCCTGGCCGATGCACTCGCGGTTGCCGCGTCCGCGCGTCTCGGTGATTTCGTCGATCAGCGTCAGCGTCATCAGCGATTCGATCAGGCCGACCGCCGCCACCGGCGCGGCGAACGAAAAGAGAATTTTCAGTGTTTCAAAATCGAGCGGGATGTCCGGGATGCGCAGGGGCGGGAAGCCGCCGGCCAGCGAGCCGCCGGCCATTTCCGCCACGGTCGGGGTGTGCAGTCCGAGGCGGTCGAGCCCCATGGCCGCGAAGGTGCAGACCACAATGGCCGCCAGTGCCGCCGGAACCGCTTTGGTCAGTTTCGGCAGGAAATGGGTGATGGCCATCGTCAGCGCGATCAGGCCGAAAATAACCAGCAGCGGCGCGCCGGTAATCCAGGCGTGATGTCCGTCGGCGGTTTCCGTCCTGAACGCCTCGAACTGGGACATGAAAATAATGATCGCCAGTCCGTTCACGAAGCCGAGCATCACCGGGTGCGGCACCAGGCGGATGAATTTTCCCCAGCGCAGCAGACCGACGGCAATCTGGATGATCCCCGCCAGCACAATGGCGGCGAAGAGGTATTCCACCCCGTGGCTTGCCACGAGCGGGGCAATCACGACCGCGACCGCGCCGGTCGCGCCGGAGATCATGCCCGGGCGTCCGCCGAACGTCGCGGCGATCAGCCCGACTATAAAGGCGGAAAACAGCCCCACCTGCGGTTCCACGCCCGCCACAAAGGAAAAAGCGACCGCCTCCGGCACCAGCGCCAGCGCCACCGTGATCCCGGAGAGAATATCGTTTTTGTACGTTCCGTTTCGTTTCTGAAAAATATCGAGCATGTGATACCTGCTATGGGTTATTCAAGATTTGTTAACTGTGGAGGCAGGGTCGCCGGGACCGCGGCGGTGCGCACCGCCGGCAGCCCGCCTGCAATTTAAATGCAGAGCATGCGTCTCGCCTGCTCATGAACGAGCGGAACGCTCATTCTGTTTTTCCC
Organism: Tichowtungia sp.; assembly: GCA_041584215.1. Taxonomy (GTDB): domain Bacteria; phylum Verrucomicrobiota; class Kiritimatiellia; order Kiritimatiellales; family Tichowtungiaceae; genus Tichowtungia. Next base: position 71,946 of record JBFHEM010000015.1, on the reverse strand, counting down.
GAACATCTCTGTCGTTCGGGCCTCGGTTCTTCGGTAAAGCTGGGCATCATCCCTGTTTCCGATGAAATCGCAACCCCTAAAGGCTGTTTTTTAGGGTGTCCCTGTAAAAGGTGTCTTTTTTTCGGACAGTGGAGGTCCGAATTCGGTTGCGGCCGCGCGGGGGAATTCGTGGTCAGAAAATCCAATTGTTTCAGTCGCGCCGGTTGCCCGTGGTACACGGCGCGGAGCACCGTTCTACGCTGCACGGTGCTCGGCGCCGTTTTCCAATGCGTGCTTGGAAAGCCATCGCATGGCGGCTCTTTTTGTTTTCCAATGGTTGGAAGACCGCCGCGGTCGTTCGCTGGGATTTATAACCACGGATGAACACCGATGATTGTATCCGCCGGGCATGAACAGGTTGACGATGTTGTTTCCCTGTATGTCCAGCGGGGAAAGGGTCATAAAAAAATGGCTGAATTTTTCATTTCAAAAGCGGCTCCAATCCCATGACGGAAAAATGTCGATCTTTCGTCAGTGCTTTTTTTGTCTTCAGCTCACGCATGAGCGCAAAGCTGAAGCAGTCGGTAAACGAAAAGCCCTGATCGCTGTATTTTGCAAACAGTCCGCGGGTTTTGGCAAAGCGCTGCGGGTTCATCCACTCCACCTGAAGGGCGCGGCTTTTGCCGACCAAGGCGAGCAGTTCAACGGTCTGGGCATGGCAGCCTCTGGCATTTAAAAGCGTTGCGCTTTCATCCAGCACATAATCGCTGGTTGTCCAGTTTGTTTTTCCGGCCCGCAGCTCGTCCAGCGCGGAAACAACCTGACGATGCGCGACGTCGGCCTCAATCATCAGCGCATAAAATGCGCCTTTGTCCACAAAGAGTTGTTCCGCCATAGAGGATCTCATCCATTTCTTCGTTTGACAGCGATTGGCCGGTTCCTTTTGCCGGCGAAAGCGCGAACAGAGGATCGTTTGTATAGTCTGTGGTTTCTTCGCGGTAGGGCTCCAAAATGAGTGACGGAGTCCCCCGATACAACAGGAGCATTCGTTCGCCCTGTTACGCCCGCTCTACGATCTCTTTGGCGTGCTTCCTCAAATCAAGCATGGTTATGGTTTTCATCTCTCATCCTTCCGCCAGGTTGAACTTAAAGTTCAATTTAACTTTCCTGTCTGTCCAGCACCTATTGGAACACTCGGAAGCATAGGGCGCATGTCAGTTCTGCAGAGATTCCCCCAAATGATTTAAAACCGGAGAAAAAAAAGTCCACAGATTACGCAGATTTTCACAGATGCCGGCATTCAGACTATTTTAATCCTGAAAATCTGTGAAATCGAGCGATAGCGGGAGGATCCCTCCGAAAACAGCAATCGCAAGCGCGGTCAAACAAATGGCTGAATTTTTCATTTTCATTCTCCAACCTGAACAGGATCTGATTTTGGCAGAATCATTGATAGCAGAATGATGGGGCCGAATGATTTGTTTTTTTTAAAATGATTCTGCTGTCCATGATTCTGCCATATCTCTTTTGTCGCAGCTGTGTAGTCGATATTTTTTATAGTGCGAGCTGAGCGGTCAGCCCTTTGGTCGATGCAAACGCAATCATCTTTTCGCCGAGGGTTAGCTCGGCTTTATCGGGCTGCACGGTGAGGTTGATTTCCTCGTCCGTGTGGCGGGCTTTCCAGGCATTGGCCAGCAGGATGGCGCGTTCCAGGCCGTCGCCGGTCTGGAAGTTCCAGACCTCGTCGGGCTGGGCGAGGCGCGGGCCGTCGTAGATCGACTCGGAACCGAGAGCGGTTCGCTCGGAGAGACTCGCCCCACCAATTGATCCAGGTTTCTCGGGTAGGGCGACGTCTCCGACGGAGCCGGGGATGTTTGGTTTTTCCAAATCATGAAAGATCGGCTCGCCCGGAGGGCTCTCCCTACCTGTTGTGTCGAAATTTTTAGGTAGGGCGACGCCTCCGGCGGAGCCGGAGAGAAGTTCTATCAGTTCGTCGTCACGGAGGTCTTTGGTGGCTTCGATACAGGCCGGGTTGCGTTCGAGTGCGGCTTTAAGGAACGGCGCCCAGTCGCAGCGGCTCAGGTCGCGCAGCGCGTAGAAGGCGAGGTCGGCCGACGGGTTCTCTGCCCGGATGGTTTCGAGGTAGTCCACCACGGTGTCGCGGTCCATGTCCGGCGTCAGTTCCACTTTTTTCCAGGCGGAAGTTCCGCCGGCCTGTTTTTTCGATTCAATCTCGGGGAACTCAGGTTCCAGATGAACAAAGTCGGCCAGCGCGGCGAGCATTTCATTTTTCTGCGCGTTTCTGCATTCGAGTTTCTCGCCGAGCGCGGCCATGTGCTCGGCATCATAGTGCTGAATCGGGTTGTTCTGGAAGAATTCCTCGAGCCGCGGCATGCAGATGCGGTCGGCGAGCCGTGTGCAGAAGAATTCTTCGGTATCGATTTCTTCGAGCAGTTTATCGCGGGTTTTGTCGCTGACTTTGTAGGGGCCGGCGTGCTCGTAGGCATAGGCGCGCTCGGCGGCAATCCAGCGCTTTTTGCCGTGGTAGTCGTGGCAGATCTGGAAGCATTTCTGGAACTGCGAGTGCTGGCGCAGAAAGTTGGCCAGGATTTCGAAGGTGATGGGGGTGGAGAGGTAGTCGCTGATCTGCTGTTTGAAGCGCTCGAATTCTTCGGGCGGCATGCTCATTTCGTCGTAGATGCAGTGGATGATGCCGGTGTTATTCATCACCATGGTGATCTGCTCGTTGCGCAGGGCGCGCTGGGCCTTGTCGGTCAGCTCCGTGCCGTTGAACCACATGTTTTTGGTGACGATCCGCCGGTTGTTGGTCAGAAACCCGCCGTTGTACGCAATGAAGTTCTGCGAGTGGAGCGGGGTGGCCATCAGGAAAATGTCTTCCAGCGGGACTTTGCAGATGATGAACAGCGCGGCGGCGTAGAGCGTGGAGAGCGAGACGCATTCGCCGGCCCCGACGCGGTAGTCGTTCTTGCGGCAGAAGGCGTCCATCGCCTCGACGGTTTCGGTTTTCCAGTAGGGGATGACGGTGCTGTCGTATTTTTCGAGGCCGAAGTGGCGGCGGATATCGAGGTCGAAGTAGTGCTGGTCGCCCTGATAGCCGAACAGCGCATTGCTTCCGCTGATGGTTTCGCGGTCCATGAAGGGCTCAAACCGTTTGAGTTCGGTTTCCTGGTCGGTCAGGCCCCAGGTGTCGAGGTCGAGGTTGAACTCGTAGTGATCGATGATGTACTGCTTGAGGCGGTTGATTTTCTTCGACGGCGACATCTTGTCGATTTTGGCAAACCACGGGTCGTCGAGCCAGGCCCAGACGCGCGGGCTCATGATGTTCGCCAGCAGCAGGGCGTACAGCAGCTCCGGGAAAACAAAGATTTCCATGTCCGACAGGGTGATGGCGGACGAATATTTTTCCAGTTGGTCTTGAGTGATTTTCATAAGCAGATTTATAACCGAGGATGAACCCGAATGTACACCGATAAGCACCGCCTGTATCCGGGCGCACCGGTTTTCCGGTGCGTTTGTCCGCGGGAAACTCTTTGTTTCATGAGCGTCCGGCAGGTTTTTACTTTTCCAAACGCCGGAAAGCGTATACTAATGGACATCTAAAGCAAAAGGTTTTGCCATGTCTGATAAAAAGACTCCGACGACGAATGCCGGCCGCCCGGACGAGGATGTGCTCCTCGATCTGAATTTTGTTCCCCAGTGGGCCAAAAAGGCGCCGGGTGAAAACCATTATCATGCCGCGGTCGAGCGTTCCGAACGGCCTGACCGGCGTCCGGACGCGCGCCGCGACCGGCGGGGAGACCGGGCGCCTCGCTCGGATCAGCGCCCGCCGCGCCGGGACGCTGAGCGTCCGCCGCGCCGCGATGACGGAGCGGCTCCGCGCCAGGGGTTTGCGCCGCGTCCGCAGCGCATCGACCTGCCGGTTGAAATCCGGTTTCTGCCGGAACAGAAGCGGCTGGCGTCGCTGGTCCGGCAGATTCATCATTCGAAGCGCGCCTATCCGCTGATCGATCTGGCTCATATTTTTCTGTCGGACCCGCGCGGGCACATGGTGAAGCTGGAGGTGGATCCTTCCGCCGACGGCTTTAAACTCTATCAGGGAAAGCGCTCCAAAATGGTCGCGACGGACCGCGAGGTGCTTCTGCGGCAGCTGCTGGATGAGCACCTGGAGGATTTTTTCACGATTGAGGAGATGGACGTGGAGCCGCCGGCCGGGGTGTTTCCAATGATTGGAAAAGTCGATGACATCCTGATCGGTCCGCCCAACCATCACAGCTACAATGACCGGCTGAATGAAATCCATCGCACCCGCTACGCCGGAATGTCGTTTGACCGGTTTAAGGCCCGGGTCCAGACCGTACGGGATGAAGAGCTCATCGAGCAGTGGAAGCAGGAGTCGTCCCGCAAGACGGTCTACCGTCTGAAAGAGGGCGATGAGTCCAAAGAGTTCACGCTGACCCAGGCGGAAGACTATCTGCGCAGCACGATTTCGGATGCGGAGATCGAAGAGGTGACCCGCGCCGTGCTGCCGTCGTCGCTGGCCCGCCGGATCAAGGATTACAACCTGATCCGCATGGTGCGCGAAGCCTGGCAGCAGGAGAGCCGGTTCCCGATTTCGCTGGCCTTCGCGCTGCGCGCCGCCTTCCGGCATCTGCACCTGCACAGCTTCAAGGCCGGAAAAAACATCAACTTCATTACGGCGGTGAAGCCCGATCCCATCGCGCCCGACGCGGCCGTTGACAACATCCGCATTGTGCTCGAGTTTCTGGCGGACCACCCCGGGTCAACCCGCCTGCAGCTGCTGGAGGGATTGCGCCCCGGCGCGGACAAAGATTCCGCTGAAGCGCATGAGATCCTCAACCCCATCCGCTGGCTGGTCGAAAAAGGCCACATCATTGAATTTTTCAACGGAACCCTCTCGGTTCCCTCCCGCCGTCAGCGGCGATAGCGTGCCATTCGAGATTGATTTGCGCTCTTTCCTGCCCGCCATGGCTTGAACGCGGCGGCGGTTGGGGCTAAATTCTCTGCTCTTTTGATTTCAGGATGGAGAGTTTAATCAGGATTCGCCGCACTCAAAAAGGGGCGGCGCGCAATGAAAGAGCAGGACAGTGAGATGAGAATACTTTCAGGAATACAGCCCTCGGGCAAACTGCATATCGGCAATTACTTTGGAATGATGAAGCCCGCGCTGGAGCTGCAGCAGGAGGGTGAGACCTTTCTGTTCATTGCCAACTATCACGCCCTGACGACGGTGCGCGACCCCGATGCGCTGCGCGGGATGACAACCGATGTGGCGCTCGATTTCCTGGCCGCCGGCCTCGACCCCGACCACACCGCATTTTACCGCCAGAGCGATGTGCCGGAGGTGCAGGAGCTCACGTGGCTGCTGTCGGTGATCACGCCGATGGGGCTGCTGGAGAGGTGCCACTCCTATAAAGACAAAACCGCCAAGGGCTTTGCCGCCAGCCACGGCCTGTTTGCATATCCGGTGCTGATGGCCGCCGACATCCTGGCCGTCCAGTCGACCGTGGTTCCCGTCGGGCGAGACCAGAAGCAGCACCTCGAGGTGGCCCGCGATATCGCCATCAAGTTTAACAATACTTACGGCGAAGTGTTCACCGTTCCCGAGCCGTCCATCCGCGATTCGGTTGCGGTGGTGCCGGGAATCGACGGTCAGAAAATGTCGAAATCCTACGACAACACGCTCGAAATTTTCGGCGAGCCCAAGGCGCTTAAAAAACGGGTGATGAAAATCATCACGGACTCCAAGGAACTGGAGGATTCGAAGGATCCCGATACCTGCAATGTATTTGCCCTGTACAGACTGTTTGCTTCCGAAGAGGAGCAGGCCGACCTCGCCGCCCGCTACCGCGCCGGCGGTTTCGGCTACGGAACCGCCAAGAAAGAGCTGCTCGAAAAAATCAATGAGCACTTCGCCCCGATGCGCGAAAAGCGCGCCGAGCTTCAGCGCAATATGGATTTCGTCGAAGAGGTTCTGCACAAGGGGGCCGAAAAGGCCCGCGCGGAAGCCCGCCGCACCCTGAAGGCCGCCCGCCGGGCCGTCGGGCTGGAATAAGCCAGGCCGAAATGTAACGAAAAGAAGAACCGGTATGGCTGATTTGCTCCCCAGTGAAGAATACAAAGTGAACCTCGAAGTGTTTGAGGGGCCGCTGGATCTGCTGCTCTATCTCATCAAGAAAGAGGAGGTGGACATCCATGATATTCCCATCGGGCGGATCACCACCCAGTACATGGAATATCTCGATCTGATGAAAATTCTCAATCTCGAGATCGCCGGCGACTTTATTGTGATGGCCTCCACGCTGATGCTGATTAAAAGCCGCATGCTGCTTCCCTCAGAAGAGCGCGGGCCGGTGGAGGAGGATGACGAGGATGACCCGCGCTGGGATCTGGTCCGTCAGCTCGTTGAATATAAAAAATTCAAGGATGCGGCCGGCTTTCTCGAAGTGCTGGAGGAGGAGCAGGAAAATGTCTTCGTTCGGGAGGGCGAGCACGTCGAGCTGGGGGCCCGGCCCGACGTCGGCATGCAGGATGTCGGGATTTTCGATCTGATCAGCGCGCTCAACGAGGCGCTCGACCGCGTGCCGTCCGAGCAGCTGCATGAGATTTTCGCCGAGCAGTATACGGTCGGAGAAAAGGTGGATGACCTGCTCGAACGCACCCGCAACGGCAAGACCATTTCGCTGAGCCGCCTGTTTGTCGGGATGCGCTCCCGGCAGGAAATCGTCTGTGTGTTCCTGGCCGTTCTGGAGCTGATCAAGCTCAACCGGCTGGTCGCCCGTCAGAACAGTCATTTTGAAGAAATTGTGATTCAACAGAACGAAGAGGAGGATCTTTCTTCGGACGCGGTGTTTCAAGAGGAAGGGGAGTTGCCATGAGTGACGTCGACGTACTTCCTGAATTAAAGGAGATCATCGGGGCCCTGCTGTTTGCCGCCAAGAAACCGGTGACTGCGAAAGAAATCCGCAAAGCGCTGATCGGAGCCGGTGAAAATTACGGGGGGCCCTACGAGCAGTTTGCCGCCCTGAAGGAGAAAGAAATCCTTGAGGCGGTCACGGATTTGAAAGAGGAACTGTCCCGCAGTGCGACCGGGCTGCATGTCGCCGAGGTGGCGCACGGTTTCCGCCTGCAGAACAATATGGCCTGCGGCCCGTGGGTGCGCACGATGCTCGAGAAAGAGCGATCGACCAAGCTGTCGAAGCCGGCGCTCGAAACCCTGGCCATTATCGCCTATCGGCAGCCGATCATGCGCTCGGAGATCGAATCGGTGCGCGGGGTGGCTGTCGACAGCATCCTGCGCAACCTGGTGGAGCTCCAGCTTGTGAAAGTGGTCGGCCGCAGCGAGCTGCCGGGGCGTCCGTGGATCTTCGGCACCACCCAGCGCTTCCTGGAGCACTTCGGACTCAAGTGTCTCGAAGACATGCCCGGCATGGATGAGCTGAAGCGCCGCGAGCAGGACAGCCCGGGCGGCCGGCAGACTGAATCCTTCCCTGAAATGGAAAAAGAGCTGTCGAAAGAAACGCCGAATGATGAAACAACCCATGATGATGGAGGTTCGAGTGACGAATAATAAATCACCGTTGCCCGCTCAGGTTTTTGCCGGCGGTATTCATTCGGTTTGGGGTGTTGTGTTTTCAGAATGGTCCGACAAAGGAGGCTTTTGATGAGTTTGGATAAACTGAGGAAACAGATTGATCATCTCGATGAGAAACTCATTGAACTGCTCAACGAGCGGGTCCGGGTTGCGCTCGAAATCGGGAAGACCAAAAAAGAGAGCGGAGGCGAAATCTATGTTCCCTCGCGCGAGAAGGCGGTCTTTGAGCGGATCAGCCGGCTGAACCAGGCCGGACCGCTGCCGGATAAATCCCTGCGCGCGATCTACCGTGAAATCATGTCCGCAGCGCTCGCGCTGGAGAGCAACCTGCGCATCAGCTACCTCGGCCCGCCCGCCACCTTCACCCATCAGGCCGCGCGCTCCAAGTTCGGCGCCAGCGTCGAATATCACCCCGCCGGGTCGATCGCCGACGTGTTCGCCGCGGTCGAAAACGGCAATGCCGATTACGGGGTGGTGCCGATCGAAAATTCGACGGAGGGCGCCGTGACGCATACCTTTGATCAGTTCACCGGAACCACCCTGAAGATCTGCGCGGAAATTTACCTGCCGATCTCGCTGTGTCTGATGGCCTCCGTGCCGCGCGAGAAAGTCTCGCGCATCTGCACCAAGCAGGAGGCGCTCGGGCAGTGCCGCCGCTGGCTCAATGCCAATATGTCCGGGATTGAGTTCGAGGCGGTCAACAGCACCACCCTCGCGGCCGAAATGGCATCCAAGAGCGACTGCGCGGCGGTGGCCAGCAAGTTCGCCGCCGAGCTGTACGGCCTCGATATTCTCGCCGAAAATATCCAGGACGTCAGCGGAAACACCACGCGTTTCCTCGTCATCGGCAGGACCTGCTCGGAGCCCACCGGCGAAGATAAAACCTCCATCTACTTCGGAATCAAAGACAAGGTCGGTGCGCTGCACGACACGCTCGATACGCTCAAAAACAACGGGATCAATATGAGCAAGATCGAGTCGCGCCCAAGCGGCGACAAGGTCTGGGAGTATGTTTTCTTTGTTGATTTCGAAGGCCACGCCGACAGTCCGAATGTGAAGAAAGCCCTCGAAGAGATGGAGGAACACTGCGCGGTTCTCACCGTCCTCGGTTCGTACCCCAAAGCAGGATAAAGATATGAAGATGAACGAATGGATTCCGAACGTGCCGGTTTATCAGCCGGGAAAACCGATCACTGAAGTCGCCCGCGAGCTGGGCTTTGAGGATGTCGATGACATCATCAAGGTGGCCTCCAACGAAAACGAACTCGGCCCGTCCCCCAAAGCGCTGGAGGCGATGGCCGCCGCGGCGGCGGAAATGCACCGCTACCCGGACGGCGGCGGATTCTACCTCAAACAGAAACTTTCTGAAAAACTCGGCGTGAAACCGGCAAACCTGCTGCTCGGGAACGGCAGCAACGAAATCATCGAGTTCCTCGGTCACGTTTTTCTCGGGCCGGATTCCAATCTGGTGATGAGCGATCTGGCCTTTGTGGTCTATCGTCTTGTCGCCGCGCTGTTTAATTCCAAGGCGATTGTGGCTCCGGCGAAAGAATTCGGGCACGATCTCGACGCGATGCTGGCGGCCGTTACGCCCGAAACGCGCCTTGTTGCGATTTGCAATCCCAACAACCCCACCGGGACGATCCTGACTCAGGAGCAGATCCTCGCGTTTCTCGACAAGCTGCCTGCCGATGTGCTGGCTGTTTTTGACGAAGCCTATTTCGAACTGGCGCCCGATACGCTCAAGTCCGACCTGATTCAGCAGATTGTCGACGGGCGCAAAAACGTGATGGTGCTGCGCACCTTCTCCAAAGCCTACGGGCTGGCGGGGCTGCGCGTGGGCTTCGCCGTCGCGCACGAAGAGGTGATCGCCGCGCTCAACCATGTCCGGCAGCCGTTCAATGTCAACGCCATGGCGCAGGCCGCCGCGCTGGCCGCGCTCGATGACGACGACCACCTGACCCAGACCCGCGAAATGGTTTTCCAGGGATTGGAACTTTTTTACAAAAAACTTCCAGCCATTGGAAACGGGCTGGAGTTTGTGCCGTCGTACGCCAACTTTATTCTCGTCAAAACCGGCAACGGCCTGGAGGTGTTCAGCGAGCTGCAGAAACGCAAAGTGATCGTCCGCCCCATGGCCGGCTACGGTCTGCCCGACTGGGTGCGGATCACGCTGGGTACCCCGGAGCAGAACCAAAAGGTGCTCGCGGCGCTGTCCGATCTGCTCGGCTAGCAGCTTTTTTGAGAAACAGTCTGCCGGCCGGCGACCTGTTTGCCGGTGAGGGTCACCGAGCCGGTGACCCTCCCGACTCAATGCAACCTATCCGCACGTTCCCGAAAACGTTCCGTTGCGCAGCGCGGCTAATAGGCGCCGCCATAAGGATACATCGCCGGGAAGTCAAACCGATCCAGTGTGTCCATACGGATCCCGGGGTTCATCGTGGCGGTCAGCCCGAGGAAGAGCAGGGCAATCAGCCCTGCGATCAACAGTGCTGCCACCAGTGGATGTTTTCCGAGCCAGTGAATCGGATGCATATGCGGCAGATGCATGCGGTGCATTCCATGCATTTCTGACGGATCCCTTTTCATCTTGCTCACCTCCTCCCGTAGCAACGTTCTTATACCATTTTCCGGGGATAAAATCACCTGAAAACAGGTTTTTTTGCGGCGGGATTCCGGTGGGGTGCTGTTTCCGGATCAGAGCGCCGGGGCCATGAGCGCGGCGAGGTTTTCGAGAAGACGGTGGCGGGCGGGACGGGTTTGCCAGCTGTGCAGGAGAATCTCGTCACTGCAGGCCATGTCTTCATGGATCAGGTTCTTCATGGCATCGGCAAATTCAGCGCTGTAGACGGCGGCGGAGGTTTCGTAGTTCAGCGTGAGGCTGCGGTTGTCCAGATTGGCGGTCCCGATCAGGGAGAGCTCCCCGTCGATCACCAGCGCTTTGGCATGCATGAAGGGCGGGCGGCGCTCAAAGATCTTCACGCCGGCCAGCAGCAGTTCCTCGTAGAACGAGCGGCTGGCCAGGCCGGCGTAGCGGTGGTTGTTGTGCTGCGGCACCACCAGGCGCACGTCAATCCCGCGCAGCGCGGCGGAGTGGAGCGCCCGCAGGATTTCGGCGGGCGGCACAAAGTAGGGGGTGATGGCCAGAATCTGCTTTTTTGCCAGGGTGACGGCGTTGAAATAGGTTTCCACCGCCACATCTTTTTCGGTGGATGGTCCGCTGTTGATGAGCCGGACGGTCACGCCGCCGGCCACCCCGTTTTTCGGAAAGTAGTTTTCGGTGAGCAGGGTTTCGGGGTTTTCATCGGTGATGAAATACCAGTCGCGCAGGAAGGAGTACTGCAGTTCCTGAACGACGGGGCCATCGGCGGCGAAGTGGTAGTCGCGAATGGGGCCGTTGCCGGCGGCGGACGTGTTTGATTCGTGCAGGTTGATGCCGCCGAAGAAGGCGCGGGTGCCGTCGACGACCAGCACCTTGCGATGGTTGCGCAGGTTGATCTGGAACTGGCGCTTAAACGGGTTGGCCTGCGTCCAGCCGGCAATCTGCAGGTTGCCGGGCTTCCGGTAGCGGCGGAAAAAACCGGAGAGATGGGCGCTCGTGGAGCCGAAGCGGTCGTAGAGTACGCGGACCTGAACGCCGTCGGCGGCTTTGGCGGCGAGCGCCTCCATGAATTCGCGGCTGACGGCATCGCGGCCGATGATGAAGCTCTGCAGATGAATATGATGCGTTGCGCTGCGGATGGCATCGAGCATGGCCGGGTAGGCTTCGTCACCGCCGGCGAGCGGGGTGAGCCGGTTTCCGGCATGGGGCGGGTGATCCGGCACAAGCGCGTCAAACATGCGGTTCATTTCGCGCTGCAGCTCGCTGGTTGCGGGCGCGGCGGCGGGATCGTTCCAGTAGGCGAAGGGGGCGCTTGACGGCGTCTCCTGCCGGGTGGTCAGCAGCTGCTTTTCGGTGAGAAATTTCTGGAATCCGCGGTCGGCGACACGGTCGATGCCGAAGCACAGATAGATCAGCGGCCCGGCCACGGGAAAGGCCCAGGCGATGAAGATCCACAGCAGCGTGGCGCTGGCATTGCGCCGCCGCCTCAGGCTGTGGAGCGCAACCAGCCCGAACGCCGTGATGTGCGCAACGGTGGTGAGAGCCAGAATAATCGGATGCTGCAGCATGCCGGGATTATGAACATGCATCGCGAATTACGGAAACGGAAAAGTTTCCAATGTTTGGAAAAACTTATGCACGCCGGCGCGGAAGATTCCGATGGTTGGAAATTTTTCTTTCTCTGATCCCTGAAACATTGCAGGTTGCTGGTTATGAAACGGTGTATTTTGATCTGCATGGCGGTTCTCTCTTCGGTCGGGGCGCAGGGCCGGTTGTGGATTGATCACAAGGGCGAGCTCTTTGAGGCGGATGTCGTCTGGGTCAACGACGATCGGGAGGTCAAGTTCAGCCTGCCGTCCGGTGAGATCCGCGTTGTTTCGTTTTCTTCGCTGAAGGCCGAGGGTGAGGAATACCTTGAGCAGCTGCTTTTTCAGAAAATCCACGGCGAGCCGCATCCGGTTCCGTGGGAGGAGCTGAACCGGCTTTTCGGACTCGATATCTGGAAGGATGTCTATCTGTGGGATGACCTCACCGGGCCGGCCGCCGAACGCATGCAGCTGATCAAGGAGTCCGAAACGGATTTTATGGAAAATCATCGCGCATATCCGCTGGGTAAGGCAAAGATTCTCGGCGAGCCGGTGTATACGACGGTCCTGTACGGCGGAGAAAAGGATGTGGAGAGTCTCTGCTTTGTGTTTCTCAATCAGGGAGACATCCCGCTGCCGGATGCGGTCGATGAGGAGTTCATCGAAAAAATGACGCGGGATATTGAGCAGAGCGGGATGCATGTTCACGATGCTCTGGTTCCGGTTCTGGGGGAGCCGGAACGCGATGCCATCGGCAAGGGGCTGCTGCGTGAAAAGGTCTGGCGGTGGGACTGGAACGGCCATGCTTTGATCCTCAGTCTGCAGGAAGGAAGCTATGCGATACTGCGCATCCTGCCGGTCGATCGGGCCGATCGGTCCGGAAAGGTCGACAAACTCAAGAGCAGTGAGCTGCGCGAACGAATGCGGTCCTGCGTGGAGAACCGTGACAACGGCGACGTCGTCATCCGGAATATTCCCATGATTGACCAGGGGCCGAAAGGCTACTGTTCCCCCGCCACCTGGGAGCGCTACCTGCGCTATCTGGGAATTCCTGCGGATATGTATCAGCTGGCTAATGTCGGCAATACGGGCATCGGCGGCGGAACCTATACGGAAGAAATGATCGATGCCACCGCGGGACTGCTTTCTACCAATGGCCGGCGGGTGGAAGAAGTGGATGACCCGCTGGAGATCGAAACCGTTGCCGAATATATTGATCAGGGAATGCCGATCATGTGGTCGTTCGCAAATTCCGTCCGGTTCCAGATTGAGACTGCGCGAAACACCGCCCGGCGTAACGGGCGGAAGTTCAAGCTGAAAGAAAATCCCGACCTGAACGGCGGGTACAGCGGCCACATCTGCCTCATCACGGGTTACAACGAGGAAACATCGGAAGTTGCCATCTCCGACAGCTGGGGCCCGGACTTCAGCGAGCGCTGGTTTCCGCTGGCTCTCGCCGACGATATCGAGCACAGCAAAATGTACTTCATCAAGTGGTGACCCCGGCCGTTTGCCTTTGAATGCCGGGTTCATAAAACAGGATAAAGCGGACAGACTGAAAAAGAAGTTGGTCCTGCCGCATATCCGATATTATAATTTAGTCACCCTGTAGGAGGAGGTGTGCAGATGACAACGACGGAAAATGCGGCGCAGCCGCGCGAGCGGCCCGCGTGGTATGCCTTGCTGGGAGACTATAAACAGGCCAGCACCGGGAAAGCCTGCTGGCAGCTGACCAACACCCTGCTGCCGTACTGCGCTCTCTGGTTTCTGATGTTTCTCTCGATCCGGCACGGCAACCCGTACGGGGTCACCCTGCTGCTGGCGGTTATCGCATCCGCTTTCCTGGTCCGGCTGTTCATCCTGTTTCACGACTGTGTTCACGGATCGCTCTTCCCGAAAAAGGGCGCAAACACCTTTGTCGGCACGGTGCTCGGGCTGCTGGTGTTCACCTCGTTTGCCGACTGGCGCTTCAGCCATCTGCGGCACCACGCCAGCTACGCCAACCTCGACTCCCGCGGCTACGGCGACGTTTGGACGCTCACCCGGACCGAATATGAAAACTCATCGAAAGGCATGCGCCTCGCCTACCGCATCTATCGCCACCCCGCCATGCTGATCGGGCTCGGAGCGCTGATCGCCTTCGTCTTGCGCTACCGGCTCCCCGCCAGAAAAGTGACCCGTGTCGAGCGCTCCGGAGTGCTCTTTACCAACCTGGCGCTTGCGCTGATCATTGTGATTTTCTGCCAGACCATCGGCTGGCGTACCTACCTGTCCATCCAGCTGCCCCTCATCTGGATGGCCGGCACAGCCGGCATCTTCCTGTTCTATGTTCAGCATCAGTTCGACGGGGTCTACTGGGCACGCCGCGAGGAGTGGGACGGCATGAAAGCCGCCATGGTCGGCACCTCCTTTTACAATTTGCCGCCCGTGCTGCGCTGGTTCTCCGGCAGCATCGGCTATCACCACGTCCACCATCTGGGCCCCCGCATCCCGAACTACCGGCTCAAACAGTGCTGCGACGCCATCCCCGCACTGCGCGACAAGCCGCCGCTCACCATCCCCCAGAGCCTCGCCGCCCTGCGCCTGCACATCTGGGATGAAACGACTCAGCAGCTCATGCCTTTCCGCTGATGCTGTTTTTCCAAAGGCCGGACGCCTGGAAGGCAAACGCCTGCCCTCAGTCTTTTTTGCGCAGCCAGGCCTGGCGTTCCGGCTCCGGAAACTTTTCTATGGCGTAGCGCAGCATCGTGCGCGGCATCTGTTTGCAGCGGGGCCGCAGGAAGGCTTCTTCGGCTGCGCGGTCGCGGTTTCCCACTTCGCGCAGCATCCAGCCGACCGCTTTATGGATCAGGTCCTGAGGGTCGTTCAACAAAAGATCTGCGATCGTGAGTGTCGTGTCAAAGTCGTTGTGACGGATGAAGTGGAAGGTTGCAATGATGGCTGTGCGCCGCTCCCACAGGCTTTGGGATTTTGCCAGTTTAAACAGCGGTTTGCGGTCGCGCTCAAACAGGTGTGCACCGACAAGCTGCGGGGCGCTCAGGTCCACCAGATCCCAGTTGTTGATTGCCGCGGTGTTGGCGAGATACGCGCGGTAAAGCGCGGCGCGGTCGCCGCCTCGTTTGGCCTGACAGACCATCATCAGCAGCGCCAGCATGCGCACTTCGTGAAACGGGGATTGCAGCAGCTCGACAACATCGTCGAGCGGGGTGCTGATCAGCTCTTGGGCCAGTTTTCGAAGAGCCGGGACCCGGATGCCGAGAAACCGGTCGCCCTCGCCATACTGGCCCGGCCCCGTTTTGAAAAATTTCATCGACTGCGCCGCCGTCGCCGCATCGCCCAGCTCCCGGAGCCGTGTCCCGATTTTCTCCGCCGTGGTCATGGGCAAAATGCTACACAGCGCCGGTGTAAAAACAAAGAGGAGAATGCATTCGCGGAGTCATCGGATGCGCCCGGCGTTCCGGACCTGCAACTGACCCGGTTTCGAAGCGGGCCGCCTGCGCCGGATTCCTCCCGACGGGGCTGGGGCTCAACCCCTATGCCGCGCTGGGAATCGGAACCGAGCTGCTGATCAGACTGCCTTCACTTTCCAGGCATTGGAAAAAACCGCCCCTTGATTTCCAAACCCTGGAAAAACCGGACGGACCGCTTCCAGGGTTTGGATGCCGGGAAACGAGCGTTGAATCAGAACAGGGATCCTGACAAACCCCATCGCTTTTTTTCATCCCTCTCAAAATCGCTGCCCGGCTGCCTCAGGGATGCCATATAGACCCGCGGAGTCCGGGGTCGAGCATGTCCGGGCGGATGCCGGTGTTGATCAATCGCGCCAGGCAAACCGTCGCAGCTGCGAGCAGTCCGGCACTCAGCAGAGCCACCACAACCGGATGTTCCGCGAGCCAGTGAGCCGGATGCAGGTGGGCCGCTCGTGCGTGCGGCAGCTGCATGCGGTGCGCCCCATGCATTTCTGACAGATGCCGTTTCATCTCTCTTACCCCCTTTGCTCTCACCTGTATTGTACACCGTTTCGGGGAAAATAAAGCGGATTTTTTGCGGCTGGATGGGGCTGTTTTCTCTGTTTTGTTCTGTGAAATTTTTGATGCGCAATAATCATGGAACCTTCGACGGAAGGTTTTAAGCAGTATTGCGTTCGCCGCACATCTCCGGCAACGATCCGCTGCATCAGTCTCGACTGCTCCATCGGCGAGATCAGAATGGTTTGTCTTCCTTTCGACGGAAGCCAGAAAACATCGATCAGCGCCGACATGTTTCGGTTGCCGTAATCAACAATGTCAATCCAGCTCTGCATGCGCTCCGCTCCGATCTGACGTGCCAGCCCCTGAAACGCCGGGACGCAGGAGGCCTCAAAGGCTTCCCGAACGGTGAGGTTGCGATTCCAGCCTGGAATTTCTAAAGCTTCGTATTTTGGAACCACGAAATACACGTGGCGACAGGATAAATAGATTTGCAGGCGCCATTCATTATCCTTCGTGTATATAGTGTTTCGTGGTTTATTCGAATAGTTGAGGCAGATGGTGTGCCCGTGCTTTGGATTTCCCGCAAATCGGTAAGACTGCGGATGAGTATAGCTTCGGCTGTTTTTTTTTAATAAAGAATCAAATACGGTGATTGATGGGGCGGGCTGATTTATCTGGGACTGAGATGCGTTGCCGGGCATCGGTTTGTATCCGCCGACTGTCGTAGAACGGTGCTCCGCGCCGTTTATCCACCGAAGCAGCGCGACGGATCTTCCCATGCCGAATACACGGCGCGGAGCACCGTGATGCGCTTTCCGCCAATAGGGAACAGCGTCCGGCTCAAAAAGCGGACACGCCCATAGGCCGTGTTCCTGCAATCACTTGTTCCCAGGCATCTTGCCATTCCATATGAATCGGCCCTGTCGATCGGCGGCCGCACGCACTATCAGATTGACTTCTGAGCCGTGTTTTCCAACTCTGGGAATGCTGGGGCATCACCACGCCGGCTGTTCCAGCACCGTCTTGAAAAATATCCTTTGCAGGGAGCCGGGGTCCGGAGCGAAGCCGGAGGAGTCATCTCTATGAAAAAAACAATGCTGCTGTGTCTGATCGGCCTGTTTGCGTGGCCTGGATTTTCTGCCGACGAGGCGCACCTGCAGGATTTTGAGGTGATCCGGAAAAATCTGGAGGCATACCATCCGTCGCACTGGCCGGAGTATGAAAAAGTGGCCTCGCAAACGTTCCGGAAAGAGTCGCTGATTCTCGAATCGGATCGCACGCCGGTGGATGTGATCCTGCGCCGTACGCAGGCCCTCATGGATCATTTGGGAAAACGGTCGGAGCAGGAGGCGCTGGACCGTCTGAAAAAACAAAACCGTCCGGATCTGTCCCCGGACGAGCAGAAAGCGCTGTTCTGTGAGGCGGCCGCAGTGCGCCGCCGCGTCGCATTTTCCAATCCGCTGCTCGATTTCGATTCGCTGCTGTTTTTGAAGCATAACCGCATGGCGCGCGGCGAATCCCACATGGTGGATCAGTATCTCGGCTTCAATCAGTCGAGCGGCGGCGGCGTGTTCCGGCTTGAAAACCCGTTTGCGGATACCCCGAACGCGGTCCGGCTGTTCAACGGACAGCTGGATGAACAAAACGGCTCGTTCATCTCGCTCGAGCTCGACTTCGACGCGAAAGAAATCCTCTTTGCCTATACGGACCTGAGCCAACAGGGAACCAATGTCTGGGGCAGTCAGCCGTGGACCCGGGAGGAGGCCGCCGGACAGAACCACACCCGCCACTACTGCTGGAAGCCGGAATCCTCCTTTCATATCTTCAAGGCCGATGCCGACGGCGGCCGCCTGACCCGGCTCACCGACGGCCAGTGGGATGACTTCGACCCCGTCTTCCTGCCGAGCGGGCGCATCGCATTCATCTCGGCCCGCGCCGGCGGAACCCAGCGCTGCGGGCAGCGCTTCATTCCCACCTACACGCTGTTCGGCATGATGCCCGACGGATCGGATATCCAGCAGCTGAGCTGGCACGATACCAACGAGTGGCACCCGAGCGTGGATCACAACGGCATGATCGTTTACACCCGCTGGGACTATGTGGATCGCGACTCGGACATTGCGCACCATCTCTGGTTCTGCTATCCGGACGGGCGCGACCCGCGCTCCATGCACGGCAATTATCCGCAGGACCGCTCCAGCCGCCCCTGGATGGAAATGAGCATTCGGGCGATTCCCGGGTCGCGCAAATACGCGGCGGTGGCCGCCCCGCACCACGGCGAGGCCTATGGCTCGCTGGTTATGATTGACCAGACGGTGCGGGATGACCGCGCCATGTCGCAGATCAAACGCATCACTCCGCTGTCCGCGTTTCCGGAATCCGAAATCACGCCGGGCAAATCCTGGCGCACGGACGGGAAAGCGAATAAGTTCCGCGACTGGAACGTTGGCACCCCCTGGCCGCTGAGTGAGGATTTCCACCTCTGTGTGTACGCGCCGAAAGGGGCCAAGGGTGCGCGACGCGAGAACTACGGCATTTATCTGATCGACAGCTTTGGCAACCGCGAACAGATCTATCAGGATCCGGAAATCTCCTGCCTCGACCCGATCCCGCTCAAGCCGCGCGCCCGGCCGCCGCAGATTCCGGTCCAGACGCAGCAGATGGCCGCCGACCGCCGGCCGGGGCTGAATCCGGCCATGGGGACCGTGTCGGTCATGAATGTCTACGAGGGCGAATTTCCGATTCCGCCCGGCGTGAAAATCAAGGAACTGCGCATTGTAAATCTCTTCCCGAAATCGACCCACGCCATCGACAACCCGCGCATCGGCCATGCGGACCAGTCGCTGGCGCGCGGGGTGCTGGGGACCGTGCCGGTGGAGGACGACGGCAGCGTTCATTTTGAATGTCCGGCCGGCGCGGGCATCTATTTCCAGCTTCTCGATGAAAACGGAATGATGGTTCAGAACATGCGGAGCGACACCTACCTGCACCCCGGCGAAAACCTCAGCTGCATCGGCTGCCATGAGGACAAGCATGCGCCGCCGACGGTTCCGGGCGTCCCGCTCGCGCTGAAGCGTCCGCCGTCCAGAATCAAACCCGAGGCCCCCGGCTCTTATCCCATCACGTTCCCGCGCCTCGTCCAGCCGGTGCTGGATAAGCACCCTGAATTTTTCGCGGGGATCTATCCCGGGCAGAGTCTGAGCGGAACCGGGTTCGGAAAGTGGGGCTGGTCGCAGGCGATGCACACCCTGTCCAGGGATGCCTGGGGCCGGCACGGCGGCAACGGCGCGCTGCAAAAGCGCAACGACGGCTATTCCTATTCGCGCCCGATGATGGAGGGAGCGCGCGTTTCCAGCCTTTGGAAAAAGCTCGAGGCCGCCGGCGCCCGCGAAACGCTCTCCGCGGAAGACCTGCGGCGCATCACTCTGTGGCTCGACTGCAACAGCAACTTCTACGGTGCCTACAAAGAGTCCGAAACGCAGGCCGGTGGCGGCGTGGTCCGGCCCATATTCGGCGTTCCCGCCTGGTCCTCTTTTGAATCGCTGGTGTACTGACCGGCAGTCCATGCCGTTTCCGCGGTTTGTCGGGGAAGCTCGCCGGCGCTCATGCGCCCGGTTCACCCGGTCCGATCCGCAGCGCCGGATGATGCATATAAAAAAGCAGATTGGAACTATTTGTATTTGGGGTTCCGGGTTATTATGTTCGGGTGTATATGTGGCAGAGAACCTGAACCCGGGCATCGCCATTCAATAACAAGGAACCCGTAATGAAAAAACATGTGATCTCAATCCTGTCACTGGCGTTTGGTCTTTGTGCCTGTGCAGAAATCCGCCACGAGTTTGTCTGCGTGGACAACCTGTACAGCCAGCTGCTGCACGTCGATCAGTTCTCAGGCACCTCGTGGGCGGTTCCGCTGCCGCAGGGGTCGCGCGATCTGTTCCTGCTGGACGATCAGCGCGTGCTGGTCAGCCATCCCGACGGCGCGGAAATCTACCGCCTGAAGGACGGCGCATCGCTCCGGCGTTTCGAGGGATTCGCCGACGTCAGCTCCGCCAGCCGGACCCCGCGGGGAACCTTCCTGCTCGGCAGCCTTTCGGGGTTTCACGAACTCGATGAGTCCGGCAACAAACTGCGCACGATTGTTCCGGAATCGCCGCTCGTCCACCTGCGGCTGGTGCGCATGCTGGAAAACGGAAACATCCTCTGCTGTGCCGGATACGACATTCATGAAATTGATCCGTCCGGCAAGGTGCTGTGGTCGCACCGCTCGGCAGGAAAAACCTATCTGGCGCTCGACCAGGGGGACGGAAGCTGCTTATCCACAAAAGGGGGATTGGTGGAGCTTGTGCGTGTGCGCCGCGACGGGAGCGAAACCGTCGTCTGCGGGGGGAGCGGCTCCCATCCGGACGCCTCCCTGGCTTGGTTTTCGGGCTTTTACCCGCTGCCGAACGGTCATGTGGTGGTCGCCAACTGGCGCGGGCACGGTTATGACAAACCCAGCCGGCATCTTTTTGAATTCAACGCCGCCAACGAAATCGTCTGGAGCTGGGACGACCCGAACGTGAAGGCGGTCACCATGGTTCAAGTCATTCGGTAACACCCTCTCGACGTTTAAAATCAAACCGGCAGGCTGGGCCTGCGCCCGGAATTTTTTCCAGGCATTGGAAATATAGATTCCAGGCATTGGAAACCGGACACGTCCGGTTTCCAATGTTCGGAAAAAAGTGATAAGGAAGCAAAACAATGAACTTTGACTATTATATCCCGACAAAAATCCTGTTCGGAGCAGGAAAACTGAACCAGCTGGCGGAAGAAAAGCTGCCCGGAAAAAAAGCGCTGATCGTTATTTCAAGCGGCACCTCAATGCGCAAATTCGGCTATCTCGACCGTGTGACCGGGCTGCTGAAAAAGCAGGGCGTCGAATCGGTGGTGTACGATAAAATCCTGCCGAACCCGATCAAGGAGCACGTCATGGAGGGCGCGGCGGTCGCCAGGGACAGCGGCTGCGACTTTGTCGTGGGTCTCGGCGGCGGCTCGTCGATCGACGCCGCCAAGGCGATCGCCATCATGGCGCTCAACCCCGGCGACTACTGGGATTATATCGGAAGCGGCTCCGGCAAGGGGTTGCCGGTTCAAAACGGCGCCCTGCCGATTGTGGCCATCACCACCACCGCCGGCACCGGAACGGAAGCCGACCCGTGGACGGTCGTCACCAACGGCAGCGAAAAAATCGGCTTCGGCGATGCCTCCTGCACCTTCCCGGTGTTGTCGGTGGTCGATCCGGAGCTGATGACTTCGGTGCCGCCGCAGCTGACCGCCTTCCAGGGTTTCGATGCGCTGTTCCATGCCGCCGAGGGATATCTTGCCAACATCGCCACGCCGATGAGCGACCTCTATGCGCTGGAGAGCATCCGCCTCATCGCCGAATACCTGCCGCGCGCCGTCGCCGACGGCAGCGATATCGAAGCCCGCGGCAGCGTGGCGCTGGCCAACACGCTGTCCGGCATGGTCGAATCGACCTCCTGCTGCATCTCGGAGCACGCATTCGAGCACGCCATGAGCGGAATGCATCCGGAGCTGCCGCACGGCGCCGGGCTGATCATGCTGTCGGAGGCCTATTTCTCCGGCTTTGCCGGCGTCTGCAAAGAGCGCTATGCGAAAATGGCCGGGGCCATGGGCGGAAGCGATTTTGTCGCCGAGCTGGTCAGGCTTCAGGAGCAATGCGGCGTGCGCGAGCTCAGGATGTCGGACTACGGCATTACGGAAGATGAATTCGAAGCCATACTTGCCAATGCGCGCGACACGATGGGGTTCCTGTTCGAGCTCGATCCGGCCGTTCTTTCCGATGCCGACCTGCTGGAGATCCTGAAAAAGGCATACAGATAAGCCGTTTTGACGGGCGGGTCCATGCCGGGCCGGGTGCGCGGAGACTGGGAATGCTGTGTTGAAAAGAAAGATGAGATGCTGGTGGCTGGGGCTGGGGCTATGCGCGTTTGCTGCGCATGCCCGGGCGGAGCAGGTGCTGGCCGCCGTTGAGGCCCGTCTGATGGGGGAGTCCATCCGCATGCAGCAGGGGCGGCAGGCCGCATTCTGGAAGAGCGGGGAGTCGGTCGAGTGGCGTTTTGACGCCGCGGACGCCGGCTCCCGTTATATTCATCTCGACTATTCCAGCCAGGTGGGGGCGGATTGCGAAATCCTCATCGACGGCGTAAAAGCGGCCGCCGCTCCGCTGGCCGCCACCCGGGACTGGGAGATTTTCCAGCCGGCTGTTCTGGGGCCTGTCGATGTGACGGCCGGATCGCATACGCTCAGGGTGATTGCCTCCCGGGATGACGGATTGTACTGCCTGAATTTGCGAGCGGTCTCAATCCGCTCAGAGAAAACGCCGGTTCCGCCGGCGAAATTCGGCTGCTTGACCGTTGCCAAGGGCTCGCCGGTTGTGCTGAACCCCGTCGGGGCGGTTCTCAACCCGGGCGTGAAGATGTGGCGAACCAGCGAGCTCCGGAACTGGTCGAGAGGCGGCTCGGCCGAGTGGGCCTTTGAGCTGCCGGAGGAGCTGGCCGGTCAGTACCTGCTGATCACTTATTCGGCCCCGGAAGACATTTCGATGGATGTCGGCTTGAACGGATCCGCGAAGCCGGTTCCGATGCGCGCGACGGACGGGTGGGGCGAGTATCGCACCGCCGTGCTCGACACGGTGGACCTGCCGGCCGGCACCAACACGCTGAAGCTCACCAACAGCCGGCCCGGAAACTTTATCCGTCTCAAAAAAGTGGAGTTCACGTCGAAAACGCCGCCGCCGTTCTCCCTGGAGTATCCCCCGGTGTATATAAAGAAGGAGGACTGGGCCCGGACGATGAGCGCGCTGCGCATCGCGTTCAGCCGGCCGGAAATCGAAGCCTCGCGCATGCATTACGGCAAACAGATCGACCGGTATCTCAGCCGGAAGGACGGCCGGGCGCTCTGGGACGATTTTCCGGTCGAGACCGACTGGTTTCTGCAGGATAACCAGGTGCACGGCGAGTGGGGCCGCGGCGTTTACGACGCCCGCAAGGACTACCGGCACTATCTCGACCCGAACCGCGACAGCGCGCTGGAGCAGGCGCTGATTGCTCAGGTCCTGCCGGAGCTGGGGCCGCGCTCCATGGAATTCCGCGCGCAGCTCGACGCGCTGGTTGCGCAGAACTGCCCGCCCGGCAATCCGGCCTGGCTGCAGCTGTATGTCAAGGCCTGCCGCGAGCGACGCACGCACCGCTTGAGCGCGCTGGTCGAGAAAACCGACCGGCTGATTTACGCCACCCACATGAATATGGGCACGATTTATCTGGCCACCGAGACGCAGGGCTGCCCCGACGGTTCGCAGCTGCGCATGATCGACCTGAGTCCGGAAGCCGACGGACAGTTCCTGAAAGACGAATTGCTGTTCGACTCCGGCAACGGCATTGTTCGCGACCCGGAAGTGTCGTTTGACGGCAGAAAACTGCTGTTTGCCTGGCGCAAAACCAACAAGCATTTGGGCACGGTGGGGAATCTGGCTCCGGCGACGGACAACTACAAGATTTATGAAATGGACCTGGCGACCCGCGGCCTGCGCGCCCTGACCGATGACCGCACCTACGGGGCCGATTTCGAGCCGTGTTATCTGCCGAACGGCGATATCATGTTTTCGTCGGTCCGCTGTGTGCAGGAGGTCACCTGCGGCTGGGGCGACGGCTCCAACCTGTTCGTGATGGACGGCGACGGCCAATACGCCCGCCGCGTCGGGTTCGACCAGACCCAGACCGGCTTCCCGCACCTGCTCAACGACGGGCGCGTCGTCTACACCCGCCGCGACTACAACGACCGCGGCCAGTCCTACGCCCACGCGCTGTTTGTGATGAATCCGGACGGCACCCAGCAGACCGAATACTACGGCAACAACTCGATGGCCCCGACAAGCATTCAGCATACCCGGCCCATTCCGGGAACCGGCAGGGCGATGGGCGTCGCCGGCGGATACCACACCTCGCAGGGCGGCAAACTCGTTGTGATCGACCCCAAAAAAGGCAGCCAGAACTATGAGGGGCTCGATTTCCATAACTGGGAGCCGACCCCCCTGGAGCAGATCAGCGACGAAAACTACTGCCGCGTCGGCGAGCAGTACTGCTATCCCTATCCGCTGGACGAACGCAGCCTGGTCGTCAGCCTGGAACCGATCGGCGCCTACCTGACCCGCGACAACGGACATCTCGACGCATCCAGGGAGCAGGGGGTGATGCTGTACAAGCTCTACTTCATGACGCTGGACGGCCGCCGCGAGCTGCTCGCTGCGCACCCGACCCTCTCCTGCGTGCAGGCGGTTCCGGTGATGGCGCGCCGTCCGCCGGCCGCACGCGCCAGCACCGTCGATTACACCCGGGAAACCGGTGTTTGCTATGTGCAGAATGTGTATTACGGTCCGTCGGCCGAAGGCATCAAGCCGGGCTCGGTCAAGAAGCTGCGCGTGGTGGAGCTGTTCTACAAGCCGATCACCATCGGCGCGGGGGGCTGGAGCCCGAACCGGGCCGAGGTCGGCCCGGGCCGCAAATACGCCGGATACGGCTGGCATTCGGTGCTGCCGGCCGGGGTCGGTTCCGCCTCGTTCGATACCAAGGAGATCCTGGGGGAGGTGGATGTGCACGCCGACGGCTCCGCCATGTTCGAAGTGCCGGCCCGCACGCCGGTGTTCTTTCAGCTGATCGATGAACACGGCCTGACCGTGCAGACCATGCGCAGCTGGGCGACCCTGATGCCCGGCGAAAACTTCTCCTGCGTCGGCTGCCACGAGGAAAATAATTCCGCTCCGCTGCCGCAGGCAATGAAAACCATTGCCTTGCAGAATCCGCCGCAGAAACTGCAGCCGGTTCCCCTCATCACGGGCCGTTCGTTCAGCTATCCGGTCATGGTGCAGCCCGTCTTCGACCGGCACTGCGCGGACTGCCATGCTCCCGGCAAAAAAGCCGAATCGATTGATCTGACCGCAACACTCGTGAAGGATAACGAAAACGACGACGGATCGAATTCGACCCGCCGGCAGTTCAACCGGTCCTACCTGACGCTGCTGAAGGTTCAGTGGGACACCAGCAACGGAAGGACGCGCGGGCCGCGCCTGGACGAAGGCCGCCCGAACGAGTGGGTCAGCTACTACACCCGCATGGCCACCACGGAGCTGACCCCGCCGTACTATGCCGGGTCCACCCGGAGCAAGCTCATCAACATGATGCAGAACGGGCACGGGAAGACCCGGGTCTCCCCCGAAGAAATTGCAGCCGTTGCCGCATGGATCGACTTGAACGTTCCGTTTGTCGGGGAGTACGACGAAATGAATATCTGGGATGAGGCCACCGTGGCGCGCTATAACGAGAAGCTGGGCATGCGCCGTAAAATGGAGGCCATCGAAGCCGAAAATATCAACGCGTTTGTCGAAGCCGGGCAACCGTAGGGAAAAGCACAGAAAACCTGAAACACAACCTGGCACGACTGAATTTTGTCAAAATAATGGGAAAAAAGCACCAAACCGTTTTGCTGCTGTCGGTTCTTTGCCTGACCGCCGGGGCGGAACCGGTTGCCCCGGACTCCACGACTGCGCTGCGCGCTGCCATTGCGGATTTGACGGCAACATTTCCGGACCGCTATCCGAAAAAATATCAGCACCTGCTGAATCCCGGACGGCTGGAAAAGGCATCCGAAGACGACTGCCGCGAGGCCTTGCTGGCCAACCCGCTGCTGAAAGATGTCACGCTGCTCTATACCGCCCGACGGCAGTACAAAACAGATCACCACAATACAGCCACCATTTTCCAGCGTGGCGAGGTGAATGAGCGCTCTTACGATCCGCCGGGCAGCCTGAAAACCCTGAACTTGAAAACCGGCACCGTCACGACGCTGGTGGATGCCGGACCAACAGGGATGACCCGCGACCCGGAAATTTCTGCCGACGGCTCCCGCATCGTCTTTTCCATGCGCTCAGGCAAGGACGACGACTATCACATCTACGAAATCAACGCCGCCGGCTCCGGCCTGAAGCAGCTCACCTCCCGGTTCGGCGCGTCCGATATCGATCCGGTCTACCTGCCGGACGGGAAAATCATTTTCAGCTCCACGCGCGAGCCGAAATTTTGTATGTGCAACCGCCACATCATGGCCAACCTCTACCGCATGGACGGCGACGGCGCCAACATCCACCAGATCGGCAAAAGCACCCTGTTTGAGGGGCACAGCACCGTCATGCAAAACGGCGGCATTCTCTACGACCGCTGGGAATATGTGGACCGCAACTTCGGGGACGCGCAGGGACTTTGGCTGGTCAACCCGGACGGCACCATGCACGCCATTTTTTACGGCAACAACACGCCGTCGCCGGGCGGAGTGATCGATGCCCGGCAGATTCCGGGGTCTGCCAAAGTCATCAGCGTGTTCGGATCCTGCCACGACCGCCCGTGGGGGGCGCTGGCGATTCTCGACCGCAATAAGGGGGTCGACGGCGCGGAACCGGTCGAGCATATCTGGCCCGCTTCCGCCCGCGAGCTGATCGGAAAAGGCAACTGGGATGCCTTCAAAAAAGTGCGTCCCCGCTATGAAGATCCCTTCCCGTTGGCAGACGCGCAGACCCGCGCCGGAAAATATTTCCTGTGTGCGCGCACCATCGAGGGAAACGACGAACGCACCGGAATCTATCTGATCGACATCTTCGGCAACGAAACCCTGATTCATGAAGAGCCGGACGGATTTGGCTGCTACGATCCTATGCCGCTGGTCGCGCGCAAGTCGGAGCGGCTCCGTCCGGAGATGCGTGATTTTGCAGATGGCAATGGCGTCTTCTATGTGCAGGATGTCTATGTAGGCACCCATATGGAAGGAGTTCAGCTCGGGGAGGTGAAGTTCCTGCGCGTGGTATCGACCCCGGAAAAACGCAGCTTCAACATGAGCCAATGGGGCGGCCAGGGAGCCCAGTTTCCAGCCATGAACTGGCAGAGCTTTGAAAATAAACTCATCCTCGGTACGGTTCCCGTCGAAGAGGATGGCTCGGCCTGTTTCGAGGTTCCATCGGACACCTTTTTCTTTTTTCAGCTGCTGGACAAAGACGGCAAAATGATTCAATCCATGCGCTCGGGGACGATTCTCCAGTCAGGCGAAATGCAGGGCTGCGTCGGATGCCATGAAGATCGCGTCGAAACGCCTCCGGCCACGGCGGTCGGCCTGCGGGCGCTGATGCGTCCGCCCAGCCCGATGGGGCAGGGGTACGGGGCAGGGCAGCCGTTTAACTATCTTTCAGAAGTGCAGCCGGTGTTCGATGCGCACTGCGTGAGCTGTCATGATTTCGGTCAGCCGGCAGGCGATCTCCTGAACCTGGCCGGCGATAAAGGGCTGGTCTTTAATGCCTCCTATACCGACCTGCACCGCAAGAAGGCGGTCATGGTGGCGGGCGGCGGAAGAGCGGAAATTTACCCGGCCAAATCGTGGGGGTCGCACGCCGGCAAACTGACGAAAATGCTCAACGGGCATCAGAAAACCTCGCTGACCGATGACGAAAAAATGCGCATCATCACCTGGATGGATCTGAACGGAGTCTACTATCCGACCTACGACTGCGCCTATCCCGCCAATCCGACCGGGCGCAGCCCGCTCACCGCCTCGCAGCTGGAGCGGCTGGCCCAGCTGTGCGGATTGAACACCAAAAATATGCTGCGTCATGCTGACAATCCGGGCGTGCTGATCAGCTTCGACCGGCCGGAAATCAGCCCCTGTCTGCAGAAACTTGAAAAAGGATCGGCGGAGTATATCGAGGCGCTGGCCATCATCCGGCAGGGGGCGGGTGCGCTCGACGCGACCCCGCGCGCCGACATGCCGGACTTCGAGCCGTGCGCAAACGATCTGCAGCGCAACGAACGCTATGAGGAATCCCGCCGCACCGAAGCGGCCTTCCGCGCCGCCATTCGGGACGGACGGAAGCTGTATGATACCGACGTAACAGGACCCTTGCCGATTTCTGATTGATGATTGCCGATTGCTGATTGTCGATTTAATTGCAGAAGAAGCCTGCTAACCGATCGGAAATCGTAAATCATAATCGGCAATGTGTCATCGAAGTAAAAAAAGGTGCGTCACGCTGAAAAGGAAGATGGCAGGAAGTGGAGATGCAAGAAACTAAAGTGAGATCAATAAAAATCAACACATGGGGTGCAGGCCTCCTGCTGGGAGCGGTGCTGGCCGCTCAAAGCCAGACCTATCTGTCGCCGTATGACCTGGATCCGGGCGCGGATGCTTCCACGCTGTATGTCACGGCCCAGACCGGGCATAAACTGCTGACGTTCAGCACCGGAAAACGGGCGGTGACCGGCGAGATTGCCTTTGATGTTCCGCTCAACGGAACCGCCGTTTCCCGCGATGGGAAAACCCTGTATGTGACCGGCGGCGAGTCTGAAGGGCTCGTGTTTATTGTCGATGCGGCATCCGGCAGGATCGAAAAGAGCATACCGGTCGGCCATTCGCCGACCGCGCCGGTGCTGTCGCCGGACGGCAAAACCCTCTACGTCTGTGAGCGCTTCAACAACCGCATTGCCTTCCTCGACCTGGCCGCCGGAAAAGAAAGCGCCGGTGTCGAGGTGCTGCGCGAGCCCATCGCCGCCGATATTTCGCAGGACGGCCGCTGGCTGTTTGTGGCCAATCACAACCCGGACGGGCCGGCCGATGTCGATTATGTGGCCTCCAAGATTTCCGTGATTGATACGCAGACCCGGCAGGTCGCCACCATTAAGCTGGTGAACGGTTCCGAAGGGGTGCGAGGCATCAAGCTGTCGCCCGACGGAAAATATGTTTTTGCCACCCATTTCATGGCGCGCTTCCTGGTTCCCACCACCCAGCTGGAGCGCGGCTGGGTCTCCACCGACGCGCTCAGCGTCATCCGTGTGTCCGACCGGTCGCTGCAGTACACCGTGCTGCTCGACGATGTTGACCAGGGCTTCCCCAACCCGTGGGCCATCGGGTTTTCTGACGACGGAAACTCGCTGCTGATCACCGCCGCGGGAAGTCACGAGCTCAGCCTGATCGACCTGCCGGCCATGACGCAGCGGATCGAGGACGAGGCGGCCGGGGATGCGGACGGGGCGCATTTGAATGCGCACAACAACCTGTCGTTTCTGAGCGGCATCCGCCGCCGCATTCAGCTGCCGGGCAACGGGCCGCGCTCGATGGTCGTGGACGGCACCACCGCCTATGTGGCCCACTATTTTTCCGATTCCATCGACTGCGTCGACTTTTCCAATCCGGCCGCGGTCTCTGTGGAGTCCGTCGAGCTCAATCCCGGCGCGGACATCTCGCAGGTTCGGCAGGGCGAAATCTTTTTCAACGATGCCAACCTCTGTTTCCAGAAGTGGCTCAGCTGCGCCACCTGCCATCCGGACGGACGCACCGATGCGCTCAACTGGGACCTGCTCAACGACGGAATCGGCAACCCGAAAAACGTCAAGTCGATGCTGCTCGCCCACAGGACGCCGCGTGCCATGGCGCTCGGCGTGCGCGCTGACGCGGAAGCCGGCGTGCGCGCCGGCCTCAAATACATCCAGTTCTGCGTGCGTCCCGAAGAAGACGCGCTGGCGATCGATGCCTACCTCAAATCGCTGACGCCGCTGCCGAGTCCGTATCTGGTGAACGGGCAGCTCAGCGAATCGGCCGTGCGCGGCAAGGATCTGTTCGAGTCCATGAGCTGTGTGTCGTGCCATCCGGCGCCGCTGTTCACGGATCTGCAGATGTATGAGGTCGGCACCACCAAGGGGCAGGATGTCGGCAGGCTCTGCGATACGCCGACGCTGGTTGAAGCCTGGCGCACCGCACCGTATCTGCACGACGGACGCGCCGCCACCATGCGCGAAGTCCTCACCACCTATGACCACGCGGAAATCTTGAACGAAGCATCCCGCCTCTCCGAACAGCAGATCGACGATCTGACCGAATACCTTCTGTCGCTGTAAAACGAACCGGGTTCTATCTGCGGCAGATTTCAGAACGCTGCCCATTGGGGACGATGGCCCCGTGTCTGCTGAGCATTTCCCGTATGTCTTTCAGTGAAACCCTGAGCGGTGTTGTGTTCCTGTCCGCGGCCAGGGCCGCGGCTGCGCCTGCTGCCTGGCCCATTGCCATGCAGGATGCCTGTACACGCAGACCTGAGTTTGCGAGGCGGTCGCTGGATATGCTGCGCCCGGCGATCATGATGTTTCGGCTGCCCTTCGGCACGAGCGCGCGCAGGGGGATCGTCGGCACGGTGCCCGGCTCCAGATATCGCGGCCGCACGCCGGTCTTCCCGTGCAGATCCACCGGATAGAATGCGTAGCTCACGGCATCATCAAAAACCCGTCCGGAAGTGTAATCGTCTACGGTAATGACCGTTTCGCCGTGAATGCGGCAGCTTTCGCGGAAGCCGGCCTCGGGCTGCAGATGCATCAGGCGCCCTTTGCCTTTGGCCGCGCGAACTTCGGCAAGCAGATCTTTGCGGCCCTTCAGATTGGCTGCCGTTACCGTGCGGGAGTTCGTCGAGTCCGCCCCGTGGATATAGATCGCCTGGATGACCCCTTCACGTCCGGGCTGATAGGGTTTTCCCAGACGGAACAGTATGGATCCGGGCTGGGTCTCCTCTTCGCGAAACCGCGGCAAATTCAGCATGCCGACCACCTCGGCCCCTCCGGTACAGTCAATGATCTGTTTGCACACAATGCGCCGGCGGGTTCCAAACCCTGCACAGTCGACCTGCCAGCTGCCGGACCTTTCGACGATCGCGAAAGGGGACTCATAGTAGACGATTTCGACGCCGGCCTGCTCGCATTTCTCTTCGGCGAGCAACGGGTAGAGGAACGGGTTCACCTTGATCTGATTCATCCAGTGCCGCGTCGGCACCTTCGAAAAATCGGGCAGCGTTCCGCCATCCAGCTCCACGCTTTCTTTGACCAGCTCCCAGCCAATGCCCGCGATGATCTGTTTTCCCCAGGCATCGAACAGCCCCGGGAA
Organism: Tichowtungia sp.; assembly: GCA_041584215.1. Classification (GTDB taxonomy): domain Bacteria; phylum Verrucomicrobiota; class Kiritimatiellia; order Kiritimatiellales; family Tichowtungiaceae; genus Tichowtungia. The sequence goes on along the minus strand of JBFHEM010000015.1, from coordinate 41,157 downwards.
CGCCACCCCGCCGGTTGTCATGGTGCCGCCCAGCTGAGAGCCCCGCTCGACCAGGAGCGTTTTCGCTCCTGCCCGGGCCGCCTGGATGGCTGCAATGGTTCCGGCCGTTCCGCCCCCGACAACCAGCACATCTGTCTCCGTCGTCAGGCTCCCTTCGGGATTGTCTGCGGGTCGGGGCTGTGGCGTGGAGTCGGCGCCAAAGGCCGCACCGGATGCGGCGGCCAGCGCCACACCTGCACTTGCATACTGCATGAACTGACGTCGTCCTACACGGCTGTTTTTCATTCGTATTCCATTTGTCTCTGGTTGATATCTGATTTCCCGCAGCAGAGGAATGCCGGCAAAATCGCGGGCAGCAAAATCATTGAACAGCGTTGTTCCGGGACTCTCCCCAAATGATTTTTCCTCCGTGATTCTGACATAAACATAAATTGTGCGAACGTTACTGTAGAGGCGTTCCGAGACCCGCCTTCGGGCGGGGTGAGAAATCGCCTGCGGCAGTTTGTTCGGTCAGATCATCGGGAATGCCTGCTTCCCTCAAGGTCTTTTTCAAGCAGTCTTGGCACAGTCCGTGAGTGAAGTCCGCGTTTGTGTGTTTGGCGAGGTACTCTTCGAGTTGTTGCCAGTATCCCTGGTCATTGCGGATTTTCTTGCACTCTGCACAGATGGGGAGCAGACCCGTCAGCGTCTTGACTTCAGAAAGCGATTTCGCCAGTCGATCCGATATCTTCCGCTCTTGACTCAGCAGTGCCTGGATGCGTGCCACGGCGAAGCCAAGCGACAGAAAGGCAACGAGTCGAATCGACGTGTTCCAGACTGCAAATGAGATGTGAGAATAGGGATGGCCGGAGAAGAAGTCGGCAGCAAACCAGCCGCCGGAACTGACAATACTTACAAGGTATGCGCGTCTCGCGCCACAGACCCAGCCTGCGACGGCAACCGGGATGAAGTAGAAAACGAAGAACTGAAGCTCGTAGCCTGACGCCCAGTCAACAACTCCAAGCATGATCACGAAAATGACCATCGCTGCGAAGGTGACGGCAGGACTCAAGAATGATTCGTCTCTCTCTTCCATTTTAATCTTTTCCTTTAAATTAAGCGCCGATCCCCGGACCTGCCGGGAGATCTGACAGCAGCCTGGTCGCCCAAGCAACAGAAGGAAACGCAATGCAGAAAGTGTATATAACAGTTTCGAATATTGTCTATAAAAGATGATGCAATATATGGTCATGTTGATGTCCGTGGCGCGTCCTGTATTAAAGCAGCTCAATACTGCCGCCGGCCGGTTGCGTGCAGCGGAGCAGGCGGGACGCCTGCGGTACATTGCCTGCCCCAGCGATCCGTGGGACGGCTTTGCCATCCGTGGGATCTAACAATTTCCATGAGGCAGAGCTCCGTGCGGCGGAGCAGGCGGGACGCCTGCGGTACATTGCGCGGGACGGCTTTGCTGTCCGCGGGATATTCAAAAAACGTCTCTGTGCGGAATAATCCGGCGGTTCCAATGCCTGGAAAAAAGAAACCCCGTTTTTCCAATGGTTGGAAAGACGGGGTGTTGTTTAAACGCGCCGGGGCTTAGAATGCGTAGTTGAGTTCGAGGCGGGCGAACAGGGATGTGTCGTCCTGCTGGTCGTCGCTGTAATAGTCGCCGGGGTCAACCATTTCGAGCAGCAGGTGCCCGGTCAGCTTGTCGCCGTCGGAGAACAGGTTTTCCTTGAGGGTGAAGCGGTTCCAGAGGGTCAGGAGCAGGCCGCGGTTGTGGCCGCCGCCGATGCCGTCCGTCTCGGGGGCCAGCATGTAGCCGGCCATCAGGCTGGTTTTCAGCCGGCTGCAGGGGTTCACGGTCAGGTCGATGTGGGGCATGCTGAGGTTGGACCAGCGGCCGGCCCCTTCGGTGTCATAGCTGTAGACATACAGCTCGCTGTACTGGGGCCAGCGGGCCCACAGCGGGTTCCAGCCTTCGTCCGTGGCCGAGGAGGGGTCGTCGCCGGAAAGGTGGTACCATCCCAGGCCGAGGCAGGGCTTCATCTCGCCGTCAAAGTGCCAGTTGATCTGAGAGTCGATCATGAAGGCGGAGATGTCGTCGCCGAACTGATAGGCCAGCTCGATGTTGCCGTCCAGCTTTTCGGAAAACTTCGGCATGAAGCGCGCGCCCGCAGTGTGGCGGTCACTGTCGTCGTGCAGAACGCCGGTCGCCGGGCTGGTCCAGGCTTCCTCTTTGCTTTTGAGCAGGTAGTAGCCTTCGAGCGGCAGTTTTTCCATCGACTGGTTTTGGATGTAGATTCCGCCGCCGGCTTCCGCCCCGTCGTACGCCGATGATTGTTTTCCGGTGAGGTCGCGGTCTTCGCTCAGAATGGCGAGCGGGTCTTCCGCTTTGGTGTAGAGCCCGAGCAGGTCGATGGTGGTGTTTTCGATGCCGGTGTAGGAGGCTTTGATCGCATCAAAGTAGATGGTGCGCGAGCCGTCCTTGGGGGTTCCGTCGAGGATCAGTTTGCCGGTGCCGTAGATGAGGTCCTGGCGGCCGACGCGCAGGGTCCAGTCGCCCGCGGTCCAGTCGGCAAACAGGTTGTCGATCACGATCTCGTCGAGCGGGTCCCACGATTTGTTGTCGGGGTCCTGATAGGTGCGGAACTCGTTGACGGCGCGGGCTTTGAATTTCAGGCTGTCGGTTGCCTGGACTTCCCCCCAGAGGCGGGTGCGGTAGCGCTGGAAGCTGTTTTTTCCGCCGCGGGCTTCTGCGGGAACGGGTGGCGGTGCATTGTAAGGAATGTGGTCAAAGTAGACGGTGCGCAGGCGGACGTCTCCGCCCCAGTCAAATTTCGATTGTTCAGCGGGCTGTTCGGCCGCCGGGTCGGTGTCGGCGAATTTTTCGGGTTTGGCCGGTTCCGCCGCCATCAGGACGGCGGTTCCGCACAGGAGCATAGGGAAGGCGATCTGTCTTTTTTTCATGGGGGTTTCCTTTGCTATTTGTTTAAGCAGCGGTCGAGGTGCTGCGAGTCGTATTTTTTTGTGAACAGGGAGGCGAGAACGGTCACGGCCAGGGCCAGCGGCAGGCCGATGATGAGCGGGTCGACAAACGCCCAGATCAGCGGGCCGGCATGGGCGAACACTTCCTTGCCGTCAACCACCGAAATGGCCAGCGAGCGCACGCCGAACCATTTTTCGCACAGCAGCAGGGCCGAGGATTCCTTTTCATGCACGAACAGGATCCAGAACAGGCTGGTGAGCGAGCCGGTGAGCATGCCGGCGATCGCTCCGGCCTTGGTGATGGCCCGGCTCCAGAGCGCGCCGATATACATCGGCAGGAAGGAGCAGGCGCACAGGCCGAAGAAAATGGCTGTTCCGCGCGCCACGATGGCGGTGCCGGTTTTGCCGAATTTCAGCTCCATCATATAGCTGAGCAGCACGGAGACCAGAATGCCGGCCAGCACGCCGAAGCGGGTGGCCAGGATGCCGGCGCCGGCCCCTTTCTTCTTGAGGCCGAGCGATTCCTCCACCAGGTCGCGCCCGAGCGAGGTGCCCATGACGTGGAACTGGCTGCTGAGCGTGCTCATCGCGGCGGAGATCAGCGTCAGCATGAACAGCACGCTGAACCACTGCGGCATCGCGCCCTGCAGGTACATGGGGATAATCGCCTCCACATCCCCTTTGGCGGCCGCGATGGCGATGTTGCCGGTGGTCTCATGGAAATAGACGTTGGAGAGCGCGCCGACAATGAAGGCCACGCCGGTCATCATCATGATGAACACGCCGCCGATCGGAATGGCGCGGTTGAGCTCCTTGCCGCTTTTGACGGTCATGTAGCGGACGGCCAGCTGCGGCTGGGCGAGCACGCCGATGCCGACGCCCATGATGATGGTGGAGACCAGCACCCACCACAGCGGCGCGCCGAATTTCGGCATGGCGGTCCAGCCCATGTGCCCGCCGGCCTGCAGCTTGTCCGGCACCAGCGGCGCCAGCTCGCCCAGGCGCTGGTGCGCTTCGGTGATGCCGCCGAGCTTGGAGTAGGTCAGGATGAGCAGGGCGGTCATGCCGAGCAGCATAATGGTTCCCTGCAGCGCATCGGTGTACATGACGCCTTTGATGCCGCCCATGATCACATACATGGCGATGATGGCGGAAAAGACAAACAGGGCGGTGTTGTAGTCCATGCCCAGCTGGGTGGTGATGTATTTGGCCGCGCCGGTCAGCACGGCCGAGGCATAGAGCGGAATAAACAGGAAGATAATCAGCGCCGCCGTGCCCTGAATGAACTTCGACTGAAAGCGCCGGCCGAGCAGTTCCGGGAAGGTGTGCGCATCCAGGCGCAGGCCCATGCGGCGGGTGCGGCCGCCGAAGATCCAGAAGGCAATGAAGATGCCGACGAGAATGTTCATGAAGGTCAGCCACAGCAGCCCCATGCCGAAGACGCCGGCCGCGCCGCCGAAACCGACGATGGCCGACGTGCTGATGAAGGTCGCGCCGTAGGACATCGCCATGACGTAGGGGTGCACCTTGCGGCCGCCGAGCATGTAGTCGGTGGCGGATTTGGTGCCTTTGTATCCCCGGAAGCCGAGATATCCAATCACACACAGGTAGACCAGGACAATAAGGATCATGAAAATCGACATTTACAGCTCCTCTTCCACCCGGTCTTCTTCTTCAGCCCAGTGTTTGATTTCGTCGTCGGGCTCCGGGGTGGAGTCGTCTTTGTTCCATTTGAGGATTCCCCACACCACACACAGCAGGGCGCTGAGGATGCAGAGGATGTACGGGGCCGCAACCCACGGGTCTTCAATTCCTAACATACAGTTTTCTCCGGTTTGCTGTTTGGTCCCATGCAGACCGTCAGGTGGTCTTGCGGGAGTTTTTTTGTGAAAAGCGAAACCAGCACGGTGACCAGGGCGGCGACCGGCAGGCTGATCAGGATCGGGTCGACATACGCCCAGATCACCGGGCCGGTTTGTGCGAACACCTCCGCGCCGTCGACGGTCGAAACGGCCAGCGAGCGGGTGCCGAACAGTTTGCCGCACAGCAGCAGCGCGGTGGCGGTTTTCTCCTGCACAAAGCCCATCCACAGCAGGCTGGAAAGCGCGCCGGAGAGCATGCCGGCAATCGCGGCCGCCCTGGTGATGGAGCGGCTCCACAGCGCGCCGATATAAACCGGCAGGAAGGCGCCCGCGCACAGGCCGAAGAAAATGGCGGTTCCCCGCGCGACGATCGCGGTGCCGGTGTTGCCGAATTTGAGCTCGGTGAGGTAGCTGAGGTAAACCGCAATGATGATGCCGATCAGTACGCCGGCGCGGGTGGCGAAAATGCTGCCGCCTTTATTGCGGCGTCCGAGCGATTCCTCCACGAGGTCGCGCCCGAGCGAGGTGCCCATGATGTGGAACTGGCTGCTGAGCGTGCTCATGGCGGCCGACATGAGCGTCAGCATGAACAGAATGTTGAACCAGTGCGGAGTGGCCTGCTGCAGATACATGGGGATGATCTGTTCCACATCGCCGGCGGCCGCGGCAATCGAAACCGTTCCGGCGGTCTGGTGGAAGTGGACGTTGGAGAGCGCGCCGACAATATAGGCGACTCCGGCCGTGAAGAGAATAAAGACGCCGCCGATGGGAATGGCGCGGTTGAGCTCCTTGCCGCTTTTGACGGTCATGTAGCGCACGGCCAGCTGCGGCTGGGCCAGCACGCCGATGCCGACCCCCAGGGTGATGGTGCTGACCGCCGTCCACCACAGCGGTGAGCCGAAGGACGGCATGGCGGTCCAGCCCCGGTGTCCGGCCGCCTGCAGGCCGGCCGGGACCTGCCCGGCCAGTGCCGTGAGCTGGCGGTGCGCTTCGGTGACGCCGCCCATTTTGTGATAGGTGAGGACCAGCAGCAGGCTGAGGCCGGCCAGCATGACGGTCGCCTGCAGGGCATCGGTGTACATGACGCCCTTGATGCCGCCCATGACGACATACAGGGCGATGATGATGGAAAAGGTGAACAGGGCCGCGTTGTAATCGATCGCGAACTGGCAGGCCAGGTATTTGGCGGCGCCGGTCAGCACCGCAGAGGCGTACATCGGAATAAACAGGAAGATGATCATTCCGGCCGCGCCCTGAATGAAGCGCGACTGAAAACGCCGCCCGAGCAGCTCGGGGAAGGTGTGCGCGTCGAGGCGCAGCCCCATGCGGCGGGTGCGTCCGCCGAAAACCCGGAAAGCGATGAAGATGCCGAGGAAAATGTTAAGGAACGGCAGCCACAGCAGGCTCAGCCCGAAAACGCCCGCGGCGCCGCCGAAACCGATGATTGCCGAGGTGCTGATGAACGTGGCGCCGTAGGACATGGCCATGACGTAGGGGTGCACCTTGCGTCCGCCCAGCATGTAGTCCGTGGCCGATCGGGTGCTCCTGTACCCCCGGAATCCCAGGTAGCCGACAATAAAGAGGTAGATTACAACGGTGATTGTCATCCAGATGGAGACCATAGGTTCTTCCTTATAATGTTCGTTTCACTGGGGGTGTTCGGATAAAGTTAAACTCAGCTTAAAATATTTCCGGCTCCCGTTCCAATTAAATAGGAAGTAATTGTACTTGTTTTTCAGGAAGTGAAAAAAATGATTGATTTGCACTGCCATTCGCTGTTTTCAGACGGGACCCAAGCGCCGGAGGAGCTGGTTGCGCTGGCGGAGCAGGGCGGGCTGGCCGCGCTGGCGCTGACCGATCATGACACCACCGCCGGGCTGGCGCGTTTTATGGCGGCCGGCGAAAAATCGGCGGTTGAAACGGTGCCGGGCATCGAGCTCAGTGCGGAGTTTGGCGTTACGCCGCTGCATATCCTCGGGTATTTTTTTGACGTCACGGACGCCGCGCTGCAGGAGTCGCTCAAATGGGTCCGGGAGGGGCGGGCGGAGCGCAACGTGCAGATGCTCAAAAAGCTGAACGCGCTCGGCTACGGCCTGACCATGGAGGACATTCGCAAGCATGCCGGCGACGAGCTGGTCGGCCGCCCGCACTTTGCCGCCGCGCTGCTGGAGGCGGGCCGCTTTACGCAGGCGAATAAAATTTACCAGCAGCTGCTGGGCAAAGGGAAAGCCGCCTATGTCGAGCGCCGGCGGCTGTCGCCGGAACAGTGTGTTGAAGTGATTCGCGGCGCGGGCGGTGTGGCGGTGATCGCCCATCCCGGGCAGATGAAGCTGACCGGCAACAGGCTGCGCCGCCTGATCCGCCGGCTGCTGCCGCACGGACTGGGCGGGCTCGAAGTGCTGCATCCGTCCCATCAGCCGCATCAGGTGCTCGCGTTTGAACGCATCTGCGCGGAATTCGGCCTGGCCCTGACCGGCGGAACGGATTATCACGGTGCGCTGACGCCCCAGCTGCGGCTCGGAACCGGCTTCGGAACGCTGCATGTCCCGGATGATCTGCTCGAAAACCTGCGGCGGTGCAGCCAATAAAAAAAGCCCGGCAGACTGCCGGGCTTTGAAACGAGACGGATGCCTCGGTTTATTTCCAGAACTTCAGTTTCTGGAAGAACCCTTTCTTTTCAGCACAGCAGGGCTTGTTGCAGTCCGCGCCGCATTTCTTGGCCTTCATCGCACAGGCTTCGTCTTTTGAGCATTCGCCTTGTTTGACTGCACAGGCGGCTTTGTCTTTTGCGCATTCGCCTTGTTTGACTGCACAGGCCGCTTTGTCTTTTGCACACTCGCCCTTTTTGACCGCACAGGCGGCTTTGTCTTTTGCGCCCGCCGCGTCACAGGTTCCGCAGTTAGCCTGGGCCGTTGCTGCAATCAGCAGTGCGCCGGTGATCAGTAACAATATCTTTTTCATGATGACTCCTCTTGGTTTGCTATCAACTCTGAACGGCCCGTCCGTTCACTTGAATAGAGAGCAGTTTACTCGGGTTTCGGTAAAATGCAACCCTTTGTCTGCACTTTGAAGGTTAAAACCGGTTCGTGATTCACATTCCGCTCCGGCTTCTGCATGATGCGCTTTGCCTATGAAAGTTGTCATCACAGAAAAACCGTCCGTCGCCCGCGATATCGCCAAGGTGCTCAACATCACCGAAAAGAAAAGCGGATCGATTGAGGGGCGCGGATGCGCCATTACCTGGGCTTTCGGGCACCTGGTCACGCTGCTGGAGCCGGGGGAGTACGATCCGGACCTGAAGCGCTGGTCGCTCGACACGCTGCCCTTCATTCCGGCCGAGTTTAAGCTCAAGCTCATTTCGAATCGCGGGGTCGATGAGCAGTTCGCCGTGATCAAATCGCTCTGCGAACAGGCCGAGGAAATCATCTGCGCAACGGATGCCGGACGGGAAGGGGAGCTGATTTTCCGCTACATCCTGTCGCTGACCGGGTGCGAAGAAAAACCGATTCGCCGGCTCTGGCTCAACTCGCTCACGCCGGATGCCATCCGCGAGGCCTTCAAAAACCTGAAGGACGGCCACGACTACGATGCGCTCTATGCGGCGGCCCGCTGCCGCAGCGAGTCCGACTGGATTGTCGGCCTCAACGCCACCCGCTACTGCACCGTCCGCCACGGCCGTCTCGGCGGCGGCGACGGCCGCGTCCTGTGGAGCGTCGGCCGCGTGCAGACCCCCGTGCTCGCCATGATTGTGGAGCGCGAAGACCAGATCGAACGCTTTCGCCCGCAGCCGTTCTGGGAGCTGGCGACCGCGTATCGCGACGTCACCTTCAAATACACCGGCGACCGTTTCCAGACATTGGAAAGCGCACAGCCCCTGCTGGAGAAAATCACCGGGCAGCCCTTTAAGGTCACCGGCATCGGCGGTAAAAAGAAAAAAGAACAGCCGCCGCAGCTGTTCGACCTGACCACCCTGCAGCGCGAAGTGAACAAATCCGCCGGGCTGTCCGCCGCCGATACGCTCGCCGCCACCCAGAACCTCTACGAATCCAAACTCGTCACCTATCCGCGAACCGACTCGCGATATCTCAGCGCGGATATGAAGCCGCGCATCCCCGGGATTTTCCGGGATTTGGAGAAGCTCTACGGCGAACAGATCGCGCCGCTCGATCTGGATAAGCTGCCGTTCAGCAAACGCATCATCGATGACAAAAAAGTGACCGATCACCACGCCATCATCCCGACCGGCATCCAGCCGGGCAATCTCGGGCGCAGCGAGCAGGTGGTCTACAGCGCCGTGGTCATCCAGTTCATCGCCGCCTTCTATCCGGAATGCGTCAAAAAGATCACCACGGTGGACGGCGTTTCCAATGAGGTGCCGTTCCGGGCCAAAGGAACGCAGGTTCTGGTGCCCGGCTGGACCGCGCTCTTTCCCAAAAAGAAAAAAAAGAAGGCGGACGACGAGGAGCAGATGCTGCCGGAGTTTGTGAAAGGGGAAAGCGGGCCGCACGAACCCGTCCTTCGGGAAGGCAAGACCAAGCCGCCCCAGGCCTTTACCGAAAACTCCCTGCTCGGCGCCATGGAAGCCGCCGGCAAACTGGTGGATGACGACGCCCTGCGCGAGGCGCTCAAGGAACGCGGAATCGGCACGCCGGCCACCCGCGCCGCCATCATCGAAACCCTTTTGCGCCGCAACTACATCCGCCGCGAGAAAAAGCAGATCCGCGCCACCGACATGGGCCGCATCCTGATTGCCCTTATTCAGGACCCACTGCTCAAATCCCCGGAAATGACCGGCGAGTGGGAGGAAAAGCTCAAGCAGATCGAGCGCTCGGATTTGAATGACGCCGATTTCATGACGGGCATCTGCGACTACATCCGCGGCGTCGTCGAAACCGGCCGCACCGGACAGTTTGATCCCGCCCGGATCGGCGACTGTCCGCTCTGCGGCAGGCCGGTCATCAAAGGCAACAGCGCCTACGGCTGCTCCGGCTGGAAGGAGGGCTGCGGCTTTGTGCTCCATCCCGAATACAAAAACCTCACCCTGAGCGCCAACCAGGTGCAGGTGCTGCTGCAAATGCACTTCCTGCCGTATCCGGTTCATATCGGCGATGATGCCCGCGTGCTCATTCTCTCCACCCAGGGCGACCTCGTGGACCTGCGCCTTCCCTCCGCCGACCGCCAGAAAAGCGAGACTAAAAGCGCCCGTCCCGGCAAGTAGGGGGAGCGCGCTCTTCGCAAACCGTTGAGCTGACTGCGCTTCTGAATTGATTCAAGACTCGGCGACAGGAATGTCGCCGCTCCGGAGGGGGGCATTCCTGTCCTGCAAAAGCAGGTTTATGGCATCTCAATTGTGAAACGCCAGTGCGCGGATGCTCAAAGAGAGTGTTCCTGCTGTTTGCGCCACTGGCCGGGGGGCAGGCCGTGCGCTTTGCGGAAGGTTCTGACGAAGTGGTTGACATCGGGGTAGCCGCAGATGACGGCCACTTCCTTCACCGTCAGGTAGGGGGTGAGCAGCGCGGAGCGGGCGGCCTGCATGCGTTGCTCATGAAGGTAGCGGATCGGGCTTGTCTTTAAATGAGTGCGGAAAAGCAGATGCAAATTGCTGGGGCTCATGCGGGTGTGTGCCGCCAGGGTTTCGACCGTGATGGGTTTGTCGAGGTGGTCGTTGATGTAGCGCAGGATGACGCGCAGCAGGGGCGGAGTCTGGGTCAGCTCTTTATGTAATACATGCTGCTGTTGAAGCTGTTCGAGAATCGCTGCCATCACAAAGTTGGCAGCTTTCGTGTCAGCCTGCATCTGGCCGAGAGAAATGGACGAAAGCAGCAGCATGCTTTGTTCGATAAATGAAACGTCCGGCAGAGAGTATACACGGGGCTCTGCGCAGATGATGGCGGGAGGGGCGATAAATCCGCAGTAGACCGTATCGATGTGTCCATTGGAAATCTGGTCGTGGACCTGGTGGCCCGGCATCACAATGATTTCTCCCTGATGAGCGTTGAGTGTTGCTCCGCCCATATGAACTTCGCAGGATCCTTTGCGGATCAGGATGATTTCCGGGCATGCGTGGGCATGATCGCGGACATTTTTATTTTTCCGATGAATCCCTGCAAAAACCAGTGCGGCCTCAGGATTCGTCGGGTTCGCATATCCAGTCGTACTCATAAGGATTGATTTTGCAGTAATATGCTATTTCTTGTCAATCTGCCATATTGCGGATTTCCGGCCGGATGGCTCATAGTCTTTTCCATACAGAATCGATTTTATTTTGGATGACAGGATGACGATGAAAGAAAAACAACCGGTTCAGCTGCTGCTGGATACAGATATGGGGAACGATATCGACGATGCGCTTGCACTGGCGATGATCCATGCACTCCACAGCCGCGGAGAGTGCGAGCTGATCGGCGTGTCGGTAAGCAAGGACAATCCGTATTCCGCACGGTATGTGGATTTGCTGAATACGTTTTATTCGTGCGGTGATATTCCGGTCGGCCGGGTGGAAAAAGGTGCGACTCCGGAGGACGGGACATATGCCCGTCAGGTGGTGGAATTGACCGATGGGCAGGGCCGGCCGCTGTTTGAAAGAACCGAGGGCGACGCAGGGGGCTTTCCTGCCGCAGAACCGATGATTCGCCGCTTGCTGGCTGCGGCAGATGACAGGTCGGTCGTGATCGTGATGATCGGGTTTTCAACCAATATGGCCCGACTGCTGGAAAGCGGTCCGGATGAATACAGTGAGCTGGGCGGGCGCGAGCTGTTCGCAAAAAAGGTCAGCCATGTGGTGATGATGGCCGGGGAGTTTTCTCCTGACATTCTGGCGGATCCCGCGCAGACAACGGTTGAGTTTAATATTCGCCTGGACGTGCCGGCGGCCCGTGCTTTTATTTCCGGCTGCCCGCGCCCGATCTGGTTTTCCGGGCTGGAGGTTGGAAAGAGTGTTCTGTATCCGGCGGCCGCGCTGGATACCGACTACAGCTGGTGTGACAATCATCCGGTGGTCGAAGCGTATAAACGCTATCTGCCGATGCCGTATGACCGGCCGACCTGGGATCTGACGGCCGTGCTTTTTGCGGTTCGCCCGGGTCACGGGTATTTCGGGGTTTCCGAGCCGGGGCTGGTCAATGTGGATGCAGACGGGTATATTCGGTTCCGTCCGCATCCGGACGGATTGCATCGCTATTTGACGGTGGATGATCGGCAGCGGGTGCTGATCGGTAAGGTTCAAAATGAACTGGCCGCACAGCCGCATGAGACTGAACCCGTTACTGCGTAGAGCCGCCGGACATGAAGGAGATGAATGTGAGTGAACTCATGAACCAGGTGAAAGGTCGGCGGAGCTCGATCGTTGCAGTTTTTATCCTGAGTTTTTGTGCTGCGACGTTTGGGAGGGCCGAGACCCTGTTGTCTTTGGATTTTAATGACATGAGTGTCGGCACGGATGTCGGCGCTGTTCCCGATTCTATTTCCGGGTATTTGGCGGTTCCTTCTCCCGATAACGATTTCGTACCTCAGTATGTTGCTGTCGGCACGGGCGGCGTCGGAGTGAAAGTCGGGACGAACAGCATGCTTGAAGTGGCCGGTTCATCCGGGCTGGGCGCGGGGTTCAACGAGCTCTGCGTGAGCTTTGATGTGGATCTGTTTGCGGATGTTACAGGCGGAACGCAGGTCTTTTTGAGGAACGGCCACTTGACGGTGCCTTTCAATATATTTCTTCAGGCAAATAATGTGGTCGGAGTGATTCTGCAGGACGCGGATGGAACCTTCAGCCGTGCGGTCAAGACTGCCGGGCGGGCGTTGTCTTCCACTGCCGGCTGGCAGAGCGTGGCCGTGGTCTGGAACGGATCTGCAATTTTTATTTATGTGGACGGTGTGGCTCAGCGACTGAATGTGGGCGGGACGTCCGCTGAGGAGCCGGGCGTTACGACGCTGATTGAGCCGGATGCGCCATTAGGGATTGGCGGCATACGGCGTGTGGACGGAAGCACCGGGCAGTATTTGAATGCCGCTCTGGATAATATCATTATCTACAGTAAAGTGCCGACGTTCCCCTGACGGGGCGTCGGGAGTTGAAATAAGAAGGTTTGTTATGCGTGAGGAGTCGGTCTGCTGCCTTTTGGTGGCCATGCTTTTCAGTTTGCAGAATCCACTGCCTCCTGTGAAGGAGGCATGGTGGACCTTTGAGGAAAATCTGCCGGCGCTGCAGATGATGGATGGATGCCTGATTCTCAACAACCGGGATAAGGATGACTTTTCCGGCGCGGCGCTGGTTATTGATGATTCTCCGGAGCTGACCGGCCATACTGACGGAGCCGCCGGGCATACATCGCTGGTTATCGAGGCCGATTTTATGCTGGAATCAGACTCCGGGCAGCAGATGCAGCTGGTTCGCAAGACCGACGGGGATGCCGGGTACATGGTTTATCTGAATGCGGAAGGAGCTGTTTGTTTCCGGGTTTCGGATGGAACGAATGCGCTGTTCGTGACGAGTAAGAACCGGGTTGAGGCCGATGGCGAATGGCATCATGTCGAGGCGGTATGGGATTCGAGCGCCGGAGTTTACAATACCCAGCTGGCGGTGGATCGAGTGGTGGCCTGGGCCGGAGTGAGCCTGGGGCCTCTGGTTGATACAGTCGGGCCGTTGACGGTTGGCGGCTACTATCGAGCCGAAGGGAATATCGGGCAGCGGTTCAGCGGCCGGATGGATAATGTGGCGGTCAGTGCCAACCGCCCGGAACTGCTCGATGTCAGCGGGGTTCCCCTGGACGAGCCGGCGGTGATGACCGGAACGCACCTGACCGGCCAGCCCGGCTTTCTGTCGATGCGGTTTGTGTATCAGGATCCGGTGACCCCGGAGTGCCATTCCGGAACGCTGGCGCAGCGGCCGGACGGGGCAATTGTCGGTGCATGGTTTGGCGGAACGCGCGAGGGGCATATTGACACAGGTGTCTGGTCGAGTGTTTTTGATGGATCGGGCTGGTCCGCTCCTGAGGAAATCGCCCATGGAACCTGGGAGGACGGAACGCAAAGCCCGACGTTTAATCCCGTGTTGTTCCAATATCCGAGCGGCGGTCCGATGTTGTTGTTCTACGGGGGCGGGGCGCTGGGCAATTGGCTGGGAACAATGAGAACCAGTCAGGATGGGGGGCTCAGCTGGTCCAATCCGGTTGCTCTTCCCGCTGGAAACAAGGGTGCGGAGCGTTGTCCGCCTGTGCTTGTGGATGGGGATTTGCTTTGCCCGGGCAACAGTGGCTCTCGCCTGAGCTTTCAGCGAACCGACGATTTCGGGCAGAGCTGGCTGACGCCGGGGTACTCGCCTTTCAACGTAGAGGTTGATGCAATTCAACCTGCCATTTTAGCGCATACGGATGGGCGTTTGCAGGCATTGGCCCGTTCGCATACCGGGTCAATCGTAACATCATGGTCGAATGACGGTGGAGTGACGTGGTCGGATAAGGAAGTAACAGACCTGCCGAACAACTATTCGTCGATTTGTGCGGTGACGCTTGCCGATGGTCGACATCTGCTGGTCTACAATCATGCAGGAATTCCGGAAGGCAGCTGGGGCGGTCCCCGCACTCCTTTGAATGTTGCTGTTTCGGACGATGGAGTAGACTGGTCTGCGGTGCTGGTATTGGAGGATGAGCCCGGCGAATATTCCTATCCGACAGTGATACAGGCCGAAGACGGAACAGTTCATGTGATTTATACATGGAACCGGCTGAGGATGAAACATGTTGAGCTGAACCCTTCAGCGTTTCATCTTCAGCCGATTGTGGGCGGGCAATGGCCTGAAACAACTCCCTGATTCTGTGCCGTGCCGGTTTGAATGTTAAACGCAGTCTGTCGATAGTTTTGCGGTTAAAATTGTTTGGTATGCATATTTTATGCAGATGAAGCAGCAGGATGTTGTTGCGGTCATATTTATCTTTATGCCAGCGCCGTCGCCTGTTTAGCGGTGACGGGAGTGTTTTTTCGCTAGGGTATTGATTTCGGCTGATGGATAGTTTGCTGTTTTATGCTATGAATGATTGTTTGGGCATATTGCGTTATTTTAGATTTACAGATATATTTTAACCCATCAAATGGGGACAATGTCTGTTGGTTCAGGCAGATGGAATTCCGAATGAATACATGTCGTAAAAAAGGAGATAGAGTATGAGAAAAAAATTGTTGTACACCGCCTTTGCCGGTTTTTCTTTAATAGTCGGTCTGCAGGCGGCAGAGGTCGCGTTCTGGGATTTTGAAGAGGCGATTGACGGGCAATATGGCGTCGAGTCGATTACTCAGTCTGTGGATTCTGTTTCCGGCCTGATTGCTGTTGAAGGTTCCGGAAACCCCTTGTATGTGCGCGGTGCGGACGGAGTTGGTCATGGAACGGGCGCGGGTATCTTGAAGGTGTCCGGCGATGACTCGCTGCTGACCGGGTTCACACAGTTTAAGATATCTTTTGATGCCCGGCTGCATGCGGCTCCGTCAGCAACTCAGGCGCTTCTTCGCTACGGTGTTACGAAAACCGCGTGGAATATTTATACTACAACAGACAGTTCAATTCGTATGGAGCTCTATGACGTCAGCGGAACCAGATATACGTTGTCATCCGGCAGTTCGGCGATGCCGGCCGGAGATGGAAACTATCATCATTATGAGCTGGTCTGGAACGGGTTTGAGCTGATGATTATTGTGGATGACGTTGTCAAGTCCAGCATGGCGCTTGAAATCAGTGCAGTTCGATCCACGGATGGCAATGGATATTTAGGGATCGGCGGTATGGTGCGCGAGAACGGAACGACGGGGCAGGAGTTTGACGGGTTTATTGATAATCTTCAGATTGAAGGGGATTGGACTCCGATGAATCCTGTTGCGTCCTGGAATTTCGAAGAGGGAACCGTCGGGAACGATATTGTGCATTCCGTTGACTCGGTGACGGGACTGGTGGCTTCCGTGAATGGCGCCAGCCCTCAATATGTGGCCGGGAATGGCGGCGGTGCGGCTGCCGGTTTCGGCGGAATCAGCGGTGTGCTTGAGGTGCAGGACAGTGAAGGACTTCTCGGTCATAATTTCAGCAAGCTGGCCGTCACATTTGATGTGGATCTGACCGCATCGAATACTGCGACGACCGTTTTGCTGCGCAATGGCCATTTAACCGTACCGTTTAATATTTTTGTCTCTTCCTCCAGCGAGATCGGAGTTGCTCTGATGGATGATGACGGCGCCACAACCAGTGGAAATGTCTATACCTCCGGGGCATCTCCTGCTCTGGATCCGGATGCCGGGTGGCAGAGCGTTTCGGTTGTGTGGGACGGAACCGCAATCTATATCTCCGTGGATGGCGAGGTCTTAGGATATAAAGAAACAACAGCCGTTGATCTGTTAGCCGCATCGGATGCTCCGATGGGAATTGGTGGACTCGTGCGTTCCACCGGTTCAACCGGGCAGTATCTGCCGGGTTCGATCGATAACATTGAGATCAAGGGTCTCTTTGTGGCTCCGGCGTTGACTGAGATTTCCGATGTGACGGTTGAGGTCGACGGTGCGGACATTCTGCTGAGCTGGATGGGAGACCGTTACGCCACCTATACGGTTCAGCGCAAACTGGATCTGGTGTCCGGCAGCTGGAGCAATGTGATGGAGAATATTTCCGGCATCGATGCCGTGATGACGGTGACCAATAACATAACGGAACCTCAGGCGTTTTTCCGGACCATCGCGGAGTAGTTCATTTCAAACGGCGTGCGGGCGAAAAATGCCTGCCGCCGTTTCTGTTTTTTCCAGACATTGGAAAAACAGACGTCGTATTTTTCAAGCATTGGAAAATCAGCCGCCGAATTTTTCAGCCATTGGAAAAATAAAAGCTGAGTTTTCCAAGCGTTGACGGTTTCGGCAAAAGTTAAAATCTCGCTCGGAAATCGAGATCCACCATGTGAAAACATTAGCAAGCAAGGTGGTTGCCGACCTCCAGGCGGCGATGCCGGCGGCTTTTGTCGGGGGCATCAGGCATTGGAATGTCGAGGGCAAGATTAAGAAGGGGTATTTCATGAGGATCGGTTTTTTATTGTTTGTCTGTGTGGCAGGCCTGTGTTTGTCAGACGTTTCGGCGGCATTGGTGGCGCAATGGTATTTCGATGACGGCTCTCTGACCGATTCTCTCTCCGGTCTTAAGGCCTCATTTCAAAAGGACTTCGGTGTGGTTTCTGCTGCAAATGGTGTGCTGCAGTTGGATAATCTGGGCAGGTCCGATCGTGACGGGGATCTCCTCTTTGTTGGAGATTCTCCGGTGTTGACCGGGCATGCCGATGGCGGTTCCGGCTATGCATCGCTGGTGCTGGAGGCCGATGTGAAACTGGCGACCGGCGGCCAGTTGATGCAGATTATTCGCAAAACAGATGGTGATGCAGGGTACCAGCTCTACCTGCAGGATAGCGGGAATGTCGGTTTTCGGATAAAAACGGATGAAGGACTGTTTATCATAGCCAGCAAAAACAAGATCGCGCCGGACGGGAAATGGCACCATATCGAAGCCATCTGGGACAGCAGCGTCTGGAGCTATAATGTCCACTTGGCGGTTGACGGTGTGATGGCCTGGAAGTCGACGAATATTAAAAACCTGTCCGACACGGCCGGGCCGCTGACCATCGGCGGATTATATCGCTCAGAAGGGAATCTCGGGCAGCGGTTTTCGGGGCAGATCGACAATGTCCGGATCAGTGTCGGTCGTCCGGAGTTAATGACAGTTGCCGGAAAGCCTCTGGATGAGCCGGCCGTGATGACGGGGGCGCATCTGACCAATCAGCCCGGTTTTTTGTCCATGCAGTTTGTGTATCAGGAGCCGGTCACGCCGGAATGCCACGCCGGGACCTTGGCGCAGCGTGAGGACGGCGCGGTCGTGGGCGCCTGGTTTGGCGGAACCCATGAGGGGCACATGGATGTCCGAATCTGGCAGAGTGTGTTTGATGGTAACCGCTGGGCGGCGCCCCGTGCGGTCGCGCAGGGGGCGTATCGCGACGGGAGTCCCAGCTCCGTGTTCAATCCGGTGCTGTTTCAGTATCCGGATCATGGACCTATGCTGATGTTTTATCTCAGTGGTGATTTTTATCCGGGAAATATGATTCGCAGTTATGATGGAGGCCGCAGTTGGTCTGATCCGGTTGTTTTGCCGGGAGATATTCGCGGGGCTTCCAAAAACAAGCCTGTTCTGCTGAGTGATGGAACATTGGTTTGCCCTGACAACGGGAGTGGTGGTCTCAAATTTGATCGCACCCGCGATTTTGGAGAAACCTGGCTGGAGCCTGGAGTGACTCCCCCGGGTGAGATCGATGCGATTCAGCCGGCCCTTCTGGCGCATCAGGATAAACGTCTGCAGGCTCTGGGCCGGTCCAAAACCGGCTCCATCGTAACGACATGGTCGGGCGATGGCGGCGCGACATGGTCTGCTTTGGAAAAAACCTCTCTGCCGAACAACTATTCCGGCATTGATGCGGTAACACTGTCCGATGGCCGGTTCGCGGTGGTTTATAATCATTCAGGCATGAAGAAAAGCGGCGGTTGGGGAAAACGCACTCCTTTGAATGTGGCGATTTCGAAAGACGGGATCAGCTGGTCGGCGGCAGTCGTGCTCGAAGATGAACCCGGAGAATACTCCTATCCGGTGATCATCCAGTCAGCCGACGGCAGACTGCATGTGCTCTATACGTGGAACCGCCTGCGCATGAAGCACGTTGTGCTTGACCCGGATGCCTTTGAACCGGCTCCGATCGTCGATGGAAAGTGGCCGAGCACCTGAGCTTTCTGAACAGAATCCGCTGGTGTTTCCAATGATTGGAAACATCGGAGCCTGAGGGGGTCTTGATTTCCAAGGTTTGGAATAGTTGTTCAGTCGTTGAATCCGGCTGTTTCGACCGCCGGCGTTTCATGAGGTGCTTTTGCTGGTTACAGCATGTTCTGCTGCTTTTTCCGCCACTGTCCGGGCGGCATTCCGTGGATTTTCCGGAAGGTTCGAATGAAATAGTTCACATCGGGATATCCGCAGATGGCGGCAACTTCTTTCACCGACAGGTACGGGGTTTGCAGTGCGAATTTTGCGGCCTGCATACGCTGGGTGTTTAAGTATTGAAGCGGGCTGGTATCGAGGTGTTCCCGGAAAAGTATCTGCAGGTGGCTGACGCTCATGTGCATGTGGTCGGCAAGCTCTTTGATAAGCAGAGGTTTGTCCAGATTGTCATCAATGTACCGCAGGGTAACGCGAAGCATTGGCGGAATCGTTTTCTGTTCTTCGTGAAGAGAATGCTGGTGCCGGAGCTGTTTGAGAACCGCGGAAAAAACGGTATCCGCAGCATCCTCTGCTGCCTGAAGCTGGTTGAGGCGTATAGAGACCAGCAGCATCATGCATTTCTCAATAAATGCCGAATCGGGCAGGGGGATCACATGGGGGTCGGAAAATGTCAGGGATGCCGGCGCGTTGAATCCACAGAAGACCGTCTCGATCGGTTCTTCTGCGGTCTGGTCATGCACCTGATGTGCCGGCATGGTGATCATGTCGCCGGTGCCTGCCTGGAGCGTATGCGGCCCGGCGTGCACCGTGCATGAGCCTTTTTTAATGAGGATCAGTTCGGAGCAGGCATGCGCGTGTTCACGAATGTTGTTTTCGTAGCAGCAGCTGGCAAAGACCAGTTTGACGGACTCTGCTGCCGGCGGGGTTCGGTGTGAGAACTTATCCATGCTCATGCAGTTTCGGCCGATTGGTGGCTGTTTGTCAATGTGCTGTTAGGTCGAATTTTATTCTGGTCCGGGTTTTCTTGATGCAGCAGTGGTTTTTAATGTGAAAAGTCTGCTCCGGCGGCAGTCAGTGTGTGCGAGTCTGCTTGTGCGGACTTTTAACAGTCAATGATTGGTGCTAAAATGTGCTGTTAATTGCCAGTTTGACATGTTGTGGGCTGGGCATAAAAAACACATAATCAGACGTTCGGATTTTATCCTAAATAATAGGATGCAGGGGCTTTTTATGGTCAAGAGGTTTCTTTTTTTACTGGTTCTGTTTTTTTTGTGCGCAGCGATCGGTTTTTCAGATCTCACTTTGCCGACGGTTTTTTCGGATCACATGGTTCTGCAGTGTGAAAAGCCGGTTGCATTGTGGGGGAAGGCCGATCCGGGGGGGACGGTTTGCGTTGAGTTTTCAGGACAGAAAATAACAGCAGTGGCAGGTGTCAGTGGAAAATGGCAGGTGAATCTTGAGCCCATGGCGGCTTCTTTTGAGCCGCGTGTGCTGACTGTGTCGTCTGGCAGACGGCAGCTGACCTTTTTCGACGTGCTGGTCGGTGAAGTCTGGCTCTGTTCCGGTCAGTCCAATATGGAGCTGAAGATGGAAGGGGAGCCGCCAAAGTGGCCGATTGAAAATTCTGCGGCTGAAATTGCGGCGGCGGATTATCCGATGATTCGGTTTTATCGTACGCCGGAGGTTTGCGCCTCGCAGCCGAAAGAGAGAATTGACGGGAAGTGGGAGCGATGCTCCCCGGAGACCGTAAGGGAATTTTCCGCGACGGCTTATTATTTTGGGAGGGATCTGTTGATGAATCTGGCTGTTCCGATCGGGTTGCTGGAAAGCGCATGGGGCGGGACTCGTATTGAGCCGTGGGTTCCGCCTTGCGGTTTTGAGCGGATTGATTCGTTGTCAGAAATTCGTCGTCAGCTGGATGGTATTCATCCAAACCTTGGAACAGATCCTTCAAAGATTCGGGAGGAACGTCAGACGCCAACCGTGATTTATAACGGAATGCTTCACGCTCATATTCCTTATGCGATTCGCGGGGCGATTTGGTATCAGGGGGAGGCCAATCGGAGTGACGGGATGCTCTATGTGGATAAGACCCGTGCGCTGCTGAATGGTTGGCGGAAACTGTGGGGATATGATTTCCCATTCTATTATGTTCAGATTGCTCCGTATCGATACGGCAGCGAATCCCCGGAAATTCTCCCTGAGTTCTGGCATGCGCAGTCTCAGATTGCCAAACAGATTCCCGGAACGGCGATGGCAGTTATCAGTGATGCTGCAACATTCGATAATATTCATCCTCCGAACAAAAAAGTGCCGGGGCACCGACTGGCGCTGCTGGCGCTGGATCATACGTACGGGAAAGACGTGGTGAGTTCCGGGCCTGTCCTCGAAAAGATGAGCGTTAAAGGAGACAAGGTGGTCGCTGCATTCTCTTCTGCGAAAGATCTTATGGCGCGCAATGGAGGTTGTCACCCTGAAGGCTTTGAGCTGGCCGGTGCGGATGGCGTTTTTAAACCGGCAGATGCTGTTATTGAAAAAAACATCGTTACGGTTTCTTCCGGTGAAGTGCCGAAACCGCTGGCTGTTCGTTTTGCGTGGCACAAGCTGGCGGTGCCGGATCTGTTGAACGGCGCCGGGCTGCCGGCCTCTGCGTTCCGGGCGGGAGAGTTTCCGGTTCCGTGAAATGATTGCAACTGTCAGAATATGCTGCAGATTGAGAGTTCATCATTTTGCTGACGAATTGATCGGCGGTATAAGCTTCCATGCAGGTGAAGGATGCCCGCAAGGTTAGGAATTTGTGGTTTATACGGAGTGTATATGTTGAGTGCAATACGGTTCATTTGTGCGGGATGCCTGATGGTAACGATTGCGTGTTCCGTTGGGATACCCAGCGTTTGGACCGGAGCTGTTGACGGAGGTTACGGTACGGCTGAAAACTGGGATTCAGGGCGACTTCCATCATCTTCGCATTCGGTTTACATCCACTTTGCGACAAATTCCTGTGCTGTCAGTGGCGGCAGCTTCGTTGCATACGATGCTCATGTGCTGTGTGGTTCGTCAGATTCCGGGGATGCTGTTTTTAATCTGACGTCGGGATCCTTTTCGGTGACTGGAGATTTGTTTTCCGTGGATAAGGAGACTGCATCCGGCTCCAGCGCGATTGTGAATATGTATGATGGCTTTGAGCTGAATGTGAACCGGATTCTGCAGCTCGGCGGTGTTCATTTCGGCATTTTCAACCTGTATGGCGGAACTGTTCATGTGGGTTCCTGTGCGCGGCTGGGCGCTTCGGATACAAACGGTTCCGGGGTGCTGAATCTCTTGGGCGGTCAAATGAATACACAGTCGCTGGAGATGTATAATGACAGCCGAGTTTGGATCCGGGGCGGCCAAATGTATGTAGAAGGAAATTGCAAGACGGCGGTTGAAGGTTTTATTTCTGCAGGGAAAATCCGTGGAGCTGAAGAGGGCTATGATCCGTTTGTCTATTATGATTCGGAACGTGAACAGACGGTGCTGGGTGCTGCCGGGAAGCTGTGTTACTGGAATTTTGATGAAAATCAGACGGTTGATGCCGACGGGAATCCCGAGAATACGGTGGTGCATGATTCGGCCGGAACGGCAGACGGGCTGGCCGGCAGCGGGGTCTCTTTTATTTCGGGCAGCAGCAGCCTGCTGGATATCGGACTGTCCAAAGCTGCTGATTTTTCCGGGGCCGGGTCCGATTGTATTTCACTGGAATCCCCCGGTGAGCTGGATCTGGGAACCGCGGATTTTACTGTGACCGGATGGTTTAAGTGTCCTTCGATTTCAGGTCAGGATAACTATCATCTGTTGTTTCAGAACGGAAAGCATGATGCGGGTGGTGTCAACCTGTGGATTGCCGGAGACAGCAGGTCATACCGCGGCCGGTTCGGGTTTGATATTAAAGGTCCGGCTGCAAATATTACAGTGTTGTCTGCAGGCAGGTATGACGATGATCAGTGGCACTGGTTTGCGGCGTGCGCAGACGCTCAGCTTGCCAGTCTTTACATTGATGGGGTTTTTCAGGGCTCCGCAGCCTATCAGGCGGGAACAACCGCGACAGCACCTGACGGGTATGAGGCCTGTCTGGGAGTTGGGTGGTACGGGCAGATCGATGATGTCCGGGTGTACAGTTCATTTATTCCGGGAGACGTTCTTGCAAATCTTGTTACCAATACGGCGTATTGCAATGCACCGATCATTTGGATTCCTCCGGAAGGGTTTGATGCTCAGTCTGATACGTTGGGGATGGATGTCTTAACCAATGTCCAGAATGTTGTTTTGTTTGATCCGGAGCCGACGGATGCCTGTGATACAGGAGTCTACGAATCCAGCGAGTGCGGAATGTTTAACCATGATGCATACATGATCTTCGCCGACGATCAGGAAAATATTGTGATTTACTGGAACAATCACGCGGTTGATGAAAATGCTCCGGGCGGACGGGTGCTTGCCATCGGCGGTGTGTTTGAGGATGGCGGCGCATCGATAAACTGGGGAGAACCCTGTGAGCTGGTTCCGCCTCCGGTTGATGTGGCGCGTCGGCCGGAAACACATGATGCGGAAGTGATTACTGAGCATTGCGGCAAGGGTCTGTTGTATCGCATCAATGAAAAGCTGTATCTGTGGGGAACGGTTTCTGCAAGGGCCGGGTGGTCGGATACATATTCCAGTATTCAGAGCGGTCCAGTGCCGTATCCTCATTTCAGTAATTCGAAGACGACTCTTTATCGCAACGATGTTGGATGGGATATCGGTCCGGATTTCTGGCAGCAGTGGGATATTGTCAGTAACAACTGTTTGTCCAAAGCAACGGTGAAGTATATTTCTGAACCCCAGCTGACAGAGGTTCAGGTTTCTGAGGATCCGTTTGCCCAGCCGATTAAAACCGTGCAGCCGTCGGGAGGCAGCTATGCCATTCCGCCGGCGGCGTTCTATGCGGGTGCTCCGGTTGAATTCAGGGATGATGTGCAGACCGGGGCCAGGGAGCGGGATTACCGTGTTCCGAATGCGTCAGGCAGAACCCGGTTTGCGGCGGACGGGTATGATGGTCTTTCTCATCGGAGTGAGTTTCAGCGCCCGGATGGGAAGTGGGTTGTCATCCGAGATAATCTAAGTAACCGGGGACGCTATTATGCTTCTTTAAAGGACAGCGAAGCGGATGATTATCCGCTTGCGCATGAGACATCCCTTTACGGATATGCGTGGGGATGGGCCGGATCATTACCGGACGGGAGATGTTATATCATTGGAAACAGTGATGATCGGAGCGAGATGTTTCTTACCGTATCCGCTGACGGAATTACGTTTGATAAAACGTGGCTGCTGCTCCATAAGTCCATCGAGGTTGTTCCGGGGCTTGGAAAACCCGAACGGGGCGGACCGCAGTATTTCAAATCAATCGTTAAAGAAAACGTTCTGTGGATCTGCTACAGCATCGGCAAGGAACAGATCGGGTTGACGCGGGTGGCAATTGATGATTTGCATTAATGCGGATGGTTCTTTCTGCAGGCCCGGTTTGTCTTTACAGATCGCATTCCAATTCTTTCCGTCATTGCCCGGGCGAAAGTCCGTGGGCTTTCTGAAAGATGGCGTTGTCAGGTTTCAGGTCGCTGAAGACGGGCTGCATTGTAATTTGACTGAGAATGCAGAGCAGATTATCCGGGTTCAGGAGATTCAGCGGCTGTTGGTGTCTCAGCCGTGTTAAAAGCAGGCGGGAAAATAATTATGAAAAAGATCGGTATGGGTGTTTGTTTGGTGGTGATACAGCTTCTGCTTGTTTTTCCGTCATTAGGTGGTGTGATTTCTCAATGGAATTTTAATGGCCTTTCCGGTCGAACATTTTTTGATTCTGTCGGAGATGCGGATTTAATGTTCTGCTATGACAATCTGGCAGAAAGTTTTCATGAGCCGAAATATGTTTCCAGAGTTCTGCCGAGTCAGGCAGGAGCTGAAGGGCGTGGATATGGGAGTTGTGTCTATCTGTGCAATTTCAAGCCGGAACATGGGGTGTATCCTGAACATGCTGTGATTAACATAAAGAGACCGGATGTGCTTAATTTCGGTCGGGACTCTTTTACGGTGACAGGATGGTTGAAAAAAGATCCGGTAGCCGGCGGATACGAAACGATTCTTTCAGGGTGTGGTGACCGTGGCGGGGTATCCATTTTAATTGGACGGGCGGATCGAAGCTGGGCGGGGAAGCTGCTGTTTGAAGTGAAAGGTTCCGATTCGGTTTCGATCCGTTCTGATAATCGGGTAGACGACAGCTGCTGGCACTGGTTTGCGGCCGTGTCGGATCAGGGTTCGATGCGGTTGTTTGTGGACGGTGTTCTGCAGACAGCTGCTGGACATTATAAGCCGAATACGACCGTTGATTTGTCCGGGCAGGCTGAGGCGCTGATCGGCGACGGATATACGGGATATCTGGATGACATCAGCATTTCCCGTGAGGCGTTCAGCGAAGAAGTTTTAAGGGATATCTATGAAAACGGACTGGCGTCAATCGGAGGATCCTCGCCGGACACTGTTGTCGAGGCCGTTGAGGAGTCCAGACTGTGTAAGAACCGTATAAAGGTGTCTGAGAAAATTATTTTTGATGGATGGAAAGGGGAGTCGGTAGGTGGTCTGGTGTATCGACTGGCCGGTGTTGCAGTGATTTCCGAGATGCCGAATAGCGATCTTGTTGCGTGGTGTCTTACGGGGCAGGATAACGAGCCGGCGGACGATAATTGTGTCATAACAACGCGCTCGTCAGACAGAGGCAAAAGCTGGTCTGAGCCGGAGATCACGCTTAATTCCAAGGATCGGAAAATGATTCATCAGACGGCGATGGTTTCGCTGTCAGATGGCCGGGTTGTTTCACTGTGGGCCTGCCTGCCGTGGAAGAGCAGGTATACAGAGTGGAATTATCACAGGATGTATTCCGAAGACTGCGGGCGGACGTGGGGAACATCCGAAGAGTTTAAGGTCGGAGATGGAAACGCGGCGATTGCAGCTCCTCTTCAACTGGCGAACGGCGAATATTTTTTTCCGGCGACCGTTATGGAGCTGTGAACAAAACCCCTCGTTGCCCCGCGGGAAGAGTTGCTCAAGGTGTCGACAGAAGAAGAGGCTGCGGGGCTGCCCGAAGGAGAAGGTCGAAGTGCGGGTGAATTTGCGACTCACTTGTGGGGGTGCGGTGGATTTGTCTCGGACAGTCAGGACGGTGCCGGGATGATGCTGGCCGGAAAAGTCGCGAATCGTCCGATGGGGCTGCTGGAGCCGGCATGTATTCAGTTAAGGGATGGCCGGATTGTGATGCTCATGCGGGCGCAGTGGGATAAATGTCTCTGGAGGAGTGAGAGTGTCGATAATGGAAGAACCTGGACGGATGCGGTTCCAACGGATATCCCAAATCCGAGCACGATGCCGTTTCTTCTTCGGCTGGCGGACGGGCGGATTGCTCTCATAAATAATAACAGTGAAAAAACGCGCGATCCTCTTTCGATCTGGATCAGTAATGATGAAATGGAAAGCTGGTGTCTCAAAGAGGATGTTCTCTTTGGCGGAAGGCTGTCGTACCCATACGGAATAATTCTTAAGGACAATGGTTTTGTTTTTGTCTATGACCATAATCGGCGCCAGATGCGGTTTGTTGAGGTGGAAGTGCCTGCTCGTCATTAATCGTGCTACTCGCTGATGGTTTTTCAATTGACGGGAAATGTGATTGTCGGATTGTGGGAGGATTCGGCTGCTGGGCAGATAGAGGTCTTCTTTGTGTCCCAAGCTTGTTGGTAAGCGGGGGAGACGTGCCGGGCACGCTGGGATTTAAATGTGTTAGAGAGCAAGAACTGAAGACGGCGCCTGTGGGGATTTGCCAAAATGTGCTATCAATTGCCAGTTTGGCATATTGTGGAAAACCGGTTGTCGTCATATGATCTATCACTGAACAATGGGCTGTGAAGAGTGTGTCGGGAGTTAAACAAAGAGGAGATCATGATGATGAAATGTGCAAGAGCGATTGTCTGTGGTTTTATTTTGGGCTGTGCCGCAATCAGTCAGGCTGGTTTGGCTGCTCATTATGAGTTTGATGAAACCGGAGGTTCAACCGTCAGCGACAGCGTTGGCAGTGCGGATGGAACAGCAACGGACGTCAGCTTTGTTGCTGCAGGGGGAGCATTCGGGAATGCCGGGAGTTTCAATGGGACCTCTTCTGCCGTCAGTTTTGGTTCGGGAAGTCATCCGGCGACGTTTGATCTGGGCACCAATAACTTCACCATCAGTGGGTGGTTTAAAGCTCCGACGAACACGCTGGATGGAGTTAATCCAACGATATTCAGAAGCATGGGATCGACATCGCTTGGCGGCTGGTCCTTTGAGATCGGACGCAACGACCGAAGCTATAGAGGCAAGGTGTTCTTTACGGTCGGGGGCGCGGACTATGTTCAGGCACAGGTCCTGTCTGATGTGCGACTGGACGATGATCAGTGGCATTTTATTGCGGCCGTGAATGATGGCGGCACTCTTTTGATGTATGTTGACAGTGTCCTGCAGGCGGATACCGGAACACTGACTGAAAATACAACGGCAACAGCACCGGCAACATCAGAAGCGTTTTTCGGACAGTATGGCAGTGTTTACTACACCGGCCGAATGGATAACTGGAGAATCTATGATGAGGCGCTGGACAGTACGGCAGTAGACGAACAATGGACGGCCGGGCAGAGTGCCGATCCGGTTCTGGCTGCGCATTATGATTTCAATGAGACCGGTGGGGCTGTGCTGAGTGACAGTGTCGGCAGCGCAGATGGAACCGCGACGGATGTCAGCTTTGTGACCAGCGGCATATCATCGGGAACCTTCGGAAATGCCGGAAGCTTTAATGGAACCTCTTCGCGGGTCAGTTTCGGGTCATCAAGCCATCCTGCTTCTTTTGATCTGGGCACCAATGAGTTTACGATCAGTGGCTGGTTCAAGATGCCGCTGAATGTGCAGGATTTGAACCTGACCATTGCCAGAAGCGCGGCCTCCTATTCGAACGGAGGATGGGCGTTTGAAATTGGGCGGTCGGGCCGGAGTTATGCCGGTAAGCTGTTCTTTACGCTCGGTGGATCAGACTACAAGCAGATATTTTCTAATGTTCGTCTGGATGATGCTCGGTGGCATTTTATCTCGGTGAGTCGAAGCGGTGATATCCTTACAATGCATGTCGACAATATCCTGCAGTCAGAGAGTGCAACTGCATCAGCAGCTACAACAGGAACGGCTCCTTCAAACACGGAGGCATTCTTTGGACGCTATGGTTCTCTTTACTACCCGGGACAGCTTGATGCCTGGAGCATTTACACCGGAGCGTTAGACGATATCGCAATCGATGAGCTTTGGACTGCCGGTCTTGGGGACGCTGAACTGATTGCTCATTACGATTTTAATGAGACCGGCGGATCCGTGCTCAATGACAGTGCCGGCAGTGCGCATGGAACCGCAACGGATGTCAGTTTCGTAACCAGTGGTGTGCCGTCGGGAACCTTCGGCAATGCCGGCAGTTTTAACGGAACCTCTTCAACCGTGAGTTTTGGCTCGGGCAGCCATCCGGCACCCTTTGATCTGGGTGTGTCGGACTTCACGATCAGCGGCTGGTTTAAGACGCCGCTCAATGAACTGGGTTCCAATATTACGCTCTTCCGATGTCTGAGTGGTGTGACAAGTTTCGGATGGTCGTTTGAGGTCGGGCGTTCTGATCGGAGCTATGCCGGTAAACTGTTCTTTACGCTTGGCGGAACAGACTATGCGGACGCTCAGGTCATGTCGGATTCCCGTCTGGACGATGATCAATGGCATTCCGTTGCTCTTGTTAACAGCAGCGGTATTCTTTCGATGTACATTGACAATGTGCTTCAGGCTGATAGTGGATCATCACAGGGGCTTGTCAGTGGATCAGCTCCAGCGACGGACGAAGCGTTCTTTGGGCGGAACGGATCCCTTTATTATACCGGGTTGCTTGATGAATGGAGCCTCTACAGCGGAGCGCTGGGCGAAACTGCTCTCAGCGAGTTGTGGAATGAAGGTCGTGAAGCAGGTCCGATAGAAATCGTCAGTGTTGCGTCGGTATCTGATGAAATTCTTGAGTTGGTGATCAGCACTGACGCACCGTCCCGCTGCTGGCTGAAAGGGCTGGGCGAACTCGTCGGCGGCAGCTGGACCAATGTGGCTCATTCCACCAATGGGGTGGCTCCGTTTGTTGTAACCAACCTGGATTATTCTGCAGTATCCGGCAGCAACTATACGGTTTATGTTGAAATGGACGCAGATCAAAAGTTCTTCAAGATAGGTGGAAACGATTGATCTGGCGGTTGTGAACCTCGCCGAAGCCGTGTTTTGTTCGGCTTCGGCGAAATGGATGCATTCGGTGCGATCGCGGTTTGTGATATGGAGAATCGAAGTATGTTAGGGATGGCATTTGTGCTTCTGTTTACCACCTCTGTATCGGTTTCTGACTGGGTATGGACTGGAAACGGGACCGATGACCGTTACATGAACCGTTTTAACTGGGCTGCCGGCACTGCGCCGGCAGCGGGGAAACGGGTTATCCTGGATGAAGATAATGGACTGGTGACTGTGCACAGCGGTGATGTACTTTCTCCGCGCAAGATTCTGGGTCCGGCCTGGGAATCCTCCTCTGCAATGACTATGACATTTTCCGGCGGCAGTCTGACGAACCCCAGTTACTGGATTGTCGGCGGAGGCAGTGGCAGCCGTGGAATCATTAATGTAGATGATGCATCCAGCAGTATTTGCACCCGTGATCTGATACTGGGTGTCAATGGCGGTACTGCTGTTTTTAATGTCAGCAATGGTGTCGTTGATGTATATGGCTCCGGAGATGGTGTTGGGCTGATCATTCCGGGAGATTCCGGAAACGGCAGCCAGGCGCTCATGAATATTGCCGGAGGGGAGCTTCGTGCCAATCAGTTGGTGATGGTTGACGGCGGGCAGGTCAATCTCGTCGGCGATGGACGCATGGTTTTGAATGGGGATCAACGAACGCTGATCAACGATTATATCATGGACTTTAAAGTTGTCGCGGAATATGGCGGTGCAGGGGTTCAGGCTGCATACAGCAACGGGGAAACAATTCTGACTTCTGGAGGAGGAATCGAACATACGATTGTGGCTTCAGATCCGGCACTGTTCTATGGCTGGCCGGCCAATGAAGGCGTTTGGAGCTGGGACGATGAAATTGTGGTCGGCTTTAACAAAGCCGGCTATTCCTACAATCCGTCCGGCCACAGCTGTACCGGAACGATTTATACCGTTCAGGCACGCAGTCAGGACGGCGGTTATTCCTGGCAGGTTGAATCGCCGCCCGCTTTGAACAGCAGTGCGTTTCTGGACCCGCATTCTGAAGCGGTTAATCTTACGGGCGCTGGCTTCGCATTTAAAACCCGCAACAATAAGTATTGGTACAGTGATGATAACGCGGTGACATGGAACGGCCCTCGTGTTTTGCCCGGCTGGGGCTGGCCGGAACGGGGACGGACCGATTATATCGTAAATTCGTCTTCCGAAATGAAACTGTTTCTTGTGTCAGATGTTTCCACAAACGGTGTCGATGTTCTGGATCGTCCTTTCTGCGCAGAAACAACCAATGGGTGCCTGAGCTTCGATACATTGAACTGGATGTGCCCGAGTCCGCACCTCGATTGGGGGCCCAACAATTACTATACGATGCCATCCACTGTGAAAATTGATTCAAACACCTACGTCAGCGCGATCCGCAAGCGGGACCGGCTGGATGTCGACGGAGACGGGGCAATCGAATCGGCCGATGGGGATATCAATTACAAATTTATCGACATTTACAAAACGACGGACGGCGGACACACCTGGACGAGAATCTGTCGGGATGCGGTGGTGGATGCGTGGAATCCGCCGAGTATGATTAAACTGTCCGACGGTCGCATTTGCATTACCTATGGCTATCGGGGAGTTCCGAAAGGAATTCGCGCCAGAATCAGTGAGGATGACGGTGTAACCTGGGGCTCGGAAATTATGCTGCGATGCGATGCGGCAACATGGGATATGGGTTACCCCCGCTCGGTCCAGCGGCCTGACGGAAAGGTCGTTACGATATATTATTATTCCACACTGGAAATTCCGGAGCAGCATATTGCCGCAACCATCTGGACCCCGTGAGGTCTGCCGATTGAGTGCCGGGGGACGTTTATAACCACTGATTTTTAAGTAAGAAGGAGCAGGATGAAACAATTCGGGATCAAAGCAGTTTTTTTTGTGTGCAGTTTTCTTTGCGGGGTTCATTGTGTTTTTGCAGAAGTCCTGACGGCCGCTTCTGTGGAAAACATGGTGGTTTATTCCAACGCGAATGAATTTGCCGGCTGGCCCGCCAACGAAGGCCTTTGGCAGTGGGGCGATGAAATTCTGGTTGCGTTCGAGGTCTCCTCGTTCTCAGAGCATTCCGACGATCATAATGTGAACCGGGAGGCGCAGAAACGCATTGCGTTCGCGCGCAGTCTTGATGGCGGATTAACCTGGACGCCGGAAGAACACCTGGAGATCGCTCCGCCGGAATATCTGGGCGACCCTTCCAAGCATGTTCAGACGCGGGCCGGCGTTGCCAGGCCGGTTGCCAGTCCCGGCGGGTTCTGTTTCACGGATCCCGGCTTTGCGATGAAAATCAGAGGAGAAACATTTTACACCTCCACTGATCGCGGACGCAGCTGGAGCGGTCCGTATATTCTCCCTAAATTCGGGCATAAAATGCTCTCCGCCCGAACCAATTATCAGGCGGTGGATGCCCGGACCTGCCGGCTCTTTTTTGCGGCGACGGACGTTCCGCCGGAAACCGGTGAGCATGGCAGAGTGATGATGGTTGAAACGACAGATGGCGGAAAAATGTTTGAATTCATATCATGGCTGTCTGACGAGCCGCTTACGTTCGAAGGCGACGGAAAAACCTTTCCGACTTTTTCACTGATGCCGGGTGTTACTTCGATGGATGATGGAACGCTTCTGGTTGCTTTGCGTAACCGGGTGGGGCGGCACAAGTGGAATGATGTGGTTGCTTCGTCCGATCAGGGGCGCACGTGGGAGTTGCGCAGCCGTGCGGTTGATCATAACAACAACCCGGCCAGCCTGATTAATCTGGGCGGTGACCGTGTGGCGATTGTCTATGGCTATCGCGGTAAACCGTACGGACTGCGCGCTAAAATCAGCGCTGATGCCGGACGCAGCTGGTCGCAGGATCTTGTTCTTCGGGACGATGCCCGCGAATGGGACCTGGGCTATGTGCGGGCTACCCGCCGGACGGATGGTCGTGTTCTGGTCGTCTACTACTATACGACGCCCGAAATCCCTCAGAATTTCATTGCCGCGACCATCTGGAATCCTGAGCCGGAAATAAAAATAATTTTGAACAAAAACTGAACGGATTTGATCCATCGAAAACCGGATGTTTAGACGGCATTGGTTGTGAACACTCAGCGGGCCGTGAAGAAAGGTATATATAATGGACGCATTGCACATTCGCCTGGCTGATATTATTGTTTTGGCGCTCTATTTCGGGGCAACAGTCGGCATCGGGGCTTATTTTTCCCGTAAAAACACAAACACCGAAGAGTATTTTCTGGGGGGGCGTTCGTTTCCCGGCTGGGCGCTCGGGCTGAGTCTGGTTGGAACCTGTATGAGTTCGATCACGTTTCTTTCGCACCCGGCCGATGCGTTCAAAACGACCTTTGTGCGGATGGCCACGATGATCAGCTTTCCGCTGGTTTCCCTGTTTGCCGTGTTCGTGCTGCTCCCGTTCTTTCGCCGGGGAACAATCTGCTCTGCCTATGAATATCTGGCGAGACGGTTTGGAAAATCTGTTTCCTGCTATGCCGCCTTCATTTTCTTCCTGATTCAGGTGATCCGAATCAGTACGATTCTCTATTTGATTTCACTGCTGATCCATACAGTGCTCGGATTGAATTTCATGACCTGTCTTCTGCTGGCCGGTGGAATTACCGCGCTGTATACGGTCAGCGGCGGCTTTGATGCGGTCATCTGGACGGATGTTCTCCAGACAATCACGTTGATCTTTGGTTCTGTGATTATGATCGGACTGGTTTCCGCGCATACATCCGGTGGACTATCTGCGTTGGTTCGGACCGCATTTGAACATGGAAAACTTTCCATGGTGCGCGACCTGAATTCCTCAACCGGGATGCTGGAGCCGTTGAAAAACGGATTTTCCCTGACGGATAAAACTCTTCTCATGCTCCTGATCATGGGTGTTGTGCAATACCTGACCGGTCAGTTTGACCAGACCAGCATTCAGCGCTGGTGTTCGGCAAAATCCCCGCGTGAGGCTAAAAAAGCAATCTATGTTCTCGCATTGTCGGCGGTTCCGATCTGGGCCAGCTTCATGTTCGCGGGAACCATGCTGTGGGCATTCTTTTATTTTCATCCGGATCCGGCGGTGACGGAAATGCTTACCGGAGTTCGCAAGGCGGAAGAGATCGTTCCGTATTTCGTGGTCAATTATATGCCGCCCGGCCTGTCCGGCCTGCTGATTGCCGGGGCACTGGCTGCAGCCATGTCTTCTCTCAGCTCCAGCATTAACGCCGCCAGCATGGTCTGGGTTCAGGACATCTACAAGCCGTATCTTGTGAAGTCCAAAACAGACAAGCACTATCTGCGGGTCGGATTTGTTTCGGCCGGTGTTGTTTCTTTGCTGATGCTGATCGGCGCCTGGCTTTTTTATGCAGCTGATACAAAAACGCTGAATGATCTCGGGCTGATCATTACCAGTGTCTGTGCCGGCGGTATGCTCGGGGTTTTTCTTTTTGGAGTGCTGACGCGGCGAGGAGATTGTCGTGCTGTCTGGATTGCGCTGGCGGTGAATGCATTGTTTACCAGTTACATTCTGCTGGATAACAGCGGGGTGATTCCCGATTTTGCGTCTCTTTCGATTGATCTCTATTTTACGGCGCTGATCGGGAACACCCTGACCTTTTTGACGGCGTTTCTGGCCAGCTTTGTCTTTAAAACAAAAGTCACGGATTTCACCAACCTGACGGTGTGGGATCAGGAGGATATCCCGCTTGTGTAGAGCATTTTCGGAAAGGATTTATTATGAGAGAAACATCAGATGCTTCGGGAAAAATAAGGCTGTTGATCGATACCGATGCCAACAATGAAACCGACGACCAGCACGCGATTGCTTACGCGCTGTTCAGTGATGAGTTGCTGGATGTTGAAGGCATCACGGTCAATCAGACGCATAACGGAGGATCGGTTGATGTGCAGATGGAGGAAGCCGTTCGCATTGTTAAGCTGTGCGACCGCTATCCGGACATTCCGATGTTTAAAGGAGCCAACGGCAATCTTACTGATATTCTTCATCATCTTGATATGCCGGACTTTGATGGTCATGAAGCGGTCGATTTTATTATACGCCAGGCTAAAAAGGCTTCGGATTCAAAACTGGTTCTGCTGCCGATCGGCAAATTGACCAATATCGCTCTGGCATTGGCGAAGGCTCCCGAAATCATCCCGAATGTCCGGGTGGTCTGGCTTGGCTCAAATTTTCCGGCGGCGGACGATGTCGAATATAACCTGACCAGCGACCGGGATGCGGTTCGTTACCTGCTGGATTGTCCGGTTGAGTTTGAAATTGTCACCGTTCTTTTTGGAGATCCGAAAGGAACCTGGGGTTTGAAGGTTTCCCAGGAGGAAATTCTCAGAACAATGCCGGGGGTCGGGCCGCGCGTTTCTGCGCCTGTGACGGGTCGGCATGGCGGTGAATTTTTCTGTTTTGGAGATTATTCTGCCAATCTGTATGCCAATGCTCCCCAGCACGGAACACCTCCGGGGCGACCGCTGTTCGATGTAGGTGCCGTGGCTGTCGTGAAAAATCCGGAGTGGGCCCGGGCGACCGTCATGCCTCGCCCGATGCTGGCCGATCGAGGCTGGGAACTCCGTCCGGAGAACTCCATGAGAATGGTCGTATGGGATCACTTTAACCGAACCGAAATCATTTCGGACTTTTTTGAAACAATGGAAGCCTGCCGCATGTGCGGCTGCTGACAAGCCGTGCATAACAGAATTTTAAACAGGGAGAGCGTGTGTCTTTAGAAAATGGATTTTTAGAAGGTATTATTCCCCCGCTGGTTACGCCGCTGCTCGGTCGCGATGAACTGGATACGGAAGGACTTGAAACACTGGTTGAACACATTCTGGCGGGCGGTGTTCACGGGCTTTTTGTTCTGGGAACAACTGGCGAAGCGCCGGGCCTGAGCTATCGCCTGCGTCAGGAACTAATTTCCCGGACCTGCCGCCAGGTTGCAGGGCGCGTCCCGGTCGTCGTCGGCATCACCGATACGTCCTTTGCCGAGTCCGTGAATCTTGCCTGCTTCTCGTCCGATGCCGGAGCGTCCGCCGTTGTGTTGGCCCCGCCGTATTATTTCCCCGCCGGGCAGCCCGAATTGCTGCAGTACATTGAACACCTTGTTCCTGAGCTGCCGCTTCCGCTGGTGCTTTACAATATGCCAAGTCACACCAAACTGGTGTTCGAGCCGGATACGGTGCGAAAAGCCATGGATATTCCGGAGGTGATCGGGCTGAAAGACAGTTCGGCCAATATGGTCTATTTTCACCGTTTGCAGCTGTTCCTGAAAGAGCGTCCGGATTTTGCCCTGCTGGTTGGACCGGAGGAGCTGCTGGGCGAGACGGTTTTGCTCGGTGGGCACGGAGGGGTCAGTGGCGGAGCCAACCTGTTTCCTCGGCTTTATGTCTGTTTATATGAAGCGGCTGTGGCCGGCGACCGGGCCCGGGTTGAAGAGCTCCATGAGCTGGTCATGCAGATCAGTTCCACGATTTACAGTGTCGGTCATTACGGTTCGAGTTTCCTCAAGGGAATCAAATGTGCGTTGGCGCTCGAAGGACTCTGCAGCGACTTCATGGCCGAGCCGTTCCATCGTTTTAATGCTCCGGAAAAGGCCCGGATTTCAGAATATCTCGATGAGTTGAAGCCCATCATCAACAGGAAATGCAGTTGATCCCTGGGTGAAACTTCACCTGAGCAGCGAAACGATGTGTAAAATTTGCCAAGCTTTAAAAGAAAAGAGCTGGTGTGCTGTCGTTCAGGGGCAGGATTTTCAGGGGCGGGCCTTGTGGTTGAAAAAAGGTGAAAAAGTGACGGGTGATCATGGCCATTTTTTGTCCGGTGGGTTATTTTGATTTTCAACACTTGCGCTTTTTATATCAGGTCGTATAATTGCTGTTCTTATTGTTTTTTTTGCAGTTGTAGTGGGGATTCCCCTTTGTAAATGGCCATGTTGCTGGCGATACGGTGGAAGAGGTTGTTCATGTCTGAAAAGTACACATTGTTGACGCGTTTTGCGGTAACGCTGCCCCTGCTGCTCGTTTCCCTCAACGGTTTCGCTCAAACGCCCATGGAGAAGATGCGGGCGGATCAGCTGGTCAAAGAGGCCGATTTTCTTCTGAACGGCGGGGATGCCGATGCCGCCATTCCGTATCTGGATGCCTACCTGGAGCGCATGAAGGAGGTGGATGATGCCCGCGTGAGCGCCATGAAACAGACGATCCGCTTCAAGCTGACAAAAATTTTCCTCAAAGATAAGCGCTACGACCGCGGGCTGGGATATGTGCAGGATTATGTGGCGAACCGGCCGGCCCCCGAGTGGCATGAGGCGATGAAGCTTCTGACGGTCAGTTTGCTCGAAGACCGGCAGTTCGAGGCCTGCGTGACCGCCGCGACCAATGCGCTGGCCGGACCGCCCGCCGACGTGCGGGAGGCGCTGGAAAAAGCCGCCAAAGAGGCCGCGGCGGAAAAAGATCCGAGCGCCTATGAATTCGATGAGTACGGTGAGCTGATTGTAAAAGAAGATGCCGAGGTCGAGGCGGTTGCCGAAACACATCCCTCCGGGTACTCGGTGGAGGATTTGGTTCTGCTGAACATGACGCTGGGGCAGGCCTATACCGAACTGGGGCGGGTCGAGGAAAGTATGGAGCCGTTTTCCTATGTTGTGAAATACATGCAGGATCCGGTTCGCAAGGGCTTTGCCATTATGCAGGTGGTCAACGGGCTGGTTGAGAAGAAGGATTTTGACGCTCTGACAAGCTGGATTCCCGAGCTGTACCGCACGGATGCCCGCTTTGATATTCGCGTGAATATGGCCCTGATTAATGCGGCCTCTGCTCTTTTTGATGCAAAAGAGTATGACCATGCGCTGCCGCTGTTCCGGATGATCCTTCCCCGGGGGGAGCTGATCGCCCATCAGTCGGCCCGGTTGAGGGAGTTGCAGATCGAAGCCGGAATCATTGCCCCTGAGGTGAGCGATCCGCAGGATCAGAAGCTGTCATCCAAGGACTCTCTTTTCGGAAAAAGCTACGGGGTTGAAGAGGAAACGTTTGTGGAGCGCGGCAGCAATGAGGTGGACAAGCCGATCGAGCTGATTCAGCTGGAGCAGCTGATTGAAACCATCAAGACGATGCCGCCGTATGAGAATGAGGCCCTCTACCGCAATGCCTACCTCTATGATGAGGTGAAGCGGCCATGGGAGGCGGTCCGCTTTTTCGACCGCGTCTATCAGGATGCACCGGACAGCGAACTCGGCAAGCGCTCCTTCTATGAAGTGATTCGGCTGCTGCTGAATCCGTTGAAGGAGGTGGCCGAGGCCGAGCCGCGGGCGCTGGACTATCTTTCCTCACAGAAGGAGGGCCTCGTTCCGCGTCAGATCACCTATCTGCTGAGCGGGTTTTATCAGCAGCACCGTTCGCCGGAAAAAGTGAAAACGCTGCTTCCGGTCATTCAGTCCTTTGTTCCGGAGGACAGCCCCATTGTGCGGAAGTATGAGTGCGAGCTCTACTACATGCAGGCCGTCGCAGACCTGATGATGATGGAGTATGCGAAGGCGGAAGCGTCATTCCGCTATGTCCTGGAAACATTCCCCGGCTCCCATCAGCAGGAAAACGCGTCCTATTGGCATGCGGCCACCTTGCTGTATCTGCAGCAGTTCGAGGAGGCGCTGGCCGAATTCCAGGACTATCTGGAGGCATATCCGGAAGGCGACTGGTGCGCCTCCGCTTTTTTCCAGAGCGGAACCTGCTATTTCGGGCTTGAAAACCTTGAACAGGCCAAAGCGCTGTTTACGCAGGTGATCGAACGCTATCCGGATTCCCCCGTTTGTCCGGACGCGTACAACCTGCGCGCTGATATTCTCGGGTCTGAAGGTCTGCTGGATGAGGCCATCAGCGACTATGCCACGGCCTTTGTCAAAGCCTCGTCCGGCACCCAGGCCAAATATTCCACCTTCCAAATGGCTCGCGTTTATGAGGCCGAAAGCCGCTATGACGAGATCCTGCGGGTCGTCGGCAACTATCTGGATGCGTATGGCGATGAGGCCGATATCGCGGAAGGAATTTTCTGGATCGGTAAAACCAAGGTGAATCAGGGCCGGATTGACGAAGCGGTCCAGTCCTATTTTGATGCGATTATTGAGTACGGTCCGGATCTGGAAGCGACGGGGGTCGATTCGATGATTGACGGGCTGGTCCATCTTTCCAAAACCCGGTTGAATGATTCCCAGCGCGAAGCCCTGAAGGCTGATTTCATCCGTGCTCAGCAGAGCACCGACAGCCAGACGCTCCGTCTGCGTCTGCGGGCAACGGTTGCTCAGATTGACGACAGCGAAGTCGCGCTGGGCAAAGCGCTGATCGAGGAGCTGCCGGATTTCGAACAGGCGGCACCGCCGGTCCTGTCCGCCATTTCGGATGCTTCGTTCGAGCTGAAGGACTATTCCCGCGCCGCGGAGATTCTGGATGTCTTCTTGAAGAAATTTGAAGAGTCGGAGTTCATGCGCCCGGCCTATAAGCTGCGCGGGTACGACCTGTTCAACAAGGGGGAGTATGATGCCGCACTGGACCTGATTGCCGATGCCCAGGCGCGCTACGGAACCGACTACGATGTGGCGTGGGCTCAGATTCTGAAAGGTCGCTGCCTGGCGGCGCTGGGACGGCACGATGAAGCCGTCCAGGAGTTGACTTCGGTGATGAATGTTCCGGGCTGGCGCGGCGAATCCTATGCGGAAGCGGTTTATCGGCTGGGACAGACCGAGGAGGCGGCCGGCAGCTTGTTGAAGGCGCACGGGTGGTATCAGCGCGCCTATTTCCAGTACAAGGGCTATGCGGGCGGAACCTGGGCCGCGGATGGCTATCTCGGCAGCGCCCGCTGCCTGAGTCAGCTCGGATATGCGGAGGAGGCCCGCAACACCTACCGCGGGATGCTGTTCAATCCGTACGTCAATCACCTGCCCCAGTGCCAGGTTGCCAAAGACGCCCTCGGACCGGACCAGACCCGCGAAATCGGCGAGATGATCTCGTCGGGGGTGATCACCAATTTCACAATTACTCTGGATGTTGAGGAAGGCAAGTGATGAAACGGATTACGGTTTTATTGTCTGGAATTCTGCTGGCGGCACGGTGTGTGACGGCCGCACAGCCGTTGAACGCGACGCTGACCCGCGATGACGGGCGGGCCTGGCGCGTTGTTCTGATCGGGTGTGATACGAATCAGCTGACTTATCATTTGGAGAATGACTCGACCCCCAAGACCCTGCCGCTGCCTCAGGTGCAGTCGCTGGAAATCAAACTTCCGCAGTTGGATCTGCGGGAGCTCAACGCCCGGCTTGTTTCCGCGGACTATCAGGGGGTGGTTGCTGAGCTCGAGCCGGCCGTGGGGGATGCCGCTCCCTACATGGTGGTGCCCAACAATGCGGTGGACGCATTCGCTCTGCTCACCAAAGCGCACCTTCGCAGCGGCGAGGTGAAAAAGGCCCTCGACGCCGCGACATATCTTCAGGCGGTTAAGGATCCGGAGCTCAAAGCGGTTGCCGCGGATACCATGGCGCAAGCCGTCCTGGAGCTGGGCGATCTGGCGGCTGCGAAACAGCAGGTGGAGCGTCTGAGCGACCCCGCCGCCGCACTGTATCTGACCGCCCGCATTCAACGGGCGGAACAGCAGAGCAAAGACGCCATGCAGACGGTCATTGAGCTGATCGCATCGCACCCCAACGATCACAACTGGATGCCTCAGGCTGAATATTTGTGCGCTCAGCTGTATATGGACCTGAAGATGCTCGACTCGGCCGCCGAAGTGGCTCGGCAGGTTCAGGTTCTTTATCCGGCATCCGAATTTAAGGTCGAAGCGGAACGGCTTCTTGAACAGATCAACCAGTTAATCGAACAGTCCGCACCGGCGGAATGAAAATGGAGAAAAACATGAAGAAGACAGGGATTGCAATCATGGTGCTGCTGGGTGCGGCCGGAGCGGTATTTGCGCAGGACGCAGCGGCGGAGGCTGCGGCGCTGACAACGGAGAACGCCACGCTGTGGCAGCTGATCAAAACCGGGGGAATCACCATGATTCCGCTGGGGATTCTCTCCTTTGCGATGGTGACCTTTATTGTGCAGAACTTTTTCTCGCTGCGCGAAAAGACCCTGCTGCACACCGAGATGCTGCCTGAACTGCTCGAGATGATGCTCAACAAGAAGGTGCGCGACGCGCTGATCTACTGCCGCAAGCATCCGTCGATGTTCACCAACACCTTCGCCGCCGGTCTCGAGCGCTGCATGAAGGGCGAAGTGAGCTTCGATAAAGTCCACGAATCGGTCGAGGAGGCATCGGTCGAGCAGATGACCCAGCTGATGAAGCCGATCGACTATCTGTCCATCATCGGCGCCACCTCGCCGATGCTCGGACTGCTCGGTACCGTCATGGGGATGATCAAGGCCTTCCAGACGATGGGCACGCAGGGAATGGGCAAGCCGGAAGTGCTGGCCGGCAACATCGGGGAAGCGCTGATCACCACCGCGACCGGTCTGATCATCGCCATCCCGGCCATGGCCTTCTTCTTCTACTTCAAGAAGCGCTTCGACAAAACCCTGGCCACCCTGGGCCGCAACCTGAGCTACCTGTTCGATGCGCTCGAAACCGGCGAGAAGCCGCTGACCTTTATGGACGTCGAACAGCTTGAGCAGATGAGCGACCAGTAGTCTCTGATCAATCGGACAGGAAAAAGTCATGAAGCTTAATGCAAAACGAAATGACGACGAAATTGCCGTCGATATGTCGCCGATGATCGACCTGGTGTTTCTGCTGCTGATCTTTTTCCTGGTGGCCTCGGCGGTCATTAAGGTTGAAAAGGTGCCGATTGAAGTGCCGGCCGCGGTCTACGCCAAAGTGCCCGAGGACGAGACAGGCCGCTTTGCGATCACGGTCAACACCGACGGTGATCTGTTCATCGGGCCGGCCTCGGACCAGGTGACGATGGAGCAGCTGACCGACCGCATGCGAAGCGAGGTGGAGGCCGACCCGGAAATCCGGATCGTGATCCGCGCCGACCGCAAGGTGAAATACAGCACGAACGAGAAGATCATGGAGGCCTGCGCCGAAGCCGGGGCCAACGATCTGATTTTCGCAGCATTTGAAGAATAACCGGGAAACACGAGATGAAACTTCAGAAAAAAGGGTCTGAT
>JBFHEM010000014.1:0-81728 GCA_041584215.1 Tichowtungia sp. | reverse complement strand
TCCGGCATAGACCCGGACGTAGTCCAGTTCGAAGTTATAGTTGGTATTGGCCGCATTGCCGATCGGGTCGATGCGCAAGCTGGTCAGATCGTTCATTCCGAAACCGGAAATATCAACCGTCGCAATGATCCAGTTGTCGGAGTCGAGCTTGACGCTGCACAGGGCGTTTTCGTCATCTATCAGTCCCGTAACAGTGAAGGGAGTCGACAGCACGGTCGTGGCTCCCGAACTGTCAAACAGCTTGCTCGCCACGCCCGCCTCGCCGGGATTGGCGTCGAGCTGACGAACTCGGAACTCCAGCGTACGCCAGCTGTCGCCGCCCAGCGAGATTGCCGATGCCGGCGCCAGAGATTGATTGTAAATCAGCTGCCCGTCAATTCCAGTGACATCGGAGCAGGTCAACACGGTTTCGGACCCGTTGATGGCATTGGAAACGCCGACCCCGGACAGATGTGTGTTGCCCGTATAGCTTGCCCATCCTTCTGTATCCCCGACCGTGTTGAATTCCCAGGCCTTGATCAGCTCGCGGGCTTCCGGCTTGCCGGTGAAGATCAGCTGCTTGCTGTCGCCGCTGAGCGACAGACTGCCGCTGGACATATTGATGAGTTCAAGCGAGTCGTTGAGCGCCGTGAGTTCTGCACCGCTGAAGGTGTCGCT
Source organism: Tichowtungia sp. (assembly GCA_041584215.1). GTDB lineage: Bacteria > Verrucomicrobiota > Kiritimatiellia > Kiritimatiellales > Tichowtungiaceae > Tichowtungia. The sequence goes on along the minus strand of JBFHEM010000014.1, from coordinate 81,071 downwards.
GCCGGCCAGCTCGATGAGCACCACGGTCTGTTCGGCATCGGTTTCATCAAACGTGCCGTCAATGGTGATGGTGTTTTCACCGGCGAACGAAATCGAATCGGCGGAAATCTTGGAAACCGACCCGTCCGTGGCGAGCGCAAAGGAAAGCTCCGTGACGGAGGACGCCCAAACACCGAAATTAAAATCTCCATCGACTGTGATAGTTGCATCCGAACCGACCACATCCAGCCAGCCTTTATAGAATTTAAGCTCATCCTGCACGGTCAGTGAACCGCCGGAAACTTCCAGAGTTGCCGGAGCTGTGATACCGAGAATAATATCGCCGCCGTCACCGGGCGTGATTCCGACCTGAACCGTTCCGTCTTTGATCTTGATAATCGTGTCTTCATCCGGAACGAAACCGGTTCCACCGGCCGTATTGACCTGAACCAGCCGGGTAATCAGTGTGCCGCCGTCGACCACCAGCGTTCCTTTCCCGTTATTCAAAATACCAGCAATAGTCTGGTTTGCATTCGTCATCACGCAGCCCGCAACCAACGTGGCCTTACTGCCCACTCCCCGCCCAACCTGAAACTGGGCAAACGTGGGAACCACCTGCGAAACCACCATATCCTTGCCTGCCACCGTAAACAGCGCATTGTCTGCCGCAGTCGGCCAATTGGTCACCCCGGTCCCGGACCAGTTCCCCGCATCCAGCCAGTCATTTGGATCGGCTCCGTTGCCCTGATACGTATAGTTGGCCGCAAAAGCGGCTCCGCAATATGCGACTGCCAGTATGATTCCTAGTATCTTCTTCATCTTCTCCTCCTTTTTCTCGCCTGGATTAATCTATCAGCAACCAAGGTGCACCCAGCACCCTCTCGAGCAACAGAGAGAGTACTGTAAACTGTCTCATCTGGCAATGTTTTTTTTGAAATTCACGTTATTAATTACATTCGCTGCTATTTCTTCTCCGTCCCGCTCCTATCGAATGGCCTCCACGCGATAAAAGCCGGAGATTTGGGACGGCAGTTCAATGTGAAAAACCTGTCCGCTGGTCAATGTGCTGATGTTTGAAATAACATTCCAATCCGTCGGCAGGAGGGCCGGGGTGTACCAGACCGCATAACTGCGGCCGGGCTGTCCGTCCCAGACAAAACGGCCGGAGGCTGGACGAAGAGCGAGCGTCGAACCGGCATCGGACGGATCGGTTCCGCAAACATTCTCATCCGCATCCGAAAGGCCGTCATCATCATAATCCCCGTCGGATGCCCGGATCCAGTCCACGGCAAAACTTGCCGGAACATTGGCGGGGTTGAGGCGCATCTGGGTCACCACCTGCCCGGTCCACTGCGTGTGCAGGCCGACCGGAATGACCACCGGATTGGTTGTTCCGGCATCATAGCTCACCAGCAGAGTTCTTTCCTGTGCAAACCCATTCTGCGCACTCGTCGCCCAGCGGAACACCAGACCGGACGCGGCCGGCGACCCGACCCGAATCAGCAGATTCGAAATCTGACTGCCGGAGAATAAAAAATCGTAATGCTCAAACTGCCCGCGGTTGCCGTCCAGGTTTTCGCCGACCAGCAATCCGCCGGCGACCGCCGCGTTGGTCACATAATCCTCCGTGCCGGCCAGGATTTTTCCGTCCCAACCCTCGAAATCGCCGTCGGTGTTGAATTCGAATGCCAGGTCCGCGGCATGGTGCGGATTGCGGCCGAGCGCGGTTTCGGCCGCATCGAACATGCCGTCGCCGTCCGTATCGACAAACGGATCGCTCAACACCGTCAGCGGCGCGGGATACGGAGCGGGCGCGGCGTTTGTGTAGGGTACAAGAAAGCGCGGATCGGCGGCATAGTTCGCCGGCGCCCCGCTCACGTACCAGTTGCTTCCGTCGCCCAGCAGGCGCGACTGCCCGTCGGCAGGCAGCGCGTTGTAGCGCGCCATCAGTTTGGCTTCCATCGCCGCAAACACGCCGGGCTGCTCATATTTCAGGTCGTAGAGCTCATACGGATCGTCGGCCAGGTTGAACAGGCTTTTGCGACTGCCGATGCGGTGAATTTTCCAGTCGCCGTCGCGCAGCGCAATTTCTTCGCCCCAGTCCCAGAACAGCTCCTTCGACCGGTTGATGGCATTCGTCTTCCCGGTCAGGCGCGGCAGGATGTCCACCCCGTCGAATTCAGACGGAATCGATCCACCGGCCAGCTTGAGCACGGTGGCGGTAAAATCGAGTGTCCAGACCGGCTCACGGATCACCTGACCGGCCGGGATATGATTTTTCCAGTAGGCCAGCATCGGCACCTTGACGCCGCCCTCCCACAGACTGCCCTTTTCGCCGCGCAGCGGAATGTTTTCATTGCCGGTCCACATCTCGAGTGTACTGGAGCCGGGAACGCCGTCCCAGTACTTGGGCTGCGCGCCGTTATCGCCGGCAAACAGAATCAGGGTGTTTTCTTCCAGGCCGAGATCGCGCAGTTTCTGCATCACGCCGCCGACCGCATCGTCGATCGCCCAGACCAGGCCGAGACCGAGGCGGCGGATATCGTCCATTTCGTCATTGTAATGAGGGTAGTCGAGCTCCGGGAAATCCAGGTAGTAGGAGTCGGTTTTGCTCATGCGCGGCAGATGAGGTCCGTAGAGCGCGAGATAAAGAAAGAAGGGCTGATCCTGATTGCGCTCGATGAACGCTTCGGCGGCCTCGCCCTGCACGACAATCCGGTTGCGCGGGTCACTGACGGTTTGCGCCGGAATGGAATTGCCGGCGAGATCGAAATTGGCCGTGTAGGGGCTGAGCGGATTACGGAAGTATTCCTGAAAGCCGCGCGCTTCGGGATAGTAGTCGGCCTTTACGCCGGGATAGTCCACGCCGGCCACCGTATCCGGCGGCGGCTCGAGGTGCCACTTGCCCACGATGCCGGTGCGGTAGGTTCCCAGCTCAACCAGCCGCTCGGCAATGGTCGGCACATCGAGCGGCACGGGGCACGGCCCCCAGATGTCGCCGTTCTGGCGGGTTCCAAACGTGTTCTGGATGCGGCCCGACAGGATCCCCGCGCGCGACGGCACGCACTGCGGGGCGGTGGAATAGCCGCTGGCCATCAGCGCACCGCCGGCGGCCAGCGAATCGAGCACCGGCGTCTGCACATGGGCGTCGATGCCGTGGGCGCCCAGATCGGTGAAGCCGTGGTCGTCGGTATAGATAACAATAATATTCGGTTTTTTTGCCGGGGTACCGGCAAAAAAAAGTTTTTGACGATCCACACTCAGGGAAAGAGCTCCCTCCATATTCACCAGCGAGAGACTGTTTGAGAGGGCGGTGAATTCCGGAACGCTGAAGGTGTCGTTGGTCAGCGAAATCAATACCCGGTTGGTGACAGCATTTTCAGAGAAACTCCCGTTCACCGAAACGGATACTGTTCCCGTCATGCCAAACGAACCGGCAGTGACCGCGGAAACCCCGCCGGTGCTGTTGAGCACAAATGACAGTTCGGTCTCACTTGTCGCCGCCGTCCCCAAATGCAGCCCGCCCGCCGAAACGGTTCCGTCCGCCCCGATCACTTCCAGCTGACCGGAAACAAGATTCAGATTACTCGAAACGGTCACCGAGCCGCCGGACAGCTCAAAAACCGCCGGGTTGACCTCGCCGATATCCAGGGTTCCTTTTTCGCCAAAAACATCGAGCACAACATCCAGCCGCCCGGCTTTCACCTGTACGAGGCTGTCGCCCGGATCGCCGACCACGCTCTGGCGCAGGCGCACGGTCGTCAGGGATCCGCCGTCAACAATCAGCGTCCCCTGCCCGTTGTCGTTAATGCTGACCACGGTCTGGTTGAGATTTGTGACCGCACCGCCGGAGGCAATCGTCACTGTGTTGGTTGCGCCGCGCCCGGCCTGAAGCTGGCCATGCAACGGCACCGCCTGCGAGATGAGCATGCCTTGCGCCGACGTAAACAAGGCGTTGTCGGACGCCGTCGGCCAGTCGGCCAGACCGCCCCCATCGCTCCAGTTGGCATCATCGAACCAGTCGTTGGGATCGCTGCCGTTTCCCTGATAGACATAGTTTGCGCCGAACGAAATTCCGCACAGCAACGTACCCACTGTAATCCATTCTTTCATAATGCATCCCGTAACGGAGCGGGGACATTCTTGTCCCCGTTATCCACCGGCGACAGGAATGTCGCCGCTCCCATTTAATAGCAACGAATTATAAATGCAGCGAATCTGAATCCCCCTATTCAATTATCAGCCGAATGAACTGCCTGCTCCTGACTTCGGTTGAAATCCGGTTGGTGACCGTGTTGAAGTCGGCATCCAGCACCCCGATGCCCGCGGGCTCAACCCCGTCGGTGGTCCAGCCGCCCAGCACAAGATTGGTGGACACCTCCACGGCATAGCTCACGCCGCTGTTCGCCGGGCGGCGTTCGGCATGCACATATTCAAACCAGCTGGACGCGTTTCCAAAGGTTGGAAGGCGGCCGCGATCCGCGGGGCTGGTCGGGTTGCCGCCCAGCCCGTACTCGTAGATATTCGACAAGCCGTCGCCGTCGTCATCGCCGGTTTTTCCCTGCGCGAGGCTGTAGCCGGCCGCCCACTGCTCATAAAGCCCGCTGGGCACATCGATCAACTCCGGATCTTCGTCTGCGTCGGAAATTCCGTCATCGTCCAGATCGCCGTCCGAGGCCCGGATCCAGTCAATTTCAAACTCTGCGCCGGCCACGTTGATCGGATCAATCCGCAGGTTGACAATGGTCTGCCCAACCCACTCCGCATGGGTGGAGAGCGGGACGATGATCGACTGCCAGGTGTTCGAAGTCGAGGTGTACGCAACGCCGATCCGCCGGTCGGCGGCAAACCCCGCGGCGCCGGAACGCCCCCAGAAAAACTGGAGAACTCCGGCTGCGTTCGCTTTCAGCTTGATCACCACTTGTGAAATACCGCCGGAGTCGAACAGGAACCCGCCCTGCGTCAGCTGCGGATCTTCCGAGCTCGCCGTACCGGCGAGCGTTCCGCCGGATACGGCCTGATCCGTGATGTTGGCAAAACCGCCCCATCCCTCGAACCAGCCGTCCGTGTTGAATTCAAATGCAAGGTCCGCGGCGCTGCCCGGATCGCGTCCGGTCAGGTTTTCCGTGCTGTCGGACATGCCGTCGCCATCGCTGTCGGCCCCGGCGCTGACCGTCAGCAAAAAGGAGTTGGTCGAACTGAGCCAGCCGTCGTCCACCACCAGCGAGATGGTGGCGGTTCCGGTTCGGCCGGCGGCCGGGATGAGGGTTGCCGTGCGGGTCGCTCCGCTGCCGCCGACAACAAGATTGCCGTCCGGCACCAGTGCCGTATTGGAAGAATAGCCGTAAACCGACAGGGATCCGGCAGTCGTTTCGGCATCCTCGACGGCAAACACAATGGCGGTGGAGGTGTTTTCACTGAGAACAATATCGGACAGCGCGGCAATCGAAGGCGGCGTATTCAAGGGAACCACCGTGATTGTGCCGTTGGTCGCGACGAGAAAAGCCCGCTGGGCGGCCGAAAAATCGGTGCAGGCATAGGTTCCCGGCGGGATGGCGGATCCTTCCATAACCAGCGAGGTCAGCGCCACATCTGCGTCGTTTGCGTAACGGCCCGTGCCGGACAGGGCCACCCCGAACGAAGCTTTCTCGACGGGGATGGCCGAAAGATTCAGAACTCCATTGGACGCCACATTGAACACGCCGCGGAATCCCAGCGTGTTGATCGTGGATTGAAATTCGACATCCGACCCGTTCGAGTCCGTTCCCGCAATGTCGATCGTCCCGTTTCCGGCCAGCCATCCGTTCCTGAAGCGCACATCCCGGCCGTTATTCGCGCCGCCCGATTTCAGCACCCCGCTGTTGAGCGTAAACTGCTGCCCGCTCAAATCCATCGTCAATCCGACATTGTTGCCGATGTAGATCGTTCCACCGCTGAGAACCAGCTTGTTCAGGGTCAGGTTTGCAATGGGAACGCCCGGGGCGAACCGTCCGCCGTCCTGAACCTCGAAGGTGCCGCCGTGGAACACGGCCGAGTTGGTGGCCGACATATTGATGGTCTGGCTTCCGCTTTGCCATGTCCGGGTATCGCCCGCCACCGGCGCGGACGTTCCGCCCCACGTTGCGGGGTCATTGATGTCGCCGGCGGCCGCGGCGGTCACGAGCTCAAGCGGTGAGACCGTCAGCTGGAACGAACTGGTCATGCTGGTGGTGCCGTCGCCGGCGGAAAGGGTAATGGTCGTGCTGCCCGTTTGCGCCGACAGCGGATTGATGGACACGATGCGGTCGAATCCGGTGCCGCTGATTCGAAGACCGGCACTGGAAACCAGCTCCGTATTGGAGGAGGCTGCGCTGACGGCCAGCGCACCGGCATTGGTTTCAGCCATGCCGACTCCGAAGGGCAGCGTGAGGGTCGTGCCGGCAGTCATCTGCTGGTCATACACCTCGCTGACATACAGCGAGGTGCCGTTGGTCGCCAGCACATTGATCACCCAGCGCTGCTGGTGCGTGAGCGTGTCGAAGTCGCTTTCCGGCGTGTGCTTTCCGGCGGGCCAGGCGCCCTGGCGCATATAGATGATGTCATCCGCACGGTAGTCGACGCCGACCTCCAGCATTTCCGACCAGAGATACTGATAGGTGCGCTGCGTGCGCGGCAGGTCGCTATAGGTCGATGCCCCGCCCCCCATGAACACAAAGGCGATTTTCCCGTTATCGGCCGTCCAGCGGGAGATCGCCGCCATGGCGGTGATGACGCCCTGCCGCTCTCCCGTCTCGTGGTCGCCGATATGACACTCGACCCCGACGCCGTCGAACCGCTTCAAGTGCTCCTTTTCCGACTCGCTCATGATCGGGAAATTCGACGCGCTGCCGGCCCCCCAGGCGCCGCTCCCGGCACCCAGCAGCTGGATGATTTTCAAGGTGTCTTTGCAGCGGAGCGGCGGATCCGCGGTGGCAACCGCATTGCGCACAGCGGCAATTTCGTCCTCCGAGAGAATACGCCAGTCGATCGGAAATGCCCCCCCGGGCGTGTCCGTGGACAGCCAATCCTCGCGGTAGAGAAAAACCCCGGCGACCTCCATGCCGCTGTTTTCATAGGTCCGCAGGCGGCTGAGCACCTTGGTTCCGTCGAAAACACCGCCCACGTTATACACGCCGATTTCGATCCAACCCGTTTTCGTGTCGAACAGGTTTTGCATGGCCGGCGTGGGCGTGCCGTCGTAGTGCATGTAATCCATTTTGCTTTTGCAAACCGGATAGCTGTCGGGGAACCCGGAGTACTGCCCGTCGTCGTCATGCAGCCGCATCATCACCCTGGCGGCGAAAACCTCCGAGGCGGAGAGTGCCGAGGCCAAAACCAGCGCGGCCCGGATCATCTTTATTTTTCCTGTCATTCGAAAGCAAGGCGACAGGAATGTCGCCGCTCCTTTATTTTTGCACTTCCACTTTATAGGCCGAAGACGAAACGTCGTTCGTATCCGCCAGAACCAGCGGCCCGTTTTGCGATGCACTCTGTGTATCGACGGTTTTCCAAACATTGGAAACCAGGTTGGTGGTGGCGCGCAGCGTGTAGGTGCGGCCGGCCTTTCCATCCACGGAAACGACCGACTCCCCGACGCCGTTGATCACGAAATAGTCGAGCCCGTTGGCTGGGTCGGTCAGGGCAATGTGCTCGGAGAGCGTGCTGTAGCCGTCGGCATCCAGGTCCCATGCGGCCTCCAGCGCATCGTGCGGATCGAAGCCGTACTGGATTTCCCAGTCGTTGTTGATGCCGTCGCCGTCGGTGTCGGACGACGCCGGGCTCCAGCCATTGGACACTTCGCGGGCATCGCTCCAGCCGTTGTTGTTGGAATCGGTGTCGGCCCAGTCCGGCAGCCCGTCGCCGTCGGAATCGCCCGCCGACTCGTCAGCATCCGCAATGCCGTCGCCGTCGAAATCGCCGGCGGGCCCGAAGAGCATATAGTCGATTTCGAAACTGTAGTCGGTGCTCGCCCTGCCGACCGGATCGAGCCGCCAGTCGATGATATTCTGCCCGACCCATTCTGCTTCCGCGGAGAGATCGAACGAAACGATCTGAAAATCATCCGAAGCCTGAACCGGAAAAATGACGGAACGCACCGCCGCAAAGCCGCCGCCGGGGCGGGCCCAGAAAAACTGCCAGTTGCCGGATTTTTCCGTTTTGATGCGCAGGACACAGCTTTCCTGCCCGTCGCCGTAGGTGTTGACGTTCAGCTGTTTAATCTTCGGGTCACTTCCGGTAACGGTTCCGGAGCAGACTCCGTTTGTAATCTGAAAACCGGCAATCTGATCCGGTTCAAAATCCGGATCGGCTTCATCGAATTCATACTTGAGTTCAATGTCGGCCAGGTTGATCTCATCCCAGCTGGAGAGGGTGGAAATATAGGCCAGGTACGGGGCGAAGGTGGCGGTCTCGTTCGTGGTTCCGTAGTCGCGCATGACGTACCATGACGGGCGTTTCCGTACATACGCCCAGGGTGCCGCGCCATCATCATCGACGCCCAGTCCGAAGCGCAGGGTTCCCTCCAGCGAATGATCGAGCTGGCGGTGATATAGATAGGCTTCCACCCCCGGCACCTGCTCGATGATCTTGCAGGAATAAGCCAGGGCGGCGGCCTGCTGCGCCTCGTCTTCGGCATCGCCGTCAACCGTCACGTGGAAGCCCTGCTCCCCGAGGTTGATCGTGCGGGGCTGGCCGTTGCAGAGCATCGATTCCTGCTGCAGGTAGCGGCGGATCACCTGGAGATTCTTGAAGGTGATGTATTCGGTGTCGAAATCGTCGGTCGGCTGGGAGTCGTCCCAGAAGGTGGGATCGAACAGGCTGACCGGATAGGGATGGATGCACAGCGCCCACGGAAAATCCCCCTCGGCCTTAGCCTTGGCAGCAAACTGCTCCAGGAAATATTTCACCTTGCCGGCGCGCAAATCACCTTGGGGAGCCGCCTTGTCCCAGTAGTGGGTAAACGAGACATAAATCCTGATGTCCGGATTTTGACTGCGCAGCGCAAGATCGGCGATGCGGCAGGAGGTCAGGTAAATGTCGATCACCTTATCGATCTCGATTTCACCTACGTTGTACCACGACCAATGCGCATCCACTTCGTTGCCGATCGTGAAACGATAGATTTCTCCGTTGTCGCCGGACGGGTCGGAGAAGGTGTGTCCCAGATATTCCAGCACGCCGCGATAATAGGCCAGTCCGACCGGATCCATCACGTTGTGGGCCACCGAAAAACTGTTGGGCGCATTGCTGGAAGTCAAATAGTTGCGCAGCGGATTGAAACGCTGATCCGGTGTGCCTTCATCGATCCAATAGCCTTCAAGCCGGTTGAGAAACGTGTTGACGGCCGTCATGCCGTTGTCTGCGGCCGCCTGAACCGTCGGGATCATCGTGTTGTTCATGTACGTCGTATTGATTCCCACATCAAACTCGTCCACCGGCCAGGTAAAGGACGGGGACAGCCCCGTGTTCATCGCGCTTACCTGCATAAAGTTCATTTTGTAGATCTGCATGCCCAGATCGACAAAGTCGTCGAAGACCGGCCCGCTGAGCCCTTTGAATCCGGCCGCCTGCTGCAGCGGCTGGGTGCGGTCGTCGGTAAAGGTCCACAGCCGCCCGCCGTCGCACAGCGGGCGCGACGGGGTGAACAGCGCATCGTCGGAAACCGCCACCCAGTCGAGCTCCAGCGCCGCGCCTGAAAACTCGCTGAACGACCGCCCCTGCGGCGCATCGATCCGGATCCTGACATCGCCGTGCCAGCTGAGCGAGCCACTCGACTGATCGAGCCGCACGCGATAGACATGCCATTCGCCGTCGGGGATCAGCACATCGTCCCGGCGCGCATTCCCGGTCTCGCCCGACACGAAGCCGTAAAGCGCCAGCGGCGCGGTCGACGAACCGCCGGTGTATCCGGTGAACCGGTATTTCATGGCGAACTCCTGCGCGACATCCATATCGACGCGCTGCGATGAGCTCGCCTGCACGGCCGGATCCCAGGTCCCGGACGGCGACTGGTATTCCGCCCGCAGCACCCCGTCGGAAACGGTCGGGACCATCACCCCGTTATTGGTATTGAGCGCCGTCCAGTTCTGCACAGAATGCTCCCGATGGGAAAGCCCGGACAGATCGGTCACAAAGCGGGCATTGCCGATCTGATTGGTTCCGCCGTCGGTCAGGATATATTTCGAGTACAGCCGGTCGCGCACGCCGTCATGGCGAGGCAGCACGATCTCCGGCTGGGCCGTGCCCGACCACGACGGCTCCGGCACTCCGAGGTCGATGAACACATCCAGACCGGTGTGATTGCGGTCGCCGGCAAAGTCATCGCGATAGGTCATGGCCACCCAGTCGATATCCAGCACCGCCGAGGCATTGAGGCTGTAGCCCTGCGCATTGGCGGGGTCCAGCCGCAGCACGCGGGACGATCCGTTCCAGTTGGTCGCGGTCATGTCGGCACGCACAATGTGCCACTCGCCGTCCGCCGGAATGGAAATGTCCTGATAGGCCGGCAGCGCGTAAATCCGGAACGGCATATCCGCTCCGCCGGAGGTTCCGCTTAAGCGAACGCGCATGGAAAACTGCGCCACGTAATCGGCATTGACCTTGCAGTCCGGAAAAGTAATCTGCGGATCAAAGGCCGACGGCGACGGATCGAGAAAGGTCATGCGCAGAAAGCCGTCATTCGTCAGGTCCAGCAGCTGGCAATCCTCGCGGGCGCTGGTCAGCCCGCGCAGCGGACTGAGCGTGTCATACGGCTCGATCTCCAGCAGGTGAACCGTTCCGGTCGCCGACAGTTCGATTTGGATTTCATCATCCGTCACCGCAATCTGATCCAGCCCTGCAAAGGCCGGCCCGGCAAGCAGAACGGCCGGCAACAGGGCCTTCCCGGCCCGCGAAATAATCGAAAACAGGAATACACCCGCTACTTTCCGTCTTAAAAACCCCATGACTGCACCTCCTTTTCAATCAATCTGTATAGCACTGTAAACGTTATCATTCAAGCGCAAACGCAGAGCAAATCGACGCTGAAGGTTTTTTGGTTTCCTGACTGCGGCAGTGGCGCTCAGCTATTTTTTAAGGTGGAGCGGACCTCCGGGCACGCTTGATCCTGCTTGGCGCTCTGGCCCTGCGCACGCTAACGCGCCCGGAGGTCGCGTTCCATCTTTTTCTCATTCAGGCCTTCGGAAATTGTCCCCACAAAGCAACCCTGATGATTTATCTACGCGTTTATAAAACGTGTTTATCGATATTTCAACGTGTTGTCATATCATTTCCACCGTACATAAGGAGTTCAAATGAAACGGGAAGCCTCTCAGAAACTCGACCGATGGATCAGCCAGTTCCATCGCAAACCGCTGGTAATCCGCGGTGCACGCCAAACGGGAAAAACAGCGCGCTTCTTCAAAAAACAATTCGATCCGTTGCCCTCCAATTGGGAAACAAATTCATGCTAAGCCGCGTGTCGGACGACGAACGTGCGGCCCCCATCAAAAATGCGCTGATGCAGCTTGCCACCGCCCGGGTCGTCTCCCCCGTCTGGCACACTGCCGGGAACGGAATTCCACTGGGAGCTGAACTGAATGATAAATTCTTCAAAATCCTGATGGTCGATATTGGACTGGTCTCGGCACAGCTGGGGGTCGGCCGAATGAGAGCCGAAGAAATCGATCACGCGATCTTCAGCAACAAAGGGGCACTCGCCGAACAGTTTGCCGGGCAGCAAATTCGCAGCGCCCTCGCCGCCAACAGCGACCCCGAACTCTTCTATTGGCAGCGCACCGGGGGACGACAGGGAAAAATAGATTACCTCATCCAATCCGGGAACTGCATTGTTCCGATCGAAATAAAATCAGGAACGGGTGGCAAGATGAAATCCCTGCATCAATTCATGTTCGACAAAAAACTGACGAATGCGGTTCGGTTCGATAGCAACATCGGATCTCGCATGCCGATGGATGTAAAGACGACCCAAGGCGACCCCGTGCAATACAACCTGCTATCGATACCGCTTTATCTGGCAGAACGTGTATTCGAACTGCTCACCAAAGGCAACGGCGAATCCGAATCCTCCTTTGTCAAAACTACAGCACAGCCGTGATCGTCCGTTACAATCACAATCACATTCGGGGTACGTGACGCTTCATACGCCACCGTCCCCATCAGCATGGCCGAACAATTGACCCTTCAACTGCGCACCATGAAAGCACTGTTTTCTTTTCCAAGACCTCCGCGCCAACTAACAGACTGCTCGATTTCAGGTCACCCCAATTAAGCCTTATTTTAGTTTGCATCGTAGAGGTAATTAAACCGGCCGCCGGGGGCGGCGTCGCCGCAGGTGTAGAAATCCATGATGTCGCCGGGGCGGTTCAGATTATCTACCCACTTGAATTCTAAATCGACAGATCCATCCAGGCCCAGCCATTCGAGAGGGATAGACAGTTCCATTTCAGAGTCAGCAAACTCCACATGGCACGGTCCCACCTGCTCCCACTGCCAGCCGCCGGTGTTTTTTTCGAGACTGCCCGGCCCGAGACGGTTCAGAACAAAGTCGTACCCCTCCCAACCCGTCGTCTTGTCGCGGTCGATATCAATCAGAAGCAGCATCCATGACGATCCGGACGGCGGACTCAGCGGAGCGGCCGCGCGAACATAGAACGAGATCTTTGTGTCATCCCGGGCGACCTTACTCAGCACAATGTCATTGCGCCCCTGCTGATTTGTGTACTGCAGCCCACTGCCCCAGCCCGGGTGGTCGCGATGCATCGTATCGCCGCGATAATCCGTAAACTCCGGCTTCACTAAAGCCCAGTCCTTGAACGTCCCGTCGACTTCAATGGATGCCTTTGCTTCGGCCCGCTTCGGCTTTTCCATTCCCTTGAATTTCCGAACATTGGAAACCAGCTGATAATAGTAGTTGTCGCCGTAGCCGCCCTTCATCGGCTCGATGTCGCGGCTGTGCTCGACATCGAACAGGTCGACAAACACGACCGGGGCTTCGTAACCGTTAAAGCTGTTCATGCGCATGGCGACCCACTCGTTCCAGCCGGTGACGAAAATCAGCTCGGGGTCGGCCTGAATCGCGTGATCCCACTGCTCCTGAAAGTTAAAGCCGTATTTGAATGCCTCGGGACGCGTGTCCGTTTTTCCATTGTGGAAACTGCGGCCCTGCGCTTCGGGATGGCTGAGCGCCGACAGTTTGCCGTCCACGGCATTTTGCGCCACGGCCACCGTCATCTGCTCGGGCTGTTTTGGCGTGCCGCCGAACGCATGCTGCGGATAAACCTGCGCCCAGCTCCAGTGGTCGGGCCGCGACGGTCCGTCAAAATAGGTCGGCATCGGAGCGCGGAAAGTGAAGAAATCGCGGATTTCCGGAGAGGTTCCCTCCGGATAGGCCATGATCAGCGGCTTGCCCTTCCAGTGGAACCAGAGGTTTTCATAAAGCCCCGGCCTGTAGAGATCGCTGTAGAGCTCCGCAACCTCCTCCGGCCAGCTGGGCCCGAAGCGGCACAGGAAGGCGATCTTCGGCACCGGTACGCCGTCCTTTTGCGCCTGATCGAATGCCCGGCACAGAGCCATATAGCTTTCTTTGTAGGTAAAGTTGTTGCTGCAGTCAAAAATGATGACGTCGATGCCGGCATCGGCCAGCATTTCGGCGTGCTTGCGGTAGACCCATTCATCGGTCGAGCGATAGTAGCCGAACAGCGGCTCCGCAAAGTGGTGGTAGTGGTTGGCCGGCCCCCACGCGGGATGGCTGCCGTCGTTCCGGGCCTCGGGATGCTCCGCCAGGATTTTCGAAATGTCGTGCGGGCCGGATTTCGAGTGCTGATACTGCCACAGGAAATAGAACATGGCCACAGTTCGATCCGTGCGCAGCGGCCCCGCCTCTTCAAAGGCCGGGAGCTCGCGCCCCAGCGCATCCGTCGCCGGCCACATCTGAGCCCATGCACTTTGGGTCGCAATGAGTCCTGCCAACAGCATAATCATCTTATTCATCGGAATCCTTTTTATAGATCAGGTTTTTGACGGTACAGTCGGCAACGGGATCAGGCCGCCTAATTCGTCATTACACTTTTCGGCTCTCATACGGCCCCTCTTCTGACTCTTCCAAACATTGGAAAAATCATCCCTAAAAAGTTTCAAGCATTGGAAACCGGTAATTTTTATCTTGATGACGAAATAGGCGGCCTGACCCCGTCGCTGACCCCGTCGCTGACCCCGTCGCCTGACCCCGTCGCTCGAATTAGGCGGCCTGACCCCGTCGCCACAATAGAAGCTCAGTGCCTTCGTGCCTCAGTCATGGCATCTATTGCTCTATTGTTGGCAAATATTTTAATCGGATGTCTCCTCCGGAATTATTGAGACTACATTTTCAGATGGAATAGAAGCAAAAACCACAATCGCAAATGGGCTCAGTTCATATTCATCTGCGTCGTTTTCTCTAATAGAAACCAATGCCTTTATTAAACTTGAACTAATTGACCACATATACGAGTCGCGAACTATATTCAAATCTTCCAACCATCGAATTGGCAAATGACTCACAAAAAAGACTGACTGCCCCAAACGATTTTTTTGACTCAACCTTTCATGGGCTTTTTCTCCAAGTCTGCCAGAGAGCATTGATAAATAATGACTTCCTTCCAGATAACATTTGGGAGCAAAACGATGTGTCGCATATAGACTAACGCTTCCTCCATACATATCGAAATATGACGAGCAATGTTCAATTGATTTTTCAAGGTCGGGTAAACCTTCAAACAACTCTCTCGCAGTCGACTCCAGTCGCTCTTTGGTTGAGCTTAAAATGCCATGTTTCAGATATGCACTTGGATATTCTGTGCGACATGCATGAAATACTTTGATGTGTGTATATTCACTGCGTATGATGGCTTCAACTTTATATCTGAGTGAACGGATGAAGGGGTCTGAAACATATTCTGGAGAGCTGCGTAATTCCTGGAACTTTTCTCCCGCACAGTCATCGTTTAAAATATGCCATGTAGATTCATCATACACTGCATCTCGTAGACTATTCGTCCATGTATTCGGGTCATCTAAATTTAAGACGGAACAGTTCATTTTGAATGATATCGCGTTAGGGTGCCGTTATAATGCGATAATATTTTTTATCTGAGTTGCGCGTAGAGTGGAAATAAATATTGGTTAAACCATCCCCAGCAATCTCATCCCCAAGGTTGGCCCATGAATTGGAAGCTAAAGTTGATGAGCATTGAATCTGATAGTTCGTTCCTTCTACTGTTTTCCAAACCAATTCTATAGACGTGAAACAGCCTAAATATATGTCCCAAGTATGAGGGGAAGTATTATTCTTAAACTCTTCTAAGTTCGAGTAGTTGTCATTATCTGGATCATCGGATGGCGCACAATTGGTAATGCTGCCGAAATGCTTGACCTCCCAAAGGTCGTCAATAAGATCATCGTCCTTATCATCATCACCATCGATTGCTACGATTCGAAATCCTATCATTCCTTGCTCTTGGGCGGGATTCTCATCAAAGCGGTTAAGAGAACGCGGTAGGTGGCCGTTGTAGTTCCCATAACCTCCTCCTCGGATCGTTCGCCATTCGGACATAGAGTCAAGCACACCGTCATAGGCGCTTTCCAGCCATTCCCAGACATTACCAGTCATGTCATAAGTATAATTCTGCTCAAATGCCCCATACCCGACATACCATGTGAAATTAGGTGAAGAATTAACCGTACCTTCGTAACCGTGATAGTAATTCCAGCCGTATGGAGTGCCGTGTGTTAGAAGATCATCATAGCCACTGGTATAGAGCGAATAGCTCCCATCATCGATGGGCTTGTAGTACGCCGCTTTGAACCATTCGTCTTCAGTAGGTAATAAATATACAGTTCCATATTCGTACATTGCCAAATCGCGGTTGACTCCAGTCAGCGTTCCGTTGGTGTTGAACAAATATGCACCGTTATATGCATCGCCACTAGTAAGCCAGTTGCAGAATTTTGCTGCTTCATACCAACTGACCTTTGAAGCAGGTGCATTTGATCCTACAGTACGCTCCCCATCATCCCAGTAGTTTTCGTCATCGTCACCAATGCGGTTATCCGCATTTGTAGCCTTTAGAAACTGGTCAATGGTTATCTCGTATTTTCCTATTCTGTATTCGTAATCCACGGTTCCAAAAGTAAGCGACCCTCCTAGTGTTCCATAGTCTTGGGTCTTGGCTACGTTGCCCGTAAAACCAACATCGACGAACTCGACCCCAAAGTAGTTTGCTCCTTGGCCAAACCCATCGGCCAATGACCCCTCTACTAACCCCAAAGCCATTAACGTTATGACTGCTACCTTCCTCATCGTTCTTCCTCCAATGGCCTAATTCATCAATTGTTCTTATTATATAGTCTGCCAACAATTAGGATTTTATCCCTCCTGCTTCCCTCAAGCGTCCTCTCTGTCAAAGCAGGTTTAAAGCAGGAGGATAAGAGAGCGACTCTTGAAGTTCTCTGTAGTTTGACCGAGCCCTCGCTCAACGGTCCGAAAAACCAATGGGCATTGTATGCAGCGCAGGGCTCCATAGCTATGATATTTTAGATGTTTCTTTCCATTCGACTTCATGATTTTGCGGCATACATCGCCCGGACCTGCAGCTTCCGATGATTAGACATCTCTGCGGCCTCTGCGCATCTGCGTGGAATAATTATTCCAAACCTTGGAAAACAACAGAATGATGTTTACAAAATGATCCGAGGTTCCATCCGGGCCCGCATTATTTTGTACTCATTATTTTGTTATAAAATCTCTGCGGTCTAAGCGGCTTTGCTATCCGCGGGCGATCAACCCTTTTGACAAATCGACTAAAAAAAGCAATCGAGAGTGACAAAATACAGAATCACGGCACCGTTTCCACGGTGACATTGTCTATGCGTACAGCCGATCCGGACGTCGAGGCGGCATCAAAAATCCCAATCGCCTGCACCGCCCCCGCGGCGGGCAACGCTGCGGCACCGCCTTCGACAAGCTGACTGTCCGGCACAAAATCGAGGCTGTTCCATGCGGCGGACTGCACGTCGAGGCTGACCACGGCGTTCGCCGTGCCGTTCAGCACGGCCTGCGAAACAAACCAGGACCCGTTGACTTTCAGGGCAACCTTCAGATCCTCCGCCGCATCGTCGTTTCTAAGCTTTAGACTGACGGTGTCCACGTAGCCGATGGGGCCGATGCAATCGACGTCATCCTTATCCGTCCAGCTCAGCACCGGCACATCCGAAGATCCCATCCGATAGAATATATAGTCCGAAACAGACAGAATGGGACCGACCGACCCTTTGTTGTTTGTATCAACGGACATCCCGTCCAAACCGATGTTCGCATGCCAGTCGATGTTGGCCAGCGGCGCGTCCGGGTCGGGGTTTGTGAAGGTTTCGCTGAAGACCAGCGTTTCGTATGTGGCTTTGTTGACGAGCAGGCGCAGTGCGGAATTGGCAGCAGTCAGCGTTCCGGACTCGACTTCCGCCTCGGTAAACCGGGCCATTAAAATCTCCCGTTCTGTCGTCCGCCTCCGGTCGTAGGTGATGTAAATGGCTCCGTCGGCATCCTGCATTCCATCCGGATAGGAAATCGCTGCCCGGTCATCGAGGAGCAGGCCGCCCTCCCAGGTTTCCCCGTCATCTTTTGAAATAAATGCGGTCAAGTCCGTTCGGCCGACATCTTCATCGATGCCCCCGTGCTTGACCAGCAGCAGGTTCCCGGAAGCCAGGCGCCAGATAAAGAAGCGGGAGACGGTATGCTGCACATCCGAAGGCACCACGGCGCTCCAGGTCACGCCCCGATCCGATGAACTGCTTTCGCCAATCCCATAGTCGGTTCGAATCCACATCCACAGCGAGCCGTCCAGGCGCTCAACCAGCATGTGTTCATCGGCATTGCGATACTCGGACGGAACATTGGCCGCGCCCCGCAGCTGCCAGGAAGCTCCCTGATCCGAAGAAACGACCATGCGGCAGCTGTTGTCCGCCCCCCAAACGGCTGCCGGCAGCACCCATTCCCCGGTGGTCAGGACAATCGGCTTGCCCATCATAATTCCATCCGTCAGGCGGACGGGATCGCTCCACACCGGATTCTCAGCATCCGGCTGATCGGTGGTGATCGCCCACGTCCCGGCCACGGAGGAATCATGACCGATCGTCTGGGCCCAGATGATCCACAGGGTTCCGTTGGGATCCACCCAGGCCTGCGGATCAAACGCGCGCACCGTCCCGACGCCGTCGGGGTCGACCACGAGTTTTTCATCGGACCAGGTTGTGCCGCCATCCGAACTGGTCGCCGCGATGACATAGTTGAACTCGTCTTCCGTCGGGCCGACGCCGCCATACCAAACGGTCCACAGGCGGCCGCTCGGCGCCACCGCCATGCTGGGAATCCCCTGGAAACGGCGGGCGGAAGAGGAATACTTCGGCGAAGGGTTGGTGATCACCTGCGCGGGAATCGCAGCCAACGACGGCTGAATGGCCATGCTGCCCACTCCTGTCACGATACCCCATTTGGGAATCTCGACCCATTCCCCCTGCTCCAGCGTCTTCTCATAGCCCTCAACCGTATTGGCCGCGCCGGAGAGCATGAGTTGGAAGGACGGCTGCGAATTGCGTAAAAAACCCTGCGCGATCAGATTCGTTGCGATGCTGTCGGCATTGTTCGCGGGATTGGGTGTATAAACGGCAATCACACCGGGCTCGGTGCACTGAAACAGCGTTCCCGCAATGCTCGTGCGCACAAACGATTTTCCCGCCAGCTCTTCGGGGCATTCAACCATCGTATAATCCCGGTTCGAGAAGAGCTTCACCCCCACGGCCAGCTGGTCAAGAACCGCATCCGCAGAAGCATCCCGCGAGATGAGAATGGAAGGCGCCTCCAGCCCGCTGCCCCCATGAACCAGAGCAACCAGCAGACCCAAACAATGCGTAAACTTCATCATCTCTTCAGCTCCATTGATCACGAATTAACACTAATCACACAAATTAGATAAATCACATTTGGCCATTCTATGCTACTTCAGCACATGGATCGATTCGTGAAATCCGTGCGATTCGTGATCCGAAATTCTTTTGTGAATTGAACCGGGCCTGCGGCTCTATTTGCTCCGCAAATCATTTATCGGTTTCCATTCCGCTACGTTTTCAGTGGTGTTATTTCGGTTCCGGCTCCGCGGGGTCGAACCTCTACTTTAATCAAAGTAGAGTTTATGCGCCTTAAACGAACAAGCGGCGCACACCGAGCAGCGCAACACAGGCAAACCCGAGCAACCCCAGCGTAGCCGGCTCGGGAATCGCCTCGACGGTGTAGCTTAGAACCCGCACACGACTCGCTGCCGTATCGCTCGCATCGAAAACCCCAACCGCATCGACCATTCCCGACAAAGGCAGGCTCACGGCTCCGCCTTCGGTCAGGGTGGTTCCGGGGGTAAGCGAAAGGCTGTTCCATGAAACGGATTGGACGGCCAGATTAACCACGGAACTCGCGTTAGCCGCTGAATTGTTCAGCACATCCTGTGAAACGTACCAGGCGCCCCCCACCTTAAGCGCCACCTTGAGGTCTTCTGTAACGCTCTGGTTTTTCAGGTTAAGACTCACGTTGGTTATCGTGTTAATCGCACCAATAGCACCCACCTCCGTCTTATCCGTCCAGGTCAAGACAGGATCTGAACTCGTAGAGGACAGGTTATAGAAAATGTAATCCCCGCCAGAAATAATCGGATTTAGGGACCAATCATTGCTGTCTTCGTCCACCGCCGCGCCCGTCGATCCCAGGTTTGCGTGCCACCCCGCCTGACTCAGCCCCCTGTCGGCATACGGGTTGTAAAATGTTTCAGAAAAAACAACATCCGCGCGGGATACCCTCCAGCATCCCAACAAACAGAATATAACAAGCCAGTATGTGTGTCTTATTTTCATGCTCATCGTCCACTTTCCGCTTAACTGGAAGTTCGAGCCAGCCCAGGTTCCAGCCTGTGCATTCAAGTCGTTAACGTTTACCGTAAACGTAATCACATATCAACAATCATTTTCCACAGCCGATGGGACAGCCGGCCTGGAGCAGCCGGAGCCACCGCCCGCAGGCAGAAGACAAAGTGCAGGAAAGGTTCCCGCATAGGCTCTATTGTTGTTGAGGCCTACTCTCCGAGCGCCAGGCGAAAAAAGCCGGCCCGGTCGGTTTCTGACTCTGAAACAGGAACCACGGCCACCCCGTTCGACTCGAGCAGCAGGCTGTAGAATAAGTCCCAGGAGAGCAGATTGCTGGAACACTGAACCGCGTAGCTGATCCCGCGTTTTGCCGACCATTGAAGGGCGGCCGCGTTCGTAATGGACAGCTGCAGCCCGTCCTCCGCATCGACCGGGCTGGTGCCGAGCCGGAATTCATCGCGGTCGGAAATACCGTCCCCGTCATAATCGTCAGCCGGCGCATGGCCCAGCCCGGCGGCGCCGGGCGGCGAAAAACTGTTTTCCCAGTTGTCGGGCAGCCGGTCGCCGTCAGCATCCAGCGCCGCCGTGTCGACCAATGCATGACCGAGGTCTTCACCGATCCGGATCAGGGCGGAGGAGAGAAAATGAATGCGGCCTTCCGCGAAACCGATCGCGCCCAGGTAGTTGGGGCCGTCGGTCTCGGTGGCGACCACGCGGGGGTCGGCCGCCGCCACGGCGGCCTGCGCGGCGCGGATCGTCGGCCAATAGGCGTTGTCGCTCTGGTTGGTGGAAAGCCGGGACAGCGCGAAGACCATATTGGTGCCGAAGGTGGCGCGCACGTCGGCGATAAAGGTGGTCAGGTTGGCTTCGTAGGCGGCCGCGTTGGCGCCGTCAACATTCAGCGCATCGGACTCGCCCTGCACCCAGCCCATGCCGATCACCTCGACTTCATGAAAGGGATAAGCCGCCTGGATCGCCGCGATTCCGGCATTCACGGTGGACTGGAAGGTTTTATAGAGCGACCCGTCGGATGCGCTTTCGGCGGTGCCGTCCGCTCTCCAGTGACCGTACAAGGTGGAGCCGCCCACCGCATATTTGATGACGACGACCTTCGAGTCGAGGATGTCGATCCCGTCGCGGACGGTGCGCGCCATGCTCAGCTCGGGGCCGAAGCGGTTGACGGGGGCGTTGGTCAGTGCGGGATACTGCATCACGCCGTTCCTGATAAAATCGTTGCCCGCCCCGGACTGGAGCGGGAGCAGCTGATTCAATACAGAAGCCGTGCCGCTGCCGGAGTACATGTCCACATCGTCCTGCGGATAGGCCAGCGGATGGCCCTCGTCGAGCAGGTACTGGCGATAGCCCCACCCCGCCGCGTTGGACTGCCCGCCGAAAAGAACCACATATACCTTCCTGTTCGAGGGCTGCGCAAGGATCGGCGGCTCGACCGTTTCGGTGTACGCGCCCAGTCCGTCCCAATCCGCATAGGTTTCGCCGCCGCTGACGAGCGTGAAGTCATCGAAATCGAAGGCATACTCGTAGATGCCTGCGGTACCGCCCTCTGCGCTGCGCACAAACCGGAACGTGGAGCCGTCGTACGCCACCCCTTTCCAGACACTGGAATCGAAGGATTGCGTCGGGAACAGGCGGGTCGCCGTATTTTCCGGATCGGCCGGGTCGGTGAAGCGGTACAGCCCCGACCCCGACATATTGGTTCCGCCGTAGAGGCCGTAGTATTCGCCGTCAAACTCCGCGATGCCATGCCATTCCGAAAAAGTGTACGAACCGCTGATGGATGCCAGCGATGTGCCGCCATCATAGGTGTACAGCCCCGGACCGCCGAACCCCGTCGAGGCCCGCCCGAAGACCAGATAGCGGGTGCCGTTATAGGCCAAGCACTGCCAGTTTGAGGCTGGAAACGGCCAGCCGCCAACGCGGGTCGCCGTTGCGACCGGATCCGCCGGATCCGTGAACTGATACAACCCGACCGGCAGGGCCGACCCGCGATAAAATCCAGCATAGACCGCCTGGGCATTCGCGGCGATGGCCGCACACAGCCAGACCGCGCCAATCCATAATACCCGGTTTTTTTTCATATCCTTCTCCAAATCAATTTTCTAGCGAACCTGTCGCAGCAGGTCGATCGGGCGGTGCGCCTCATTTTTATTCCAGGATTTCAACCCGGCTGTTTTCTGAGCCTGCTGAAAATCTGCCCACGTATACTCCTTGTCATTGAACCGATTCATCCACTCCAGTGTCAAGGCTTCCATTTTTTTCTGCACAGCGGCGCACGCCGGATCTCCGAACAGGTTGTTGAGCTGGCCGGGATCTTCCTTTCGGTTGAACAGGACGTTGATCTCTACGCCATCGCGTTTCGTATGCCCGGCGATGCCGCGCGCATAGGTCCATTCCTTCGTGCAGACGCCGCGCCATTCACCTTCGGCGGGGAACATGAAAACCGGTACACTCTCTACAAAAGATCCATCGTTCGCCTTCACCGCCAGAGAGAGGTCTTTGCCCTGTACAGAGTCCGGAACCGGCAAGCCGAGCAAACCGAGGATCGTCGGCATCATATCCATGGCGCCGATCAAAAGATCCGTGGTTTGTCCCTGAGGGATCTGTCCGGACCAGTGCATGACCAGCGGAACACGCAGCGAATAATCCTGCGGATACTGCTTCGGTTTTTCAGCCCCGTGCGAACCCAGCATATCGCCGTGGTCGGAGGTGAAGACGATCAGCGTATCTTCGAAGACGCCCTGCTGCTTCAACTGATCGATCAGCCGGCCCAGCGCGGAATCGCAGGCCGTGATCATCGCCATATAGTTGCGGTACTGATGCCTGCGGCACTCCTCCATGGCGGGATCGAGCGGCATGCCGGGACGCAGTTTGATTTCCGTCTTCTCATAGGGTTTGATCAGTTCAGTATCCAGCACGTCCACATTGTAGCAGTACTGCCTGCCCGGCATTTCAGAACATCCGTCCCCGGCATAATCATGCGGCGGGTGCCAGGAGACAAAGCAGGCGAACGGACGGGTTCGGTCGCGCCGGCCGAACCACTCCTCGACCTGCCGCGTCTGGGCTTCGAGCTCCCACGGCCGATCCGGATAGACCTCCTTGAAAAAGATGCGCTCGTTCGCATCATCATAGAAGTGACAGGCCTCCGGCCGGTAATCGACATGGCAGTTGTTGCTCAAAAAGGTTTCATCAAAACCCTGACGCTTCGGTCCCGGCGGAACACCTTGTGCGCGGCCCGGACCTCCGCCGCCGTAGAGGTGCCACTTGCCGATGTAGGCGGTTTCATACCCCGCCCGGATCAGCACATGCGCAAAACGATCGGAGGAAGTCGGCAGCAGCGGAATGTCATTGGAGACGCACCCGTTATAGAGCGGATGCTGGCCGGAGAAGAGCATGCCGCGGTACGGCGTGCAGATCGGCTGGTTCGAGACGGCGTGCTCGAAGCGCAGGCCGCTTTTTACAAGGTCATCGAGCACCGGCGTCCGCACCTGCGGATTGGTCGCCCCGATCATGTCGAACGACTGCTGGTCGGTGAACACAAAGAGCAGGTTCGGCTTTTTTCGCACAGCCGCAAGGGAGCGCGGAACCCAGGCCGCCGCGGCTCCGGCACCGATTGCCCCGATAAAATCACGTCGTTTCATACTGCGATCCTTCATTTTATTGTTAGGTTATCAGAGTCCACCATCCACGACCTATTCTCGGAGAAGCAATAGCAACGAATGAGTGAAAACAGCGAATCAGGAGCGGGGAATCCACATTCATCTATCAAATTTCGATTGCGGCTTCACCGCGCTGTGTTTTTCCTTATTTTAAATCGTCCCGATACTGACTCCACTGCTTCCGAAGTTTTTCAAGCTGCTTTTTGTATTCGGGATTCTGCGAGAGGTTGAGCATCTCGAGCGGATCTTTTTCCAGATCATAGAGCTCTTCGGCCTGCGGGCCGGACTGCTCGAAATAATTGATGTATTTCCAGCGGCGGGTGCGCACGCCCTCCGAACGCTCGATGTGCATGGGTGCCGCCGGCCCGTGACCGTAGAGGTGCTCCATAAAAAACCCTTCGCGCAGCGGTTTTTCCGGATTCGCCAGCTGAGGCAGCAGGCTTTGTCCCTGCATGTCGGCCGGCACGTTGATGCCGGCCAGCTCGAGCATGGTGGGCGCCATATCGATCAGCAGCGCCAGCTCATCGCTGGTCTGCGCGGCGACCGGACGGCGCGGATCGCAGATGATCATTGGGATATGAGCCGATTCTTCATAGAGCAGCCACTTGCCGTCGAAGCCGTGCTCGCCGAGGAAGTGTCCGTGGTCGGAGGTGTAGATAATCACCGTGTTTTCATCCACACCGTATTCCTTGAGCGACGCGGAGATCTTGCCCATGCACAGGTCGATGCCGGCCACCAACCGGTAATACTTGCGCATCTCGGTCTGGAGCATTCCGTGCAGAGCGGTGTCGCGCACCAGCTTCGAGCCGCGCTGCGGATTCATCAGCGAGTTTTTCAGAAACTCCGGACGGCTCTCCGCATCGGCCACGTTGACCGACGCCTTGATCGGCATCGGCACGCTGCGGAACAGCTCGCGCGTTTCGTCGGCGAAATCATCCCAAGGGCCGTGCGGGGCCTTCAGGCTGACGGACAGGCAGAACGGCTTGTCCGGATCGCGCTGAGCGAGGAACTGCTCGACCTTGTGCGGAATCACATCGATCGACTGATGGATCGGATCCTGGATGTTTTTGCGGCCGACCCGGATGGCTTCGCCGGCGACGCCGCGCGCATCGGGCGGGCAGTCGCAGAAAAAGTCGGTGCGATCCGTCGTGCCGCTGTTGTTCACGAAATGGCAGTCGCGCTCATGCCAGTAGTTCGACTGGCCCATCGACCCGCCCCAGAAATCGAAGGAAGCCGCAGCCCGCTTGAAATAGTTTGTATTCGTCTCATCGGTTCCCCACTTGCCGATGAAGCCGGTGTAGTAGCCGTTTTGGCGCAGAATGCCCGGATAGGTTTTTCCAAGGTTTGGAACCTGAGAAGAAAAGTCGTTCATGCCGTGGCGGCGGGCATACTGACCGGTCAGCACGCACACGCGGCTGATGCAGCAGATCGGCGATGGCGCAAACGCTTTTGTAAAGCTGGTTCCGCGCTCGGCCAGCCGGTCGATGTTCGGCGTCTTGAGCACCGGGTTGCCGGTGCAGCCCAGCGTGTCGAAGCGCTGGTCGTCCGCCATGATATACAGAATGTTCGGGCGGCGTTCAGCCGCATATCCCGTCATGACCGCAAACCAAACAGCGACCATCATTATTGTTCTACCGTTCATCATCTCTCTTTTTCTCCTCCAGATCCCCATTCCTCCGCATCGCTCTATTTTTCTCCGACCTTGAGAAGAAAAAAGCTGGAAGCAAGACCGGTCAGCATAAACTCATTGCTGACCGACTCATAGTATCGATCGACATAATTGGTCGCGACTTCCAAGGCGCTGCCGACATCGTTCCAATCAGGGTCGAGCAAATCAAATTTGTAAGCCAAATTATAGCTCAACCCGCGGGCGACAGCATCGCGCCGCCGGGTGTATACATAGCGGAATCGATCTGCGGAAAAGTTGCTGATCGGCATCACGTCTGCGGCATCGAAAAAGGAGGGATCTCCTCCGAGAGCATATTCCAGAAGATTATCCATGCCATCCAGATCGGGATCGGCCGAACAGATCGAATTGAGTTCTCCCAGTCCATTCTCCTGCGCCCATTTTTCAT
Source organism: Tichowtungia sp. (assembly GCA_041584215.1). Lineage (GTDB taxonomy): Bacteria > Verrucomicrobiota > Kiritimatiellia > Kiritimatiellales > Tichowtungiaceae > Tichowtungia. The sequence continues at coordinate 55,387 of JBFHEM010000014.1, read as the reverse complement.
AAAACGACGCTTCCGATACGGAGAGGATTGTTATCGTTAAATTATCCCAGCGCATATCGACAATTCCATCTCCGGAGGAACTGTCCACATGGTTTTTCAGCTCCACAAAACGATGATCATCTGTGAACCCGGTTGAGTAGGTTCCCAGGTTCACGTTGGTTGCTGCATCCGCATAGGACAACGCGACGGAATTCGCGACCTCATCGAAAGTGGCGGTCAGGTCATAAATCCTCGCAGCGATACTAAACCCCAACGCACCGGAGCCAACCGTTGACCCGTTGTTCCAGATTGCATAGGTGCCGTCGCGAAGCAGGGTGAAAGCAAACCCGGTTCCGGAGAGACCCGGTGTGCTGGCCGGGTGGCCAACGGAAAACCCGGTCCAGCCGGAAAATCCGACGCTTGAGAGGATCCGTCCTCGAAAACTCAGAGACCACACCGCATCCAGCACGTCCGGTCCGAAATCTGTATCCAGGTCAATCGCAACCTCGCCGCCACCGCCCTCACTGGCAGTGATACGCCCCAGCAAAACACGGGTGTCCCCCCAATCGGTTGTCGAATCGATCAGCGTCCGCCAATTGACCCCGTCAACGGTATAGGTGCTTCCCGCACGGCCTTCTGCCTGGCGAACGGGCAGATCCTGATTTAGATCATCCCAGACAGAAGCCCCCTCGAACGTATCCTGGAAGATCGTTCCCGGATCGGAATACAAATAATTAAAGCGTCCGCCGGGAGCGGCATCGCCCTGAGTATAGAAGTCCATGATGTCGCCGGACTGGTTATAGTTGTCCAGCCATTTGAATTCCAAATCGAGCAGCCGCCCATCCGGCGGATCCAGAAAGGTGCGCGGAATGGCAATCTCCAGCTCAGCACCGGCCACCCTGAAATCGACCCGGGCCACCTCGGCCCAGTTCCAGGCATTGGAACTGACCTGCAGTGAGGCCGTTCCGTCCGCCGCATAGGGGCCGACCCGGAAATCATACCCTTCCCAACCCGTCGCCTTGCTCCGATCCGCATCGATGAGCAACTGCATCCAGTTCGCGCCGGCAGGGCTTGTCAGCGGATCCCGGGCCTGCACCTGGAAGCAGACAAAATCCTGATCGCGTGCGACCTTCGCGCCAATGATGTCGTTGCGGCCGCTGCTGTTCACATAGTGAAGAGGCTCACCGGCCGGGCTGTCCGGGTCGATGTACCCATATCCATCCCGGAGCTGGGCATCGCCCGGACTGTCCGTAAAATCGGGCTTCACATCTGCCCACTCGGCAAAATCCCCATCAATTGAAATGGTTTTCCGGGCCGATGCCGTTTCCGGTTTTTCCATTCCCTTGAACTTACGGATATTGGCGATCATCTGGTAGTAGTAATTATCGCCGAACCCGCCCTTCATGGGTTCGATGTCCCGGCTGTGTTCCGCATCAAACTGATCGGGGAAAGCGTTCTCCACGCCTTGCCAGGTTTCGAAGCGCCCCATCACCCATTCGTTCCAGCCGGTGATGAAAACGATATCGGGATCGACCTCCAGGGCCCGGTCCCACTGCTCCTGGAAGTTGCAGCCATAGAGATAGGAATTGGTCGTGAGCCGGCTGAACCCATCGGCATCTGTATAGCTGCGTCCATGTATCTGCGGACCGTTCATGGCAGAAAGTGCATGCGTTTGCTCGGACCAGTTTTGCGCCACACCGACGGTCATGAATTCATAGTCGCCCGGGGTTTTTTCCACGTAGCCGTTTTGGGGTGCATTCTCGAGCCAGCCCCACTGGTCGTTTCTCGTGGGGCCGCCCTCATACGCCGGCTGGCCGGGGCGGAAGGTAAAGAAGGCCTGGATCGCCGCCGCCTTTTCCTCGCCAACCCCGGCATCAAGCGGTACGGGCGTCGTCGAACTTCCGCTGACCAGATCACTGTATACCCCGGCAGATGCGACTTTTATGCGGCTCATATAATCACCCGCAACGGCAGCCCCGTTGAAATAACTGTCGGTCGATGCGGTGTCATCGGTGTATTTCCAAACGCCGACGGTCTCCCGCGCGCCGGTGAGCTCCCAGACATAATCTCCAGCCGGAAGCGAACTGAATTCAAGTGCCAGATAGGCGTTATCGTTAAAGTCGACGAAGGTCTGACCGGCCAGCGGGGCCTGGGAAACAGAGGTTGAATAGCTGCCGGCCCAGGCGTACAGCGACAAGGTCAAATCGCCGAGATTATTCCCCCAGCTGGGGCAGCGCGCACTGATCCCGGAAAAGGCCGACGCCGCAGTGAATTTCAAACCGGCCGTATCCGGCAACGGAGGATTATCGAGTGCTTCCGGATAGGCCATGATGGCGGGTTTTCCATCCCACAAAAACCACGAATCCTGATACAACCCAGGACTGTACAGCTCGTCATAAAGCTGCACCAACGCAAGGGCCGTCGTTTCCTGCGGACTGAAATTCAGCATGAACGCAAACTGCGGCACCGTCACACCGTCGGCCCGCGCCTCTGCCATAACCTGCCCCACCGCTTCGTAGCCGCCTTCCCATGTGCTTTTCCCGTTCGTGGCATCGTAGAACAGCACATCCACGCCCGCCGCGCCCAGCATTTCGAGCTGCTTGCGGATCACCCACTTGTCCAGCCCGTCGTAGAAACCAAACAAGGGCTCCGACCAGAAGAAGGTTGCCTGATCGGCATAAGGTGCCCACAGCGGATGGTCGTAGTCGTTGACCATGGCGGGATCGGTCATGATTTTGCTCAGATCATACGCCTTGTTGCGGGTTGAGTGCCCCGCGTGCCATGTCCAGTAGAACATCGCCACCACCTTGTTCGTTCGAACATCCCCCACATCCTCATAGGCTGGAAGGCCGCGCCCGAGATCGTCGGTCGCCGGATGGTTCACGCCGACGCTTTGCGCGCCGGCACCGGAGAACAAGCCCAGCAGCATCCATCCGATGCTCTGCTTAATTTTCACCATCCCAGACTCCATTACATACTCACACTATTTCCCAACAACGATGCACGACGATGACCAACAGAGTGACCCGCCAGCCTGCCGGGCGGCCTGGTTCGATTGCAGATCGAACTCCTGGAAGATTCCGGACGCAATATCGAACGAATCGGTCAAAACAACCGTGGCGGATGATTCCAACACAAAGACAGCCAGCACCACCGCAACAATGGATGCCGGTGATTTCATACTCATTCTCATCGTCCCTCCCCTTAGATTAAGCAGATATCTTTAATGCACAACCGGTATCATTGTCAATGATTTTTCCAATACCCGGGCACTCATGGCGGCGCAGGCGGAAACGTGCCAAACATCCCGTTCCACCCAATCCGGCGCTGCCTGAGGTGAGTGAGGGAACCGGGTTGCGCCGAACACAGAGGCCGGCGCTGCGGCGCGGCAATGATTCCGGACTGGAGCAGGTCGTTTGTGCTCGTAATGATAAAAGAACAGGATTGCGGAGCAATGTTGCAGTGTGGGTTTTCAGAACCCATTCTATATCTAAAGTTTCCTGCTGCTGGTATTACACTCTTGATGTGACCGATTCGCCATTGACCGGACAATGGCCCGCGTTTACTATTCTGCCATGAGTCCAATTCTCAAAAGAATTGAAAAAGAGGCCTTTCAGCTTTCTCCGCTGGAGCGGGAACAGCTTGCGACCCACCTGTTCTACAGTGTTCATCCTGTCTTAACCGATGTGGATGGAGCGTGGCTTGATCTCGCCGAAAGACGGTATCAGGAGCTTGTTTCCGGCAAAACATCCCCCCTGTCGGAGGAAGAGTTTTTCTCTTCCGTTGAAGAGGATTTGGGATGGAAATAGAAATCTCTCCATCTGCCCGCGAAGAAACCATCGCGGCGGCCCGTTATTACGAGGAGGAGGTGGAGGGATTGGGTAAAGCGTTCATGGAAGCGTTGCGGATTGGGTTCCGGCGGATTCAAAATTTTCCAACCGCATCCACGATCATTCGCGGTGAATACCGGCGACACCTGCTGGAGCGCTTTCCGTTTGGAGTCATCTATCGAATCGACAACGACATGATTACCGTTGTTGCCATTATGCATTTGCGACGTAAACCAGATTACTGGTTTTCGCTGTAGCCAACCAAATTCCTCAGGATTCAAAAGGCAGGACGCGACATACGGGCAAGCCACTGAGCACCCAAGAACCCCTGACCCTCGGCTCATAGAGCCGACTCTGCATTGCGGAGCAATGCTGCAGTGTGGGTTCTCAGAACCCGCCCTGCTAAAATGAGCAAACCACGAATCACACGAAACCAGCTCCAGCCCCTTTCGTGTATTTTGTGTTACCCGCATAACCGATCACTCCTCAAATGCATCCCGGACTCTTATTCAATGCGAACCATTGCCGGGAACGGTTCGACTACTCCGACCGGATGCGGAAAAACCCGCACGTTTCATCCGCCTCGATATAAATGACGGTGTTGGACGCCCGGCTGGCGGAATAGGTAAGATTGCTGTAGACGAACGGACCGCCGGGATCGTCGGAATGCTTCACGTCGATCCATGAACCACTTGCCAGATTGGTGCAGCCTTGCGGATAACTGGTTTCCGGGGCCGCGCTGCTGATCTCGAGTTCAAACACCCCGTCCGCGACGGAGCCGCCCGCGACAAGCACGGCCGGTCGGGGCGCGCTTTTTTCGGCGAACCCGAGCTCCAGCGCGACGAGCTGATAGGCGCCGTTCGCCTGCCCGGCATTGCGGCGGCGCACCCACAGCGCCCCCGCCTCATCCATCGTCATGGGGGCGGTTACGGGCATGTTATAGACGCCCAGAACACCGTCGGTTGCATACGTGATGCCGGTTTTTTGGCAATCCGAACTGTCCGCGTCGTTACCGGCTGTCAGCGGGGATCCGTCCAGCAGCAGCTGAGACGAGTCCTCCGGGGGCGTGCTGCTGAATGAAAGTTCGCGGCCCGAGGCCATGTATGCGTCGAGCACATTGCCCTCGCGCGCAAAGCGGGCCGTCAGCGCCTGCAGGCTCACTTCAACACCCGTAATTTCCCGAACCTTGGCCGCGTCCGCATAGAAGGAAAACTGAAAGAGCGCGCCTTCCTGGTCGTCGAGCCAGGCACTTTTGGTGCTGCCGGAAACCGCCAGTCCGTTGCCGCCGCCCGTATCGGCCGGGCGGGATGAGTCCCCGTAAAAAGAAACCATGCGCACGGTCATGATCTCGGCTCCGACCGCGCCCAGCGCCGGCTGGTTGGTGACCGAAATATCCCAGCTCACATCCCGGTCTCCGCCGACGAAGGGCGAGGCCGCATTGCCCGTGGAACTGGAGGTGATCCATCCGTCATCCAGCCCGACGGTCACCTGCCCCGTTACCGGATACCCCTCAAAGGCCGGACGGTTCTGCAGCATATATTTCGCCAGGCCGGACACCGTTTCCGGGCGGTCCTCCGGAAAAAAATTGAATCCGGAATACTGGGCGGGAACAAAGATGAGATCGTCGCTGCGGAGGTTTTCCTGCCCGATGCTGCCCTGCAGCCGGGACATCATATCCGCGACCAGCGCGCAATGATCCGCATCGGGATCCCCGGCATCCATCGGCATCAGCACCACCATCGCCTTCGACTCGGAAAAGGCATCCAGAACGGCTTCCCCCAGACGGGTGCAATAGATTCTCCAGTTCACATCGTTGGTGGCCTCATACACCCCGAACCCGCCCCACTCGTACACGCCGGCAACCGTGTGGCTGTCCGCCAGCGCCTCGGAAAAACGATCATTGAGCCGCCCGGGCCGCCGCGTGAAGGCGGCCTGGCTGAAGGCGGAACCGGTCACCTCGAAATTAATGTTGGTTTCGAGGCTCTCCATCTCCAGCGGGGTCAGGGTTTCATTATAGTCCGACAGATCCAGATCCAGCCGCGCCGCCCCGTGGTGATACGAAAAATGTATGGCCGGGTTGGTGAACCCGGCATCCATCCAATCGAAAATTTCCGTATCATACTGGTTGAACTCGCGCCAGTCGTCCAGTGCGGAAGAGGTATCCATCGACGAATAGGGCCGGCGTTCGGCGACAAAAGGAATCACGCCCCAGCTCCGCTCGCGCAAGGACGCCATCCGCCCGGTATAGGCCTGGATCTCCGCGGCCCCGACCCCCGCATTTTCCATCCGCATCAGGGCATTGGGGTTGATGTACACCCCGTCCACATGATCCCGGCAATAAGCGATGTCTTCGCGCGCAAAAACCTGCGCGCCGGAATCCTCACCCATGGAACCTGAAAACAGGTAAACCTGGTAACCCGCCGCGCGGAAGCCGCACAGCAAAAGCGCTGTAAGAATCCCGAGCGATGTAATCCGATACCGCATCATCAAAGCACCTCCCAAAGCAAACCCAGCTACCCTTTTTGCACCGCATGCCCGAGGCTGCGCCCTGCCGGAACACCCCTGCCTCATAAAAATGCGGCGGACAAAAATCAAGCCCATCGCGGAAAACAAGGCCCGCAAAATTAGTCGGCAACATGCAGACCGATGAACTGGCGTTCCTTCACATCGGTCGGGATGAGGTTGGTCACGGCATGGAATCCGGTCCCGATCGCGGCGCCTTCGATTTCCAGGCAGCTCCCGTCGTTGGTCCAGCTGCCGGAAACCAGATCGGAATTCAGCACCGCTTCGTAGCTCAGCCCCAGTTCGGCCGCATCGTCGCGCTTTGCATACACATACGCCAAATAATTGGTGCCCTGCAGGCTCGCCAGGCCGACCCCGCAGCCAAACCCCTGATCGGCATCATCCGCCGGATTTCCACCCAGCGCCCATTCATACAGGTTGTTCAGGCGATCGCCGTCCGGATTGTCCGTCCGGTTGGTCTGCGACCCCACGCTGTACTGAGCAACCCACGATTCGAAGCCGGGAGCCACTTCCTCCAGCAGCACCAGGGAGATGTCATCGATTTCGGCAGTTGCACCCACCGTAAACCAGATCAGCAGGTGCCGTGTATCCGTGTTACCGAAACCCACCGCGCCATTTGTGACCGATACCCCGTTGACAAAGAACTCGTAGGTGTCCACGGCTTTCGTCTCGTCCACCACCAGCCTCACAGTGGAGGGTTTCGGGTTATTTTGCGCATAAACCGTGGTCAGATTCACATCGAGCGCGATATTTCCTCCGCCTCGAATCTGCTGCACCTTGAGTTCGGGAATATCCGTGCCGTCGTTGTCGTTCCAATAAAGCTGAATACCCTGAGCAAGGCTTGATCCATCGCTGGCACTGAGAGTGGCCTCGATCGCATATTTCCGGCCGGCCACATCCGCGGCAAAGTTTTTCCTCGCACCGAGTAAATCGTTCAGGCGGATGGCACCGCCCGCATCGCCGTTGACATGACTCAGCTGATTGTTCGTAATGCCGACTGCGGCATCGGCACTGTAGACCACGGCCGCAGCACTTCCGGACAGGCGGGTCTCCAGCCCGTCGTTGATGCCCGACCCGTCCGCGCCGTTGAAGCTGTCGCGAAACACGACATTTTCGATTACCGAGATGGAGAGGTTGTCGAGCTCGGCAGTTGAGCCCCCCGTGAACCAGATGAGCAGGTTGCGCGTGGTAACGTTTCCGAACGCCACCGTTCCATTCGTAACCGACGCCCCGTTGATGAAAAATTCGTAAGTGTCCACCGCCCCCGTCTCGTCCACGACCAGTTTCACGGTGGAGGGCTTGGGGTTGTTTAGCGCATAAACCGAGGTCAAATTCACCTCAAGCTTGATGTTTCCTCCTCCTCTGATTTGCTGCACCTTGAACTCCGGAGTCCCGGTGCCGTCGTTGTCATTCCAAAACAGCTGAACACCGTCAGAGATGGACGTTCCTCCGCTCGCACTGACGGTTGCCTCGATCGCATATTTCCGGCCCGCCACATCTGCCGCAAAGTTTTTCCGTACACCCAGCAGGTCGTTCAGACGGATGGCACCGCCGGAAGCACCCGCAACATGGCTTAGCTGATTGTTCGTGATGCTGACCGCCGCATCGGCACTGTAGACCACCGCCGAGTCCTTCCCGGACAAGCGGGATTCCAGCCCGTCGTTGATGCCGGATCCGTCCGCCGCATTAAAGTTGTCGCTGAACACCAGATTTGTCACCGCCACGGCGGCCCCGGCTGTTGATACTCCGCAGCATGCCAACAATGCAAAAACCACACTCATACTGAGTACCCTTTTCATACGCCTGCCTCCTTTGGATTTTCGTCTTCAAGTCAACTGCGAACCGCGCAGCCCGATTCAACCATACCTCAATCGACAGACGTTATGCGCAACCGGTGTCACTGTCAACTGTTTTTCATGGGTTCACTGATCCAATGCGGCTTCATCAGGACATTTGACCCGAATGATTAGAACAAAGAAAATTTCCAGCCGACGACCGATGCGGATCATTCTTTCAACAGCATGCGATTGAAGTGATTCAGGACGGCTTGTCCTGAGACGCAGGCCGGCAAGGCGCGGGAGCGGCAGAAACCAAATCCAGCAGCCTTTTCATACGGGCCGGAACATCCATAGGCGCAACCGGTGGCATTATTTAATATTTTGACAAAAAAATCGGGGGACGGTATGAACGCCTCCATGAATGAACGAACCACGCTGCAGGACATTGCCGACCAGTGCGGGCTGAGCCGATCGACGGTGGCGCGTGTGCTCAACGGCAATGCGGGAAACTTTCGAATTGCAACCGCGACCATCGAAAAAGTTCAACACGCTGCAAAACAGCTGAACTATCGCCCCAACCGCCTCGCCCGGGCGGTCAACGACCGCCGCACCCATCTCATCGGCATCTCTTTACCGCAATACGCCAGCGACGACCCGGCCAAAGAACGGCAGCACGCCAACAACCACCGCATCAACGGCATCATTTTCTCCGCCATCACCCAGCATCCCCTGTTCAAAAAATATGATCTGGTGCTGCACAACCGGGACGAGCAGAGCGAAACCGCATTCGAAGAGGATGACACGCCGCGCGATCTGCTCGACGGCATGATCTACTCCACTCCTTCTGAGAAGCACAAAGAGTTTTTCAGGAGCATTAACAAAGACGTCCCCCTGGTGCTTATGGGGGACATCCGGGAACTCCACGAATCCGTCATCTGCGTCGATGTCGACAACCGCAAAATGGCCCGTCAGGCGACCGAACACCTTCTGTCCATTGGCTGCCGCAACATTCTGCTGATCATCCCGGAGGCCACGCTGACGGCCGTGTGCATTCAGGAACGCATCAACGGCTACCGCGAAGCGCTGCAGGAAGCTGGAATAAAAGACGATCCGGACCTCACACGCATCATCCGGGCGGATGAACACATCGTCGCCGAATTCATTCGCGACAGCTCCACCATCAACCAGATTGATGCCATCCTGTGCCTGACCGACGAGCTGGCCATGCTGTGCATGGATCCGCTGGAGGAGCGCGGGCTGCGCATCCCCGAAGACATCGCGCTGATGGGCTTCAACGGCACCGACCTGTTCAGCGAGAAAGCCGCCCGGCTGTCCACCGTAAAAATCCCGTTTCATGCCATGGCCTACAAGGCCGCGGAAAAACTGCTGGAGGTACTGGAAGGCAAACAGCCCTACGCCCCCGGCTTCTACGAAGTCCCCGCCGAACTGGTCATCCGCGAATCGACCGTCAAATAATTTCATTGCAAACACTGGATCGGAATCCGGTGCTGCGCTGTGGCTCCGCATTCCGACGTGTCCCGCCGCAGCCTCGGCAAAGGCGGATGCGGAGTCATTTTTCCAAGCATTGGAAGAGCAGGCGGGACGCCTGCGGTACATTTGCGGCGCGGGGTCTCTATCCCACCGCGCACTACGAATACCATTCATGCATTTCGGCAGAGATGGCTGCCCTCAACCGTGCGGAATTGAACGGCCTTTTCCAATGTCTCAAATACACCGAACCGAAAATCGGCGGCAGGAATGCCGCCGCTCCTTCTGCCGGAAAGCTCCAATCCCAAAAACTGAATTTTGAATATATCGGAACTTGAACTTGATATTTATCCGAGGAATTAAAAATTTTCGAAAAACGGTTGGTGAGGATATCTGCCTGCCGGGGCAGGTTTGGTACAACGGCGACACTCCCCATGAATTCAAAGGGGAAAACATTCTGAACCCGCTGATTCACCCTCTGCCTTCTCGCCCCTGAATGGCCTTCACCGTTAAAACGCCTGAATGCTTTGGGCGCTTTCAAAAATTTCGCGCGGGGATCCGTAGAGCAGATAGAACTCGCCGCGCAGCACTTCGTGGGTGCCGGCCGGCGTCCGTTGCGGATTGAGAATGCCCAGCAGATAGCCGCGGAAGCCGTCCCACTGCATGGTCGGAATCCGGAACGGCGAGTCGCGCGTTTCCATATGCAGGCGGCGGTCATCCTTGTAGACAATTGAGCCGGTTGTGTTGCCAACGCCGACAATGGAATTCACGTTGATGTCGCTGTCCGGAAAATAGAGGCCCAGCGCGCCGTTCTGGTCGATGTCGTCCGACTCGGCCAGGATAAACAGCGGCACCTGCACCGTTGGATACCCGGGAAAAACATAGCCGGGTGCCCGCGAAGAAAACCCGGAGTTTTGGTAGAATGTGCGCACGATGACATTGCTGCCGCGATCGCGCATCACCAGATTCCCGATGTTCGACCCGGTGACATACCCGTAATATTCCGGGGCCCACAAAGAACGATCCATGCGGATCGAGATGGAAAACTGCAGCACACCCAGGTCGTTCGACGAGGCGGCATAAACACCTGATGGCGCATCCACCGACAGATCGGTCACTTCCCCGGCAGCCGGATCGTAAAGCGGCCCGAGGTTGTGCTGCAGAATGCAGTGTCCGGGATCGCGCACATAGCGGTATTCATAATAGTGGCGGAATCCCGAAGCGCTCATGTTTGTGCAGGCCTCATAAAAGCAGTAATAGTCGAACTCGCTGGTTATCTCAGTCGCCTGCTTGCCGGGCAGCAGACTTTCGTCAATCGTGTCCCAGTCGTTGGAGCCGCCGGACTCGGTATAGTTGTCGTCCACCAGGTTTTCCCACTCGGTGAAGTCGAACAGGCCGTCGCCGCGGAACAGCGCGCAGGGGCGCGGCGCAACGACCAGCGCGGAACCGTCGAGCGTTTCGTGAATGCGGCAGATGGTGCCGGCTTCATCGCTGAACCCGGCCTGGGTCGGGTTGTAGCGGCTTCCGTGCAGCGCATCGCGAATGGCCGACTGACCGCCCCGTCCGAAGCGGTCGGCGATCGGCCCCATCACATCGCCGATGCCCGGCAGCGCCAGCCGGTTGATGTAGCCGCCGCCGACATCGGAAATCCCGAGCTCAAAGCCGCCGGAAACGATCGAATGAGTGGTCAGCGCCGCATCGGTGGCAGCCGCCACGGTGAACCAGTCGTCGAGGGAGGATTCTTCAACACCGAAAAAGGCCGACGGCTGCTCAGCGGGCAGATAGACTTCCAAACCGGAGCCGCCGGACGGAGCGCGCGAAAGATCCGCTTCATAGAAGCCGCCCGCAGCATTGGTTGCAAACGTAAGATGACGCCATGCCGCGGTCAGGCTGGAACTGCCCACGATCGAAAGATCCGCCGGCGACTCCGTGGTTTCGACCGTCAGCTTGACCGATCCCCCAACAGGATCAATGGAGGCAATCCGGGTGCCCTCCCAGACAGTCGTCCCGGAAAACAGCAGCTGACGGCTGTCACCGCTCAGCGACAGCTCGCCGCCCTGAACCGATGTGGTGGTCAGCGCATTTGAAAGCGCACTGAACTCCGCCGCGCTGAAGGTGTCCGCGCCGAGATCGATCAGCACGAGGTTCAGCGCCGCACCGGCCGGAGCGAGGCCTGCGTCAACCTCCACCGCAACCGTCCCGCTCAGAGCGAATGAATCCGCCTGGATCGGCGAGACAGCCCCCGTACTGTTCAGCTCAAACGCGAGTTGTGTGTCGCTGGCGGCACCGGTTCCCAGATACAACGTGTTGCCAATATCCAGAACTCCGCCCGTTCCTTCGACTTGAAGCCGTCCGGAGGTGAAATCAAAATTATGATCAACCGTCAATGTTCCGCCGGAAATCGCAAGCGTTGCAGATTCGTTCAGTCCCAGGTCCACATCACCGGCATTGGTCCCGCCGAAGCTCTCATCCACATGCACCGTACCCGCCCGCAGTTCGACCCGGCTTTCCGGACTCAGAACAGTTGCGCCGCCGAACACGTTCAAACGCAGAGCTCTTGTCACCAGCGTTCCGCCGTCAACGATCAGCGTCCCCTGCCCGTTATCCACGATACCGACCACCGTTTGATCGCTGTTGGAGACTGCACCGCCGGCGGCAATCGTCACGGTATTGATCGCGCCGCGCCCGACCTGCAGCTGACCGTGCACCGGAACCGTCTGCGAAATCGTCATTCCCAGCGCCGACTGAAACAGCGCGTTGTCGGCGGCCGTCGGCCAGTCGGCCGCGCCGCCGCCATCGCTCCAGTTGGCGTCGTCGAACCAGTGATCGGGATTTGCCCCGTTTCCCTGGTAGTTGTAGTTTAAGCCCCAAACCGAACCGCACAGAAAAACAATAAAAACAGTCCAGACTTTTGCCATTTGTTTTCCTTTCAGAACGGTGAAATTAAATCGCAACGAATTATAAAAGCAACGAATCAGGATCACCCTTTTGCATTTCATTCGTTGTTTTCATTCTATGAACCATTCACTGCGTTCATTATTTTCTACGAAAATTATTTATCGCTACGCTTTCAGCGTTGCTAATCATTTTTTTCATTGGAGCGAGGGCTTTCCAGCTCCCTGCTGCAACGGCGGCAGGAATGTCGCCGCTCCATTCTTTAAAAATTCCAATCCCGAATCACTTCACCTGAACGATCAACAATCCGAATCCAGTCGATTTCCATCGTGCCGGCACCGCGCGACGGGTCGAGCCGCAGCGCATCCATTGTTTCGACCGGAATGTTCACGCGGTACTCGTGATAGTTCCCGTCGTGCGTGACCGGGAACGCAACGGTGCGCCCGGCGGCGGCCGGCTTGTTGTAATACACCGTGCCGGTTCCGTCGGAATCCGATTTCATGCTGAAGTGAACCGTGAACGGCCCGCCCTTCAGCGCCTTGAAGGCCTGTGCGCTCAGAAACGGATCCTGTCCGCTGCTGTTGACAATCAGATGCCCCTTACCTTTGGCCAGCGTGCAGGTTCCGCCCCCGGCCCAGCCGGCCACGGCCCCTTTGACCTTCTGCCTGTCTTTCGGCACCCCGATGTTTTCGGGCATGTACTGTCTGGGATTAAAATCCGGATTGGGCTGCGGAACGACCGCTCCGGATTCGGCAATATAGCTTTCGATCAGACGGTCGAGCGACTGCACCTTTTCCGGATGCGAGGCGGCCAGGTTATTGGTTTCGCCGATATCGTCGGCCAGGTTGTAGAGCAGGTAATCGTGCGCGCCGTTTTCGCCCTGACAGAACAGGCGCATAAGTTTCCAGTCGCCGCTGGTTACCGACATGGCCGGCGGCAGCCAGTCGGGCACCGGCGGCGAATGCGGGAAAAAGGTGAAAATGGCCTCGCGGTCGAGCGCGCCGCCTTTGAGCGCCGGCATGATGTCGATGCCGTCCAGCGGCCAGTCTTTCGGCAGATCAATGCCGAGCCCGTTGAGCAGGGTCGGATAAAAATCGGCGCTTTGAATGATTTCGTCGCTGCGGCTGCCGGGTTTGGTGACGCCGGGCCAGACCACGACGCACGGCACGCGAGTGCCGCCCTCGAACATGGTGGCCTTGCCGCCGCGCAGCGGGAAGTTGCTGGTCGGGGTTTCGCCTTCCACCTCGTTGTACATGTTGCCGCCGTTGTCGGAGGTGAACACAATGATGGTGTCGTCGGCGAGTCCGGCGTCATCCACCGCGTCGAGCAGTGCGCCAACCGCATCATCCATCGACTCGATCATCGCCGCGTACACCGGGCAGCGCTGCGGATCGTCGGGATCGATTTGATTGCGGTATTTTTCGATCAGCTCCGCCTTGGCATCGAACGGCGCGTGAACCGAAAACTGCCAGTAGTTCATAAAGAACGGCTTCTTTTTGACCGACGTCAGCCAGGCGAGCGCCTCATCGGCCATGCGGTCCTCAATGTGCTCCCCGGGAACGCTTTCCTTAAAGCTCTTGAACTTCCACGGGGCGACATAGCTGCCGGCCGGACCGGGACCGGGATGGTGCGGAATGTCGATATCGAAGCCGTGCTCGAGCGGGCTGTAGGGCTCCGGGCCGAGGTGCCACTTGCCGAAATGAGCGGTCCTGTATCCGGCTTCATTAATCATTTTTCCAAGGGTTGGAAACGCGGGGTCCAGACGGTTGACCGACTGCGTCTGAAGCGCCTTATTGCCTGCCGGAGCGGACGGCTGTACGTCCGCCTGAAGCCGCGGCGTCCCGATATGGTGCTCCGGGGCGGTCGAGCCGTGACGGGCCGGCGTCTGACCGGTCAGAATGCTGGCGCGTGTCGGCGAGCACAACGGGCTGGCGGAATAGGCGCGTGTGAATGTCATCCCCCGCTGAGCCAGGCGTTCGATATTCGGCGTTTGATAGAGACGGGTCGTCCCGTAAAGGGTGGTATCGCTCCAGCCGAGGTCATCGGCCAGAATAAACACCACATTCATCGGCTTTTGCGCCGCTCCTGCGGACAAAACACAACCCGCCAGCCCAGTCGCCATCCACGTTCTAAAACTCATAAAGCCGCTCCTTTTTACACTGTAAACAGTTTCATTAGAGCATATCCGGCGCAGCGCACCAACAATAAAAGTTCCAGACCCTGGAAACGGGCAGACTGCGCCCGTTCCAGAGCGTTTAAATAAACAGCGTGGTCATTCCCACAGGCTCTTCGGAATACCGAAAAAGCCTGTCCTGGAAAAACCCGCGCGTCGCGGCGCGCGGGTTCCAGGGTCTGGAACGTCCGTTACGGGATGCGGACGAGAACGCGGTAGTAACGGGCACTGTCCGCCGGAGCGTCTTCGAAGTTCATCACCGCTCCCGTGCCGGAGATTTCGACGAAACCGTCCACATCCTGCCATTCGCCGGTCAGGCTGGTGGTGGTCTGCACGGTGTAGAAACAGCCGGACGCGGTGTTCCACGCGATGCGGGCGGCGCCGCCCGGCTGAGCCTGGAGGGGACTCACCCGGAAGCAGTCGCCGAGGTCGTAGCGGTCGGTTCCGAGCGCGATCTCCACGGCGTCGGAGAAGCCGTCGCCGTCGGTATCCGCCTGCGGGTCGGGTGCCGCCGCGGCCTGACTGATTTCCGAGCCGAGTGCGATCGGGTCGCTTGCGGCACCGAGGTGATCGTACTCATAGCAGCCGAGATCGACCCGGTTGGACGGATAGTTGGTGGAGGTCGGGCGCTCATTTCCATCAAGGTCGACCAGCGGGGCCAGGTAATAGGTCCCGACGTTCACGCAGGGCGATGAGGCGGACAGCCGGTAGCCGGTTGTAAACTGCGGATCGAGATCGAAGGAATGCACGGCGTTGGAGTGGCCGAACTCAATGTCGCCGTACCAGTTGTTGACGACTTCATCCTCGATATTGAAGTTGGGTGAGGTCGTGCTGTCCGTGTAGCGCACTTCTTCAATAATGACGGCATTGGATGAGGTGTTGCCCCAGAAGATCATGTTGCGGAAGTACGGCCGCCCGGCGGAACTGAGGCCGCCGCCGCGGGTGTTGGCGTGGTTGTCCACCACCGTGCAGTTGATGCCGGACGGCTCGCAGTCGGCAGCGACATAAATACCGCCCCCCAGTCCGTAGGACGGAGACGTTGCATTTTCGGAGTAATCCGGGTCATCGGCCCAGGTGCGGTTGCGGGCAATCAGGCAGTTGACGAGCTCGGCATCGCTGCCGTTGAGGATGAGCACACCGGCCCCGTTTTCGTTCGAATCGGTCGTGTCGGTAAAATCTTCATCGCCCACCGGGGACAGGGACTGCGCGACAATTGAAGCGCTGCCGTATTCATAGTAGTTGGGTGCCTCGTTGTCGGTGATGATGCACTGGCGGATGGAGGCATCGCTGCCGCTCAGGGTGATTCCGCCGGCGCAGTTGGACACCGTCGTCCAGGTCACTTTGGCGTAGTCGTCGTCCTCAATGTACACGCCGCGGCCGGCGGTGCTGTAAATGGCCGAGCCCTGCAGCAGGACGCCGCCGCTGCCGGAGGCGTAGAGGCCGTACTGCGTGTTGTAGAAGATGCAGTCGATAATCCGCGGTGCGCCCCTGGATAAAACGGAGACCGCCTCGAGCCAGGAATTGCGAACGACACACTCCCGGATGGTGGGACTGGATGCATTCACCAAAATGCCTTCTTCCTCGGCCAGGTCACCCAGGGTGCCGATGGTGAAGCCCTGAATTTCGGTCTGGAGGGTTTCCCCGCTGTCGAACACGAACGCGGAACCGTAGCCGTGCGTTTTAATCACCGTGTTCGACGCGCCGCTTACGGAGCGGACGGTGATCGACAGACCGCCGGGATTGATGTCGAAATTGCCGTTTCCTTCATAGAGGCCGTCATCGACGAGAACGGTCATTCCATTGGATGCCACATTGATGGCCTCCTGGATGCCGTCGAACGGGTGCGCGATGGTTCCGTCTTCATCGGGATCGCTGATGTCCGGATCCTGATAGCCGCCGAGGGCCACATCGATGGATGCATCGTCGTTGACAAAGACCGGGTCGGCGGCGTTGGCGACCTGGGTTTCAAACAGCACGACCTCCTGATAGTCGGTCCACCCATCCGCATCGGTATCCATGTTGGTCGGATTGCTTCCATTCAGGTATTCGACGATGTTTTCAAGCCCGTCGCCGTCCACGTCATCAGTTGCGCCGTACGGGGAGTTGGTTCCGGAACCGGCAGCCCAGTCGAACCCGTAGAACTGTTCCCACTCATCTGACATGCCGTCGCCGTCGGTATCAATATACTCCGAATTAAAAAACCGGGGATCCGTGCCTTTGGTATATTCAAACAGATTGACTGCGCCGTCCCCATCCGGGTCCCCATCCGGCCCGTCATCGCCCTCATCGGATGCGGGATCGAGGCCGTTATCGATTTCCCACCCGTCGGGCATGCCGTCGCCGTCGGTGTCCGGGTTGTACGGGTCCGATCCTGCGAGATATTCCCCGTAGTTGGTGACCCCGTCGCCGTCCAGGTCCACCGACGCGTCATAGACGGTCGGATCCAGGTTATATTCCAGCTCCCACGCATCGGGAATGCTGTCGCTGTCGGTATCGTCGCTGTTCGGATTCGTCCCGGCCTCGTACTCGTCCAGGTTATCCAGGCCGTCTCCATCGGGATCTTCAGACGCATCGTTGGTCAGCGGGTCCAGACGGTAGGTAATCTCCCAGTAATCGGACAGGCCGTCTGAATCGCTGTCAGAATTATTGGGATCGGTGCCGTTCTGATATTCTTCGAGATTGGTCAGCCCGTCGCCGTCATTATCATCCGCCGCGTCACTGAACCCGTCCCCGTCGGTATCCGCGTTCGTCGGATCCAGACCGTTTTCGAGCTCCCAGTTGTTAGGCAGACCGTCGCCGTCGAGATCTGGATCGAGCGGATCGGTTCCCGCCGCCACCTCAGCGCCGTCGGAGAATCCGTCATTATCGCTGTCCCGATTCTGCGGATCCGTGCCGAGATTGTATTCCTGACGGTTGGACAGGCCGTCGGCATCCGCATCGCCGGAGGCATCATTTTCCGTCGGATCCAGTCCGTTTTCAGATTCCCAACGGTCGTTCATGCCGTCGTCATCGGTGTCGGTATCCCACGGATCGGTACCGGCTGCATATTCATCAACATCGCTGAGGCTGTCGCCGTCGGAGTCGGTGTTCGCACCGTAGGTCAGCGGATCGAGACTGTTATCGACTTCCCAGCCGTCGGGCATGCCGTCGCCGTCGCTGTCGGCGGCGAGCGGGTTGGTGCCCCGAGCCTTTTCGTCGCCATCGGAGAGTCCGTCGTCATCCGAATCGCTGTCCAGCGGGTCGGTTCCGGCGGCGATTTCGTCGCCGTCGCTCACACTGTCATCGTCGCTGTCGGCGTCGAGCGGATCGGTGCCGTTGAGGTATTCCTCGAGATTGGTCGCGCCGTCGGCGTCGCTGTCGACGGCCCCGTCTGCGGGATCGGCGTAGTCGAGTCCGTTTTCGGCCTCCCAGGCGTCGGGCAGGCCGTCGCCGTCGCTGTCGATGAATTCATAGCAGCCCATATCGAGCGGCAGGTCGGCCGGCCGCGGGTTGCCGTCGATATCGTTCGTCGGGGACAGGTAGGGAATACCCCGCTCAAAGGCCGCGGAACCGGTGGAGGCGAGGTGGTAATCGCCGCTGCCGACAAACAGCGGGTCGTTGGTGGTGGAGATGGCCGCGCCGGTGTAGCCGTATTCGATGTCGCTGGCCAGGATGGTAATGTGGCCGCTGCGGCAGTGAACGTTCTGGTAGGCCGGGACGGTCGACACAAAGCGCGCGCCTTCGTCGATCGCCGCATTCGACGAAGTGTTGTCCCAGAAGATCATATTGACGAAGTACGGGCTGCCCAGCGAGGTGATGCCGCCGCCGCGGGTGTTGGCGTGGTTGCCGGCCACGGTGCAGTTGACGCCGGTCGGGCTGCAGCCGCTGCCGATATAGATGCCGCCGCCGAGGCCGTAAGCGGGCGCCGTCGACAGGGCCGAATAATCGGGATCGTCGGCCCAGGTCGTATTCTCAGCGATCAGGCAGTTGCGGATCATGGGCGACGCGCCGCGCAGCAGCAGCAGGCCGGCTCCGTTTTCGTCTTCATCCGTCGTATCGCTCAGACCGGCGGTCGAGAGGTCGATCAGGGAGGTGCCCACCCAGCTGCCGGCCGCGTCGGTGAAATAGGTCGGCGCCCGGTTGCCGCGCACCACGCAGCGCTCGACGAGCGAAGCGCTGTTGTCGAGCGTGATGCCGCCGCAGTTGTACGCAAAGGTTGAATCGGTAATCTGCGCAGCCGGGTCATCAATGACAACCAGGCCGCGGCCGAGGCAGTTGGACACAACCGTGTCGCGGACTGTCAGCCCGGAACTTTGGTCCGCATAAATGCCCACGCCGGCGTCGCCGGCCTGTCCATTGCCGATGCTGTAAATGAGGTTGCTGATAATCACCGGCGACGAATCGAACGCCTGGATGCCCCACTGGGCCTGGAAAATCTCGCAGTTTTCGATGCGCGGCGCGCCGCCGCCGGAACAGGAAACTGCGGCCAGCTCGCACTCGTAGATACGGCAGTCGCGCAAAATCGGCGACGCCGCTGAAATCACCACGGCCTCCTCCTGGTCGCAGTCGCCGTCCGAGCAGCAGTTGAGCGTTGTCGTCAGCGAGAAGCCCCGGATCACGGTATTGGTGGTTTCACCGGAGTTGATCAGGAAGACCGGGCCGGCACCCTCGGAGTTAATCACCGTATTGGCTGTATCATTCCAGGAGCGGATGGTGATCGCCTTGCCGTTCGGATCCAGGCTGTAGTTTCCGGCCTGAATGTATTCACCCGGCAGCACCAGCACGGTCTGGCCGTCGGCGGCGGCATCGATGCCCTCCTGGATCGCGTCGTAGGGATGATCGAACGATCCGTCTTCATCCGGGTCGCTGATTTGCGGAATGCCGAGTCCCCACCAGGGCTCGTTGGCACTGTCGTCATCCACGAAAACGGGATCCGTCTCGTCGGCGAAGTCGGTGCCGAGATCGGCTTCCTCTTCGTTGGTCAGGCCGTCGCCGTCGCTGTCATCGGTCGGCAGGGCCGGGACCGTGGGGTCGCTGTCATGATTGAGTTCCCACCCGTCGGGCAGGCCGTCGCCGTCGGTGTCTGCATTGTTCGGGTTGGTGATAAAGAAGTTGTTTGTTGCGTTGAGCGTGATTTCAAACAGGTCCGACAGGCCGTCGCCATCGCTGTCGGCCTGCAGGGGATCGGTGGAGCCGGGCAGGCCGAACCAGAAGGACGCCGGGGCGCCGGACACGTTGGTGTAAACGGCAGTCCACAGGCTGTTGGAAACCAGACTGTACTCATACAGGTTGAGCAGCCCGTCGCCGTCCGGGTCGCCGGCAGCATCCTTAGCCAGCGGGTCCAGGCCGCTGTCGACTTCCCAACCGTCCGGCAGGCCGTCGTCGTCGGTGTCTGAATCATTGGGGTCAGTGCCCGCGCTGTACTCTTCTTCATTGGTCAGGCCGTCGGCATCGGGGTCTTCATCTCCGTCGGTGCCGTCGGTGGGATCGAGTCCGTTATCGATCTCCCAGTTATCGGGCATCCCGTCGCCGTCCGTATCGGGAGTCAGCGGATCGGTGACATACCCGAAGGTGCCGTGAATTTCGTCATAATCGCTGAGGCTGTCCCCGTCCGTGTCGGCGGTGCGCGGATCGGTGTTGTAGAGCTGCACTTCGTGTGTGCCGTCAATCAGGCCATCGGAATCCTGATCGCTGTCGTTCGGGTCCAGGCCGGCCAGATACTCGCCCCAGTTGCTGATGCCGTCACCGTCGGGGTCATCATACGGCCCCTGCGAAATGCCGCCGAAGTTTTCTTTTTCCCATCTGTCGAGCAGACCATCCCCGTCACTGTCGGGCAGGATGAAGAAGATCTCCAGTCCGGTATCGGTGATGACGTAGGTGTAGTCTTCATCGACAAACACGCCGTAGGCATCCCCCTCGGTTGCAACCTGGAAAACCAGCTGCGGATCGGCCGGGTTCGCGATATCCAGCACGGTCAGCCCGAGGCCTTCCGATGCCGCGTAAATATAGTAATCGTCGACAAACAGATCATTGGCATCGCCGCCGGCCGGAAGCTCATACGTCCCCGTGACCCCGCTGCTGAATGAAGACTCCCTGAAAAGCCGCACGCCCTGCACGCCTCCGGCCGCGATGAGAGTTGC
Source organism: Tichowtungia sp. (assembly GCA_041584215.1). Lineage (GTDB taxonomy): Bacteria > Verrucomicrobiota > Kiritimatiellia > Kiritimatiellales > Tichowtungiaceae > Tichowtungia. Next base: position 34,602 of record JBFHEM010000014.1, on the reverse strand, counting down.
GTTCCCATGCACCGCAATCATGGTCTCCCCAATCAGTCCGACCGCAACAGGACCGGACGGGGCGAGCGGATTACTGATATTGAGCCGATAGACATTCTCCAGCGCACCGATATACGCCTGGTCATTGTGCACGAACACATCCCGCATCGTTATCGTCGCGCGTTCGAAGCCGTTCCCGACCGAGACCGGAGCCGACGGAGCGGACACATCGATGACCGCCATCTTCCCGGAGGTGCCGGGCAGATAGACATAATTTCCCTGAAGATCGATCCCTTTGGCATACCCGTTATCCGGGTCACAGCCGCCCGCCTTGACCGGAGCGGCGGGGTCAGACACATCGACCACCACCAGGCCGTTCGCGCCATCGGCGACATAGGCATACCCGTCCCGGACCTTCAGGTCATAGGCATAGCCGGAGGTGTTGTACAGTCCCAGATACTGCGGATAGCCGGGCGAAGAGACATCGAGGATGACCAGCCCGGTTTCGCCGGCGGCGATGTAGGCCATGCCGTCATCGACCACCAGACGATTTCCACCCCCTGAAATGGCGAAGGAACCCACACTGGAGGTGGACGAATAGACAGCCAGCACCGAGTTGGGGTCGAACCCGTAGGTGACCTCCCACCCGTCGACCAGGCTGTCGCCGTCGGTGTCGGTCACGGTCGGGTCGGTTCCGTTCAGATATTCATTCAAGTTGGTCAGGTGGTCGCCGTCCGCATCTTCATCGGCATCATCGAGGTCCGGGTCCAGGCCGTACAGGATTTCCCACTCATCGGGCATGCCGTCGCCGTCCGAGTCCTGCAGCGTCAGGAGCTGTTTAACATTGAGGCGGCCGCCGGTCAGCACCTTGCCGGCGAGATCATCGATCGGTTCAACCGTACTGAGCAGTGCCTGCTTGAGCTGCAGATGGGTGTACGACGGATTGACGCTGAGCAGCAGGGCGGCCGCGCCGGACACGTGAGGCGTCGCCATGGAGGTCCCGTTCTTTTCCTCGTATGCGCCGTCCGGAACGGTACTGAGGATGTCGACGCCGGGCGCGGCCAGATCGACGGAGGTTGCACCGTAGTTGGAAAAACCGGCGAGCTGATCGATCTGATCGGTGGCGGCCACCGAGACGATATTGGGCAGGTCATAATTGGCCGGGTAGACCGGCGTGCTGTCGTTGTCATCGCCGACGGCGTCATCGCCGCCGTTCCCGGCAGCCGCGACAAACAGGACCCCCAGGTCCGCCGCATACGAAATGGCGTCTTTTTCCGTCTGGCTGAACTCCGAGCCGCCATAGGACGCGGAGATGATATCGGCACCGTTATCGGCGGCGTAGCGCACCGCTTCGGCGAGGTCCGAAGAGGATCCCCCGCCCTGGGATCCGAGCGCTTTCATGGCCATCAGGCGGACCGACCAGCAGACCCCGGCGACTCCCGCGCCGTTGTTGCCGACGGCACCGATGGTTCCGGCACAGTGGGTTCCGTGCGAATGATCATCATCCGGATTGCTGTCGCTGTTGAAAAAGTCCCAGCCGGTTTTGTCATCGACATACCCGTTGCCGTCATCGTCGATGCCGGCCGTTCCGTTCTGCTCGGCATCATTTTTCCAGAGGTTGGAAACCAGGTCGGGATGGTCCTGGTCGATGCCGGTATCCACAATTGCCACCGTGACATTGGAGCTGCCGGTGCCGATGTTCCAGGCGTCCGGCGCATCGATCTGCACCATACCCCACAGATCATCCCAGCGCTCATCATTGGGAACGGAACCGGCATAGGAAAAATAATCCGGCTCCACATAGGCCAGCGTTCCGGTTTCGGCGGAAAGGACAAAGACCGCCTGGGGAACCGCGTCCAGAGACGGGGTCTGAAGGCGGACAATCCAGCAGCCGGGCAGCGTCAGCGGACGAAGCACAGACCATCCATGCCGGGCGGCCAGCGCCTGCAGGTCCGCTTCGGCTTTGCCTTCCTGAAGCTTGACGAGCACATGATCGGCCACCATTTCGGTGCGCGCAGCGATCGACCAGCTGTCTTCGTTTTTCGCCAGGATCTCTTCAACACGCCGGAACGGATATTTGCCGGCGGCGCGAACCAGCAGCTCGCGTTTTTTGCGCTCGGGCGAAAGGTCGGTGATGCGCTGCTCCACAATGGAGTCCCGGGCCGCCGGCTGGAAACGGCCGGAGGGCGATGCCGTAATCTCCAGGGGAACCGCGGGACCGGCCGGACCGGCCGAACGAGCGGCCGCGGCTCGTTTGCCGGAAGAATCGGGCCCCGGCGCAGCCTCGCCGGCGCGCTCTGCCGTTTCGACCGCCGCAGAGACAGGCGCCGGTTTCACTCCGCTTCGCAGACTAAACAGACCGAACCCGACAGCGCATGCCAGAGCAGCTAGAATCAGTGACTTTTTCATGACCGGCAACCTTATCTTCTCTAACGCTCCGCCCTCATCCGGCGCCAAGCTGTTTACTCCTCTTCGGCCTCTTCCCGGCCTTTCAACCGGCCCTCTTCGGCGCTGCGCAGCGCCTGAATGCGCTGCTGCAGGCGATCCGCCTCCATGGCCTGGAGAATGCGGAGCTCTTCGGCGTGGATCTGCCGCTCGGCCTGCGCTTCGGTGCGATGGCGCATGGCGAGCTTGGAATCCTCCGGCAGTCCGGTTTCAAATTCCATGATATCCGGATTGGCCAGGCCGACGGTGACGAAGATAATGGTTTCAGCCTGCGACTTGCTGGTGCTGGTATAGGAGAAGAGGCGGCCCAGCAGCGGCAGATCGCCCAGGAACGGCACCGAGCGGTCGACCTCGGTCTTGGACACCTCGGTCAGTCCGCCGATGGCGGCGGTCTGACCGCTCTGCAGGCTGAACACCGTACTGATGGTTTTGGTGCTTTTGCCGTAGTACTCGGTTCCATCCGGGGCATAGGTCGGCGTGCTGTCGAGGCGATCCAGCGTCGGCTGGATGCGCACGCTGATATTGTCAGCGGTATTGACGGTCGGGGTGACTTCCACCTGAACCCCGTCCTCGAAGTAGGGCTCGGTATCGTCCAGGGCGTAGACGGTTGTGCTCTGCGAATCCCCGGAGGTCTGGATGGTTCCTTTGATGTTCGGCTTTTTATCCCCGATGTGAATGGTGGCCGTTTCTTCATTGGCCACAATGATTTTCGGGTTGGAGACCACGTCCACACCGCTGAGGTCTTTCAGGGCGGAGAGCACCACGCTGAAGTCATCAGCGGACAGAGTCGCCCCCAGGGTTTTGCCGACGATGGTGTCGTCGATCGCGCTGATGGTGTTGTCGATCCCGGAGAACATCGTCGGAGTCACCCCGTAAGAGCGGGATGCATCACTTCCGGTACTGCCGGCCCGCCCGGCATAATCGATGCCGTTGAACCAGACCAGATCGCCGTCGGCATTGGCAACCGTCGTGGCTTCGGTGGGCTCCTCCTCCAGGTTTTCGTAGCCGCGGCCGGAGATGTCCCAGAAGCGGTTTGCCTGGTAGGAAGTCGACTTGCTGATGGAATCCTGGCGGCTTTGGTCATAGCTGTAGCTGCCGCTGATGGAGTTGAGGCCGATGCCGTAGGAGCCGAGCACCTGCCAGTCGATGCCGAGCTGTTCGGAGGCGCTGTCGGACAGCTCCAGGAACTTGGCCTCAATAAAGACCTGTTCGCGCGGGAGGTCGATTTCTTCAATAATATCGTCCAGATCGCTGATCAGCTGGGCCGTTCCCTGCACCACCACGGTGTTGCGGGCCGGATAGGGAGAAATCTGACCGCCGGTTTTGAGCACCATGGCACTGACCATTTCAACCAGGCTGCCGACCGCGGCATATTTGAGTTTATAAATCTTGAGTTCCACGGGCTCCGGGGCATCCGCCGGACGCTCGCGGATGCTGTACACCTCGCTGTCGGGAATTTTTTCGACCAGCTCGAGGCCGTGGGTGTCGAGGATCGCTTTCAGGGCGGGTTTCCATTCCACATTATCCAGATTCACATCGATGCGCTTGGGATTCTCCTTGTCCAGCATGTCCGGGACAATGATGTTGGCATTGGACAGGCGGCTGAACAGACGGACCACATCCTGCAGCTCAACGTCGCTCAGGCTGAGAGAAATCCGGCCGCCGGTCACGTCGACACCGGCGGTCAGGTCATCAAAGATTCCGATTTCATCGGTTTCCGCTTCAGCCACGGCGGCCGTCGATACGACCGGGAGCACCGGCTCTGCGCTGAGCGGCTCCGCCGTCTGCGCGACGGGCCTCGGCAGCGCGGCGACCGGAGGCGGAGCCTCGGCAGGCTTGATTCCGGCAGCCGCCGCCGGAAGCGCATCCGGCAGGCCGGCGGCCGGAGCCGGCCTGGCGGCCTCCTGCGCAAACAGGATGGCAACACAGATGCCGCTTAGAACAAGGACTGCGAGACTTTTCTTCATTTTCTATACTCCTGATTAAAATCCGATTGCCGGGTTGCTGATGCCGACTCGCTGCAGGGTTACTTTTCCGTTTGATTTCACCCCTTTGAGCGTCCACTTGTAGGTCCGGCCGTTGTACTGCACCTGAATCAAGTCGCCGACCTCCTTGATTTCGCCGTTAATGATGGCGACCAGCTGATCGCCCATACTGCTGGTTCCGCTGACGCGAATCATGGCGGCGGGGGCGTCCCAGTCCGATCCGCTGACGGACGCCTGATCCGCTGCATCCGAACGGCCGGTCTTCCATCCATCCGGCAGATAACCGACGGGCCACAGCGGATCGCGCAGCGGCTCCAGCGCAAAATCTTCCTCACCGGAAGCATCGGGTTTCGCCATCAAACAACCGGCCAGCAGACCGATCAGGGCCGTCGTTATCCATCTGTGTTTGGTTTTCATCGGAGTTGCTTCCCTTCAGGTCTTCACCGAAGCAGGTTTTGTGCCTGCTACGGCTGATCGCTCCCTTTTTCTATCTTGAGCGAAGCCGGCCACTGCAGAACCACCGACACCCTGTGGCGCTCCAGGCTGTCCGGCAGCCGGGAAATACTCACATCCTTGACCCGCAGCAGCGGATTGCCGTTCTCAATCCACCACAAAAACTCAACCAGCTGATTGAAACCGCACTCGGTCGCAATACTGATTTCGTAAGCCAGCTCCGCAGGGTCCTTCTTGTCATCGCCCAGATATTCCACCTCTTCGAGACTGTTGAGCTCCACCCCGGCCTTCACCGCACACACGGAAATGTATTCATAGGCCCAGGCATAGCGGTCCGAGCGCGTCGGGGTGTGGACACTCAGTTCCTCCAGCTGAGCGACCGACCGGTCGAGCGCATCGCGGACCAGATCGGCGCGCTGGATCACCTGGCGGGCATCCGTCAGTTTTTCCTGCAGTTCCTCCAGCTCCTGCTTTGAACCGCCACCGGATTTCGAAAAATCGCGGCCGCCGAGGAAATGGATGAGCAGGAAAATCTGCACGACCGCCAGAACCACCGTCCCGATGGCCATTTGCTGCTGTTTTTTTGTCAGGGCGGACCAGTTCATTGCTCCGCTCCTTCCAGCAGACGGCGTCCATCGAGCGCAAAGGCCCAGACATCACCGGACTCCCGTTCCGATGAAATAAGGCGCACATCGCCGCAAAAGGCGTGAACCACCGGGTTTTGATTCAAATTGCGCTTGGCGTTGACCGCCGTCAGCTCCCCGAGGGCGCGGCCGCTGAGCCGCAGTATGTAAAAGGAGGGGTCCTTGCCGTCGCCTTCCAGGATTCCGGACTGCAGGCTGTTGAGCTGAACCCGATCGGGAATCTCGCGCTGAACTTCGCGCAGGACGGAATACATGGCGGCGCTGCCGCCCGTCGCCCAGGCGTTGATACGATCCAGTGTTTTCTGATTGGCGGTCGCCGCCGCGCCATCGGTTTTGACCACCTCGGCGAGCGGTTTGAGCCGGTCCCATTCGCGCCGGGCCCGGTTCAGGTTGGCATTCTGGGTGGCCTTGGAGATTCCGGCCAGCGAAAGAACCAGTGCGGTGGTGCCGAGCAGCACGCCGACCGACCCCATCACCATGACCTTCATGCTGACAATGCCCTGATAGCGCCGCTCTGTTTTTTTAAGCAGATTCACCTGAAGGCTCATAACGCCTCCAATCCGGCCAGTGCCGCGCCGACCGCGGCCGCGAAGCGGGGCTCCTGCCCCTTCAGCGCGTCCGGGAACAGATCCGCGGGGATCTCCAGCCCCTCAAACGGGCTCCAGACTTCCGGCGGCATCCCGAAGACATCGTCCAGCGCCCCCTGCCAGTACGTCGAGTCCGCTTCCCCGCCGGACAGGTAGATGCCGGACAGCGAGCTTTTGGTCTGCCGCTCGACATATTCACGGTAGATGGAAAGCTGCTTGATCAGCGGTGCCAGCGCAGCACGAACCGGGGCCGCAACATCGACCGATCCGTCCAGCAGAATGGCGGAAGCCATCTCCGCATCGACGCCGAGCGCAGTCTGCACCTGACGGTTCAGGTCGCTTCCGCCGATGTCAAAGCGGTTGATGACCTGCAGCACGTTCCTGTGAAAAAAAGCGGCGTAGGTGTAACGCTGCCCCGTTTCAACCAGGCAGACGGTCTGGCCGGCCGTTTGTTTGCCGCGAGTAAACATGAATGCGGAAAAGGCGGCCAGACCGGAGATTTCGAGCGAATGGGGCGCCGGCGCACCGGCGGCGAACAGGTCCAGATACTGCGCCACCACGCTTTCCGGAACAGCCACGCCCAATATACTGCCCGGCCGCTTGGCGGTCCCTTCGTCCAGAACCCGGCCGGCGGCACGATAGTCCGCGGAAACACTCAGGTTTTCACGCACCGCCGCGGCGAGCTCTTCATCCTTTTTCAGGCTGCAGGCAAACACGCGCAGCTGGGCATTCTGCACGCTTCCGCACAGGGCGGTATAGTAAGCGGCAAGCGTTTTCGGCAGCACCGGGCGCTCGCCGGTGCTCAGATCAACCGGGTCAAGAACATCCACCCCCGTAAGAATGATCTGATCTTTGACCTTTTTCAGGCGGACCGCCTTGACTCCGCTGCTGGCGAAATCAAGAGCCAGCAGCGTTGACAGCCTGCGCTGCCCCGGCTCCTTGGCCGGCTTCGTTTTTTTCTGACTCAACCCCATATTTTCCGTGCTTTTTACTCTTTTTTATCCGTCGCATACTTGACCCATCCTACGGCGGAACCGATCAGAATGAAAAGCACGATCGATACCAAAAAACGGGATTTCTTTTCTTTTTTCACGTTCGACCGGACCGCGGCGGCCACCTGCCGGTCCGCCTCGGCGGCGCCGTCAAGCACCCGGGCGCGCTTCCAGGGGGGGATATCGACCGCCTGCCGGGTGCGTTTGTATTCGCGCACCATGAGCTCGCGGCGCTCCTCCATCCGTTTTTCATACTCTTTGCGGTTTTGAATGCGCCGGGCCCGGATCTCGGGTTCCCGCACGGATGCATCGGGCGGCAGGATGGCCTGCGCGCCCGCCGCCGCCAACAGAATGAGAAGGCATAAGGCGGCAAAACGACTCACTGAGCAACCTCCGCCCACTGAATCGTCCGGCTTGGAAGCGGCAGGGAAGCCGGAAGCATCATGCCGGGCATACCGCCGTAGAACTGATCGCCGTCCAGGGAGCGCGATCCCAGCCGGGCGTCCCAGTTGAGGGCCAGGTTCCCGTGGCGCTTCACCGCTTCATCGCGGCAGATAAAGGCTCCGTTGAGAATTGAATTGGGGTCGAAGTCGCCGGAAATCAGGTGGTTGGCATACAGCACGCAGTCAAAATGTCCGACCCAGCTGTCCATTCCGGAGTGCGTCACCCCGACATCATCCATGGCGGTATCGCTCAGAATCGGCTCGAAAAAATGCCGCAGGCTGCCGTCGGTCCGCAGTTCGCTCCCGTTGCCGTCGGGCTGAGTGTAATCGCCGTCAAAATAGGGCTCGCCGCCCACATAATGAGTGACATAGCCGAGCGAGGCATCGGTGACGTCCGTGGCATGAGAATCCGTGTGCGGAGTTTTCAGATAGGAGGTATCCAGCGTGGTGTAGTCGCCGAAAATCAGCGACCCTTTGGCGCACAGGCCCAGGAAGTCTTTTGTTTTGTTCTGGTTGGCCGTGGCGACCGGGGTGCTGTCCGGGTGCGGCCAGGCGGGAGCGTCGAGGGCGATGACATCATCGACCACGTATATATTGCGCCCGGCGTACAGCGTTCCCTGTCCGGTATAGTATCCGCGGATATAGATGTCTTTCTGGGCGACCACGACACCGGAAATATCAATCGGATCGGTTTCCGTGCCGACCAGCACCAGACAGCCGCTGTCCACATCCGTATCGTCGATGCCGGCATCCTCGCCGGCATCATCGCCCCAAACCCCCGAAACCGTTTTTCCGGAATCGCTGACCGCGCCGCCGACCGCGATGGCATACTCTTCATAGTCGCTGAGCGGCCCGATGAACGGCAGATCCAGATATTCCTGATCTTCGTAAAAGTTCACACCCTCGGCATATCCCTGTTCATAATAGCTGTCCGAATTGGAGCGGTTGCCGTCGGTATAGAGCATCGGCCGGACTTTGTCTCCGAAATACAGCCCGGCAAAGGACTGATCGCCGTAATCATCCCAGTCATAACTTTTGTAAAGTTTCTTGGAGGTGCAGTCGCCGCCGGCGTAGGCATCGCCGCACAGGCGGATGGAGGAATACTGCAGGTCAATGTCGAGATTGGCGCCGACATCGCCGTTGAAGTCGCAGTTGACGCCGGAGAAATAGCCTTCATTGTCGATAAAGAAGACATAATTAAACACCCCGCGGTCCCCGCTGACGGGTGCCGACCCGGCGGCCATCGAGCTGTAGTTGTAGTCGTAGGTCACCTTCTCCTGGACCCGGCGGGTCACGCCGTTTTTCGTCGCCACCGCGTTGCACGTCAGCACCACAGAGGAGCGGTTTTCCGCCGTGACCTCCTCTTTGGAGCCGGAGACCACGGAAACCGACACCTGCATCCCGGCCAGCTGATCCTCCGCCACCGACAGAATCAAATTCCCCTGTCCTTTTCCGGCGGACATCACACCGGACGCGGCCGCATCGCCACTGTCAATCACCACATCGGTCGTGAAATCCTGATTGGCCAGAACATCCAGGCAATCCCGGCGGTTGCCGTTCTCATAGATGTCGTTCAGCAGATTGGTGTACATCGTGTAGTTGACGACCTCCAGGCCGTACTGCGCCGCCAGCAGACATTCGTCATAGGCATGCCATCGCTCAACCGTCTTGTAACTGTTGCGCGCCGAAACCAGAAACGCGCCGCCAACCAGCGATGCGATCACAATCAGCATCATGACTGCGGTCAGAACAAACCCTTCATTTTTTCTGTTTGTATTCATGGGCATCTCCTTATTCATTAATTAAATATGCAGAAACAGTCTGGGGATGCTGAAACACCTTCCCCATCGCCGAAAAATTCAATGTATAGTTCAGAGTGAGCGTCTGGTTCGAAAGCGAAGCGGAGAAATCGTCAACCAGCACGGTGGGGGTTGACGCTCCGTAGCGCACGCCCATCGCCTGGGCCCAGCCCCATTCATAGCTGTCGTTCAGCAGCCAGATATTCTGGGGAGTGGTGCCGGCCCAGCCGTAAATCCTGAACACCCCGCCGGAGGCCACCGGATCAAACGTGATGAGATTCCAGCTGCTGGACGAAGACACCGCGATATTGGTCGAGGAAAGAATCCCGCTGCCGGCACCGAATCCGCCGTACAGAAGCCGGGTGCGGGCAAAGCGGGCATGCTGGGCCAGCTTCCAGTGCGCCTGTGCATCCATCCACAGCGAGAAACAGCGGCTCAGCAGCACCCCCATGGCAGAAAAGACAACCATCGAGATGACCAGCGCCATCATCACTTCCGGCAGCGTAAACCCGCCGCGCTGTTTAAGCGTCTTCATATTCAGCGCTCCCCTCGGTAACGCCGCACGGCATAGCGGGCCAGCGGCTCTTCACCGATCTGCAGGGCGCTGCCCTCTTCCGGCCAGACCTGCACCAGAATATCCCAGTACTGAATCAGCTCCGGCGTCAGCGGCATGTCAATCTCCGGCATAATGGCCATTTCAATCACCCCGCTGTCCCCGAAAACACTCTGCTGAGGCGTTGCGACAGACTGGATTTCAGACACGGAAGGCAGATCGGTATAGCTGGGAAGGTTATACGTTTCCCACAGCAGATCGAATGCCAGGGTCTGGGCTTCGAGCTTGGCCCGCGAGCGCATCAGGGTGCGATAGGCCAGCAGCATCTCGGAATAGATAATCGCGGCGGCCACGGCAACCAGAAACACCGACACCATGACCTCGACCAATGTAAACCCGGATTTAACTGCTCTTGTTCCCACCCGTTACTCCTCCAGAATGTAATGATACCGCGTGCCGACCTTGCGGAATGTTCCGGCCGTCAGATCGCCATCATCGACCAGGGCATCGAATTTCCTGAGCTGTTTTTTAGAAGCAGCCGGGTCCACCATCGACACCGAATAGGCGAAATTATTATTTTTGTCCCAGTCCCATTTGGCACCGAGCGCATTGACCTCCGGCCACCAGTCGATCTCCAGATCCCGGAAATAGTCCGTCATTTCCGGCGGAACCACCGCCCGGCTGACATCCTCCGGGTAGGCACCGGTTTCTGCAAGGCAGAGCTCGAAGGCGTTGACCGCGATGCGCAGCCGGCTGGCGGTCAGCCCGTTTTCCCGCTGCTGCAGGGACTGGCTGACTGCCGGAATAAGAAATGCGGACAGCATCGCAATCAGCGACACGGTGATCAGCACTTCCACCAGCGTCATGGCCTGTTTGTGCAGCCAAATCATACCCGCCCCTTTTGCTTCAGCATATAGCAGTAAAACGACCCGTAGCGCCGGAACAAACCGGCCGACAGATCGCCGTCGTCGATCAGCAGATCGAGCTGACGCATCCGCCGCTCAGAAACGCGCGGGTTGAAAATCGCGATCGTACCGCTGCCGGAACCGCAAAACCAGTTCCACTCGCCGCCCAGCTCGGTCGATTCGTTCCACCAGTCAATATCCAGCATGGCAAACGCATCGGAAAGCTCGCCGCCGGAGACACCGTCCCCGGACGCTGCACCAGTGCACGGATAGTTCCCGGAAGCGGCGGCATAAAGATCGAGCGCATCCGCCGCCAGAATCATTTTGCGGGCACATTCAGCCGTCTGGCGCTGCAGGCAGGCCCCGCGGACCAATGGAATTGATATGGCTAAAAACACCGCCGCCAAGCCGGCATAAATCGCCGCGTCCAGAATGGTCATGCGGCTTAAACCTGTTTTTTTACTGCTCATTGCCCCTCAATAATAAGCATCACACATGCCACACGGCGGATTTCTCTCAAAAATGACAATAAAAGAGACGACCGGTTTTGCCGTTACTCCCCCTCAACAGCTGGAATCCTGAGTTCTGCTCCTCACGAAAAAGTATTTCCATATCTCCAGTAAAAAGGCGGTTTTTCCAAACATTGAGAAAAAAGTGCTTTTGATATTATCAATGCAGGCAATCCGCACCGGAAAGAGACCGCAGCCTGAAAACCAGCGATTGATCACAATCCTGAGTGTGTCCGGCAGACCCCGACAGTCCCGTCCATCTTGTCACCGGTTCGATGCGATTTAGCCAATGCTTTCCGCTTGCCCGGCAGCATAAATCAAAGGTCCCGGCCGTTGGCTGCACCCTGCGGGCTCACTCCGCCATCTGCTGACGCAATCAGGGTCCGTGGATTAATGGAATAAAATTTGCTTTCAAAACAATCAAGTCCAACACGAATTGCCGGATACAGCATCGACAGTCTGCTTAAAATTAATTTTTTTTCTGAACACAACAGCTCATCAAGAAAGAACTATACATACCAAACAACCTATCAATCGCAAGATTGACAGTCCAGATTGACGCCAACGGCGCTGTGCCCGCAACAGCCTGCATCGAGATCCGTATGACTGCCGAAAAAGGATCTCCAATCTGAGAAAACAGGATGCGTTTCTAAAAAATGAGAAAAAGAGGACCTCGATGAATCTGACACAGATCAACAAACCGCCGCAGGCAGCCAAATCATCGCACAGAACCACGATCGATATCATCCTGCTGGTTGCCATCATTTTATTTGGGGTTCTTTCAGGCATCGTGCTGCTCCTGCCAAGCACCGTCGGCTGGATCGACCCGCTGATTCATCGCTTCTGGAAAGCAAAGCAGGATTTTCCGGACGTGTCGGCCCTGATGGCCGGAAAGAAAACAGCAGCCATCACCTTTAAGGGAAACATGATCGGAGAAGAGGGAGCCATCGCGATCGTCAACGACAAAATGGCTGCCGTCGGCGCAGAATTTGAGGGCGTGCGGATTGTTGAAATCCAGGCTCACAGCCTCACAATCGAATATCAGGGAGAAAAAATCCCGCTCAGTGTCGGCCAGACATTCTCCTACAGTGTCGACTGATCTGCCGCCGGTTATCGAGCCTTTTTCAACTGCCGGTCATACTCTTCCGGATGAACCAGATAGCGATGACAAGTGCATCCGGCCAGCCGTTCGGCATCGCGCAGCAGGTCCCTGTCCATCGGGTTTAAGACCCCGACCAGCAGATCCCGGCCGACCCGCGCAAACGGGATCGCGCCGTTGGCCGACATGAAATCCACCGGCAGCTGCCGGGAGATCTCTTCGTTGTCCTCGAACTGACTGAGCGCCATAACCGGCATGGAATAACGCTGGCACAGATGGGTCATCAGCCGGTCAAACCGGCTGAACTGGCGGTCGTGCAGAATATGCAGCACCGTCACCGGCACATCCATTTTATTCCCGGACAGTTCCGTCAGATCGTGCAGAATATACGAGTACTCCTCCTGAGTCAGGATTCCGTCCTGATACAGCTCCCAGGCCAGCGCCATCTCCGCCTCGACCCGGCCGCCGCCGGCAGCCGCTGCAACGGATTCCCCCGCAGCCTCGTCCGGCTCCGGCGCCAGGGCATGCTTCACCGCGCTGAGCCGCTCCACCCGCAGCTGAATCTCGCCATCCCCTTCCGCAATCGATGCATACTGAACCAGCACATAATCGATCATTTCGAGATTGCCCGCCGACCGCGACAGATCATCCAGCCGCTGAAGGGTCGCAAACGCCTTTTCCGGCTGCTGAAGCTTGAGCGATGCCTCAAACAGGGCACGCATCGTGAACAGGTCATCCGGCATCACCTCAAGAATCTGCTCCAGCATTTCAATGTTCTGCTCCAGCCCTTCCCGGCCGCCCGCTATCGCTTCGCTCATTTACAGTCTCCTTATCAATACTGACATGACGCTTCATTATAAGCACATTGCATGCCCCGCCTGAAACTCCTCTTTCTTCCAAACCCCGGAAAAAAACACCCGGGGTTTTCCGGGGGCCGGAAACACCGGAAGCGCGCGGTGCGGAGTTTTTCCAACCCTTGGAAAAACCGGAAATGATTTTTCCAGAGGCTGGAAACCAACAGCGGGCTTGCTTCCGGACATTGGAAAGTTCATGTTTTTCATAATTGCTTGGCATCGTTCATGCTTCATTTACAGGTCCCCTACTATGAAAGACAACGCATACAGAACACTGATCGACATCCTGCTGGACCGCTGTCCGGTGCCGGACGAAATCCTCCAGGACGCCCGGATTCAGTCAAAAAAGAGCGGCACCGCCGTCGAAGAGATTCTGCTGGAACTGGGGGCCGTCCCGGCCCCCGACATGCTGCTGGCCAAAGCGGCCTATCTGGAGCTGACGCCGATTCATCTGGAGCATTTCAGGGTCGATACCGCCCTGATGGAACTGCTGCCCCGGGCCACCTGGGCCCATCTGAAAATGATCCCCCTGTGCAAAACCGGCCGGCTGCTGACCGTCGCGCTGGCGGACCCGTTCAACATCATGGGAATCGAAACCCTCAAGACACAGATCGACTGCCAGATCTTCCCGGTCATCGCCGATGAAAAAGATTTGATGGCGGTGCTGGAGAGCGCCAACAAGGACTCCTCGCTGGCGCTGGAGGATATCCTGCGCGACATCGAAGACGACAGCGACCTCGAGGTCGGCGTGGATGAAACCAGCCATGAAAACCTCGACGAAATGCTCGAAGGCGCCGAAGACGCGCCGGTGGTCCGCATTGTCAACTCGGTGCTGATCGAAGCCCTGCGCAAGCATGCCAGCGACATCCACATTGAGCCGATGGAAAACAAGATCCGGCTGCGCTACCGCATCGACGGGGTGCTCTACGAATCCCCCAGCCCGCCCAAGAGCGTGCAGTCCGCCATCTCATCGCGCATTAAAATCATGTCGAACCTCGACATTGCCGAGCGGCGCATCCCGCAGGACGGCCGCTTCAAGATCAAAGCGCTCGGCAAGCAGGTGGATATCCGGGTGAGTTATCTGCCGACGGTGTTCGGTGAAAAAATCGTGATGCGCATTCTGGACAAAAGCGCGCTGTCGCCGAGCCTGGAAGCGCTGAACCTGGCCCCCAAGGCGCTGGCGGACCTGAAATTCGCCATCGCCAAACCGTACGGCATGCTGCTGGTGACCGGCCCGACCGGATCCGGCAAAACCACCACGCTCTATTCCGCCCTGCAGGAGCTGAACAAGGAAGACGTGAACATCATTACGGTGGAAGACCCGGTGGAGTATCAGCTGGCCGGCATCAACCAGGTGCAGACGCGCTCCGAGGTCGGGCTGACCTTCGCGGCCGGGCTGCGGTCCATCCTGCGACAGGACCCGGACATCGTGATGATCGGAGAGATCCGCGACAACGAAACCGCGTCCATCGCCGTGCAGGCCGCGCTGACCGGGCATCTGGTGCTGAGCACCCTGCACACCAACGATGCCGCCGGCGCGATCGCCCGCATGGCGTACATGGGCATCGAGCCGTTCCTGCTCTCCTCCTCGCTGGTGATGACCCAGGCGCAGCGCCTCTACCGCAAGCTCTGCCCCTTCTGCAAAAAACCGATCGAGATGCCTGCGGACGTCCTGCGCAGGAACCATATCGACCCGGACCTTTTTGACGGCGTTCAGTTTTTCGGAGCGCACGGCTGCCCGAAGTGCAGCGGACTCGGCTACAAGGGCCGCGGCGGCATTATGGAAATCCTGCTGCTCGACGACATTCTGAAAGCAAAAATCCTGCAGACGGCGGAGGCCAGCGCGCTGCGCGAGGTCGCCGTCGCCAACGGCATGAAAACCCTGCGCGAGGCCGGGCTCGACAAAGTGCGCGCCGGCGAAACCACCGTGGATGAAATTGTGCGGGTCACCAGCGAATAATCGAGGAAAACCACCCCATGGCAAAAAAACCAACCGTTGTACGTATTAAAGGCAGCCGCAAGGTCCGCATGAAGGAGCTGCCGATCTACACCCGCCAGCTCTCGGCCATGCTCTCCTCGGGCATGCCGCTGGTGCAGTCCATCCTGGCGCTTGAAGAGCAGACCGAAAACAAGGAATTCACAAAGGTGCTCCACGGCGTGCGCACGGACGTGGAAGGCGGGTCGATGTACTCGGACTCGCTGGAAATCTACCCGCAGGTGTTCGACGAGCTGTATGTGAACATGATGCGCGCCGGGGAGACCGGCGGCATGCTGGCGGAGACCTGCGACCGGGTCGCGGCCTTTCTGGAGGACTCCAACCGCCTGCGCGGCAAAGTGAAATCCGCGATGATGTACCCGTCGGTGGTGATGTCGGTCGCGCTGATCATCTGCACCTGCCTGATCATCTGGGTGGTGCCGGTGTTTGCCGGAATGTTCGGCGGCTTCGGCGCGGAGCTGCCCGCCCCGACCCAGGCCCTGATGAATGTCAGCGATTTCATCAAGAACTACTGGTACATTGTGGTCGCCGCCATCGCCGCCGCCATCTACAGCATCCGGCGCTATGCGGCCACCGAAAGCGGCGCGCTGAACATCGACCGCCTCAAGCTCCACTTTCCGATGCTGGGAACCCTGGCGCGGAAAATCGCGATCACCCGCTTCTCCTCCACCTTCGCCCAGCTGATGTCGAGCGGCGTGCCGATTATCCAGGCGATGAGCATTGTCGGCGTCGCCACCGGCAACAAGGTGATCGGAAAGGCCATCCTGGACGCGCGCGAGAGCGTGGAGCAGGGAAACACCATCTCTTCGACGCTGAAAACAAACGCGGAGTTTCCCAGCATGCTGATTCATATGCTCAACGCCGGAGAACAGACCGGCAAAATGGAGGAGATGCTGTCAAAACTGTCCGAGTTCTATCAGGAAGAGGTCAACACGATGCTCGAAGGGCTCACCTCCATGCTGGAGCCGCTGCTGATGGTGGTGATCGGGGTCCTGATCGGGGGGATTGTGCTGTGCATGTTCCTGCCGATCTTCAAAATGTCCGAACTGGTGATGTAAACAGAGACGAAGTGCAGCCATGAAACACAACAACGAATCAGACACTTCGCGGGTCACCTGGACAACAATGATGGGCCTGCTGGGCGGCCGACTGCTGGCCATCAGCGGATTCCTGGTTTTCCTCTCCTTTGTGCTGGCGCATGACGGAATTGCATTCTATGCATTCATGGCCTTCGCCTACATCATCACGATTCCCTATTCGCTGTGGATGCGCAATCAGAACCGGATGAGACAGCTCGCCCCGCTGCAGTTTCTGGTCGACCTCGTGTTTGTCTCCGGCCTGGTCTATTTTTCCGGCGGAGCCGGGCACAACTTCCTGATCCTGCTCTATCCGCTGATTATTCTTTCCGCCGGAATTATCCTGCCGCTGCGGCAGACCATCCAGATCACGCTTCTTTCGATCATCTCCTATGTGCTGGTCATTTCGCTGATGTCCAGCAACATCCTGGTGGCCTACTCGGCCAGCGGCAACAGCCGGGAGATCGTCAGCACCTTCGGCGCGATGCTGCTGCGGATCATCCTGTTCGTCTTTTTTGGTATTGCCAGCGCATATGTATCCGGGCGCTGCGACTACATCAGCCGCAAAGAAAAACAGTTCCGGGAAATCACCCGGGTGATTTTCAAGAACGTCAAAACCGGCCTGCTGCTGCTCGATTCGCACGACCGGATCCTGCTCGCAAACGACCGGGCCTGCGCCCTGCTCGGCCGGGACGAACCCGACCTGATCGGAAAAAACCTCAGTTCGATCCACCGCAAACCCGCTGAGCTCGACGAGAAAACCGCCGAGTTGCAGGGAGCCTCCGATTACTTCTGCCGCTCAGACGGGTCCGTTTTCCCGGTCAGCATCGAAGACGCCCGAATCACCCTGCCCGCCGAAGCGGTTCCCCACACAGAGGCTCCGCCCGACGCGCAGGTCAGCACCCGCATTGTCAACTTCAGCGACCTGTCGGGCGTCATCCGCCTGCAGACCCAGACCCGGCAGCTCGAACGAATCAAGGCCGCCGCCAACATGGCCAGGGAGATGGCCCATCAGATCCGCACCCCGCTGACCGGCATCTCGGGGGCCGTGCAGCTGCTGCAGATCAGCCTCAAAAAACCAGCCGGCGCCGGCGCTGTCACGGAACACTGCGACCTCTATCAGATCGTGATCCGGGAGTCGCAGAAAATGGATCAGGTGGTCCAGAATTTTCTCGACTACGCCGAGTACTCGCCGAGCGAAATCCGGGAGCTGATTCAGACGGACATAGACCATGAGTTTCAGGCAGCCAATCGCCTGTAAAAACTCACCGTAATCGCTCCGCTTTTCCTGTAGACGCTCATTCTCGGAAATGATAATTTTCACCCGTGCTTAGCCAAAGATAAGAAGTGGGTGAATTATGCCGCGTATTCTAATCGTAGACGACGAACCAACGATCCTGAACCTGCTCAATAAAATCCTGACAGGTCAAGGGTACAACACCACCCCGGCCAGCAACGGGGAAAAGGCCCTTCAGTTTCTTGAAACCGAACGGTTCGACCTGATGATCTCCGACATCAACATGACGCCGATCAACGGCATGGAACTGCTGCGCAAAGCGAGCAAGGCCTACCCCGACATGGGCGTTATCATGCTCACCGCCTACGGCACCGTCGGCACGGCGGTCGAGGCCATGAAAGAGGGCGCGTTCGACTACATCACCAAACCGTTCAAACTCGATGAACTGGTCCTGACCGTTCAGCGCTCGCTGGCGTACAACAACGCGCTGTCTGAAAACAAGGATCTCAAAGCCCGGCTGACCCATCGCGAACATCTGGAGGGGATCGTGGCCGAAGCGCCCGGCATGCGCAAAGTGTGCGACATGATTGAACGGGTCGCGCCGACCACCACGACCGTGCTGATCTACGGCGAAAGCGGAACCGGAAAAGAGCTGGTCGCCCGCGCGCTGCACCACTACAGCCCCCGCAAAGATGAAACCTTTATGGCCATCAACTGCGCGGCCCTGCCCGCCCAGCTGATGGAGTCCGAAATGTTCGGCCATGTGAAAGGCGCCTTCACCGGCGCAACCGCCACCAAAGCCGGACTCTTCGAAACGGCGCACGGCGGAACGCTGTTCCTCGACGAAATCACCTCCATGCCGCTCGAAATCCAGTCCAAACTGCTGCGCGTGCTGCAGGACAAAAAAATCCGCAAGGTCGGCGGGTCGGACCACAAGGAAGTGGATGTGCGCATCCTCGCCGCCTCCAACGAAAAACTGGAAAACCTGATTAAAGAGGGGAAATTCCGGGAAGACCTCTACTACCGCCTGAGTGTGATCAGCATCGACATCCCGCCGCTGCGCGACCGGCCCGAAGACATCCTGCCGCTGATCGACCACATCCTGCGCCGCGAACTGGGAACGGATGCCGAGCTCCCGCAGGTCGATCATGAAAGCCAGAACATTCTCGACAACTACAACTGGCCGGGCAATGTGCGCGAACTCGAAAATGCGATTCAGCACGCGCTGGCATTTGTACAGGACGGGGTCATCTGCAAAAGCACCCTGCCCGCCAAAATCGTCGACAGCGTTGAAGAAGGAATCCGCTCCGGAGTCATCACGGACCGCAGGGCGCAGTTTAAAGCCAAATCCCTGAAGGCCTTCCTGCACGACAAGGAAAAAGAATTTTTGAAGAAAACCATCGACAATCTGGACGGGGACAAGGAACGGGCGGCCGAAGAGCTCGGCATCAGCCTGGCCACCCTCTACCGCAAGCTCCCCAAAAGCTGAGAAACACTGCCGATCGCTTCTCGATTATGAGAATCCGGCAGTTGCGACATTCTCCAATTCAGCCTTGCGATGATGAAAAAACATGCCCCCTCTTTTTTATCAATGATACATGTCGTTCTATATCAGCAACTTACACACCGCAACGGCCGCAAATACGTATTTGGATTAGGTGATTTAACAAACATGGCATGCGACATGCTTATTAAGTTGGCATGATTAAAACGACCCGGCACACAGCAGCAAAGACACCATCACGGAACAGACAGCCGGCATAAAAAAACAAAAACATAAATAAGGAAAAAAAATGAAACAAATCAAAAAACAGGGTTTCACCCTCGTTGAAATCATGATCGTCGTCGCCATCATCGGTCTGCTGGCCGCCATCGGTATTCCTTCGATCCTGAATGCCTACGCCGGTTCACAGGAAAAAGCCAAAGCGCGCAACATTGCTGAAGTGGAAAAAGCCAAAGGCGTACTCACCCTGCCGTCCGGCACCATTCCCGGCGCAGCCGGCATTACCGACGACACCATTCTTACAGACTCGCTCTTCAAAGCTCTAAGCATCGATGGCTTGACCGACCTGACTGTTGGCGGTGACACCATCGACATCGGAACCATGTCCACCAAAGCCTCTTACTAATTACTGTAGTAAGTAACGCCCCCCTCGGAGAGCAATCGCCGAGGGGGTTTTTAATGCAGGGGAGCGGCATGAATCAAAAGGGCATTATACAGGCGGTTCTGCTGTTTGGATTTTTCATCTCAACCGTATGGTTTTCGATCGGTTATTTTCAGGGGAATACCCCTCCTCTGTCCGAACCGGACACCCTGATATATCTTCAATACGCCCGCAACATGGCTGAAGGCCATCCGTTTGAGTTCATTAAAGGTGCCGCACCATCCACTGGCTGCACCAGCTACCTCTACCCCGTTTTACTGTCACTTCTCTACAAAGCCGGATGCACCGGAAACGCATTCATCATCGCATCATTTATCCTGAATGCGGCTTTCTTCTTAACCACCCTGCTGCTGATCGGTCTGATTGCCCGAAGGTTGACTCCCCGCTTTTATCCTTTTGTACTCACCGTCACCGTAATCAGCGGGCAAACACTGCACACCTTTTTCGGGCAGACCGATATGGGACTGCTATGTATGCTGATCTGGTTCTGCTTCTGGGCATTCCTGACCGAACACAAAGCCTGCCTTCTGGCCGGCATGCTGCTCACCGGTCTCACCCACCCCACCTCTGCAGCTCTGGCCGGGGGCCTGCTTGCTACCGGTGCGCTCTACGCACTGCTTGATAAGCGTACATGGAAAAAACGTCTGTCTATAAACAGCAGCTGGCCGCTCTGGATTGGATGCGCCGGTGTCGCAGCCATTGCGCTGACCCTGCTGTTTAACTATCTGATCACCGGCGAATTCATGTTTATGTCCCTGCGCGCCAAAGGCCTGTTTAAAACCATGCCTTTAGGGAGTGCCGTCAACCTGACTCTGATCAACTTCGTACAAGCCCTGAAGGGTATCTTTTTCGGACTGATCCAGCAGGGCTTTCGACACCTCTATTTCTTCCCGTTAATTACCGGGCTCTGCTCTATGATCGGCATCCTGCTGCGCCCATGGAATAAAAAGGCTCAAGTCCGGTTTGATGTTCTGGTCATTCTCACAGTTTTAGCGGAGCTTGCACTGCTTTCAACCAATCAACAACAGGAGCTGAGTCACGACCGCTATTTAGCCTGGATTATCCCCGTGATTTACCTCTACTGCGGCCTCTTCCTTGAATTCCTCCACGACCAGATTACCCGCCGACCGGTGGCGATCGCCCTGGCCGGCATGCTGATTGCTTTCCAAATTATCTCCTTGATCTACTTCTCACTGGTATTTTCCATTAAATGCAATACTCACTCAGGAAAAACCCGGTTTGCGCAGGATATAATGGAGCATACACAGCCGGGAGACATCTTTTCAATGTGGGGTGGAAGTGGGATCATGTTTCACCTTCCTGAACGAAACCTTTTTCACATATTCGGAATCCTTACCACAGAATCCTCGACCGGAAGGGACTGGCTTTGCTACGCCGAAACCCTCAAATACCAACCGGAACTGCAACCCGACTTCTGGCTGATTGATGCAAATCAACCCACAGGAGCCCCGGCGATGCACACAAACTTTTTAGGGAATCTGATTATCAAAGATACGGATGCATTCGGCGGAAGCGTCCAACTCGCACTGCATGCCGCCGACTGGTCCTCGTTAAAACGGATCGCCCCGCCCCCTCCTGCAAACTGTGCCGCCAAAGGACGGTTGGATGTCGGCTATGCGGATGATGAACAGAAACACAGCTATGCCTGTCAACTCCGCCTGCGGGGAGTCATCATTAATCCGTCCATTGATTATGATAAAGAGCAGAAACTGATTGAAATAGGCCAGTTAATCATCGGGCAGGAATCCTTTCATCTCGAAAACCTCACCCCGTACAAGCCGCTGCAAATCACCTTGCGTACCGCCCGGAAAACGACCGCCCGGGTCAGCCGCTATCAGGGGACTACCGATCAGGACTTTACATTCTCTTCCCCTCTCATCCTGACAGTCGAAGTGGATGGCAAACCCCTGGACGTCTCTCTGGACCTGCAGGATGAAGGGTTCTCCGACACCAGCTTCATGATCCCCGCCGAATACATCACTCGGCACGACCCCAAAATCACCGTCATCGGAGATCATATGTCATATGCGTACTGGTTTTTTCAGCCTGAACAGGTTAGCTTCAGTCGACTGGAGGAATCGCCATGAAAAAGAAAAACGGATTTACACTGGTTGAGATCATGATCGTCGTCGCCATTATCGCGCTGCTGTCGGCCGTCGGCATCCCCTCTTTCCTGAACTCTCGTCATAGCGCGGCGGAAAAGATGAAAGAGGTGAACATCGACACCATCAACAGCGCCAAGGACCAATGGGCGATCCTGAACAACAAGGCCGACGGAACCTCCGTTGCATGGGATGACATTGAGGACTATATCGGCGGCGGAATCGACTCCCTGAGCGACCTGACGATTGACGGAAACTCCATCACTATTAACGCGATTGGAACCAGCGCAAGCTACTGACAACGCTCGATCAGCTTCCCGATTTCTTCCAGAGCATCCCGGTCTCCCCGCAGGGACGCCGCGGCACGGGCTCGGCGGGCCGCATCAAGCGCTCCGACCCGATTGCCGGCCTGCAGGCGGGCGGTTGCCAGCCCCGTCAACGCCTCGATATCATCCGGGTCCTGATTCAGCACCGCCTCGTAGAGAGCCGCCGCCCGGGACACTTCGCCGCAGACCGTCATGGCCTCAGCCAGATGCATGATAATCTCAACGCGCCCCTCGTCCCGTGCCAGCGCCTTTCGGTACTGCTCAATGGCTTCCTGATACTGGCCCCGTTCGGCCAGAGCCACCCCGAGATTGTTGTAAACCTCGGCACGCTCAATCCCCAGCGCGATCGCCCGCTGAAAGTGAACAATCGCCCGATCCGTATCCCCGGCGACGAACAGGGCGGACCCCAGATTGCCGTGCGCCACTGGATTGTCAGGACAAACCGACAGCGAATGGGTCCAAAGCGATTCACTGTCACGCCAGACCTCACATTGCCCCCGGCTGCCGACCATCAGGCCGACGACAGCAACCGCCCCGGCCAGGGCCAGCGCAATCCGGACCGGCCGGGACCGCCCCCACTCGGCAGCCAGCCAGACAACGCCGATACAAAGTCCAATGTGCGGAAAATAGGTGAACCGATCCGCGCGCACACCGCCCAAAATCCGGACAATCCCCGTCACCGGAACGAGCATTCCCACATACCACAGCCAGCCGGTCAGCAAGTACGGGCTTTTCCGCCGCAGGATGTACACCGCAACAGAACAAGCGGCCAAAACAGCCAGAGACAGTCCCGCGCCCAAAACCGTCACCTCCGTCGAATACGGCACCATCAGATTGCCCGGCACAAGCATCTGCCGAATGTAAGCCACATAGGAAATAAGCGCGTTGCCTGTCCGCCACAAAAGTGAAATTCCCTCAGGTGCCGCAGCGTCGTTCGGCGCGGAGGAGTTCAGCGTGATGACGCTGAATAAAACGGCCAAAACAAACAAGGGAACCTTTTCCAGCAGACAGGCTTTTACATCGGACAGGCGCTCCAGCGGCCACCAGTCGATCAACAGCAAAACAAACGGGAACGTAACCAGCATCGGCTTCGACATCAAACCGGCCGCAAAACACAAAACCACCGCCAGATAGCGCCACCACGAAAAGAGATGCCGCGCATACCCGGAATAGGCCCACAGCCCCAGCATGAAGAACACGCCGCTGAGCACATCTTTGCGCTCGGTGATCCAGGCCACCGATTCGACCCGCAGAGGATGCAGCGCGAACAGCAGCACAACCAATGCGCTGCGCCAAATCGATCCGGTCAGACTGCGCAGCGCCAGCAGCAGCAGAACAGCGGTCACCAGATGAAGAAGAACATTCGTCAGATGAAACCCGAACGGGTTCAGTCCGTAAAGCGAAGCATCTGTCATCAACGAAATGAGCGTAAACGGGTAGTAATAGACCCGGTCAAACCGGGTGAGAACATCCATCATTCCCGATCCGCTCAATCCGTTTGCAACGAGGGGATTGCGATAAACAAACACATCGTCGTCATAGTTGACAAAATCGAACTCAACCGTGCGTCCGAACGTGATCAGGACGCAAACCGCAATCAGAAGGGCCGCAAAAAAAAGCCCCCGGCGATCGGACATTATTTTCGGCGAAGATCTCATGGAGAACACCTGGGTCTGTCAGCCCGATCCGGGGCGCTCAGCATGGCGGCTCCAGCACCGAGCGGATCGCCTCGGACAGGGCCGTGCGTTCAAACGGCTTTTTGATGAATTCCGAATGGGGCTGCGGACCGCAGCGCTTCATAATCTCCTCGCGCGGATACCCGCTCATGAACAGGATTGGAACCGCGGAGTTCATGGCCCGAATACGCTCGGCGGCTTCCAGTCCGCTTAAATTCGGCATATTCACGTCCAGCAGCAGGCAGGTAATCTCGTCCGCCTGCTCGGCATAGCGATCCACCAGTTCGAGCCCGTCCGCGACCGTTATCACTCGGAAGCCCATCCGCTGCAGCATCACGGAGGCCAGCATCCGAATGGCCTCTTCATCGTCTGCAATCAGCACTGTTCCGGCCCCCTGAAAACCGGAGGGGACGACTGCGTCATCCGGGCCCGTTTCGGAATCCACCAGCTCCGCCGCGGGAAAACAGACCCGGAACACGGTTCCCTTCCCGACCGTGCTTTCGACCTCCACAACACCTTGATGCCGCTGCACCGCATTGAGCAGTGCCGCCAGCCCCAGGCCGCGGCCGCTCACCTTGGTGGTATACAGGGGATCAAAAATCTTCTGCACGGTCTGTTCATCCATCCCGCAGCCGGTGTCCGACACCTCCAGAAGAACGCAGCGCCCGTCCACGGCTCCGCCGGGCGGGTAAACACGTTCCAGATCGCCCGGCCGCAGTACGGCCTCCCGGATACGGATGGAAATCACGCCGGACCGATCCCCGATCGCCTCCGACGCATTCGTGATCAGATTCATCACCACCTGACGAATCTGCGACACATCCCCGCGGATATGCGCGAGTTCATCGTCAAACGAATATTCAATCGTCACCTTCTTGGAAATGGAAACATCCAGCAGCACGCCCATCTCGCGCACAACCGACCCGAGATTGATGCGGCTGACCACCAGGGTGGTTTTGCCGGCATACACGAGCATCTGGTTGGCCAGCTCCGCGGCCCGCAGCGAGGTTCGTTTGATTTCATCGAGCGGTCCGCCGTCCAACCCGCCTTTTTCCAGCAAGGCCAGCTCCGCGTTGCCGAGCACCACCGTCATCAGATTGTTGAAATCGTGAGCAATCCCGCTGGCCAGCAGCCCGAGACCCGCCATTTTCTGGCTCTCCTGGAATTTGCGCTCCAGAATCTGAATGCGCTCCTCCTGACGGACAATCCGGGTGATCTCCCGAACCGACCCGCCCAGCCGCGCCGCGGCGCCGTCCGCATCGCAGCCCACATAAACATGGTCACTCAGCCAGCGATACTCCCCGTCCTTGTGCAGGAAACGATACTTCACCAGGCCGTTCCAGTCCCGATCCGGCGACCGGCTGCTCAGTTTTCCAATCAGCTTCTGTATCCGTGCGCGTTCCTGAGGATGCACGAGCTGCAGCAGATCCTCCGCGCACATTCCCCGAATCTCCCGGTCCGTATATCCCGTCAGGCTGAAACAGGCGGGACTGAGTAACTCAAACTGCCGGCTCTTGAGATTGAACTGATAC
The DNA here is from genome assembly GCA_041584215.1 of Tichowtungia sp. GTDB lineage: Bacteria > Verrucomicrobiota > Kiritimatiellia > Kiritimatiellales > Tichowtungiaceae > Tichowtungia. Next base: position 9,224 of record JBFHEM010000014.1, on the reverse strand, counting down.
AGCGCCTCCCGCGAGTGCTGCAGAATCTGCTTGAGCCGGGTGCGCGCCAGCTCGGATTCCGCCCGGGCGGCTCGGATCACGGCATTGCGCCTCCGATGCATCACCAGCCAGGCCAGCGCCGCGCCGCAGGCAGACATCCACCACGCCAGAGACTGAAAGGTGACATCCTCAGACAGCAGCCGCAGGGCGGCCGGCTCGCGAAATCTGTCCAAAATCAAATTCAGGAGGCCTCTCCTGTTTCATGGTCGTCCAGCATCGGCTTCACATGCTTCTGATAGCAGCTCGGACAGACTGAATGACTGAACTCCACCCCTGAAAAGCGGCTGATATAGCTGTCCACCTGCTCCCAGTAATCCTCGTCGTTGCGGATCTTGTTGCAGTACGAACAAATCGGCAGCAGGCCGCGCAGCTGTGTCACATCCTCCAGCGCCTTCTCGAGCTGGTTCACTTTCAGCGCCAGCATGCGCTCCAGGCCGATCACCCGCATCCCGACATGGATCCGCGAACGAAGCTCACGCACCTCAAACGGCTTGGTCACATAGTCATCCGCACCGGCGCCCAGCCCTTCAATCAGGTTGTCCATCCCCTGCCGGGCCGACAGAATAATGAGGTAAAAATACTGCTCGGCAAATTTTTCTCGGACGCGCCGGCAGAAATCCGGCCCCTCCATTTCAGGCATGCGCCAGTCGATGATGCACAGGCGGGGCGGGTCCGGCTCGCACAGCCGCTGCCAGGCCGAATCGCCGTCCGGAAAAGATTCCACCTCGAATCCCCACTGGGTCAGCACCTGTTCGAGCCGCATCCGTGTCACTTTTTCGTCTTCTGCCACCAGGATCCGCATAGAAACTCCATTTTGTAAGGAGGTTATATCAGATCATTGCGGTCAACAAGGAACATTTGCCGCCCGGCGGACGTTTACACCACCATAAACTCGACGGCATGCGCCCAGCCGAGGTCGAGCTGCTTCAGCTGCAGGGTGATTCTCACGCGATCCTCCACCTGCGCCGCCTGTTTGCGCCGCCGCTTCAGCGCAACCCGCCACAGCGACATCACCAGATCCTGCGCCGCGCCGGCGGCCGAGGCATGCCCGCCGAGCAGGCGGCTGTCCTCCATCTGAATGCGCACCGCCAGCTTCTGCGCCGCGGCACGCTCCGCCGGAACGCGCTCCATCAGGTTCTCCGCATCATCCAGCATCAGTTCCACCAGCAGCCGGCAGTCCGGATCGGTCAGATAATCCGTCGGCAGATGATCGGCGACCACCGGAAACACCTCGTCCGGATGAAGACAGAGCAGCTGCGCCAAAGCGACCTCCGCCCGCGGATGGCTGACGGGGACGGCGGCCGGCGCACCGGCCTCATTTGCCGGGCCGCGCGCCGCGGGCTGCGGCTTCTGGTTGCGGGCCAGATCGCGCCGCAGCGCCGTCTGCGAAAGGCCCAGCCGTTCGGCGGCCCGCTGCACCATCCGGTCGCGCTGGATCGCCCCCGGCGCACAGGCGATCAACCCCTGAACAGCGCGCGAGGTGCGCATCAGCCCGGCCTCCGTATCCAGATTCTCGGTTTTCGCCGTGGAATCGATCAGAAAATCGAGCGCCGAAACCGCGGCTCTCACCCGTGCGAGCAGTGCGCCCGCCCCCTGCGTCAAAATCAGGGAATCCGGATCCTCTCCGGCCGGCAGCGACGCCACCCGCACGCTCAGCTCCTCGGCGATGAACGCCTCGGACGAGCGCAGCGCGGCCTTCTGCCCGGCGGCATCGGCATCGAGCACCAGCACCGCCTCGTCGGCGTAGCGCCGGATCATCCGGGCGTGGTCCGAGGTCAGCGCCGTGCCCTGGGAGGCCACCACATGGACCAGCCCCGCCTCGTGGCAGCGGATCGCGTCGAGCTGGCCCTCGACCACAATCGCGGTCCGTTTGTCGGCTATGGCGCGGCGCGCCTTGTCGATCCCGAACAGCACCCGGCTCTTGCGGAACAGCGGGGTTTCCGGGCTGTTCACATATTTTCCACTGCGTTTATCCGGCTCGATCTGCCGGCCGCTGAAGCCGATCACCCGCCCCGCCTCGTCGCGGATCGGGAACATCAGCCGCTTGCGAAAGCGGTCATAGGTCGATCCGCGCTCCGAGCGGGCCGTCAGCCCGGCCTCCTCCATCAGCGCCGGCGGGATCTTCTGCTGCGCCGCCCATTTTTCGAGCGCGTCAAAGCGGTCGGGAGCGAACCCGATCTGGAAAGCGGCCACCGTCTCGGGCTTCAGCCGGCGGGTGGCCAGATAGGCGCGGCCCGCCTCGCCCTCCGGATGCTCCAGCAGGATCTTGTGATAGAGCTGCGCCACCCCCTCGTGAATCTTAAACAGCTCCCGCTTGTTGGAGCTGCGGCCGCCGTCGTCCTCAAAATTGAGATCCATCCCGACCCGGTCCGCCAGCATCTGCAGCGCCGTCATGAAATCGACCTTTTCGTACTCCTGAACAAACGTGATCACATCGCCGCCGGCGTCGCAGCCGAAGCAGTGATAGATCTGCCGCTCGGGGCTGACGGTGAACGACGGGGTCTTCTCCTTGTGAAACGGGCAGAGCGCCTTGAACCGCGAGCCGGCGTTTTTCAGTTGAAGATACGAGCCGATCACATCGGCAATATCATTGCGCGACCGGATCTCATCAATGGTTTCTCTCGGGATCTGCTTCATTCGGCCGGCACTTCCTGCTGACCGACTTCTTTAAAAACCGGCATGTCCATCAGACGCGGATAGAGCCACGGAGTCATCGCGGTGCAGACCCAGCTGCCGATAACCGATTTTTCCGACAGAATTTCATACGGGCGCTCCTGAGGAAGCAGGCTGACCGCACACAGAACACTCAGCCCGACCAGCAGGCCGAAGATCATCCCGATCAGCGCCCCGAAAAAACGGTCGAAGAACGCGCCGATCTGCTCTTTTAATGCCCGCTGAAGAATCGCCCGCAGCAGGACATAAAAAAGGATGGCGCCCAGCAGCAGGGCCGCCGCGGTCACCGTCTGAATCACCGGCGTGGAAAAATCAGGCCACTGCTGCGCCGCCAGCCGGGTCAGGGCCGGATAGAAAAAGCAGATGCCGCAGAGCAGGCCGACCAGGGTCAGCAGGCGGGCCAGCTCCCCGGGAAGTCCGCGCAGCAGGCCGGAAATGCCGAACAGCAGCACAAACGCCCCGAACAGAACATCCAGTGTGTAAATTGTCTCCGGAAGATTCATTGCAGCTCCATATTCTGAAGACCATGTTATAGCATGCGGATGGCGCCGGCGGAACACTTTTTCCAAGGTCTGGAAAACCTCAGCGCATGCGGTGAATCATAAAGGGCGAGGCGGCAAAAAAGAGGATCGCCGGCAGCCACCCGCCGAGCCAGGGAGCAATCAGCCCCTCTTTGCCGAGCGCCTGCGCAAAAAGCTGCAGGATGTAATAGCCGAAGAACAGCAGCAGCGCGGCCATAATGCCGGCCAGCGCACCGCGCCGGCCCGTGTGCGCGCCGACCGGAATCCCGATCACGGTGACGATCAGGCAGAACAGCGGCGTCGCCATGCGGGCATGCAGATCCACCCGCAGCCGCGCCCGCGTGGTGTCCGAAATGTCCTTTTTGGTTTCCAGATAGTTGCGCATCTCGCTCGACGAGAGAAACTGCGGGTCTTTGATCTCCGTCATGAACGTCTGCGGGGTTTCCGTCAGGTCGCGCATCTCCTTCTGCAGCAGGATCTCCGGAGCGCCGAGCAGGTCGCCGTTTGCGTCGTAATGCTGAACGGTCACATCCATGAACCACCAGCGGTTGTCCAGCCACTGCGCCCGTTCGGCCTGGTATTTGATCGCACCCCCGTCTGCGGTCTGCTGCTCGATAAACTCGACGTTATACATCGACAGGTCCCGGGTATCGAGCTTCTGCACCATCCAGACATGATCGCCGCTTTTCAGCGCAATGTTGTCGGCATAAAAAATCGCCTCGTCACGGTCCTGCTTTTCGTATTCAAGGAACTGCTCCGCGTGGTAGGCGGCATCCGGCACCACCTTTTCGTTGAGCCAGCCGCTGAACAGCGTCGCGACCACGCCGACCCCGATAAAGGGAACAATAATCCGATAGATGCTGACTCCGCCGGCGCGCATGGCCGTGATTTCGCTGTGGCGGGTGAGGCGCGACAGGCTGTAGAGCATGGCCAGCAGCAGACAGGCCGGAAGAACCAGCACAGCCACCGGCGGCATCGTCAGCCCGTAGTAATACAGGATCTCCGGCGGCTGGATTCCGCTTTCAAGAAAGTCGCTGAAATTATCAAACAGATCGTCAATGATAAAGATCAGTATAAACCCGAACAGGAGGTAAACCAGCGGGTAGATCAGGCTTTTCAGAAGGTATTTTGTCAGAATTTTCATAAACTGAGCCTGAACGGTATCCTGAAAGACGGGGGGGCGGCAAGTGCCGATGCATGCGACTTGCACAACCGCAGCAGATGACCGATAGTCAGCCCCGACGCAAAAGGAGCACAAACCATGGCCACACTGGAAGTCAAAGTTGAGGAGCCGATTACCTTTGTAATCTTCGGCGCCACAGGGGACCTGGCTCAGCGCAAGCTGGTGCCCGCCCTGTACACCCTTTTTAAAGACGGGGCGCTCAAAGCCGATTTCACCATCGTCGGGGTTGCCCGCCGCGAACACGATGATTCCAGCTTCTGCGCCCTGATGAAGGCCGCCCTGCGCGAGCACAGCCGGCTGGCGGCGCAGGACGAATCGCTCTGCTCCTTCTGTTCGCATCTGACCTATCACCGCGGCGATCTGTCGGATCCGGATGCCTACACGGCCCTGCGGGAGAAATTCGACGGAGCGGACGCCCTGCCCGCCAACCGCCTGTTCTACCTCTCCATCGCATCGGATCTGGTCGAACAAACGGTCGAGCAGCTTCACCAATCCGGACTGATTACCCGGGCGGGGCACGCCCCCTGGACCCGCGTCGTGGTCGAAAAACCCTTCGGCCGCGACCTGCAGACCGCCCAGGCCCTCAATCAGAGCCTGCTGGCCCATCTCGATGAGAGTCAGATCTACCGCATCGACCACTATCTGGGCAAGGAAACCGTCCAGAACATCCTGTCGTTCCGCTTTGCCAACACCATCTTCGAACCGGTCTTCAACCGCACCTATGTGGATCATATCCAGATCACCGCGGCGGAAACGGTCGGCATGGAAAGCGGGCGCGGCGCGTTCTACGACCGGACCGGCGCGCTGCGCGACATGGTGGCCAACCACCTCTTCCAGCTGCTGTGCCTGGTCACCATGGAGCCGCCGGACGGCCTGACGGCCCAGGCCATCCGCTCCGAGAAAATGAAAATCCTCCACGCCCTGCAGCCGGCGGTGGCCCTGCCCAACAATCCGGTCGGGATTTTCGGGCAGTACGCGGCCGGCCCAAACAGCAAAGCCTTTCTCGAAGAGGACCGGGTCGACCCGCAGTCAGCCACCGAAACGTTCGCCGCGCTGCGCATGGCCATCAACAACTGGCGCTGGGCGGGTGTTCCGATCTATCTGCGCACCGGAAAACGCATGGCCAAAAAAACCACGGAAATCGCCATTCAGTTCCGGATTCCGGCCATGCAGCTGTTTCAGCATGTCGCCTGCGAAGGCGATGTCTGCGACCTGACCGGCGTCAAACCCAACACCCTCATTTTCCGCATTCAGCCCGACGAAGGCATCTTCCTGCAGGTGTCGGCCAAGCGCCCCAGCATGCAGCTGGTGGTGGAGGGGGTGGACATGGACTTCTCCTATTCCGGCAAATGGGACAAAGTCCTGCCCGAGGCCTACGAACGGCTGCTACTCGACGCCTTGCGCGGCGACCCGACCCTGTTCACCCGCTCCGACGAGGTCGAAGCCGAGTGGGGAGTCATTGACGCCATCTGGAAAGCCATGAAAGACCAGCCCATGCGGTCCTACCCGCCCGGCTCCTGGGGGCCGCGCCAAATCGACATGATGCTGTTCCCCAACAGCTGGAAAAATGAATAAAACCCGACTCATCTACGCAACCGCGCCGTCGCGCGATGAAGCCGAACGGATTGCCCAAACGGTGGTGGGCGAGCGGTTGGCCGCCTGCGCCAACCTGTTCGACGGCGTCACCTCCTTCTTTCACTGGGAGGGCCGGCTCTGCCGGGAAAACGAAACCGTCCTGATCCTCAAAACCGCCGCGCAACGGGTGGACGGGCTGACCGCGCGGATCAGGCAGCTGCACTCCTATGACTGCCCCTGCATCGTCAGCATCCCCATTGAGGCCGGCAACCCCGATTTTCTAAACTGGATTGAGGCGTCCACCGGGCCGGGGAACGGCCTCCCGCCGGAAAAATAAAACGCGGATTTTCCAATCATTGGAAAATCCGCGCCGCCGGGCTGACCGCCCTCGTTGCTCAGTAGACGGTCACCGGAATGAACCCGATTTCCTCCACCATCTCCTGTCCGTCCTCGCTCAGGTGCAGCGTCACGAACTGATACACCGCAGAGCCGAGTTTCGGATATCCGCCGGTATACATAAACAGCGGCCGGGCAATCGGGTACTCCCCGGTGCGAACCGTCGCCGCGGACGGGTAGATACCGTTGACTTTGAGCGCCTTGACGGTTTTGTCGACAAAGCCCAGCCCGGCATAACCGATCGCCGACGGCGTGCTCTGCACCCGCTGCCGAATGGCCCCGTTGCTGCCGACATACTCCGCCTTGTCTCCGATCTTCTGCCGGCTCATGACGAGCTTTTCGAAGGTTTCGTAGGTTCCGCTGTTGGTGTCGCGGGTAATCACCACAATGCCCAGATCCGGACCGCCGACCTCGTTCCAGTTGGTGATCTCTCCGGTATAGATTTTGCGGATCTGCTCAATCGTCAGCTCCGACACCGGATTTTTCGGATGAACCAGGATCGGCAGGCCGTCGAGTGCAACCGCATGAGCGACCGGCTGAATCCCCTTTTCCGCCGCGGCTTTAAACTCGTTTTCCTTCATCGGGCGGGACATCGCGGCCACATCACAAACGGCGTTGACCAGGCTTTTCGCCCCGTTGCCGCTGCCGGATTCGCTGACGGTGATGTTCACATTCGGGTTCGCCGCCATAAAGTATTCGGCAAACGCTTTGGCGATCGGCCCGACCGTGGTGGAACCGTCGATGACGATTTTTTCCTCCGCAGCGGCCGACAGGCCGACCGCGGCCGTCACAAGCATACTGAGCACTGATTTGTTCATAATGAATTGTCTCCTTATTTCTCTGTTTCGGGTCGGCGGCCACCGGACCGGAGGTCTCTCCTTTCGCCTCCATGCGCCGGCGTCCACCGTGTACGGTTCGGAATATGAGCAAACTGGATTAGGGAATTGTTAGGCCGCCGTTAGAAGCGCGTGAAACCGGCAAACGCACAGCGGCGCTCACCCTTGCCAAAACACCCCCCGAATGCTAGTTTCCCCGCGTTGCCGGAGTTTATATGACAGCGGCCGCATTTTTTAAATCCGCTGCAGCTCCGGCTTAAGGGGAGGATGCGACCATGAAGACATGCTGTAAATTGTGCGCCCTGGCACTGCTGGGCCTGTTCATCAGCGGACTCGCCGGCTGCAAAGATGACGGAAAGAGCCCGTTGCAATCCATGCAGAAAGATGCGGAAAAAGCCGCCCCGGATATGCCCAAGGATCATCCGGCACACTGAGCGCCCGCCTGCGGCGGTTCCCCGGTGAGGGGAACCGCCTCTTTCTGATCAAAAATCTCTCTCACCGTGAACCCGGGAGTCCCCCATGCGCTGTTGGATCTGCCTTTTTTTTCTCATCAGCATCTGCGGATGCGGAAAAGTTGAAAACCTCTCTGCTCGCAGCGAACCCGAACGCTATGTGCCGACCATTGTCACCGGAGAAATCAGGGAAGGGATCGAAAAGCACATCGCCGAACAGGTGGTGCGCGGAAACGGCTGGTTCACCGTTCCGTTCGAGGGCAGCGAGCTTCGGCTCAAACTCGTGCGCGTCCACGTGGAATATCTGGCCTCGCTGGCGCCGCAGCGCCATTTCGCCTGTGTCGACATGGCCAGTGCCGACGGCGAGTTCTACGATATCGATTTCTTTCTTCACGGCGACCCCGGCAGCATGACCGTCACTGAAACCACCGTACACAAACTCAACGGCATCCCCTACTACGTCTGGAAACAGAACCAGGACAAAAACTGGGTGCGCGCGCCGGTTGACTCCGCATCCGAAGCCCTGCTCGGCGTCCTGACCGCCCCGGATGCCTTCGAGTTCCGCTATCAGGCCACCCTGCCCGAGCTCGCCGGCAGCGCCCGCTGCTGGATCCCGATCGCCTCCCCCGACAACTTCCAGCAGGTGACCGTCAAATCCATCACCGCACCCGGCAGGCAACAGTTCCTCACCGACAGCGCCCACGGCAACCGGGTTCTCTTCCTGGAACTCGCACCGCAGGACAGCGGCAAACAAATTGAAATTGTCTACGACGTGCTGCGCCACGAAAAAAGCGCCTGCCCCGGCGATCCCGCCCTGGCGGAAAAGCATCTGCGCCCCGAACGCAGGGTTCCGCAAAATGACAAATTCAAAGCCATCGCTCAAACCGCGGCCGCCGGCCGGGAGGGCGGCCTGATGAAGGCCCGCGCACTGTACGACCACGTCATCGATCAGATGCGCTACAAAAAATTCGGCGACGGCTGGGGCCAGGGCGACGCCCTCTACGCCTGCGATGCGCTGTCCGGGAACTGCACCGACTATCACGCCTATTTTATCGGACTGGCGCGCTCCATCGGCATCCCGGCGCGCTTTGCCATCGGTGCCGCCATCCCGTCCGACCGCAACGACGGCGGATGCGACGGCTATCACTGCTGGGCCGAATTCTACGCCGAAGGCAAATGGTGGCCGGTGGACATCAGCGAAGCCGATAAATTCAGTGCGCTCAGCATGTACTATTTCGGCCACCACCCGTCCAACCGCTTTGAGTTCAGCCACGGCCGCGACCTGATCCTCGACCCGGGCCCCGCCTCGGGACCGATCAACTTCCTGGCCTACCCCGTTCTGGAAGTGGACGGTGTCCCGCAGCGGATCAACACCCTGTTCCTCTTCCGCCGCACCGGTTGCGACACCTAGCCCAAGTTTCTTATCTGGCATCGTAAGTTGTTGCGTTGCAACAGTCGGGTTTTCTGTGGCACTACAACGTCGTTAGAGTTGGAGTTCGGTTTTGCGGGGGCGATAGGCTTCTTTCCAGTTGATTCCCAGCAGGGTGTA
>JBFHEM010000013.1:0-82715 GCA_041584215.1 Tichowtungia sp. | reverse complement strand
GGGGGGGACCCAGCCCCCCCCGCGCCCGGTGAGGGCACCGGGCCTACATTGCCAAAATAACAATTCACGAACTCATCGAGGTCGGAGCGTTTGAGTGGATTGGTCTTGAGGGTGAAGTGCATGTTGGTGCGCAGGTCGTAGATCCACAGCTTTTCCGTCCATGGCTTTTCCTGCGCGGGCTTGCGGTCGAAGAAGACGACGTTGGCCTTTACGCCCTGGGCATAGAAGATGCCGGTCGGCAGGCGCAGCAGCGTATGCACATCGGCCTGCTTCAGCAGTTCGCGGCGTATCGTCTCCCCCGCCCCGCCTTCAAACAATACGTTGTCCGGCAGCACCACTGCCGCGCGGCCATGCTGCTTGAGGATGGTAAAGATATGCTGGAGAAAGTTGAGCTGCTTGTTGCTGGTCGATGCCCAGAAATCGTCACGGCTGATGATTAGTGCTTCCTTCTGCTGATCCCCGGCATCGTTGACGATGGTGACACTGCTCTTTTTACCAAACGGCGGATTGGCCAGCACCATGTTGTATTCGCCATGCTTGCCCGACAACCCGTCCTTGGTGGTCACAGGAAGCTCTTTGGCATCCGTGTCGCCGCCGATGCCGTGCAGCAGCAGGTTCATGGCGCACAGGCGGGTCACGCTGTCCACCAGCTCGATGCCGAACAGAGTTTCGTTACGCAGGGCCTTCTTTTGCTCGCGGTCGAGTTCGTGGTGTTTCACCAGATAGTCATGCGCCGCCAGCAGGAAACCGCCGGTGCCGCAGGCAGGGTCGCAGATGGTCTGGCCGGGTTGCGGCGCCATCGCATCCACCATGGCCGCAATCAGCGCGCGCGGGGTGAAATACTGCCCGGCTCCGCCCTTCACGTCCGACGCATTCTTTTCCAGCAAGCCTTCGTAGGCATCGCCCTTCACATCGGATGCAATCGAGGTCCACTGCTCCTTATCGATCAGCTCCACAATCAGGCGACGCAGCTTGGCCGGATCCTGAATCTTGTTTTGCGCCTTCTTGAAAATCAGCCCCAGCATGCCCTTTTGCCTGCCCAGGTTTTCCAGCACATGGCGATAATGCGTCTCCAGCTCATCGCCGTCACGCTCCATCAGGCTCGGCCAGCCATATTCATCCGGCACCGCCGATGGCTTGTCGCGCAACTGCGCCTGCTCCTCCGCCATTTTCAGAAACAGCAGAAACGTCAACTGCTCGACATAGTCGCCATAGGAAAGTCCGTCATCGCGCAGAATATTGCAGTAGTTCCAAAGCTTGGAAACGAGTTGTTGTGGGTTGGTCATAAATACACAATCTCCATTTCGGGGTCCGATTCAGATAAAACACACGCCAGCATCCCACCGGGGTTCAGGTGGCCAACCACCATGCGGTCGCAATGCGTCAAAACATATTGATTGCACCAGGCCGCCCGGCGGAGGCTCGGGGCTTCAACATCCTCGGCGAACGGCGAAATGATCAGCAATCGGCCTTCATGAACCGCCGCACGGGCTGGCGGACTCAAATCATTTTCAGGCTCCAAACCCCACGGCTTCACCCAAATCAGCGGCCGCAACTGCTCCAGCCCGGCCTTGAACACTGCCCGCTCCATGGGAGAAAGAAACCCGCTGATGATCGCCGCGCCCGCCTTCACCGGCAAACGACCATGCGGCACATTCGCACCGCGCGAGGCCAAAAACCCCGTCTTCGGCAACTCCAGCAGCTTCTCATTCCCCACGAATTGCGGATCTCCAACATTCATCACCGCATCAGCATTCTGCGGATTGAATCGGATATAATTCCGAATGCCCGCCAGCGCCTTCTCATCGGGCACAATCACATCCCAATAATTGCGATGCCACACAACGGCCCCCGGCTTGCCGCGCTGTATATTGATCCGCCGCCCCGCCGCACCCTTGTACCCCGCGATGAATGCCCCCAATGAACCCGGGGCGAGCGCCGGGCGCTCCGCATTGGACGGGCAACCGGCAGGTCGCCCGGCATCGAACGGGCGACCTGCCGGTCGCCCCTTCAAGCGCACAATTCCATGCACATGATTCGGCATAATCACAAATTCATCCAATTCGATCCCTTCGCGAATGACTGCGCTTTTTCGCCACTCCTCCTCCGCAATCCGCCCCGCCTCATTCAACACCATCTTCCCATTCACAATCGCGCCGAACAGCGCCTGGTTTTTGTGTGTATTCATCGTCACAAAATAACAGCCGGAAGTGTAATCCCACCCCTTCTTCCGAATGCTCTGACGATTTGGCAACGTCTCGCCCATTACACCAACTTCCCTTCAAAGGCTTTTTTCAGGATGGATTGGCGGAGGCGGGTGGCGCGTTTTAAGTTGGCGGCGACGGCGGTTTCCATTTCTTCGATCACGCTCAGGCGGCGCTCTACTTCTTCTACGATTCGTTTTTGTTCGGCGGGGGGTGGAAGGGGAATCAACATTGCCTCTACACGAGTTTTGTTAAGGGCTGGCTGATTATTCCCCGAACTTCCTCGGCGCGTTGCATCGTATTGAGACCATAACCAGTAATGCACAAACTCAGGAGGAACATCAGATTCAGACACCCAGATGGCAGCACAGTTTTGGTTATTGCATGCATCGATTTTTAGGATTGCAGTCTGCCCCCGTGTTTTCCCCTCACCAATCATCCCAAGCAATACCGAACCTGAGGGATTAACCTGAGTGCTTGAATTGGCCAATCCCTCATGAGTTATCTTTTCTCGGGTATCGCCGATGTAATTAAAGCGCACTTCTCCAGAGCTGACCCACGGGATGCTCCCACTCCAATACTCCAGCTTCTTTCTACTGGGCGTTGCCCCAACTTCCACATGGAACAACATACCTATCGATGTCCACGTCCACCCTTCGGGCAGGCCTGGCAAATCGGACAAATCGGGGGCAACGGGTTCCTTATATTTCTTTTTGCGGGGGGCGTTTTTCTGCTGCTCTTCGTGGGCTTTGCGGCGGTCGATCAGGATGCGTTCCAGCAGCTCGGCACCCGTTTCAAACAGGTGGGGCGAACTCTCCGAGTGAGCCGGTTCTGAAGAGCGGCTCGGCGGGACGCCTCGCCCTACCTTGTGAAGCTCCGCCTCAGTCGGAACGAGCTTCCCCTCGCAGGCGGCTTTGAGGACGGCGGCGCGGTAGCGCTTGAGGTTGGCCTGCACCCGCTTTAATCCAGCCACCCCCCCGCATCCAGCCGCGTAAACTGCTTCTCAATCTCCGCCACAATCCGGCGCTGTTCGTCGAGGGTTTCGGGGACAGGAATCGGTTGCTCAGCTAAAAACGGTTTGGGAACCCGACGAAGCCCAACTGCTCCGGTCATATTCCTTGCGGCCTCATCGCGAAAACTCTGCTGAGAAATGAAATAATAGAGGTATTGGGAATCAACATCCTCCTTAGGGCGCAATGCATAAAATTCCGTGGAACCAAACCCTATCCCGTTCGTCAGCCCTTTCATCACGGCCGCTTTTCCGTTTTCCATACATGGGGTGACTTTGGCAAACAGGACATCACCATCCCGAAACGACGTATAGCCTTTCCGACAGGCACCGACAGTCCGTTCTTCCAAAGGTGCAAATTTACCACTTTCCGCCTCAACGCTTTTCATCGGTACAAATGAAGCCAACAACTCATCATCCAGTTCGTCTTTTTTTGGACGAAGGTTGATGTCCGCAACGTCGCCGATTTTCGGAGTTTTCCAATGTTTGGAAAAATTGCCGGGTGCAGGCTCAGCCTGCTTCCAATGGTTGGAAACAGTCATCGCACCAAGCCCTCCAACGTTCCAAGGGTTGGAACCGCGGTGAGGACACCGCGTCTACGTTTTCCAAAGGTTGGAACTTTTTGCTGAAATTCTTCCAAGGGTTGGATAAGTAGGCGGGACGCCTGCGGTACAGGTTCCAATGGTTGGAAAAACGGGAGGTGATTTTTCCAAGGTTTGAAAAAAAGACCCGCCACATTTGAGCGTGGTTCGCACCAGAGGCTTGGCGGGTGTGCTGTCGGTAAAATATCAAAGACGGACGGGAATCCCATCTATTTTTTCTCCTGATCGCCCGCCGCCTGCTGCGCTTCCCGTTCCTTGGCTTTGCGCTCTTCGATATCTTTTACGATATCCTGCATCATAACGGTCGGCAGGATGAACTTGCCTCCCCGGAATGAGCCGGTGACGTTGGCGATTTCCCCGCGCAGGATGCCATAAAGAATGGTCAGGCTGTTTACCCGGCACAGATATCCCATCTTCTCGTCTTCAATGTCTTCTGAAAATTTAAAGAACCCCTCAATTTCGGTGTTAATCCCGTAGGGACACGGTGCCTGTTCATTCTCTTTATTTGGTCCCAGCACAAACTGCATCACCATCCGAATCCGATGGGGATTATCTTTGTGCCACGAAAGATCGTACTCAAAGCCAAAGGAGGCAGATTCTTCGGTTCGATCCGGATCGGGTTTTAACCAATCGACGCGGAGTTGATTAACAAAAAAATCTTCAAGTTCACAAACTGGCTTCATGAATATTCCTCTAATTAAGCGGCAAGCGCGTATTCTTCCACTACGTCCTTTTTGGGAGACTGGAGGGTGGAGGTTTGCGTATAATTCTGACCGGAAGATGTTTCCGCAGAAGGCTTTTCCCTTATTATTATTGCTTGAGCAGAGATGTCTTCCATGGGTTCAAGCCGGATGCACTCGGGACGCAAGCCAACAGCCATGCTAAGTTTTACGACCGTATCAATCGTGAAGTTCCGAGGATCCTGTCTGCTTAGCAGGGCGGTTAGATACTGACGGGTATAGCCCATCTGGTCGGCAAGCTGGCTTTTCGATATCCCCTGTTTTTTCATCGAGGAGACAACATCGTTTACAAATACCGCCTTGATAACCCCCGCGATATGTTTTGGATCACGCGACAGTGCGCGGTTGGCCTCCGCCAAGCCTTCGAGATCAATTTTCGATAAAGGACGGGCGTTTTTGAACAACGCTTCAATTTCTCTGGAAATATCATCCTGTTTCATTTCTCGCTCCTTTTATTCCGTTCATATTCCTGTCGGAAACGGTCACACATGGAAAACATCAGATTCTGGCTTTCGTAGTTGCCAATATTTTTGTCGTAGCTGTTTGTGCAAATAATCAGGGATTCATCCGACTCATCATAGAAGAACATAAGCCGTGCCCGGCCCGTCCAGTTCGTGTCAGGATCAAAAGCCCGAAATTCATAAACTTCGCCATGATCAAAGTTCTCACTGCCTTTCACGATTCGTTCATCTGTAACCCGCTCAACGTTGGCGGCATATTGTATCGCCTCGACGATCAGTTTGTAATCCCTCTTCATCTTGGGGTCAGCTCTCCACCGATCCAGAGCATCGACGGCCAACGACACTTCCCCATTGAATATCGCCTTTACCTTCCAGCGCGGATTTGCGCCCACGAAAAGGCCGGGAATATCTATTAGGTCCGTCTTCATGTCAATATATATGTTTACTCTAAAAAAGCAACCCATGCTTCAGTTTCATGCCGCCAGCACCTCGTTTAGTTCTTCGAGCAGTGTGGAGAGGTCGTTTCCGAAAAGCTGGGCAGCTTTACCGAGGCCACCCTTCTGGGTAAACGGCGCGTAGTCGAAATCGTCGATTTCCATGCTGAGACTGGTGGCGACGTGATCGCGGATTAAATTGAGCCAGGCGAGCTGATCGGGCGTAAAGACGGCTCCGGCCTGCGCCTTGTCCATCAGCCATTCGTTGAAGCGCTCGTTGACAGATTCGGCAAAGGGTTTCAGTACAGGCTGTTGTTCGAGCGCGACACGAACCAGCGGAATCAAATCGGCAAAACGATGAGACGAGGATTGCCGATTTCCGATTGATGACTGCCGATTTTCAATCCGTTCAAATGCTCCCCAAATAGAATCAACGGGCGCAACCCCGAACGGTTCTTTGAGCTTCGCTTCGAGCTCTTTGAGCATTTTTTCGGTGAGCCGCTGTTTATAGGGGCGGCTGTAGAGGATCTGCAGGGCTTCGATCTCGGCGCGGTGCTCATCGATGTATTCGCGAAAGGATTTCACGAGCCCGGCGGCTTTTTCCTTGGCGGCCTGGTCATATCCGGTTCCGTCCCGAATGACTTCGTCGATGGTGGTGGTGTCGATGATCTGCTCCAGCTCCTGTTTGATTTTGACCAGGGCATCGCGCAGGGCGGGTTTGTCGAACGGTGCGCAGGCTTGATTGACCAGCCCTTTACGAGCGGCTTCGAAAGCTTCTTCGGAAACTTCCTTCGGTTCGGCTCCGGCACGGCCCGCCGCCTGTTCGGCAATTTGGTCGGGATTGATGGCGTTGAGCAGTGTTCCGGCCATTTCGGACAGCGATTTTCCTCCGGACAGCTCCTTCAGCTCTTCTGCATCCTTCCTGGTGATCTCGCGCTCAAGCTTGGCAAGGCGGCCGGCGAGCGAAGTGAGCGAGTCTTCGTCGCGTTTGCCGAGGGCAACGCCGAGCATGAGTTTGTCGAAGGCGACGGTGCGCTTGCGTTCGAGCGGGCGGGAGTCGGTTTTATCGCTTTCGCAGACGCCAACGGCATCAACGATGATGAAATGGGTTTTGGCGCGGGCATCGGCTCCGCTGACGGACTGCAGGTCGGTGGGTGTGAGAGTGCGGGTACCGCGGCCTTTCATCTGCTCGAAGTAGATGCGGCTGCGGACGTCGCGCATGAAGAGGATGCATTCGAGCGGTTTGATGTCGGTGCCGGTGGCGACCATGTCGACGGTGACGGCAATGCGAAGCTGAGGCGAGGTGCGGAACTGCTGAATCAAATCTTTGCCTTTGGCCGGTTTGCCTGTTTCGGGATGTTTGGACTGATAGGTGATTTTCTTGGCGAAGTCGTTGCCCTTCCCGAATACATCCCGAACGATCTGCACGATGTCTTCAGCGTGAGAGTCGTCTTTGGCAAAAATAAGCGTTTTGGGGACCATTTTGCGGCCGGGGAAGATGTCGGTGGCAAGTGCGTCCTTAAATTCTGTCAGTACGGTGCGAATTTGTGAGGGCACAACCACGGAGCGGTCGAGCTGGTTGGCGGCATAGGCCATGTCCTCGTCGAGCTGCTCCCAACGCACTTTGCGGGTCTGCTTGTGGCGCTTATCGACGTAGAAGCCTTTTTCAACGGCTCCGCCCTGCTCCGAGACCTTGGTTTTGATGCGGTAGACTTCGTAGCCGACATTCACGCCATCCGCCACGGCGCGTTCATAGTTGTATTCCGTGACCAAATTCTGATTGAAGAAACCGATGGTCTGCTTCGACGGCGTGGCGGTGAGACCAATCAGGAAGGCATCGAAATATTCGAGCACCTGCCGCCAAAGGCCATAGATGGAGCGGTGGCATTCGTCGGTGACGATAAAGTCGAAGGCTTCGATCGGAATGGCGGGATTGTAGGCCACTTCTTTCGGGCGGTCATCGGCTTGCGCAATTTCGAAGCCGGATCGTTCGTCGATGTCTTCGTCGAGTTCTTCGCCGCGCAACATGGAGTAGAGCCGCTGGATGGTGCAGATGGTTACGCGCGAAACGGAGTCGAGCTGGTTCGAGGTTAAATGCTGTACGTTGTATTCCTCTGTGAACTTCCGGCCGGTATCCGGCATCACGTATTGATCGAATTCACCCTTGGCCTGAACGCCCAGATTGGCGCGGTCAACCAGGAACAGAATGCGCTTGGCACCCCCGTGGCGAATCAGCCGATGAACAAACGCGCAGGAGGTATAGGTTTTCCCCGCACCGGTTGCCATTTGAATGAGCGCGCGCGGATGAGCCTCGGCAAAGGAGTCTTCCAGCTTGGTGACGGCCTCAATCTGACAAGCCCGCATGCCGTCTGTTATCAGCGGATGGGCTTCCGCCATGGTGGCCAGCCGCCCCCGCAGGGTTTCATCCTTCAACAGCCACGCAGCCATTGTCTCGGGCCGATGAAAGGAAAAGAGCTGACGGGAGCGCGGCTCGGGATCACGTTCATCCCGGAAAAAGGTCTCGATGCCGGTGGACTCGTAATAGAACGGAAGCGGCCCCTCGAGCTGAAAGAAATCCGGCAGGTTTTCTCCGTAGTGACCGGACTGATCCGCGACCGTTGAAAGTGCAGCCCCCACCTTTTTGGCCTCAACAACACCCACCGGCCGGCGATCGACCAGCAAGAGATAATCACAGCGACCGGACTTCAGCGTGACTTCCCGCACGGCAACTCCCCGCCCCGCCGAAAGATCGAGTTGTTTGCAGTCCTGAACGACCCAACCGGCATCAACCAGCATGCGGTCGATGCTTTCGCGCGCCTTCTGCTCAGGAGTTCTATTTTCAGTGGTCATGCACAATTCCAGAAATTTAAAATCATGCTACGCCATTGCTCCTGACTTTTAAAAAACAAACGACAGCTTTTATGACTGTTGACTTTTCTTACTGGCACTTCTTTTAGGGATAATACCCAAAGCACTCTGGCCTGCGGTTCGGGCGGAAAGATAACTCGCTGACTCACAAATTCGCCAAGAATCGTTCCAGATGACACTCAAGGTTTGCCGCACTGCGGAATTGATTAACTCAAATACGCATATTCACATGGCATCTTGAATTGCCGGCCGTCTATATTAGACTGCGTATTCGTTAATCGGTTAATGCCGGAGCCTTATTATGCCCAGAATCCATACAATCCTGATCGCCCTGCTGCTCACCGCCGGAACCGCCCGGGCGGACGTTTGCAGCCCGTGGAAACTGCCCGCCTGCGCAAAGCAGAACGGAGAGGCCATTGAACTGGCTCCGCAAAAAGCAGCACTGAAAGCGGTTGCGCGGCAGCGGGTCGCGGGGCCGTTCAAAGCCGGCGAGCTGCTGCGCTTTTCGGCCGACGTCGAGCTCGAAAACATCACGGATGAAAAAGGCAGCGCCGAGCTGAAGCCGTTCGACCTGAATTTGGAGCCCCGCAACGTCTGCCTGACGCTCGCCCAGCTCGACGCCGACAGCCGCGTGCTGTGCGCGCCCGGCTCCGAACGGGCCCTCGGGACAAAAAAACTTCACCTCGAACTCGAAACAGTCGTGCAGGAAGGCGTGCAGGAGATCGAGCTGCGGCTGCTGGCCACGTTTGTAACCGGAAAGGTGACGTTCAAAAACATCGAGTTCGAACGGGTCGCCGCCGCCCCGCTGCTGCAGCTGCCGGATGCCAAGGTCGTTCCAAACGAGCTCGGCGCCTGCGAGTGGGTCATCGACGGTGAGCGGCAGCCGCTGGGCATGTATTTCGGCAACAATCAGTTCAACCGCGACGACCGTATTCTCGAGGAGATGGAAAAGGCAACCGCCGCCGGCGTGCCGGTGCTCTCCTTCAACCTCTACCTGCCGGCCATGGTATCCAATTCCGAAACGCTCAAAATGATTGAGCGCTTCATGAAGCCGTTCCCGGATGCGTATTTTATTCCGCGCATCTGGCTCGGTCCCGGCCTCGAATGGCAGCAGAGTTTTCCCGAAGAAATGATGAAATATTCCGACGGCCAGACCGGAACCTACGCCTCGCCCTGCTCCGAGGTTTGGAAAAATTTCACCGACCACAACCTGCGCGAGCTCGTCAAGCTGATCCGCCGCTCGCCCTATGCCCGACAGTGCGCCGGCTTCAAGCTGACCTACTACCAGACCGGCGAGTGGATTTTCTGGGATCCGCACCGCGCCGCCGGTTTCGATGCGCCGACCCGACTGGCCTTCGGCCAACCGGTGCCGACCGCAGAAGAGCGCAATGCCGCCGCCGACGGAGTGTTTCGCGATCCGGACACACAGCGGCGCGTCATCGAATTTTCAAAATTCTACAACACGGTCAATGCCGACAACATCATCCGCTTTTCAAAAACCGTCAAGGAGACCGCCGGGAGCCCCACCCTGACCGCCACCTTCTACGGCTACCTGTTTGAACTGGCCTGGCATCCGACCTGGCTGCAGCAGGGCGGACACCTCGGCCTGGAAAAACTCTACCGCTCGCCGTATATCGACATCATCGGCGGCCCCTATTCCTACAATCCGATCGGGCGCGGCTTCGGGCTGCCGGTCGATCTGCACGGCCCGTTCGACGGCGCCAACGCCTTCGGCAAGATCGCCATGATCGAAGAGGACACCTTCACGCATCTGGCGGAGGATGTGCCGGAAGTGGTCAAAGGCTACGCGCCCGGCTACGCCAGCCGCACGAAGACCATGAGCGAAACGCTGGCGGTGCTGCGCCGCGACCTGGGAGTCGCAACCGCCCGCAACCAGCTGATCATCTGGCAGAACCTGTTCAGCGAGGGCCGCTTCAACCATCCGCAGATCTGGGATATGTACGCACCGTATCTGGCCTGGATGAAAGAGCGCCGCGCCCCGGTCTTCGCGCCCCAGGTCGCCGTGCTGGCCGATCCCGCTGCCGTCACGCAGCTCAAAACCGACGCCTACGCGCTCACCGAGCGCTGGCTCTACCAAAACCGCTTTTTCCTCAACCGCGTCGATACCACAGTCGGATATTTCCACACGTCGGAAATCGAGCATCTGGCCGACAGCACCCGCTGCATCGTGCTGCTCACCCCGTGGAGCCTGACCGACAAACAAAAGGAAATCCTTAAAAGCCGCTTCATGAACAAGGATCGGACGGTCATTTTTTGCGGAACCACAGCGCTGGACGCCATCGAGGTTGAAAAGCAGAAAACGCCGATCCTGCCGGAATCCCGGCTGGACGACGGCACCCTCTTCGGCGGCCGCCAGTTCGGCCGGCAGGAGCAGCAGGAGCTCGCCCCGACCTTTGCGGCGGCCGACCCCGCATCGCGCGCCTTCGCGCACTACACCGCCACCGGTGCGCCCTCCTGCGCAACCAGGAAGATGACGGACTGGACCGCGGTTTTCCTCGGCTCGTCCGGCCTGCCCGCCGCACAGTGGCGGTCCCTTTTCAAAGATGCCGGCTGCCACCTCTATCTGGCCGATGAAGATTTTTCGACCGATTTCGAAAAACCCGACTTCATCCAGGCCAATGGAAAGTTTCTGATGGTGCAGTCGGCAACCGGCGGCGAAAAAACCATCCGGCTCCCCGAAAAAGCATCCGCAATCTGCCGGTTTGACGCGACGGAGCCGGAACTGATCAAAGAAAACAGCCAGTCTGTCCAGCTGACACTGGATCCCGGCGTTCCCGCTTTCCTGCTGATCCAATAGCCATCGCAACCCGAAAAACCCTGCCGAGTCGATCGCCGGCGAACAGCCATCCTGCAACCGGTTCGAACCCGTTCCAATGATCGCTTCGGCGCACACAGCGCCCCGAATAAATTCCAGCGGCCCACCCATTAAAAAACATCTGGTATACCAAAAAGGGTTGCAAATCGGAACCGGATCAAAAAGAATGATTAAAAAAATGTATGACTGCTATGAATGAAATATTGAAACTGGATTTAAACGGCGAGTGGGACCTGCATGATGAAACAGAGGAGTTTCGCCTGAAAGGCACTGTGCCCGGCTGTGTTCATACGGATTTGCTGGCGGCCGACATGATCTCCGACCCCTATTTCAGAGACGAAGAAAACCGGGTGCAGTGGGTCGGTGAAAAAACATGGATCTATTCGCGCGAATTTACGGTTGCGCCCGAGATCTTGAACCGGCCGAACGTTCTGCTTTGCTGCGACGGCCTGGACACGCTTGCGTCTGTCTCCCTGAACGGAAAAGAAATTCTGAGCGCGGACAACATGTACCGCAAATGGGAAGTTGATGTTCGGGGTACGCTCACCGCAGGCTCAAATATCCTTGAAGTCCGTTTTGCTCCGACGGTTCCTTACATCACAGAAAAACAGGCAGCCGCGACGCATCGTGTTTCTGAATCGAGCATTGCCAACAGCGGCGCGTTTGCCCGCGGATGGATCCGCAAGGAGCCCTGCAACTTCGGCTGGGACTGGGGTGCAACGCTCATCACCTGCGGCATCTGGCGCAACATCTCCATCCAGGCATTCGATGCCCGCTTCAACCACGTAAAGATTTCGCAAACCCATTCTGAAAACAGGGCCCTGCTCCGCATCGAACCGGCAGTGGACGGAGCCGCGGCAACCGTTCGCGCAACGCTTCAGCTCATGGAAAATGCCGTGGCGGGAACAGAGCAGCCGGCAGGCGGGTCGCTGACACTCCAAATTGAAAACCCCGAACTGTGGTGGCCGGTCAACATGGGAGCGCAGCCGCTCTACACGCTGTGTACCGAACTGCTGGCCGGCGACGGAACCATTCTCGACCGGCAGGAAAAACGGATCGGCCTGCGCACACTGGAACTGGTTCAAAAAGAAGATGCTTTCGGCGAGAGCTTTCAGTTTGAAGCCAACGGCATCCCTTTTTTTGCCAAGGGTGCCAACTGGGTACCGGCCGACACCTTTGCCAACCGCGCGCCGGCGAACTGCCGTCACCTGCTCGAAAGCAGTGCGGAAGCCAACATGAACATGATCCGCGTCTGGGGCGGCGGCATCTATGAACCCGACGGATTTTATGACCTGTGCGATGAGCTGGGGCTGGTGGTCTGGCAGGACTTCATGTTCACCTGCTCCACCTATCCGGTATTTGATCCGCAATGGATGGCCGGCGTGCGGGCCGAGGCGGTGGATAATGTACGCGCCCTCCACCACCATGCATGTATCGGACTGTGGTGCGGCAACAACGAGCTGGAGATGTACCATACCGGCGATGCCTGGACCGAAAAGAAAATGACGTGGGCGGCCTACGACTCCCTGTTCAATGAACTGCTTCCGGACGTCGTGCGGGAAGAACATCCCGGTTGCGATTACTGGCCGGGCAGCCCCGCCACACGCAGGGGCGACCGGACGGACTTCAACAACCCGCACAGCGGAGACGCCCACCTGTGGGATGTCTGGTTCCGCGAAGCCACCGGCGAAAGCTACCGCGACAGCAAACACCGCTTCATCAGCGAGTTCGGCTTTCAGGGCTTTCCGCATCCGGCAACCGTCGATGCCTTCACGGCTCCCGAAGACCGCCGCATCGACTCCGCAGTCATGGCTCAGCACCAGAAAAACCGCAAAGGAATCGTCACCATCACCGACTATATGGAGCGGCGCTTCCACTGTGCGGAAACCTTTGAAAGCCAGATCTGGATCTCGCAGTTTCATCAGGCGTGGATCATCCAGACCGGCGTTGAGCACTGGCGGCGCAGCATGCCGCGCTGCATGGGGGCGCTCTACTGGCAGCTCAACGACTCGTGGCCGGTCATCAGCTGGTCATCGATCGACTGGTTCGGCCGCTGGAAGGCCCTGCACTGCGCCGCCCGGCGCTTCTTCGCCCCGGTGCTGGTTTCGAGCATCGACAACATCATCCACCTGACCAACGAGCGAACCGTCCCGGCCCGCGGCACGCTGCACTGGACGCTGACCGATACGCGGGGATCGATTCTGGAACAGGATTGCGCTGCCGTGAACTGCGCCCCGCTCACCAGCGCGCCGGTGGTTCAAGTCGATGCCGGCGACGGCATCCTCTGGATGGACTATGAGGAAAACGGCGAAATTCTTTCGTCCAACACCACCCTGCCCGCACCGGAAAAAGAGCTGGATCTCGCGCCGGCAGCCCTCTCTCATGAAATTCAGTTCATGGACGAGACCACCGCGCAAATCACCATCCGCACCGACCGGCCCGCGCTGTGGGTCTGGCTGGACTTCCAGGGGCTGGAAAAATCATCCTTCAGCGACAACTTTTTCCACCTGCGCAACGGCGTTGAAAAAACGATCGCGCTCCGCCTGCGCGACGATATAGCGCCCGACCGGATCGCCAGCCTCTTACAGATCCGCTCGCTGACCGATTTGAATTGAACAACCCATCAGGAGACAACTCCATGCGTATTCTCTATCTTGATCTCGACACACTGCGCCCCGACCACCTCGGCTGCTACGGCTACCACCGGAACACCTCACCCAATATTGATAAGATCGCCGAACGCGGAGAGGCCGTCCCCGAACTCAAACGCCGCCACCCGCAGGAATTCAAATCACAAGCAGGTTGAAATCTCTTCAATAAACCCGCAGAGAATCTGAATGCATGGTGTACTTTCCGGGGATTGGAAGGACCGGACGGACCGCCGGCCGCCCGAACCGCGAACCGATGCGCATGCCCGGCTCGCCCGGCGGTCGAGCCCTACCCCTTACACAAACGTTCCGAACCTTGGAAACGGACCGTCGGCTTTATTTCACAGCGGATTCTTCCGCTGAATACTGAGCCATTGCTGCATGGGTGATCATTCGCTCTCGTAACGACTGACCTTTTCAGATTCGGCAAACTTCCAGATCAGGGCGAGGCCGAGGATGTGGTTGTTTTCGGTTTTGACGAGCGGGCTGTCAGCGTAGGCCGTTCCTGAAAGATTGTCCCAGCGGTAATAGGCACCGACCGACCAGCGGTCGTTCAGTTTCCTGACGGCATTGGCGGAGAGGCTGAATCCGGTGTAGCCGCCGTCCGCGCGATAGGCCGGACGCTCCGGCAGGGCATATTCACGGTCCACATCGTACAGGAAAGAGTTGTATTCCCGGTTGGCGAAATCCACCGCCGCATTCAGCCCGATCTTGACATCCTGCGCTTCCAGCCAGGTCTGATTGCGGTAGATCAGCTTGGCATTTCCCCGGATCCCCCGGTACGCCATGCCCAGATCATCGGTATCCACCGAGATGGCCGCCCGCACCCCGGCCTTGATGTACAGCGGGTTGGCCGCATCCTGTTCGCGCAGAAAAATTTTCAGTCCCGGCCCGACTTCCACAATTGCACCGATGTCCGGCATGCCGCGACGGGCCTTGTTGTCTTCATCCACCGGCGGATTGCCGCCGAAGGAAAGAAACGTTTCCATGCGATCACCCTTCCAGAAAATCCCGTTGAGCCCCTCCCGGTTGGCACGCACCACCTCCCCGCGATAGATCAGATACGGAAGCGGCAGCAGATACGTGCTGCGTTCATCCGATCCCCGATAATCCGGGAAACTCGCCAGCCCGTTGAACAGTCCCGCCTCCCACAGAGGTTTTCCTTCCGGTTGTTCCTCCTCAGCCAGTCCCGCGACAGACAAGCCAGTCAGCAAAATGAACAGAATGCTTTTCTTCATATTTCCCTTTCGCGAAACGAATGCACCGGAACGACTCGACCGATCAGATCTTTTTACACACCAGCGCGGCGTTGATGCCGCCGAAGGCGAAGCTGTTTTTCAGGAAAGAGTTGACCGGTGTTTCGCGGGCTTGCATGAGGTGCTCCACACCGGCGCAGGCCGGGTCGATCTCCGTCAGGTTGTGCGTCGGATACAGAATGTCCTGCTCCATCATCTTGAGCGAGGCAATCAGCTCGATGGATCCCGATGCGCCCAGCGTGTGCGCCAGGTTGCCTTTCAGGCTGCTGACGGGAGTGTGGCTGCCAAAGACGGCCTGAATGGCCTCCACTTCCTTGATGTCGCCGTGTTCCGTGGCGGTGGCGTGCGCGCTGATGTAATCAACCTCATCCGGATTCATGCGGGCTTCGGCGAGCGCGGTGCGCATGCAGCGGATCATCGATTCGCTGTCGGACTGGCTGACGTGCGTGCTGCTGCCGCAGGTATGGTACCCGCAAACCTCCCCGTAGATTTTGGCGCCGCGCTTTTTCGCGTGCTCGAATTCCTCGAGCACCACGATGCCGGCACCCTCCCCGCAGACGAGGCCGTCGCGGTTGCGGTCAAACGGGCGCGGCGTCAGCTCCGGACGGTCGTTGTATCCGGTGGAGGTGGCGAAAAGAATATCGAACGAGCCGGTGACGGTCGGGTGCAGCTCTTCGGCCCCGCCGCAGAAGACCACGTCCTGCCGTCCGCCGCGGATCAGGTCGGCGGCGGTGCCGATCGCCTGAAGCCCGGATGCGCAGGCCGCCGCCGTGGACAGCACCATCCCGCGAATGCCGAGGTACTGCGAAATATTCATGGCGGTGGTGTGCGACACGCACTGAAAAAACTTGGTTGAGTTGAGCAGACTCAGATCGCGCTCCGGCAGCATGATCTCGAACGTCTCGTTGATGCTGCCGGCGCTGCCCATCGTCGAGCCGGTCACGCAGCCGCAGCGCTCGCCCTGCACCACCGCCGCATCCAGACCGCTGTCGAGCTCGGCCTGCCGGGCCGCCTGGGCGGCGAACAGGCTCATGCGTCCCATCGAGCGGCGCTGCTGGCGCGGAATGTCCTTTTCGTTTTCCAGCGGCGCCGGCGCGCCGACCAGGCTGCGCAGCCCCTGATAAATCTCCCAGTCATCCATCCGCTGCACGGCGTTGCGTCCTGCGGCCAGTCCGGCCATCAGCGCATCGACTCCGATTCCCAGCGGGGAAACACAACCTGTACCGGTGATCACAACTCGTCTCATTGGCTCAGCCTTTTCTGAATAAATTCACTCAACTCGTCCCGCCCGAGCAGCGAACGCACGACAACAAACGAGGACATCATCGCCCCGACGATGCCGGGCAGCAGCGCGCTCTGCCCGGCGGCAAACATGTTGCGCCAGGGAAGGCGTCCGATCAAATTAAACTGCCCGACCTTCTGCTTAATGCCGTAGGCGCTGCCGTCGGGCGAGTGCAGATAGTCGCGGAAGGTCAGCGGCGACGCGCTGTCGAGCACACTCAGGCCGGCGCGCATTTCCGGAAAGAATTTTTCAATGCGGTCGCGCATGCGGGCGGTTTTTTCCTGCTTCCATGCGTAGTAGTCGGCCGGCCGTCTGCGCAGGCTGGAGTTCTTCCATGGATCCGTTTTGCGTTCAAAACAGGGTTCAAAGGCCGTTACCGTGTTGCAGGGGCGGCCGTCAACCGTTTCGCGGCTGCGCATGATGACGATCGCAGACTCCTGATCCGACTGCGCATCGAGCAGCGCGTTCACATCGGTTGACGGAAACAGCGAAACGATCTGACGGTCGGGGTCCGGCTCGTTATTGACCGCAAACAGTGTGAAAAATCCGGCCGAGGCTTCATAGGCATCCACGCGGTGAATAAAGCCGCGGCTCAGCTTTTCGTCCGGCAGGATGCGCAGGATGTCATGCGGGTTGATGGTGAACAGGCAGCTGCCGAACTGCACTTCCTCTCCGGAACTCAGCCGCACCCGCCCGATCTGCCGGTCCGACAGGTCCAGGCACTCCTCGATCTGCGTAGAGCACGCCACATCCACATCCAGCGTTTCGAATGCATTCATAAATGCGTCGATAAACGCCTGGCCGCCCCGCTCGACCCGCGCGACGGATTCGTAGAGGCCGTGGCACATCCGGCAGTGCGCGGCGAACGAGATTTCGGACGGCGGCGTGCCGTAGCACATGGCAAAACCGCTCAGCACCGCCTTCAGGTGAGCGTCATTCGTCAGCCCGTCCAGGACAGACTGCAACGTGACAAAATCTTCACCCATCGGCTCGGGTGCCTTGTGGATGTGGCGGATATCCATGGTGAGCGTCTGCCGCCGCACACGGTCCACCAGCTCAAAATAGCGTTCAATGGCGATGCGTTCGCCGGGAAAGTCCGCGGTGAGCCTGTGCACAATCAGGTCCCGGCCGCAGGGGAAATCCACCGAGCGGCCGCTCTCTTCAAAGATAAAGCGGTTGGCCTGTTCCGGGGGCAGAAAAACCGGCTGCACCGCATCGCGCAGACCGAGCGCAATCAGCATGTCATCGAGCAGCCCGCCGTCGGAAAATCCGCCGGTGAAATGGAAACCGGTATCGAACGGCACGCCGCTGAGTTTAAACCGTGCCAGCGAGCCGCCGGGCTGCGGCGCTTTTTCGATCAGCAGCACACGGCGGCCGTTCAGGCCGAGCAGCAGCGCGGCCGTCAGCCCGCTGATGCCGCTGCCGACGACAAGATGGTCGTATTCTATGTCTGCCATGAAAGTGTCCCAGTGAAATCTGTTCGATCAGAACGCGTCTTCGCGTCATTGCGGTCATACATCCATCATTTAATGCAACATTGGGGTTATATCGCCAGTCCGCCGTTGACGCCGATCACCTGCCCGTGAATATAGTTCTGTTCGCCGGAACACAGAAAGCGGACCGTCGCGGCGACATCCTGCACGCATCCGGTGCGGTTGAGCGGGATCAGCGGCAAAATCTGCTGGATCGGCAGGTGACCGGTCATCTCGGTATCGATCACGCCGGGCGCCACCGCATTGACCAGGATGTTCTTTTTGCCCACCTCGCGCGCCAGCGATTTGACCGCGCCGATCAGGCCGGCCTTGGCGGCGGAATAGTTCATCTGCCCCGCCTGCCCCACCTGTCCGGAAGTGGATGAGATGGCCACAATCCGGCCCTCCTTTTTTGCCAGCATCGGGAACAGAACCGCTTTGGTGACGTTGAAGAACCCGTCGAGATTGGTTTTCAGCACCGCGTCCCAGTCCTCATGGCTCATAAACATCGCCAGGTTGTCGCGGGTGATGCCGGCATTGTAAACCATGGCATAGGGCGGATCTTTTTCGCAGCGCTCCGCCAGCGCCGCCTGCGTCGCGTCATAATCACTCACATCAAAACCGAACAGCTCGCAGGAGCGACCCGCCGCCTCGATTTCTTTTTTCACCTCTGCGGCGGCATCCGGACTGCGGTTATACGTCAGCCAGATGTCAAAACCGGTTTTTGCCAGTTCCAGAGCAATGGCCCGCCCGATCCCCCGGCTGCCTCCAATAATCAGTGCTGTTTTCATGCCTACTTCCACGTCAGCAGCTCCGCGTTGAACTTGCGGGCCAGTTTGTCGTTGAGCGCAACCGCAAGCCTCCTCCAATCCATCGATGTGCCGATTCCGTCATCCCACGACTGAAGGACCTGTGCGCCATTGCGGACCGTGTAGTGCATGTCCAGCGAGCAGGACCCGGCACCGAAACCGACGACGATGCGGGCGGCGGAGCTGCCTGGGTTGTACTTCCTGATTTCTGTAATCAGCAGGTAACTGTCCGCCGCAGGAACATATTCACTCTCAGACTGAATCAGGCGGGCGTCATACCCGGTGCGGTTCAGACGGTTGATCAAATCGCGCTCCATGTACGTGCCCACTTCGGTCCTGTACTGCCACTGACGGGCCTCCATGGCATTCGGGTCCCCTCGATCGGAAAGCACGGCAATTCTGATTTTCTCGCCGGTCATGGTCCGCGGAGCGTTGCTCGCAGTGGCACACCCAAAGACCAGGACCAGGCCGGCCGCGGCACATAAACTCATTAAAATGGTTTTCTTTTTCATACGCATGCTTCCTTTGTTGCGGGTTCTGTAATACAAACTTGTGAGTGCGGCATAATTTGTATCCAAAATGCATGACTCTTACAACGTCCGCATGACGCAAATCGTTCTGCACTGGATTCGCGGCCGGATGATCCCCAGCATGCCGTCTTGAAAACAAGACGCGAGATGCGGAAAAGGGTGCGCTTCACCGAAGAACGGCTGGCAAAATATCTGAAAAACTGAAACCTTGAGCAAGTAAATCAAGGCAGGCGGGACGCCTGTGGTACGTACCGCAGGCGTCCCGCCTGCTTTTGGAAAGAGTATAGACTAAACAGTTCGTTTGACCTTGCCGCTGCCGGTCCGCTCCAGCCGCGCAACCATTTCGATTTTCTTGGGCACCTTGTAGCTTTCCAGGTGCTGATAGCAAAAGCGCTGCAGCGCTGAAGCGGTTGCCGAGTCCGACTCGACCCGGGCGCAGGGAAGCTGGCCGTAACGCGGATGCGCTTCCGGATAAACCAGCGCACCGGTCACGCCCGGAAAGCGCTCGAGCACCGCTTCCACTTCGTACGGAAAAATCTTCATACCGGCAAAGTTGATCAGGTTTTTACTGCGGCCCAGCAGAAAGAGGAACCCGTTTTCATCCATGCGCCCCGTGTCGCCGGTCGCGAACCATTCGTCCGGCTGCCGCAGCCGCCAGGGATGCAGATAGGCGGTGTACATGCCCGGCCCGCGCAAGCAAACTTCCCCGATGCCGGCTTCATCGGGACCATGGATTGCCACCTCATAGTCCGGCAGCGCCCGCCCCACCGAGCCCTCGGGCTTCGTGTCCGCCGTATTCACAAACGGCAGGCCGACCTCGATGATTCCGTAGGCCTCACTCAGGCTGAAGCCAAACTTGTCCCGAAAAACCTGCGCGGTTTCCTGCGGCAGTTTCATGGCGGTGGAAATGGCCATTCGCACCCCCCGCAGCGCATCCGGTGTCAGACTGTCCGTCTCGGCCAGGGCCCGGTAATGGAACGGCGTGGCGTAGATAAAGGTGCCGCCGCCGCGCTCGACCGCAGACAAAAAGGAAAAGGGGAACATTTCGCTGCACAGGCAGATGGTCGCTCCGCGCCGCAGAAAAAGCAGGATCGACACGACAAAGTGAAAGCTCATGGAAAGGACCCACAGGATCGTGTCGGCCGAAGTAATCCGCAGCGCACGGTCCGCCGCATCCGTTCGCGCCACGATGGCCGGATGGGTCAGCAGCACCCCTTTGCTCTGACCGGTGGTGCCCGACGAAAAACGGATAAACGCCGGCTCTTTTGTCCGCTCAAATTCATCCGGAAGTTCGGTGTCCGGCTGATGCGGGGTCAGCCAGAAGCCCCCGGCATCGGGCAGATCGCCGCGGCCGACCCACCGGCCGGCATCCGCAAAAACGGAGGCGGAACTGAGCAAAAAGCGGGCGGACGTTTTTTCCAGAATATCGGCGGCCACATCCTGCGCGGCGGAAACCGGCACCGGCACCAGCACCGCGCCCAGTGACAAAACAGCCAGACTTAAAATCAGATAGTCGGTGCAGTCCGGCGCCGACAGCCCGACCCGCATCCCGGATTCGAGCCCTTCACGTTTCAGGCATTTTGCTGCATTTTCCAAGGTTTGGAAAAGTTCTGCGTAGGTGAGATCTCCTGTATCCGACCGCACGGCAATTTTTCCCGGCGGAAGCACCGCGGTTTCGGACCGAATCAGTTCAACAATATTCACGTCAGCTCCTTGGCGGCGGCCCGCCCGGCGGCTTCGCCGGTGGCCATGGCAGTGCCCATCACCCGCACCGAGGCGAGCGCGGCGCTGTCGGCGGAAACGAGGCGGCCGGCCGCCCACAGGTTTTCGATATTCACCGAGCGCAGCGCGCGCAGCGGAATGTCATAGGCATCCTGCACGTAGTCGTACTGAACACCGGTGCGCGGATCCCAGTATTCCATCGGCCAGCAGCCGCGCGCCGCCGCATCCTCAACGTGCCGTCCCGAGCGGACATCGTCGGCGGTTAAAACAGCCGCTCCCTTCAGCCGGGGTCCCTCGCGCTGCAGGACCGCCGGTGAAACCGCGACGACCTGCGCGGATTCAAATGCCGGAATGTTTTGCTGCAGGTGCTGTACGCCGCGCCGCGCCGCATCCTCCGCATCCGCCTGCGACATCTCAGACGGCACGCTGAATTTACAAAGGGCCGAGCCGGACGCCTCCATCGAAAAAACAGTACACGCGGCACTGGCAGGCAGCGCGCCGGCATCGGCCGCTTTGCACAGAACATACGGCACCTTCACGGAAAGCAGTTCATCCGGCCCGACGCCGGACAGCCGGACCGAAAACCCGGCCAGCGGCAATTTTTTTGGAACAATCCGCTGCGCCCCGCTTTTCAATATGATTTCACCGCAACCGGTACAGTCGACCGCCTGCCCGACCGAATGCCGCTGCGGTCCGTCGGGACAGTCAAACGAGACCGATTCAATGCGGTTGGCGTTCATTTCGGGAGCAATGTTCTGCGCGCCGAAGCAGACCGTCAGATTATCCATCTGTGTCCAGCCGCGGTAAATCTGCTGAAAAAGCGGCAGTGGACAGCGGCAGACCGTCACCTTCCCCATCGCAAACACCGCATCGGGAATGCGACCGGTAACCGCGGACAGCCATTCCGCCGGCAGGCCGGGATTCAGAAGCCTTGGCGGACCGTTTTGAAAAAGCCCGCACACCGGAAACCCCAGGCTGTCTGCCATGGTTCCGCCCAGCCGGCAGGTTTTCTCCAGCAGCAGGGTTCTGGCGCCGGCCCTCGCCGCCGCAGCCGCGGCGGGCACTCCGCTCACACCGGCGCCAATAATAACAACATCATAACTCATCTGCGGTTGTGGAGTGAAAGCACCGGAGCCCTACTCGGAAAGATCCTGCTTCGCCTTTTTGAACGCCTCGCCGACCCGGGAGCCGAAAACTTTGGCCGCTTCGCCGACTTCACGGGCGGTTTCATCGGCCGTTTCCTTGATATCAGCAGCGGCTTCGCTGAGATTTTGCGAGGCCTCTTTGAGGTTCTCTTTAACCGTTTGCTCTGCTGCGGGTGGCGCGGGTGGCGGGGCCTCTTCTTTTTTCTTACATCCAGCCGTTGCGAGGGCCAGGCACGTCAGTACAATCAGTCCTAATGTTTTCATGAAGCCACTTTAACCGAACCCCGCTTTTTGACAATCGCAAAGCAGGGTTTCCAATGATTGGAAAACAGACAGCAGCAGCCAAAATAAGCCAATCATGCGGTCAGCCAAGCGGGTTGACTGTTTTCAAAAGCTTGAAGCGCGAAAAGTCGCGGTCGGCCGTCCACAGTTCTGTCACTCCGTTGTAAAGACAGATTGCAGCAATGCGGGCATCATGAATCATCGGGCCACGCACTTTCCCCGTCTGAGCGAATTCGCGCAGCCGCTGAAAATATCCCTTTCCTTCTCCTATTAACTGGCAGAACGGAGTATCCATCCAGACCTCAATGGCATCCAAGGCAATTTCTATTTTTGAGGGAGGGCTATAGATCGATGGATGGGTAACCACAGAGATAAACTCATGAACGCAAGGCCATGGAATTCCCCACAAGCGGTTTCCCTCTGCCAGCTCCATCATCGCGTTCAACGCCTCGAGATGAAATTCAGAATCTTCCCGATGGGCATACACAAGGATATTGGTATCTACGGCAATCATCCGCCATGCCCTTCATAGGCCGCCTGGCGAATTTGGCTCCAGGATGCCTTGGCAAAGGCATCGGTCAACCCGTTTCCTTTCACGGTGACGGGTTTGATTTTCGGCCGTTTCGACTGAGTGCGCCGGTCAATTACCAGAAGAAGCCCCTCTTCAACTAAATCGCGCAAGGTTGTCTTTTCGGACCGGGCTAACTGCCTGGATCGCTCCATAATATTGTCAGCAATATCGATTGTTGTTTTCATATGGGTAGTTTATGAAAAATTATGAATATGTCAACAGCACCCTCAATACTCCACCTTCCAGAGGAACAGGCCGAGCGGTTTGGCGGTGGGGACCTCGTTGGTGCGCCCGGCCGCCTGAAGAAAGCGCACGGCATCCGCTGCGTCCAGCTCGCCGGTTCCGACGCGCAGCAGGAAGCCGGCGATGGAGCGCACCATTTTGTAAAGAAACCCCTTCCCCGCCACACGGAGCTGAACGTCCCCTTCGCGTGAGCGGGTGATGCTGATTTTTGTGACGGTCTTGACGGTGCCGCCGATCTCGCGGTTGGGGTTGGCGGTGAAGGCCGCAAAGTCGTGTTCGCCGACCAGTGCGTCGGCGGCGGCCTTCATGGCGTCGAGGTCGAGCCGCCGGCGTTCGTGCAGGCGGTACAGCCGCAGCTCGGGCGGCACCGCCGGTCCGTTCCAGATGAAGTAGCGGTATTCCTTGCCGGTCGCGCTGAAGCGGGCATGAAAATCCCCGCTCACTTTTTGAAACTTCATGATGCGCACATCCGGGGGAAGCAGCGCATTGAGGCTGTTTTGGAAACGGCCCGGATCGACCGGCTTTTCCAGATCGAAATGAGCCACCTGCCCCTTGGCATGCACCCCGGCATCGGTGCGGCCGGAGTGATGTATGCGGATTTTTCCGCCCGTCAACTGCTCCAGCACCCGCTCAATCTCCGCCTGGACCGTGCGCCGGCGCAGCTGAACCTGCCAGCCCGCATAGTTCGTGCCGTCGTAGGCAATTGTCATTTTGTATCGCATCGGTTCCTTCTTAATCCTAATCTCACTCTTGATCGTAATCGGATTCGCTCAGCTGATTAAGATTAAGATTAGGAGTAAGAGCAAGAAAAACCGATATGTACCCATACCAGCAACGCAATCAGTATTTCGCCCAGATCGCCGGCGGCTTTGAGGAGCTGGCCGAGGCGGAGCTTCAGCAGCTCGGCGCGCGCGCCATCCGCCCGGACTACCGCGGCTTTCACTTCAAGGCCGACCCGGAAACTCTTTACCGCATCAACTACACCTCCCGCCTGCTGATCCGCGTGCTGGCACCGCTGATCACCTTCGACTGCCACAGCGACAAGTACCTGCATTTAACCGCCAAAAAAATCGACTGGTCCGAATTCATCAGCACCCGCGAAACCTTTGCGGTGAATGCGGTGACCTCCAACACCCCGTCGCTCAAGCACTCTCAGTATGCGGCTCTCAAGGTGAAAGATGCCGTCTGCGATTTCTTCCGCGAAAAAACCGGAGAACGCCCGTCGGTTGATGTGCAGGATCCCGATCTCGGCATCCATCTGTACGTGCGCGACAACCGCGCGACCATCAGCATCGACACCTCCGGCGGGTCTCTCCACAAACGGGGCTACCGCACCGCGCGCGTCGAGGCCCCCATGGCGGAAACGCTCGCCGCGGCCATCATCCGGCTCTCCGAATGGGACGGCGAGCGCCCGCTGATCGATCCGATGTGCGGCTCGGGAACCCTGCTCTGCGAAGCCGCCATGAGTTATTGCCGCATTCCCGCCGGATACCTGCGCCACAAGTGGGGGTTTTTCTTCCTGCCCGACTTCGATTCCAATGCCTGGAACAAAGTGAAGGAAAAGGCGGATTCGGCCATGCGGCCCCTGCCCGCCGGCCTGCTGGTCGCCTCCGACATCGATCCGGATGCCGCACGCGCCGCCCGCCGCAACCTGAACCGGCTGCCCGGCTGCAAAAACGCCTTTGAGTGCGGGGCGCAGGATTTTCATGCGATTGAAAAACTCGAGCATTCAACCATCGTGGTCAATCCGCCCTACGGCGTGCGGCTCGACAACCGCGAAAAGGCCGAGCTGCTGGCCAAGGAGTTCGGCGATTTCCTGAAGCAGCGCTGCACCGGCTGCACCGCCTTTGTCTACACCGGCGACCGCAAGCTGCTCAAAAAAGTCGGCCTGAAGCCGGAGTGGAAAAAAGATCTGAACAACGGGGGCATCGAAGGGGTCCTCGGAAAAATCGATCTGTATTAACGCATGGGTTGCAAGGCCGTTTTTAACGGCCGTTGTCACAGGACCGGATCCATGCGCGCACACGCGAATTCGTCCGCGATGTGCGGGGAGCCCGGGCTTTTGATCCATTCGACCGCTTCATCCCGCGACCGGAACACCCGTACAGGAAAAGGCAGAACGGAGGCCTCCTGACTGTACATCTGGAGCTGCGCCTCGTGGAGCGCGTCGGCGGCGACAATGGCCGACTTGTTCCCGGCAGAGCCGCGGGGAAGAAGCTTTCGGACGGCCTCAGCGATGTCGGCAAAATACACAAAGGGAACCTGACTCTCCCTGGAGATAAGCCAAAGGTCCGGGAGCTGTTTCCCCCTGTCCAGGCGGCTGAGTTCCCAGATGATCCCGATGACCTCCTGCTTCGACGTTTCTCCCGAAACGTTCACCTCGTAAAAACCGTCTTTTTTCTCGATCTGGTATGACATACGCTTTATCGCCTCGCACAGTCCTCTTTCGGGCCGCCCTTCAAGGGGCCATCTCATTCCCCCTGCATCCGAATATCAGCAGGTCCACCCGCATGGCTTACCGGGCTTCAACACAGAATATCCCCGTTTTTCTTTCTTAAAAAAAGCGATGATGTATTAAGCAGCCTGAAGAGGCAAGTAAAATACTTGATACGCATACGCATCGCGTCTTTCGCAACACACGTGTTGCAACGCGCAGCGGAACCCCGCACACTGTATTTATTCATCGGGCGCTGCGACTGACCGCCAGCGAGAATTGAAACAGGCGGCGGTGCGATGTGTCCTCCGGAGGATTGAGAGGGATGGAAAAAATAAGAGATATCGACTGGAACCGCTGGGAGCCGAAAGAGCGCGCGACCCTCATGTTTATTCGTCAGGCCGACCGGTTTTTGATGATTGAAAAAAAGCGCGGGCTGGGTGCAGGCTACTTTAATGCGGCCGGCGGCCGCATGGAGCCGGGCGAAACGCCTTTGGAGTGCGCGGTGCGCGAAATCCAGGAGGAGCTGTGCATCACGCCGCTCGACCCCGAACATGCCGGCACGGTGATGTTCCAGTTTGTCGACGGCCACAGCATTCACGGAGAGGTGTTTGTTGCCTCCGAATTCAAAGGCACACCCACGGAAACCGATGAAGCGGTTCCGGTCTGGTTCCGCATTGATGAGCTGCCGTATCACAACATGTGGGAAGACGACCGGGTCTGGATGCCCCACCTGATTGAGAGAAAAAAATTCACCGGCCGCTTCATTTTCGACGAAAAGACCATGCTCGACCACGAGCTGCTCCCCGGCTGACTGATTTTCCTGCGAATGATTATCCTTGTGCTCTCCTCCGCCAAACCACACCTTTCAAGGTGTGGTTTTGGCGCCGGCGCAGGGAAGGCAGATGGAGAAGGTGGATCCTTCGCCGAAGGTGCTGCAGACCGATACGCTGCCGCCATGCGCCTGCGCGATATGCTTGACAATCGCCAGCCCGAGCCCGGTTCCGCCCTCCTGGCGGCTGCGTCCCTTGTCGACGCGATAGAAGCGCTCAAACAGCCGGTCCAGATGCTCCGGCTCAATTCCGTAGCCTTCGTCCCGGACGGTCAGCACCACAGCGCGCGGCTCCGCCGCGGCGCTGACGCTGACGGTTTTTCCCGGCTGGCTGTATTTAACCGCATTGCCGATGAGGTTGATCAGCGCCTGCTCGATAAGCGGCGGATTGACGACCGCGGAAATGTTTTCCGGACAGTCGACCTGAATGGCAATGTTTTTATCGGCCGCACGCCGGGCGCAGACTTCAACAGCGGACTGCATCAGGCCGCACAGCCCGGCGGGCTGCAGCTCCATGCCCTTCCCGCCGTCCTGTTCCAGCCGGGACAGGGTCAGCAGATCGTCAATAATGGCATTGAGCCGGTCGGCATGCCTGGAGACGATGCGCAGGAACCGGTCGGCTTCGGCCGGATCGTGCATGGCGCCGTCCATCAGCGTTTCGACGAATCCCTTAATAGAGGTAATCGGAGTTTTCAGCTCATGCGACACATTGGCGACGAACTCGCGGCGCACATTCTCAAGACGTCGCAGGCGGGACACGTCGTTAAACACGACGACCGCGCCGATGCGTTCGCCCTGCACGCCGAACAGGTTGGTTCCGCGCGTCTGCAGATAACAGGTATCCCCTCCCGGCACCGCGATTTCGCACTCGCGGGTTTCCTGACCTTCAAGCACTTCGCTGATAAAGCGCTGCAGCTTCACATGGCGAAAGACCTCCTCGATGCTGCGCCCTGCGGCGGTCTCCGCCTGAAACACATTAAAAAACCGGGCGGCGGCTTTATTCAGGCTGATGATGTGGCCGTCGGTGTTCACCGCCAGAACCCCTTCCACCATGCTGGAGAGAACGGCTTCACGCTGGTTGCGTTCGCTGGTCAGTGTTTGAAGACGGTCCTCGAGCTGCTCCGCCATCTGATTCATGGTTCCAGCCAGTGCATTGATTTCGGCAGAGCCGATGGTGTTAAGCCGCCGGGAAAAGTCGCCCTGCGCAAAGCGCTCGGCGCCGCGCTGGATGCGTTCGAGCGGACGCGAAATGCGGCGGGAAACGATCAGGCTGAAGACCGCCGCCAGCAGGAGAATGACCAGGCCGCCAAAAATAATGCGCTGCTGCACAGCACCGATGACCTGGTCGATTTCGGACAGCGGCAGGGCCGTGCGCACGACGCCGATCACCCGGCCGTCCGCCAGGACCGGCACGGCCACATACATCATTTTTTTTCGCAGCGTGTTGCTGTAGCGCATGGACTGCCCGGTGTGACCGCTCAATGCCTGTTGAACTTCCGGGCGGCTGAGGTGATTGCCCATTTCCAGGGAAGATTTCTCTGAATCCCCGGCCACGGTTCCGTTCGGAGTGATGAGCGTGATGCGCGCCGCGGTTTTGTCGCCGTAAACCTCCGTGAGGTTCCGCAGGCCGGCCAGATTGCCGGACGCGAACAGGGTGCGGGCCGTTTCCTCAATAAAGAGCGCCTGCTCGTCGAGATGCATGGCGGTCTGATTTTCGTGAAAGCGGGTGATGGCCGCCGAGGAGAAAAGATACACCGCGGTCAGCGCCAGCAGCGTAACGATCAGATAGCTCGGGTACAGTTTCCAGAAGATGCGTCTTGCCTGCATGAGGGAAAATCCTTTCAGGATTGGAATGTCGGAGTCCAGGAGCAATGGATTCTTGAATCCGGCTCATCCTGCCCCCTGTTCACCGCACTCCATCCGTCTGTTGCTCCATTAGTCCATATCCCGGAACCGGTAGCCGATCCCCCGGACGGTTTCAATATACTCGCCGGCCTTTTTCAGTTTTTTGCGCAGCCCGACAATCTGGACATCGACCGAGCGCTCGGTCACCGGATAGTCTTCTCCGTGAACCGCATCCACAATCTGATAGCGGGTGAACACCCAGCCGGGGCGGCGCGCCAGAAAATGAAGAATCGCGAACTCGGAAGCGGTCAGCACTACCGGACGGTCATTCAGAGTGACCTCATGGCGGCCGGGGTGAATCACCAGGTCGCAAACGGCCAGCACATCATCCTGTGCCGGCGGCGGGGCGGTTTGACGGCGAAGCACCGCCTTGACCCGGGCGACCAGCACCTTGGGACTGAAGGGCTTCACGATGTAATCCTCGGCACCCAGCTCCAGGCCGGCGACGATGTCGCTTTCTTCGCCGCGCGCGGTCATCATCACAACCGGAATGGAACAGGACAGTTCAGACCGCTTCAGCTCGCGGCAGATTTGCATGCCGTCTTTTCCCGGCAGCATCAGATCAAGCAGAATCAAATCCGGCCTGTTTTTCAACACACTGGCCAGCCCCTCCTCGCCGGATCCGGCTTCCAGCACGTCAAAGCGTTCACGGTTCAGGTTATAGCGAACCAGTTCGCGGATATCCTCTTCATCCTCAACAATCAGAATTTTCGGGCGCGAAATACTCATGGGTTTTCCTGTTCAAATAAAAGCAACGTAGCGCAGCGGCCATATGCAGACAACCGATTTCAACCGGCGCATTCCGCGTCAGCGGTCGGGTTGTGCCGGACGATTGCGCCTTTTACCAGATAGATTACATCTTCCGCGATATTGGTCGCATGATCCCCCACCCGTTCCACATTGCGCGATGCCATCAGCATGGTGATGTAAAAGTTCAAATGTTCCGGATTTTTCTGTCCGGCGGCAACGACGAATTTGATCACCTGCCTGCACAGCCGATCGACCGCATCATCGGCCTGACAGACCTCAGCCGCCAGCTGCGCATCCAGATTGACAAACGCGGTCAGGCTGTTGCGAACCATATCGCGCGCCTTGATGGCGGCATCCTGAAGTTCCTCGGGGACGGGCAGCGCGGGCTCCCTGCACATGCTGCACGCCCGTCCGGCGATATTTGCCGCCAGATCGCCGATGCGTTCCAGGTCGTTGTTGATTTTGATCACGGTGGTCAGAAAACGCAGATCCATGGCGACCGGCTGATACAGCGCCAGGATCTTCAACCCTTCCTCCTCGACTTCGACCTCCTGCCGGTCGATTTCCGCATCACTCTCAATAACCTGCTGAGCCAGGGACGCGTCGCGGGTGTTCAGCGCGCTGACCGCCTGAATCAGGTTTTCCTCCACCAGCGCACTGAGACTCAGGATCTTCTTCTTGAGCTTCTCGATTTCATGCATAAACACCTGACTCATCGTCTCCTCCTTTGTCGGCTGAATTCGTGCTTCATATTCTATCCAAACCGTCCTGTGATGTAATCTTCCGTCTGTTTCTGTTCCGGGCGGGTGAAAAGCCGGCGTGTCGCGCCGAACTCCACCAGCGTCCCCTCATACATGAACGCCGTCAAATCAGAGACCCGCGCGGCCTGCTGCATATTGTGCGTCACGATAATGATGGTGTAGCGGCCGCGCAGTTCGCCGATCAGGTCTTCAATCTTCGCGGTTGCCTTGGGATCCAGCGCCGAGGTCGGCTCGTCCATCAGCAGAATTTCGGGCTTGACCGCCAGGGCGCGCGCCAGGCAAAGGCGCTGCTGCTGACCGCCGGACATGTCGAGCGCATTGGTGGCGAGCCGGTCTTTCACCTCGTCCCAGATGGCGGCCTGGCGCAGGCTCGACTCCACAATTTCATCGAGCTGACTGCGCCTCTTGATCCCCTGCAGGCGCGGACCGTAGGCGATGTTGTCGTAGATGGATTTCGGGAACACATTCGGCTTCTGGAACACCATGCCGACGCGCATGCGCAGAGACACCACATCAATGTCTTTGCGGTAGATATCCTCCCCGTCAAAAACCAAACTGCCGCCGGCCCGGCAGGAGGGAATCAGGTCGTTCATGCGGTTGATGGCGCGCAGCAACGTGCTTTTTCCGCACCCGCTGGGTCCGATCATGGCGGTGACCAGCCCTTCCGGAAAGCTGCAGCTGACCTGCTTGACGGCCTCGAAGCTTCCGTAAAAAACAGAGAACTCCTCGGCGTTCACATGAGCCGGCAGCGCGGTGTAATCCCCGATTTCTCCGGTCTCCGCAAAACGGGCCGCCTGTTTCATTTTAATTGTTTCAGTCATATACAACTCCTGTGGATTACTGGATTGATGGAGTACCGGGTTGATGGAGAAACGAAGCGATAAATAAGGAACCTCTGCAGAAAAAATCATCCCGACGACGGTCCGGCTGTCCAGAACACCAACACTCCCTGACTCCAATATTCCCGGACGTCATCTTCCTACCCTCTGAGCTTTTTGGAAATCCGTGCGCGCATGACAATGGCGAACACATTGAGCAGCAGCACCACGGCCACCAGCGTAAAAACCATTCCGTACTGAACATGACGGATTTCATCCACCGCTTCATGTTCCGTGCAGAGGTTGTAGATATTCCACGGCAGCGCCGGGCTCGGCTGCGAGAGAACCTGGCTCGGCAGCAGCGGACGCCCCACGCTGACCGCGGCGGTGAAAATGATCGGCGCGGTTTCGCCGGCGGCGCGGCCCATGCTGATAACGGTTCCGGTCAGAATCCCCGGCAGCGCGGCCGGCAGGATCACCGTCAGCACCGTGTGCCAGCGGCCGGCCCCCAGGCTCAGCGCGGCTTCTTTATATGTCTTTGGAACAGCCAGAATCGCCTCCTCCGAAGCGCGGATCACGGTCGGCAGAATCAGCAGCGACAGTGTCAGCGACCCGGCCAGCACGCTCTTGGAACCGGAGACGTGGATTGTGTTCAGAAAGAACGCCAGGCCGAACAGGCCGAACACAATGCTCGGCACCCCGGCCAGCGTGCTGATGCAAATTCTCAGGAAGCTGATCACACGGCCTTCGCGGGCATACTCACACAGGTAGATCGCGGCAATCACACCCATCGGAATCGCGAAAATCATCGCGCCGAGGGTCAGGTAGATGGTGCCCAGCACCTCGGGGCCGATGCCGCCGAAGATATGGGAATCCCTGGAGGTGTCGAACAGGAACTGCCAGTAAAAGGTCCAGTGCGGCCGCAGGATCTCCCGGATGTTTTCCTGCAGACAGCTGAACAGCGGCTCGATCGCAGTCCCTTTAAACTGCTCCGCCCGGGGTGTTTTGATCAGCACGCCGAGTGCGTCCGGATTGGAATAGTCCCACTCCTCGGCAAAGAGCACCTCGTCGAGCTTCACCTGGGCGCGGTCCCAGCGGGTCGCGCCGTACTGCTGGCGAATCAGCACCGGCGTGCGCTGCCCGGGTGCCGGGCCGAGCAGCTCCTCCAGCGCATTGTTCAGCTCCCTCAGCGGGGTTTTATAGGGCCGGCGGTCGGCGCGCGGCATCGCATCGAGCTCTGCGTCAAAGGCCGCGAGCATGTCGTAAAGCGGCTGGCGGGCGGCGGCGGCTTCTTCAACGGCCTGTTTCAGCCGGTCGGGGCGGCCGCGGCCCCACTGGTCGAACATCACCTTGCGGTGCTCGATGGTGGCCCGGAAAACAAACGCGCCGGACCCTTTCAAAATAATGGGCGTCAGGATCACCACCAGGGCCAGCGCCATCACGCCGATGGCGATTACCCCGGTTCCGGAAAATGCGCGATCGAGCAGCCTGCGGGTCTCAAGTCGCATCAGGCGCTCCTCCGGAATGCGGGGTCCTGGAGTATGGGAGTAAGGGCGTAATGGAGTACGGGAGTATGGCAGTGTCGGGTAAATATCCCAACAGCCCGCAATCCTGATTTTCCAATGAATATATTTTTATTCATTCCCATACTCCTTCACTCCCCTGCTCCCTTACTTTCCCAGCTTCCTGCGCGAGCGGCGCACAATGCCTTCGCTGACGAGGTTCATGATGAACGAAAAGGCGAGCAGGCAGAACGCCATGGCAAACAGGACGTGAAACCGGGACGAGCCGGTCACATGATCGGCCTCGCCCATGTCGCCGGCGATGGTGGCGGTCAGCGTGCGGACGGGTTCGAGCATGTTGAACCACGGCTCCGGAATGCGCGCGGCATTGCCGGAGGCCATCCAGACCACCATCGTCTCGCCGACGGCACGCATGACCCCGAGAATCACCGCGGCCAGAATCCCGCTGATCGAGGCGGGAATAACGGTTTTGATAATGGTTTCGGCGCGCGTGGCGCCCAGGGCGCAGCTGCCCTCGCGCAGATCGCGGCCCGCCGCCTGAAGCGCATCCTCCGAAACACTCACAATGGTCGGCAGCGCCATAATCCCGAGGATGATCGAAACGTTGAGCGCATTCGCGCCGCTTATAATCACAATTGAACTCAGATGGTTTCCCAGCAGAACCAGACCCGTCAGCCCCGCGCCTCCCAGCAGAAGGACCGATGCGGTGCGCGCCGCGCGGCGGCGGCCCGGGTCGGCGAAGCGCTCGGCAATCAGATCGCCCATCACAACCGCCAGCAGCGCCAGAACCGGTGCGCAGATCAGCCACATGCCGGTCGACAGCACCGCGCCGCCGTGGTTCTGCAGCAGCGGCGCAAACACCACCAGCGCAAAGAACCCGTAGGCCACCGAAGGGATCGCGGCCAGGATTTCGATCACCGGCTTCACAATCTGGCGCGCATTGAACGGCAGCACATCGCTCAGGCAAACCGCCGCCGATACGCCCAGCGGGACGGCGACCAGCACCGCGCCGAGGGTCACCAGTCCGGTTCCGAAAAATATGGCCCGGGCCCCGAACTCCGCCGGATGGCCGGACGGATACCAATGCGTCGAGGTGAAAAACTCGCGAACCCCCTCCAGCCTGAAAAAGGGAAAGGCATCTTTGGCGATGAAGTAAAAAATGAAAAACACCGTCAGCGTCGACAGCGATGTCACCGCAAAGAGAAACCCCTGCCCAAGCATCGCCCCGAACTGACGAAGACGGCCGGTGCTCTTATTCATCACCAGACTGCGCTTCGGCATTTGAATTGCTGAATTCATGAGCCCGAGAATGCAGATCAATTGTTAGAGAATGATTAGCCCTTCGTTAGGAGCAGATGAATTCGCCGCAAAGAGGCGCGAGCATTCACAGAATCATGCCGGCAAAATCCCGGATCGATGCACGTGCCTGTTTTTCAGCGAAGAGCTGATCCGCGCAGTTACGCGGATAAGGCCTGAAGCTGCTGGTACAGCCTGTTTGTTTCCGGCATGGCGAGGCCCCGGGCCTGCGCTGCGCGCAGCGGATTGCCGTATATCGCCGCCAGCTCCAGCGGTCGCCCGTTGTCATAATCCAGCTTCATGCTCGGGGCATACGGCTCCATCGCTTCGGTGTCCGCCAGCATCCTGTCTATAAAGGCCGGCTCGATCGGGCGCGCGCAGGCCGCGGCGGCAGTGGCGACCTCCTCCATCATTGCGCGGCACAGCGCCCGGGTTTCCGGACGGCTCATCAGCTGATCGGTCAGGCAGTTTTTCACAACCGACAGGCCGTTAAAGGGGATGTTCCAGACCAGTTTTTTCCAGCGGGCCAGCAGCAGGTCCTGCTCGATCCGGATGGGAATTCCGGCCGACTCCAGCAGTGC
The DNA here is from genome assembly GCA_041584215.1 of Tichowtungia sp. GTDB lineage: Bacteria > Verrucomicrobiota > Kiritimatiellia > Kiritimatiellales > Tichowtungiaceae > Tichowtungia. The sequence goes on along the minus strand of JBFHEM010000013.1, from coordinate 48,701 downwards.
GCCGAGTTCCTGAAGCCGCGCGGTCATCCCGCCTGCCGACCCGTCGGCGCGGTATTCACCCAGCGTAATGAGTCCGTAATCCAGGTGCCGGATATGGCCCGGTCCCACCTTGTTCGAACAGAGAAAGCAGAGTCCGCCGATCACACGGTCCGCCCCGACAACCGCCGCGGCCTCCTCATCCGGCCCCAGCCCGTTCTGCAGCACCAGCACGAGCCCGTCGTCGGCAACCACATGCGGCAGGATGCCGTTCAGCAGGCGGTTCGCCGTCGTCTTCAGCGCAACCATCACCAGATCACACTTCGGCATCGCCGCCGGATCCTCATAGGCCTGCACGTCCGGCAGCTGGAAATCACCGTCTTTCGAATCGATGCGCAGACCGTGAGTTTTCACATACTCGTAATCGCTGTGCAGCAGAAAATGGACATTCCGCCCGGCCCGCTGCAGCAGGCCGCCGTAATAGCCGCCGACCGCGCCCGTCCCGATCACCGCAATCCGCTGAAAATTATTCATAAGCCCATCCTGACAAACCCGGTGCTCTCCGGCAAAACCTTTCATCGGCTGACCGGCCGTCCCGCGGCCCCGTGCGAAGACGGATCGTTTCCTTCTGTCAATTGGGTTTAAAGCAGGTGTAAGCTACAGGCCTATGAAAGAGAACTCATCAAAAAAACCCGGCCTGCAGCAGCGGATCCTCGATCACCTTGCGACGCCGGACTACCGCCCCCTCTCCCGCCCCGATCTCGCCAAGGCGATGCGGATCGACAGCCGGGAGCGCAATCAGCTGCGACAGGCGCTGATCAATCTCGAAACCGCCGGAAAAATCGTCAGCCTGCGCAAAAACCGCTGGGCCCTGCCGGACACGAAAGAGACGCTGGCCGGCGTAATGCAGGTCACGGACAAAGGCTTCGGCATTTTCATCCCGGACGGCGGCGGCGAAGACTATTACATCGCGCGCGACGACCTGAAGTGCGCCCTGCATGAGGATCGCGTGACCATCGAACGCCTGCCGGCCAAAAAACCGCCGCGCGGACGGCCCGCCTTTAAAAACCCAGAGGGCCGCGTGGTGAAGGTGCTGGAGCGCAAGACCGAAGAAGTGGTCGGCCTGCTCAAGCGCACGCCTTACTACGCCTATGTGATTCCCGACAACCTGCGGCTCGGCCACGATGTGCGTGTGGCGGACATCGAAGCGGAGCTCGGCGAGATTCCCGACGACCACAAAGTGGTGATCCGTCTGCACGAGTGGGACGACCCCTTTAAACCGCTGTTCGGCACCGTGGTGGAACATATCGGCCACCGCGACGATCCGAACGTGGAGATGCAGTGCATCCTGCGCGCACACGGCTTCACCCAGAACTTTTCCGAAGAGGTGCTCGCCGAAGCCGCCAAGGTGCCGCACGAACTGCGACCGGAGGATTACGAGGGCCGCACCGACCTGCGCGAGCGGCTGACCTTTACGATCGACCCCGAAACCGCCCGCGATTTCGACGACGCGGTCTCCATCGAAAAAGTTCCCGACGGCTGGAAGCTGTCGGTGCACATCGCCGACGTGGCGCATTTTGTGCCGAAAGGCTCGCTGATCGACAACGAGGCGCTGCACCGCGGGAACAGTATTTATCTGGTCGACCGCGTGGTGATGATGATCCCGACCGAGCTGACGACGAAGATCTGCAGTCTGAACCCGGAGGTCGACCGGCTGGCGCACACGGTGGAAATCACAATCGATGAACACGGCGATATGCTGGAGGCGCGCACCTGCCGCTCCATCATTCATTCCAATGCCCGCCTCAACTACGAGCAGGTGCAGGCCCTCTTTGACGGCGGCGAAATCCCGGAGGCTCCGGCGGCGGTGATTGAGGCGCTCAAGGAGCTGCGCCCGCTGGTGCGCATGCTGCGCAGCAAACGGACCGCCGCCGGTTCACTCGAGCTCACCACCCCGCAGATCAAATGCCTGCTCGGGGCCGACGGCAAGGTCGCCTCCATCAAAAAAGGCGAAGCCAAAGAGGCCTACCAGCTCATTGAAGAGTGCATGCTGCTCGCCAATGTGGCGGTGGCGCGCAAGCTCAAAGAAGCCGAATGGCCGGCTCTCCACCGCATCCACGAAGCGCCCGACGAGGACCAGTGGGCGCAGATGGGCGCGGAGCTGCAGGCGCTCGGCATCGACGCCCTGCCCCAAACCAGCAGCGACATCAACGCGGTGCTCGAAAAGGTCGCCGGCCTGCCGGTGGAATACTCGGCCAACCTGGCGATCCTCACCAATCTCAAGCGGGCCTGCTACAGCGCCGAGGACTCCGAACACTTCGGCCTTGCCTTCGACGACTACGTCCATTTCACCTCGCCGATCCGCCGCTACCCCGACCTCGTCATTCACCGCCTGCTGACCGCGCTGGAACAGAAAAAGAAACAGCCCTACCGGCCGGACGACCTGACGGCGATCGCGGCGCAGTGCAGCCGCACCGAAATCGAGGCCGACGCGGCCGAAAAGGAAAGCATTGCGCTGCGGCGCGCCGAATATTACCGCGACCTGCTCGCCAAAGGCGAAACCGGCCCCTTCAAAGCCTGCGTGGTCAAGGTGCTCGGCAAGGGGCTGCTGATTGAACTGACCGACACGCTCCAGCGCGGACTGGTCGCCTTTTCATCAATCACCGACGACCGCTACGAGCTCAACGCCATGAAAACCAAAGCCACCGGCACCCGCTGGGGCAAAGCCTTCCAGATCGGCGATGAAATCGAAGTGAGGCTGGTCAAGGTGGACATCGCGCGCAATTTTGTCGACTTCCAGATTGCCGGGCAGGAGCAGATCACCTCCAGGAAAAAAGGCGGACCGCCGCGCAGCAAAAAAGGCAAAAAGAACACGGTCTCCTTCACCGGCAGGGGAAAATACGGCCCCAACCCGAAAAAGCGCCGCAAGCACAAATAGCGCACTGCGGCTCAGCGGCTTTTACTGGTCCGGCGTTTTGCGGACGAGGTCCTGCACAACCAGTCCGGCGAGGTGGAAGCCGAAGGCGCCGGTCATGTGCACCATTGATCCGTTGATCTGCGCCTTGGTTTCGCTCCATGCATCGGTGTCGGACTCATCCGGTTCCTCAACCGAACCGAACAGCGAAAAACGCTCGGGCGAGTAGACACACAGGCAGTCGCCGTCTGCGCCGCGCTTGCGCAGACGCTTGCGCACAAAGCGCGCCAGCCGGCAGCCCTTGCTCTTCCAGATGGAGTCGACCTGAATGCTCGTCGGGTCGATTTTTGACGCCGCGCCCATGGCGGAAAACAGCGGGGTGCGCGCGGCCATGGCCGCGGCGATCAGGTTGACCTTGTGCGACAGGCTGTCAATCGCATCGATCACATAGTCGTATTGCGTGAAATCGAATCCCTCGCGCGTATCGCGGTTGTAGGCGATCGGCATCGTTTCAATCTGCGCGTCGGGGTGTATTTCGAGCAGGCGGGCCTTCAGCGCCTCCACTTTGAGCTGTCCTATGGTTTTGGAGGTGGCCTGCATCTGGCGGTTGATATTGGTTTCGCAGACCGTGTCGTTGTCCACCAGCGTCAGCCGCCCGAGCCCGGAGCGGATCAGCGCCTCGGCGCACCAGCTGCCGACCCCGCCCACGCCGAACAGAATCACACGGGCCTGCGTCAGGCGCGCCAGCGCCTCGTCGCCGATCAGCATTTTTGTGCGGTGAAATTTCATAATTGACTGAACCACAAAATACACGAACCACACGAAAGTAAATTCAATTCGTATAAACTCTCTTTCTCAGTTCAGTGGAGGAAATATCCTCCCGGAAAACGGATTCGGGAATGGATTCAAACAGCGACTCAAATCCGGAAGGCAGCTCCAGGGTTTCCAACCCCTGGAACCGACTGCGCCGGGACGCAGCGCTTCGCGTCTCAAGGACCGCCTCGTTTTCCAAAGGCTGGAAAATTCTGCCGGCGACGAGGAAGGAGGTTTCCAAGGTTTGGAAAAGATCCCATTCACCGCCTTCGGCATAGTCGATGAGTCGCACAGCGGTGTCGTGGCCGAGCACAAAGGTGGTGCCGGGGAAGAGCGTCGCCTTCTGCGTGAAGCGCGCGGCGCGGGTCAGCGCCACGGGACTGTCGCGGAGTTGCGCGGCGCGCCGCAGGATCTCCTCTTCCGGAATGTCCGGCTTGTCGACATTGGCGGCGGAGAGTTCAAAGATCCCGCGCAGGCCGGTGAGCTGTTCGGCGGCTTGAAGCATGCCGAAATGCCCTTTGTGAGCCGGGTTGAAGGAGCCCGGAAGCATCAGGCCGCGCTCCGCGCCGACGGCCTGCGCGATCAGGGTGAGCAGCCAGCCGCTCAAAAGGGCTTCCTGTTCGGCGCGGGTGGCCTTTGAGAAGTAAAGCGCGTAGAGTTTTTCGGACGCCTCGGTTTTGATGCAGATGAAGGCGCGGTCGTCGCCGCGGCGTTCGCGGTCGGTTGCCAGGGCGGCGGTGCATGAAATTCCAATGCCTGGAACTTTTCCGTCCAAAATTTCCAAACATTGGAAAAACGCTTTTTCTGCGAGTGCCCGGGCGGTTGCGGGAGAAACGGACTGTCCGGGGGCTTCGCCGAGGAAGTCGGCGAGCGCTTCCGGGGAGTAAGGAACCCGGGCATCGGCGACGAAGCGCGATGCGCCGGGTGTGCTGAGCAGTGCGTGGAGCGCACCGCTTCCGCCGCCGGCGGTGACCAGCACCGCCCGAAAGCCGGAGTCGAAGATGCGCTCTATTCGCTCAACGCTCATAAATCCCAGGCTCTGAATTCCAAACTCTAAACAAATTGTTTCGCGCGTAGAGAGTGGAATTCAGGATCTCAGTTCGACTCATCAGTCGATGATTTGAACGTCGGTGATGGTGATCGGCTCGCGCGGCACATCGCCGTGTCCGCCGGCATTGGCGGTGGCAACGCCGTCAATGGCTTTGACGACGTCCATGCCTTCAACCACCTTGCCGAAAACGCAGTAGCCCCAGCCCTGCTGCGTCGGGGAGCGGAAGTTGAGGAAGTCGTTGTTTTTGGTGTTGATGAAGAACTGCGCGCCGGCGCTGTGCGGGTCGGAGGTGCGGGCCATGGCGATGGTGCCCAGGTCGTTTTTGAGGCCGTTGCTGGCTTCGTTGTCGACGGTGTGCGGCGCGGGTTTCTGCTTCATGTCGGCAGTGAACCCGCCGCCCTGGATCATGAAATTGGAAATGACGCGATGGAAGATGGTTCCGTTGTAGTGGCCGCTTTCGACGTATTTGAGGAAGTTGGCGACGGTGTTGGGGGCCTTTTCGGCATCGAGTTCGAGCTTGATGTCCCCTTTGGAGGTTTTCATTAGGATCATGGTTGTTGTTTCCTTTACGGGTTCCGGTTGGATTGTTTCCTGCGGCGGGGCTTCCTCAGGACCGGAACATCCAGCCGCAAGAACCATTGCCGCAATCAGACTGAGCAGAGAGGTGATTGTATTTTTCATGCGCAAAAACCTATTGGTGTTTGGGACAGTTGTCGATAAAGTTTGCGGTCAATTTGTAAGGAAGGAAGCGACCTGTGAAAAAAGATGCATCTGCCATTCTACTGATCTCCTGTCCGGACCGGCAGGGAATTGTCTGCGCCGTAACGGATTTTCTGATGCGCCACAACGGCAACATCACCGAGCTCGAGCAGCATACCGATACCGGGGAAAACGTCTTCTTTATGCGCGTGGAGTGGGAACTGACCGGATTCGCCCTGCCGCGCGACCAGATCAGTGAAAAATTCAGCCTGATCGCCGACCGGCTGAACATGAAGTATGAGCTGCATTTTTCGGACTACCGCCCGCGCATGGCGATTTTTGTCTCCAAATTCCCCCACTGCATTCACGACCTGCTGGCGCGCTGGCACGCGGGGGAAAGCAACGCGGACATTCCGCTGATCGTGAGCAACCATCCGGACCTGGAGCCGCTGGCCAGCATGTACGGCATTGACTACCGGCTGATCCGGGTCACCAAAGAGAACAAAGCCGAGCAGGAGGCCGCCACGCTCGATCTGCTGCGCGAGTACAGCATCGACCTGATCGTCCTCGCACGCTACATGCAGATTCTTTCCGACGATTTCTGCGCCCACTTTCCCAACCGCATCATCAATATCCATCACTCCTTCCTGCCGGCATTTGTGGGCGCCAAGCCCTATCACTCCGCCCACCAGCGCGGCGTGAAAATCGTGGGTGCAACCAGTCATTATGTGACCAGCGACCTCGATGAGGGGCCGATCATTGAGCAGGAAGTGATGCGGGTGACGCACAAGGATTCAGTGGACAGCCTGATCCGCAAAGGGCGCGACCTGGAGAAACTGGTGCTGTCGCGCGCGGTCTGGGCGCACCTGCAGAACCGGGTGCTGGTCTATAAAAACCGCACCGTGATTTTCAGCTGATGTTTTGCGCGAGAACTGAAAACAGACATTATGCCAAAACTCCACAGGAAAATCCGCACCCCGTTTGAAGCCGCGGCTGTTCATGCGGCACTGGCGCTGATTCCGCGCCTGCCCCGCCGCGGGGTCCTGCTGCTGGCCGAAAGCGGCGGACGGCTCGGCTGCCTGCTCGACCGCCGCGGCCGCCGCGTCGGGCTGGCCAATCTGGATGCCGTGTTCGGCGAATCGAAAAGCGCGGCGGAAAAGAAAAAAATCCTGCGGGCCTCGTTTGTGACGATGGCGCGCACGATTCTGGACACCTTCTGGTTCGCCCGCGATTCGGCCCGCCGGCTCGGGCACTACACAACGATCGACGAGACCTTACAGGTCTTCTTCCAGCAGAAAGCGCAGATCTGCATGACGGCCCACTTCGGCAACTGGGAGATTCTGGGACAGACCACCGCCCTGAAAGGCTTCCCGATTCACAGCATCGCCGCCCCGGTGAAAAACAAAACCGCTGATAAATACTTTATCCGCGCCCGCGAGGCGACCGGCCAGAAAATCATCCCGCGCGCGGGGGCCCTGCGCAAGCTGATCAAAGTGCTGCGCCAGGGCGGAAAAACCGCTTTTCTGGCCGATCAGAACACGAAAGAGGAAGAGGGCGGCATCTGGATTGACTGCTTTGGACTGCCGGCGCCGGTGACCTCCGCTCCCGCCATGCTGTCCGCACGCACTCAAACGGAAGTGCTGCTCGGCTTCGCCCGCCCGCAGCCGGGCGGCCGCTATCTGGTATATGTCACTGCGCGCTTTGCCCCGCCGGAAACGGTCAGCGAGGAATCCATCCGGCAGCTGACCGAACAGATCAACGCGGCCACGGAGCAGGAAATCCTGCGTCATCCGGAACACTGGCTGTGGATGTACAAGCGCTGGAAAAAGAAAAAACCCGGCCGCGAAGCAGCCGGGTATCCGTTCTACTCGCAGGCGCTTTAGAGCCGGGTTCCGGACGGGATCACTGTGCTTTTGGGGATCACAATGACCCCGTCGCGCACGAGATAGTCATCCGTTTGGTCCCCATCGGCTTTTCCGTCCGGCGAGATGTAGACACTGTCGCCGATGCGCACGTTCTTGTCGATAATGGCGTTTTTGATGAAACAGTCCTTGCCGATCCCCAGCGCGGGGGTGCCGGGCGCTTTTTTCAGCAGGGCTCTTTCCTGTTCAAAATAGTCGGCGCCCATAATCACGGAATGTTCGATGACCGTGCCCTCGCCGATGACCGCGCGGGTGCCCACCACGGAGTGCAGGATACGGTGGCCCGACACGATACAGCCGTCGGACAGCAGGCAGCGGTTCAGGTCGCAGCAGTTGATTTTTGACGGCGGCAGATAGCGCATATGCGTATAGATCGGAGCATACGCATCGTAAAAAGTGAACTCGGGAATCAGATCGGTCAGCGCCAGATTGGCTTCGTGGAACATGCCGATGGTTCCGATATCCTTCCAGTAGCCTTCAAAAATATGGCTGTACACATTTTTTTCATGAATGGCGGCCGGAATGATGTTTTTTCCGAAATCGGTGTCGTCGTTGGAACAAAGGAGCTCCGTCAGCACCTGCGTGTTGAAAATATAAATCCCCATGCTTGCCAGATAACGCTCCTCCTTATACATCGGCGCACGCAATGCATCCAGCGCCGGGCTGTCGCCCGGCTTTTCCGCAAACTCGACAATGCGGTTTTTATCATCCACATGCATAATGCCCAGCGAACCGGCTTCGTTGCGCGGAACCGGCTTGGTGCAGATCGTCACATCCGCTCCGCGCTCAACATGCTCCTCAATCACTTTCGTAAAATCCATCCGGTAAAGCTGATCGCCGGAAAGGATCACCACCAGATCGGGCTCACTGGCCAGGTAATGCTTCATCGACTGGCGAACCGCATCCGCGGTTCCCTGGAACCACCCGTCCGACGTGGGAGTCTGTTCCGCAGCCAGCATCCGGACGTAGCCCTTCGAAAACTGATCAAAGATATAGGTCGACTGAATATGCCGATGCAGCGACATGCTGTTGAACTGGGTCAGCAGATAGATGGAGCGGATCCCGCTGTTGATGCAGTTGCTGATGGGAATATCGACCAGCCGATACTTGCCGGCGATGGGAACAGCGGGCTTGGCGCGATCCTGAGTGAGAGGTTGCAAACGGGTTCCTGCTCCGCCACCGAGGATCAAACCGACTGTATTCATACTACTGATTCCCTTTTCTATTGTTTCTCATAAAGTGCTCCGCACTGCTCCAGTTATATGCGGCCGGCAGGGCCCATCCCAGAAAAAAATCTGAAAGACTCGATTTTTTTCGTAAAAAAGAGGACTTCAGGTGTCCAGCCGCCGCTCGACGGCCTCATAAACGGACGGCAGCACAAACAGGGTCAGGAAGGTGGAGGTGAACAGCCCGAAAACGACAACCGCGGCCAGCGGGCGCTGCACCTCGGCGCCGGCACCGTGCGACAGCAGCAGCGGCAGCAGCCCGAGCAGGGTCGTCAGCGTGGTCATAATGACCGGCCGGAAGCGGATCAGGCTGCCGTTGAGCACGGCGGCGTGAACGCCCTGCCCCTGCCTGCGCAGATCGTTGAAATCGGACAGCAGCACCATGGCGTCCTGCATGGCGATGCCGAACAGCGCAATAAACCCGATGGAGGCCGGCACCGACAGGTACTGCCCGGTCACGCGCAGCCCGATGACTCCGCCGATGAGTGCAAGCGGCACATTGAGCAGAATCATCGCCGCATAGCGCACGCGGTGATAGGCAATCCACAGCAGGATGAAAATCGACGCAATCACAACCGGCACAATCACAGCCAGCCGCTTCTGGGCGCTCCGCTGCTGCTCAAACTGCCCGCCATATTCAATAAACACCCCGTCCGGCAGCTCGACCGTCCCGGAGACGACCGATTGAATGTCCGCCACCACCTGGCTCAGCGCCCGGCCCTGAATGTTGCCCTGAACAATCCAGCGGCGCTGGTTGTGCTCGCGGTTGATCTGCAGCGGGCCGTCGGCCAGCTCAAGGGTCGCGAGCTGGTCGAGCCGCAGCAGCGCCCCGTCCGCCGAGCGGATGAACAGCTGCGCCAGATCTTCGGGTGTGGAACGGAACTCGGGGGCGTAGCGGACGTGAATGCCGTAGCGGCGCGTGTTTTTATACAGCGTATCAATGACGCGACCGCCGACCGCGGTTTCAACCTGTTCGAGAACGGTTTCGCCCGGCACGCCGTAGCGCACCAGCGCCTCGTGGTCGAGAACCACCTTGACCTGCGGCTGGCCATAGCTCTGCTCGACGGAGAGGTCGACCAGTCCGTCCACCCCTTCAATGGCATGCCCGATCTGCCCGGCCAGGGCGCGGACCTGCTCCAGATCCTCCCCGTACACCTTGATGGCCAGCTGGGCCTTCACCCCGGAAAGCAGTTCATCGAACTGGTTCTGAATGGGCTGCGAAATATTCATTTGAATGCCGGGGAACGCATCGAGCCGGCGGCGCAGCTCGGCAACCAGCGTCGGCTTATCGGCTCCCGGTTTCAGCTCAATATGCAGCTCGGAAAAGTTGACGGGATGGGGATGACTGCCCGCTTCGGGACGGCCGATCCGCGCGATCACCTCATCGACGCCGTCGATCTCCAGGATTTCGCGAGTCAGCCGGCCGATGGTTTTTTCGGCTTCAGCCAGCGCAATGGACGGGGCCATATTCACCGTGGCCATCACCGAGCCCTCTTCGAGCACCGGAATAAACTCGGTGCCGATTTTCCAAAGGTTGGAAAGCGCCAGCACGGCCAGAACCGCCACGGCGGCAAACACCACCTTTTTGGATTTCAAGGCCCGTTCGAGCATTCGGCGGTATGTGCCCTTCAGGCGCTGGAAAAACCTCGACTCCACGTAGGGTTTCTCATTGATCAGATACCCGGCGAGCACCGGAGCGATGATCAGGGCAAAAACAACCGATCCGCCGAGCGCCAGCATGACGGCACAGGCCAACGGCTTGAACATTTTTCCTTCCACCGCATCGAGTGAAAGAATCGGCAGGAATACGGCAATGACAATCACAATCGCGAATGCAATCGGCCGGCCCACCTCCCTGGTCGCAGCCGCGATGCGGCTTTGGCGGTCGAACGTCTGACTATCGAACGTCGAACCTCCGTCTGCTTCCCGACCCTGGCCCGTTGACGTTCCGACCCTGGACCCCTCAGCTCCGCCGAGGAAGCGGTGAATGTTTTCGGTCACCACAATCGATCCGTCGACCAGCATGCCGAGCGCAATGGCAATGCCGCCCAGCGACATCAGGTTTGCAGAGATGCCGAAGCGGTTCATGCCGATGAATGCCACCAGCGCGCAGAACGGCATGGCCAGCGAAACAATAACCGCCGCGCGGAAACAGCCGAGAAATGCAAACAGAACCAGCAGAACCAGCCCCATGCCCTGAAGCAGAGCGGTCTTCACCGTGCGCGTCGCGTTTACAACCAGATCCGCCTGCTCATAGTAGGGAACAAGAACGACACCGGCGGGCAGGCCGGCCCGGACCTGTTCAACCTTGTCGTACAGATCCCGGATCACCCGGGCCGAATTGGCGCCGAACAGCTTCATCACCAGGCCGGAAACCACCTCCTGTCCATCCCCGGCCATCACCACACCGCGCCGCAGTGCGCGGCCGTATTCCACCTCGGCCACATCCGCGATGGAAACCGGGGTTCCGTCAAAGGTCTTGAGCGTGATGCCGCGGATATCCTCGAGGTTGCGGAGCAGTCCGATGCCGCGCACCAGATGCTCCTCGGAGTTCATCTGCAGATACTGCCCGCCCACATTGCGGTTGTTGGCCTGAACGGCCGTCACCACATCCTCCACCGAAAGGCCGTACTGATGAAGCAGGTAGGGATCGATCTGAATCTGATACTGCAGCACATGGCCGCCTGCGCTCAGGATATCGGTCACCCCGGGCACGGTCTGAAGCTGCCGCTTCACCACCCAGTCATTCACATCGCGCAGATAGGTCAGCTCGTCCAGCCCGCCGGTATCCGCCCCCTCCTCCAGCGCGAGATAATAGAGAAACACCTGCCCCAGCCCGCTCGAAATCGGACCCAGGGACGGCGGTTCGCGCAGGTCGGGCAGGTCCGCCATCGCGGCATTCAGCCGCTCCGCGACGAGCTGACGCGCGAAATAGATATCGGTATCGTCCGTAAAGTAAACATAAACCACCGCCATCCCGAACGCGGAGGTGGATTTAATCTGTGTTACATTCGGCAGCCCGTTCATCACGGTCTCAATGGGGTAGGCCACCAGCTGCTCCACCTCTTCCGGCGCCATGCCGTCCGCCTCCGCGAAAACCGGCACCATCACCGGTGAAATATCCGGAAACGCCTCCACATCCAGCCGGCGGTATTCCACCACACCGAGCCCGATCACCCCCAGCAGGGCCAGCATCACCAGCCCGCGGTTTTTCAACGCACCGTCAATCACTTTTTCAATCATAGGAAAACTCCGTTGTCATATTGCCGATTGTCGATTTCCGATTGGAATGCAGATATCCTCCGCACGCTCCAATCGGCAATCAGAAATCATCAATCGGAAATGCTTTTAATGTCCGTGTCCGGCGTGGGGATCCATCCCGCTGGTCAGCATTTCGGCCTTCAGCGCGAACGCCCCGGCGGATACATAGCGCTCGCCCGGGTTCAGCCCGCTGATGATTTCGACAAACCGGTCGTTGGAACGCCCCGTCTGAACCACACGGGTTTCGAACCCGTGTTCGTCGGCAAGAAAGACCACCGGCTCCCCGTCCAGCCGCTGGACCGCGTCGCGCTCAACGCGCACGCGCACCGGCTCGGACGTCGTGACAATCCGCGCGCGGACAAACGCGCCGGGCGTGAAATCCTCCGCCGCGCCCTCCAGCACGCAGCGCGCGGTGAACGTGCGCGTCTCATGCGAAACCAGCGGGCTGACATAGTGAACTGTCCCTTCGGCGGCATGCCCGTCGTGCGCGATGAACTTCACCGCCATTCCCTTGCGGACCAGATGCTGGTGCGTCGGGAAGATACTGATATCCGCCCAGACACTGGACAGATCAGCCACCTCAAACAGAATCCGCTCTTCCGCCGCGAACTCCCCGACCGATGCATCTTTGGCGACCACCACCCCGTCCAACGGAGCCTTCACCGTGTAAACAGAAAGCGTTTCCCGGTTTTCGAGAGAGGCCAGCACATCCCCCTTTCTCACCGGATCGCCGATCTCCGCAAACACCTGCCGGATCTCGCCGGCGTAGCGCGGTGAAACCGCCGCCGCCCGGTCCCGGTTCAGCAGAATTTCGGCCGGAAACACAGCGGACTGCTCCAGGACACCGCCCTGGGCCCGGCGGATCTGCAGGCCGATCTTTTCCGCCGTCTGCGCGGCGATCGCCAGCCCGCCTTCTTCCGCGTGCTCGTCATGCCCGCCGCATGCGGAAGGATCGTCGTGTCCGCCGCACGCGGAATGGTCGTCCTGTCCGGCCGCTTCCGCCGCGTGATCGTGCCCGGCGTGATCAGCATCAGCAGACAGGAGTGTCTGCTCCACATGTTCTGCGTGATCATGCCCGGCGTGATCAGCATCAGCAGACAAGAGTGTCTGCTCCACATGTTCTGCGTGATCATGATCCTCAACGCAGGCGTCCTCCGGCGTATTGAGCCCCTCAAGCCCCGGCAGCGTAAATGTTTTGGCCGCCTTTTCCCGGCACGACGGACAGTCGCACGCCCCTTCCCCGTGATCATGCTGCCCCAGAACAACGGCAGCCATCAGTGTAAATCCAGTCATCCACTTCAACATGTTCATCTTAAAACTCCTCATTCATAAATTTGGTTATTTCGGCCCGCGCGAGATGGGCGTCTTTGAGCGCTTCGATGTGACTCACTTTAATCTCCGCCAGTTTTTGCTGCGTGTTGATCAGATCCACCCAGGAAAAGCGCCCGGCTTCATAGCCATCCCTGCTGAGCTGATACGCCTTTTCGGCCTTGGGCATGAGCTGGTCGCGCGTCATTTCCGCCTCGATTTTCGCCCCGCGATAAACCGCAACCAGCATGGAAAGCTGCTGCTGATACTCGCGGCGCAGTTCTTCGCGCTCAGCCTTCAGCGCCTCCAGGCGCGCAAGCTCCGCCAGCTCCTTTGCGCGCCCCCCGCGGACAAAGTTCAGCGGGATGGATGCGCCGACCACAAAGGTGCTGGCCTCCTCGGCCGCCTCGTATTTGACGCCGGCCTCCAGCTTGATGTCCGCGGAATCCTGGGCGGCAGCGTACGCGGCCTGCGCGAGCACCCGCTCGATCTGCGCACTGATCCGTTGCAGTGCGGGATGCGAATCGGCCAGAAGCTGCGGATCGATCGGCTCGAGCTCGTAATACGAACCGCTCAGCGCCTCGAGCTCCGGCTCCGGAATCCCCAGCAAAAAAGCCAGCCGGATGCGGGCCGCTTCGAGATCGCCGAAACAGCAGGTCTGCGAGAGCAGAATCTCATCGAGCGCCAGCTCCGCCTGCGCCACATCGAGTTCCGATCCGCCGCCGCTCTCGAGCCGTTTTGCGGCCACCTCCACAAACGCCCGCCCGAGCTGCTCCTGCTCCGATCGAACGGTGCCCACCTCCTGCTGATAGAACACCTGCACAAACGCCCCGCGAACTTCGGCCAGCAGCCCGAGCTCTTCTTCGGATTCCTCCTGCCGGGCCACCCCGACGGCGCCTTCCGCAACAGCCCGTTCGGCCGCGCGTTTTCCGCCCCGCAGGAATGTTTGCGACAGCCCGATCGTATAATCGGCATCACCGGCGATGTCGCGATCGCCGCCAACGCCTTCGGCCTCGAACTCCAGCCTCGGGTTTTCCCGAAGGCCGGACGCGCCAACCGCCGCGCCGGCCGCCTCCGTGCTCAACTGTGCCGCCTTCAGACGGGGCGAATTCTTCCGGGCCAATGCGATCGCTTCATCGAGCGTCAGCGCCGGGCTTGATAGGGACAGACCGAGGACGGCTGTCAGTAAAATGGATGTCTTCATTCGGTTCACTCCTGATTTGCGGAACGTACGTTCCGGTTATTCGTTATGTGTTATTGGTTATTAGGAAAGACCCGTTGCGGATCATTTACTTGAATAACCGCTAACCGATAACTGCTTCGCGGGACGCGAAGCTCTCAAATCAGAAGCTGAACGGTTTGGAGGCGCAGAAGCTCTCCGGAAGGAATCGGGATGGCCACCGGAACAAACGGTTCGACAGGAAACACGATGCAAACCGGGGCCTGGCGAACCGGCCGCTCCGCCGCGGGGGCCGGCGATGTCTGCACCGCCTGATCCGGCTTTGAACACCGCTCTTCAGAGCAGGCATGACAGTCGGCATGATCCACGCTGCAAAACGCGGCCCCGGCCGGCTCATGGTGATGGTGCTCCCCCGCATGGGCACACGGCAGCATCAGCGCAAACAGCGCGATCAGGGCCGGGATGGACTGCAGAGCTTTCATAGATCTGTGGATCTAATCATATTTTCATGCCGATCTCAAGCCGCGAATAAACCCGGAGAATCCGCCCGTTTTTCCAAACCTTGGAAACGTACAGCAATGGTGCGGCAGCCAACAGGTGGAGCCTGAAAAGAATGCATCCAAAGGGCGGACGAGCTCTCCGAGTGAGCCGACTCTAAAATCCTGTATAGGATAATGTAACGTTGGCTTTACGCCGGTCCAGCCGGGGCTATTCGTCCAGCGGCTCGGACTCGATGAGGCAGTCGGGCAGCGCTTTCATGAACAGGCGGCCGTACCATTTGGTGGTCATGCGCGGATCAAGGATCACCACGCGGCCTTCATCGCTGGCCGTGCGGATCAGGCGGCCCGTTCCCTGGCGGAACTTGATAATGGCCGACGGCAGGGAGTAATCCTTAAAGGGATCGCCGCCGGTCGCCTTGATCTGTTCGAGCCGGGCTTCCACCAGCGGCTGGTCCGGAACGGCAAACGGCAGCCGCACAATAATCACGTTGCTGAGCGCGTCGCCGCGCACGTCGACGCCCATCCAGAAGCGGTCCACGCCGAACAGGACCGCCGAGCCGTGATCCTGGAAGCGCTGAAGCATGGTTTGCGGCGGCATGCCGGTGCCCTGCACAAACAGATCATAGCCGTCCATTTCGATGGTCGAGCGCACGGCATCGGCGACGCGGCGCATCAGCGAAGAGTTCGTAAACAGAACAAACGCCTTGCCTCCGCTCTGCGCGATAAAGTGCGGCAGCACCCTGATGACCGCCTGCTCAAACGCCCTGCCCGTCGAGGGGTCGGGCATGCCCTGCGGCAGCACCACACGCATCTGCTTTGAGTAGTTGAACGGCGAACCGACCTTCAGCTCGTCGCAGTGATCCGCCCCGATGCGCCCGCGGAACCATTCGAGCGTGTCGCCGACCGCCAGGGTGGCGGAGGTCATCACCGCGCAGGGAACCTCTTCAAACAGCATGGCGCGCAGCAGCGCGGACACATCGACCGGCGCGGAGTAAAGCACCGTCTGCTTGCGGACCCGGCCTTCCAGACCGGCCCAGTAAACGTGGTGCTTTTCGGTCTGCTTTAAATAGCTGTTCAGCGCCATGGCGAAAAATTTACCCTTCACCCGCACCGACTTCAGCTCGGCCTTGAGGTTTTCATCCTTCATGTCGCGAATGGTGCGGCCGAGGTGCAGTTCCAGCTCGGCCAGCAGCTCCGGCAGCTGCGTCTCGACGGCCGGCGGCTCGCGCAGCCGCACTGTGCTGTGCCCTTCGGCCAGCCGGTACTGCTTGCGCATCGCTTTGAAAAAGCGGTCCTCTTCGTCCCACAGCCGGTTGGCGATGCCGGCGCCCTGCCCGTCGCGCAGCACGGCGAAAAGCCCCTTGCGGTTGTCGCTGCTGAACAGCCGCCGCAGCCAGTGCTCGACCGCATAGCGCGAAATGCGCAGTCCCATATGCGACGCCGCGACGTCTTCCATCTGATGGGCTTCATCGAACACCACCATGCCGTAGTCGGGCAGAAAGGCCCCGCCCTCGGCGCGCACCGCAAGCTCGGAAAAGAACAGATGATGGTTGACCACCAGCAAATTGGCCGCCTGCAGTCCCTCGCGCGCCTTCATCAGAAAACAGTGCTTAAAATCCGGGCACTTTTTGCCGAGGCAGTTGCCCTGCTCCACGCAGACGGCGCTCCAGACATCGAAAGACGGCTGGGGGTCGAGCTCCTGACGGCTGCCCTCGACCGCCTGATCCGCCCAGGCTCGGATGCGGTCCACCTCGAACTCCTTCGACGGATCGAACAGATCGCCGCTCATTGAGCGCGCGCGGGCCAGCCGCCGCCGGCAGAGATAGTTGGAGCGGCCCTTCACCAGCCGCGCGTTGAAATCGACCCCGAGCGCCTCACGCAGGAACGGGATATCTTTTTCGAAGAGCTGCTCCTGCAGGGTGATGGTATAGGTCGCCACCACGGCGCGCTCGTTGCGCGCCAGCGCGGTGAGAATCAGCGGCACGAGATAGGCGAAGCTCTTGCCGACGCCGGTTCCGGCCTCGACGGCCAGATGGCACGAGTTGGCGGCCGCCTCGGCCACCGCGCGCGCCATCTGCTGCTGCTGGGGCCGGATTTCGAACGGAAACTCGCTGCCCGCATGCGCCTGCTCGAGCGCGCCGCCGCGCGCAAAAAAGCGCTCCGTCGCCGCAATGCTCTCAGGATGTTCGAGGGGCCGAATCATTGAACAAAGAGCCTACATCAATCTTTCGCCACCGAACACACCGAACACGCGGAAAGTTATCAGCGGACCGCCCGCGCGCAGCCTTGCGGGGTTGCAGCGGAGATATGACAGAAATATTTACCGACAGAATCATAAAAAAACCGGCACCCCGAAAAATTATTTTGCCGTTAAATGACTCTGAAAAAAGCCCCTTTGTGATCCACGTTCGGAGATGAAATCCGACGGATAGCTAAGCCGTCCCACGGATGCCCATCAGGTGTGGTGCTTCATTTTCCGCAGATGAATGCTGTTCGGGTTTTGACCGCCCGCTCCCGTTGATCGCTGGAAAAGTCAGGGACACGTTTACAGGATCGGCATCAATCCGCATTTGCCGGTGATTGTGAAGTCGCCGTTGCGCAGGCACTCCGTTTGTGCATAATCATGCAGGTATGGATCTGAGCGGCAAAACAGCATTGGTAACCGGGGGCGCGGTGCGCATCGGCCGCGCGATTGCCGATGCGCTGGCTGCCGAGGGCGCGGAGGTGATTATCCACTGCCGGAACTCAGCACCGGACTGGCCGAAGATGATTCAGGCGGATCTGGACGACCCGGCCCAGTGCGAACAGCTGATCGAAAGGGCGGCCGCGCAATTCGGGCCGATCGATATTCTCATCAACAACGCGGCGGTCTTCCACCAGACATCAATTCTGAACTCAGCGCATGAAACGCTCATGAAGGAGCTTCAGCCCAACCTGCTGGCCCCCTTTGCGCTGATTCGCGGTTTTGCGCGGCAGAAGCGTCCCGGGAAGATCGTCAATCTGCTCGACCGGCGCGTCACAGCACACGATACCGCGTGCGTGCCGTATATGCTCAGCAAAAAGGGTCTTGAGGAGCTGACGAAACTGGCGGCCCTTGAGCTCGCCCCCGGCATCGCGGTCAATGCGGTCGCGCCCGGCGCCGTGCTGCCGCCACCGGGCAAAGAAAGCGACATCGCCTGGGAACCGGCCGGAACCATTCCGCTGGAACGACGGCCGACCCCAAATGACATCGCCGATGCGGTTGTCTACCTTTTGAAATCCGACGTCATCACCGGCCAGACCCTGTTCATCGACGGCGGCCAGCACCTGGCCTGATCACGGGAACCGGCTGCGCTTGCATGCCCCGGTTTACCGTCCGAATTTTTCGCGGTATTCCGGCAGCGTGATCATCGGCGGGCGCTCCTCTTCGACAATCTCATATTCCACCTGCTGATACTTTTCGTCCTGCGCCTGGAACTGGCGCATGATGCTCGACAGCTTGCTCATGTCCACATCCACACCCATGGAAGCGGAGCGGGCCAGGAAGGTGCGCAGAATGCCGAAGGCCATTTTCCCCAGACTGAGTGTCTCCTGGTTGCGGTGCACCCGCTGGTCGAGGTCGGTCTGACCGAACGCCTCCAGCCCCCATTCCTTGTACACGTCGAGAATGTGGGAGGTTTCCACCCCGTAGCCGATCGGGAACGGAATGCTTTCAAGCACATCGCGCCGCACGGCGTATTCGCCGGAGAGCGGCTGAATCAGGCCGGTCAGTTCCGGGAAGAAGAGCGAAAACAGCGGCCGAACGAGAATTTCGGTGACGCGGCCGCCGCCGGAAGGGCGCACTCCGTGCGAAAAGGCGAGCGGGCGGTCGTAGAACGCTTTCACGTATTTCATCTTATGGTTATAGACGAGCGGAGCAATCAGGCCGTAGGCGAAGCGCGGATGAATGTTGGCAATGTCGGCATCGACGTAGCAGATGATATCGCCTTTGAGCTGATAGACGGCTTTCCAGAGGTTTTCGCCCTTGCCCTTTTTCTCGCCGTACTGGGGCAGAATGTCCGCGGACAGATAAACATCCGCGCCATACGCGGCAGCGATCTCGCGGGTCTGATCGGTGGAGCCGGAGTCGATCACGGCAATTTCATCGAGCAGCGGATAGCGGTCCATCAGTTCGGATTTAAACAGGATAATCTCTTTGCCGATGGTTTTTTCCTCATTGAGGGTCGGCAGACAGAGCGAGATGGAGAGTCCCTGCTTTTCCTTCTCCTCAATCAGCTGCTTGAGATCCCAGAACTGGGAGTGGTGAAAGGTGTTTTTTTCAATCCATTTATTCAGATTCATCGCAGAAACCTCCATCCATAGCCAGCAGCACCGCGACGAGCTGGGTAATTCCGGTGAACATTGATTCAATCTGCACCGTCTCGCGCATCTCATGCAGGCGGTCGCCGTGAGTAATTCCCAGGGTCACCGCCGGAAGTCCGTTTGAGATCATTGCCGAGAGCTCGGAAATGCTCGGTGTAATGTGCGGGCGCAGCCCGAGCGAACTCATGATCTCGCGGGTCTGCTTCACCAGCGGATGGCCGATCGGCAGGCCGGCCGGTTCGCGGCGGGCCACCACATCGAGCGTCACTTCCGCGCCGGTCTGGGAAATCACATCTTCAACAATGTCGTCGAGCTCGCGGGCAATGCGCTGCACGGTTTCGGCGGACTCGCTGCGCACCTCGAAACAGAGCCGTCCCTCGGTGGGAATAATATTAAAGCCCTCGCCGGCCTCGATCGACCCGAGCACAATGGAGGTCTGCGGCTTGCGCGGCAGAGCAATGCCGAGAATGCCGTTGACCACCTCATTGAGAATCAGGATCGCGCCGGTGGTGCCGCGCCGGATCCAGTCGTATTCCTCCGGCACATGGCAGGAAATCTCGCCGCGCAGCATGCCGGCGGACGCATAGCTGAGGCGGCCGAGCTGAACGCCCTCGACGCAGATCCCGGAGGTCAGCGGCAGCTTGTTGTTTTCAAGAAAAAAGCGGACGCCGGCCAAATCGCCGCGCCCCAGGCTGCGGGCGCCGCCCATCAGCACCAGGCCGGAGTCGAGCTGGATGCCCAGTTTTGCGAGCAGCGTCGGCAGGGTGGCCAGCACGGCCAGTCCGAGGCTGTTGTCGGCGATGCCGGGACCGCACATTTTATCGGCATGCACCGAAACCGTATGGTCGCGCCGTTCAGAAAAAACGGTGTCGGCATGGGCATGCAGCAGGATATTGCGCTCGCGGCTCCTGCCGGGCAGCACGCCCACGCCGTTGCCGTACTCATCGGTCGAGGTGTTGGTCAGCCCGCATTCACTGAACCGCTGCAGCAGAAAATCGACCCGCGCCTTCTCGCGGAATGTCGGCGAAGGGATCTCGGCCAGCATCACCAGATTGGCCAGCAGCGTTTCGCGCAGTGAGGCGCACACCTCGCGAATCATGGGCAGATGCCGGATGATCTCTTCGACTCGTTCATACACTATACTCATAAGGCCTCCCTCAGGCAGGCTCTTATCTATAGGCCAAACGAGAATGCACAGCAAGACCCCGCCTGCTTTGATTTCCAAACCCCGGAAAACCGGCAGCGCCGGGTCCGGTGCTCCCCCAGGGTTTGGAAAAATCCGTTTTAGGCCTTCACCAATGCGCGGGAAAGTTTATTCTGTCCGCATGAGTGAACGAATTGGCTTTGTTTCAACACGGTTTGCCGGCACGGATGGCGTATCACTGGAGAGCGCGAAATGGGCGAAGGTTCTCTGGGACTTCAAACACCAGTCCTTCTGGTACGCCGGCCTGCTCGACCGCGACCCGGCCTCGAGCCACTGCGTGCCGGAGGCGCACTTCGAACATCCCGAGAACATCTGGATCAATCAGCGAATCTGGGGACAGTACCACCGCGAGCCGCTGGTGAGCCGCCGCATCCGGGACATGGCCAACTACCTGAAATCCTCGCTCTACGAATTTACGCAGCGGTTCGATATTTCCGTGCTGGTGGCGCAAAACGCGCTGACGATTCCGATGCATGTGCCGCTCGGGGTGGCCCTGACAGAGTTTCTGGCCGAAACCTGCATGCCCGCCATCGCGCACCACCACGACTTCTACTGGGAGCGCACCCGCTTCTCCGTCAATGCCGTCAGCGACTATCTCGACTTCGCCTTCCCGCCGCGCGGCACGCACACTCAGCATGTGGTGATCAACGAGGCGGCGAGGGAGGAGCTGGCGTGGCGCAAAGGGATCTCTTCGCAGCTTGTTCCGAATGTGTTCGACTTCGATGTGCCCGCCCCCAAGCCGGATGACTACAGCCGGAACATCCGCACCGAGCTTGGCTTCAGCCCGGACGATATCCTGCTGCTGCAGCCGACCCGCATCGTGCCGCGCAAAGGCATCGAGCACTCGATCAAGCTGGTCGAAGCGCTGAAGAACCCGCGCTGCAAACTGGTCATTTCGCACGATGCGGGCGACGAGGGATATGAATACCGCGATATGCTCGCCGAGCTCGCTCTTGAATCCGGTGTGGATCTGCGCTTTGTGTCCGACCGCATCGGCGATGTGCGCAAAACCAATTCCGCCGGCGAAAAAATCTTCACACTGTGGGATCTGTATCCGCACGTCGACTTTGTCACCTACCCCAGCCTGTACGAGGGATTCGGCAACGCCTTTCTCGAAGCGGTCTATTTCCGCCTGCCCATCCTGATCAACCGCTATTCCATTTTCGCGCGCGACATTGAACCCAAAGGGTTCCGCCTGCCGCTGATGGACGGCTATCTGACCCGCCAGACCATCGAGGAGGTGCGGCGGCTGATCCAGGACGCCGGCTACCGCGAACAGGCCGTTGAACACAACTATGCGCTCGCCAAACGTTTCTTCAGCTACCCGCTGCTGCGCCGCCGCCTGCGCTCGCTGATCACCAACATAACCGGAATTGACTAATGCTGATTAAATCGCTTTCCAAGGAACCCCTCGAACGGATGCGCGCACGGTTCAACCGGCTGTACGGCAGACAGCGCGCCGACCGCTGCATCGAGCGGCTCGTCACCATGATCGGCCGCTACGGCGTCGGCTACGGTGCCGCCCCGGAGGAAACGACCTGGAGCGAGGAAACCACCGTGCTCATCACCTACGCCGACACCGTGCGCAGAGGCGGCGAGGCCCCGCTGACCACCCTGCGCCGTTTTGCCGAGGCGCATCTGGAAACGCTCTTCAGCACAGTGCATATTCTCCCGTTCTACCCCTGGTCCTCCGACGACGGATTCTCGGTGATCGACTACCGGCAGGTGAACAGCGAGTACGGCACGTGGAACCATGTGCAGGAACTGAACCGTCATTTCGACCTGATGTTCGACCTCGTCCTCAACCACGTCTCCAGCAAAAGCAGCTGGTTCAAAAACTATGTCACCGAAGTCGCCCCCTACCGCGACTACTTCATCGAAGCCGACCCGCAAGCCGACCTGTCCGCCGTCGTCCGCCCGCGCAGCCTGCCGCTGCTCACCGAATTCCGTGTCGACGGAAAAACCAAACACCTCTGGACCACCTTCAGCGAAGATCAGATCGACCTCAACTTCGCCACCGCCGATGTGCTCTTCGAGTTTCTCGACATTCTCCTGCTCTACATCGCCAACGGCGCGAAAATCATCCGGCTCGACGCCATCGCCTACCTCTGGAAGCAGCCCGGCACCTCCTGCATTCATCTCGAACAGACCCACGAAGTCGTCAAACTCATGCGCGACCTGCTCGACATGATCGCGCCCGGCGTCATCCTGCTCACCGAAACCAACGTCCCGCACGCTGAAAACATTTCGTATTTCGGAAACGGCGACGAAGCCCGCATGGTGTACAACTTTCCCCTGCCGCCGCTGCTGCTGCACGCCCTGCACAACGGCACATCGGACTATCTCGTGCCGTGGGCGCAATCCGTTTCCGAAACACCGGACGGCTGCACCTGGTTCAACTTCACCGCCTCGCACGACGGCATCGGCGTGCGGCCGCTCACCGGTCTCGTGCCCGATCACGAGCTCGCCGCGCTTGTCGACAAAGTAAAAGAGCTCGGCGGAGAGGTTTCCACCAAACGCAACGCCGACGGGACCGACAGCCCCTACGAGCTGAACATCACCTACTTCGACGCGCTCGGCGGCGACGAACACCACACGGCCCGCTTCCTCTGCTCGCAAACCGTCATGCTCGGCCTCAAAGGGGTCCCGGCATTCTACTTCCACAGCCTCACCGCCACGCCCAACGACCACGCCGGCGTGCGGGAAACCGGCCGTGCGCGCTCCATCAACCGCAAAAAGTGGGATGCCGGGGAGCTCGAAAACCTCCTCAACGAACCGGCCGGCACCACCGCGCAGGTATTCCGGGAACTCAGCCACCGCATCGCCGTCCGGCGCAAACACGCCGCCTTCCACCCCGATGCCGCCCAGCGCGTGCTCGAACTCGCCGACGGCCTCTTCGGCTTTGTGCGCACGGCGGAGGGACACCCGCCCGTCGTCTGCATCAGCAGTTTTTCCAATGTTCGGAAAGAAGTCCACCTCGACAGCCGGATCGACGAACTCGCCGGCGCCGCGCCCTGCACCGACCTGCTCAGCGGACGGCGCTACAACGGCGCAGACAAAGTCATCCGACTCGCTCCCTATCAGACCGTCTGGCTTACAGCGGGGTAAGAAAAAAGTCAACGGTCTGAACGTCGAAAGTCAGAAGTCTTAGGCTACTCGAAATTCCGAACTATCGCAGCGCGCACCCATTAAACGTTGGGCGAAAAGAAATAATATGGATTATCACGACTGGCACCTACTGGCACCATGACTTGACCGAATAGGTGAATGTTCTGAAGAAAGAAGGATTTAGATAAATCGTTGCGGGACGCGCGGCGGTTCCTCCTCCGCTAAAGCTACGGCGGACAAGGGAAAACCTGCCCCTGCAGATGTCGCGCCCCCCCTGTCCCCTCTGCGATCATCTGCGATCATCTGCGGATTTCCAATGCCTGGAAACATTGCGACAGCCGCCGACAAAAGACACCGTGGCAGATGCCGGTCATTTACGGGTGATCGCTGTGCAGACAGGATCAATAGCTCGATTTTGTAATCGCGAACGGAGTTTGCCCGGCATGGTTCACCGCCTCTTTGATGACCGGCAAAAGATCGTCCGGGATTTCGTTCGAGCTCGGCACCCAGGTGATGTTGTCGATGGAGAGTCCGGTCAGCGCCTTGACCCAGGTCATGCCGGCGATATAGCGCCCCAGATTCTGGGACAAATGGAATCCATCGCGGGTCAAGGTGTCCCCGACAGGACTGGTGCGCATATTCTGGATGGCCGTTGCGGTCGGGATGATCGCATCGAATGCTTCGTTTGAAGCAATCTTTTCGGAGACGGCCTTCACAATTGCGTTGTACATTGTCAGCTGGTCCCGGTCGTATTTTGAGAATTGGGAATGCTTGCTGTCGGCCTGATAGGCCCACGTCATCTGCCAGCCAAGCCTGGCGTTTGGATTTGTCTTTCTGGAGCTGATGTAAGCAACCAGATTGTCGAGGTCGGAGTTATAGGTTTCCGGCTGGCCGCTGCAGTGGCTGACCTGCTGGATCGTAATGACATCCCAGTCTTCGTCCTGAATGCCGGTTTCCATCGTGCTTTTTTTCCGGTCCACCCACCCGCCCGAACTGTTTTTGCGATAATTGTAGTTCGGCGCATCGGTCCGTGCATTATTCCAATGGGTGGAAAGAGAGCAGCCGCCGATCACCAGGTTGCCGAGAACAACATCCTGAATTCCGGCATTGGTCGCAATCGAATAGACATGTTCCAGCCCGTCAACGCTGAAGCTGTTCCCGATTGCCAGAATCTTTATCGACTTCGGCGGCGGGGCCGCCTGCACGTCAGCCGCAAAACAGGCTGCATTCACAATCAGTACGAAAACACTCAGGAACCATATTTGTTTTTTCATGCCCGCCATCTTAACGGGGCGACCGCGAAACAAAAGTCGATTCTGTAATCGCGTCTAAAAAAACCAGCCGATGGATGCAGTCAGTTGCGCGGGAACCAGACCTTGACCCGCCGGGTCTGAACACCCCAGTTCTCGCCGGTTTGATGCCGCCAGAAAAAGAGGTCGAGGTGACGGCCGTTGATGTCGCCGCCGGTATCGCGGGCGACGGCCCGCCCGTAGCCGGGAATATAAAACCGGGTCCCCATGGGAAAGAGTCCGGGATCAACGGCAACCGTGCCGGGACGGGCCATGGCTCCGCTGGCGGTCTGCCCAATGATTTTAAACTTTCCTTTTAAAGAACCGGATGTGTACACCGGCAGGCCGAACCAGCTGAGCTTCCAGCTGCAGCACGTCCGGCAGGCGCAGTAGCCGGTGGTCTTCATCGCCAGCACCGCATCCGGACGGCGGAGGGCCGGCGCGATCAGATGACAGCGACCCAGCACCAGCAGGCATACGGCCCCTGTCCCGATCCAATAAATCTTCCACTTCTTACGGCGCGATTTCACACATGCAAAATAAAACAATCATCCGGAAAACACAAAGCTCCACCGGATGCAACCTGCGTTCATTTCAAGACAGCCCGAATAGTTCTTGATTACGCTTTGAACAGGAGTAGATTCTATTCACAGGACTTTCATAAACCGGACATGTATATGAAGATGGATCTGTCTTTTAAAAACCGCGGGCCGGATTGCTCCGCCCCCTTGACGGCCGGGCTCGTCCTCCCCTTTCCCGATATTTCAGCTTTCATTGCAGCGCATGGATTCTTGCCGGCGCCAACAAAGCAATTGAAAAACAAAGGAAGGACAGGGAATGAGACGAAGCATCACAATCAGCATCATTGCGCTCCTCGCCGGCGCAGGCCTCTCATGGGGCTACCCACTGGATGGCCAGGTATCCACCAACATTGACGCCCTCAGCTGGAATATCCTGCCGGATGATCTCTATGCCGGCTCCAACACATACGGAAATTCGATCATCATCACCAACGGCGGAAGCGTCGTCAATGAACAGGGCTGCATCGGATATGAAAGCAGCGCGACGGGCAACACGGTTTGGGTGACGGGTTCCGGGTCGGTCTGGAGCAATGTATCCGACCTGTCTGTCGGATTCTTCGGCGGCACCAACTCGCTGCTGATCACCGACGGCGGCCGGGTCGAGAACCACGACGGATATATGGGCAGAAAAAGCAGTGCAGCCGGCAACTCCGTCACCGTGACCGGCGTCAGCTCGGCCTGGCGCTGCGACGGCTTGCTGCGGATCGGAATTCAGGGCGGCGGCAACACGGTGTCGATCACCGACGGCGCCCGACTGAGTGCCGCAAGCGGGCTGTTCATCGGCAACTCGTCGGGGAATGAGATCCTGGTGAGCGGGGCGGGCTCGATGTGCACCAACAGCTCGGCCCTCTACCTCGGAACCGACAAGGGCACCGGCAACCGGCTGACCGTGTCCAACGGCGGATCGCTGATGAACACCACCGGATACATCGGCTACAGCAGCGGCAGCGACAGCAACCGGCTCACCGTGACCGGGGCGCAATCTGTCTGGAAAAACACAGGATCCATCTACATCGGAGACAAAGGCAACAACAACGAACTCGCCATTCTCGACGGCGGCCGGGTCCAGAATGCCAACAGCCTGATCGGCGACGGGATCAGCCACAGCAACACGGTCATCGTCAGCGGCCCCGGATCGGTTTGGACCAATTCCGGCTCAATCTATGCAGGCGACAGCGGCAGCGGCAACCGCCTGATCATCACCAACGGCGGACTCGTCAACTGCAACAGCGGGGAAATCTCCGGATTCGGCACCACTGCCGTCGTCAGCGACCCCGGCTCGGCCTGGATCAATTCGGCCAGCGTCTTTGCCGGCAGGTCGGGCAGCGGGTGCAAACTGCTGATCTCGAACGGCGGACTCGTCCAGAGCGCACAGGGACTGATCGGGTCCGAAACGGGCGCGAGCAACAACACGGTCATCGTCAGCGGCAGCGGCTCGGTCTGGAGCAACTCGGGGGCTCTGTACGTGGGTGGGGGCGCCAGCGGAGCGGGAGGCGCCGGCAGCGGGCTGAGCCTGACGGACGGCGGCAGGGTCTCGGCGGCCTCCGCCATCTTCTATCCGGGCTCCACCGTTGCACTCGACCCGCAAACGCTGATTGAACTCTCCGGATCGCTCAGCATGAGGACCGGTGCCGTCCTGAGCCTGATCATCGACGACGACACCGCCGCCGGATACGGCCGGCTGACCGCGAACGGCGCGTCAACCCTCAGCGGAACCCTTGAGGTGATCATCACGAACAGTTTCGTCCCGCAGTCAGGCGACCGGTTTGACCTGTTCGACTGGAACGGGGGCTGCAGCGGCAGCTTCAGCACACTGACGGCGCCCGAACTCTCGGCCGGATTGGCATGGAACACCAGCTTCCTCTACACAGACGGTGTCCTTCTGATCAGCGAAATTTCGCAGGACAGCAACACCAACGGCCTGCCCGACGAATGGGAACTG
Organism: Tichowtungia sp.; assembly: GCA_041584215.1. GTDB lineage: Bacteria > Verrucomicrobiota > Kiritimatiellia > Kiritimatiellales > Tichowtungiaceae > Tichowtungia. The sequence continues at coordinate 21,386 of JBFHEM010000013.1, read as the reverse complement.
GAGTTTTTCGACGGAGAGACCTCTCCCGGCCTCAACCCGGACCTCGACGGGTATGACAATCTCGCCGAATACATCGCCGGGTCGGACCCAACCGACTCCAATTCCTATTTCCGCATCACCCAGTCCGCGCAGGACACGAACGGATTCGTGATCGGATGGGAGCCGAGTGTCACGGGCCGCGTGTACAGCGTTATCTGGACCAACAGCCTGGACGGCAGCTTTACGTCGATGGTCGACAACATCGAGTTCCCGACAGCCAGCTATACCGACAGCGTCCATCAGGCCGAAAGCGCCGGCTTCTATCAGATCAACGTCCGGCTGAAATAGCCGATACCTCCGGCATCCCGACTGAGACGGGCGCAAAAAAGCCCGGTTTTTCCAAACCTTGGAAAAACCGGGGTTTCAGGTTCCGAACCCTGGAAGCCTGCCGCGCAGGCACCCACCCTTTTTCCAATGCCGGGAAAACAGGGCGGGCAGGCCGCCGGCTTATTTGGCCTTGGAGGCGTACTCTTTGATGAGCGCCGCGCCGATGACATCGCGCTGAATCTGGTTCGTGCCTTCGTAGATCTGGAGGATCTTGGCGTCGCGCATCATTTTCTCAGCCGGGTATTCTTTCATGAAGCCGTAGCCGCCGAGCACCTGCAGGGCGTCGGTGGTGACGGACATCGCCACATCGCCGGCATAGCATTTGCACATGGCGGAAATTTTGGAAACATCCTTGGTTCCGGCGTCGATGGTGTTGCAGGCCGCGTAGGTGATGGCGCGGGCGGTTTCCACCTTCATGGCCATGTCGGCGAGCATCCACTGCAGGCCCTGGTTGGCGATGATCGGCTTGTCGAACTGCTTGCGGACACGGGCGTAGTCAACCGCCATGTCGAGCGCGCCCTGCGCGAGACCGACACCCTGCGCGGCAATCCCCGGGCGGGAGATGTCGAATGTTTTCATGGCGAGCAGGAAGCCCATGCCTTCGCGGCCGATGAGGTTTTCCGCCGGCACTTCGCAGTCCTGGAAGATGAGTTCGCGGGTGGCCGATGCGCGGATGCCGAGTTTGTCTTCCTTTTTGCCGAATTCAAAACCGGGGGTTCCCTTTTCAACGATGAAGCAGGATACGCCGCGGGCGCCTTTGGATTTGTTGGTGACGGCCAGCACCGTGTAGGTGTCGGCTTCGCCGCCGTTGGTGATCCACTGCTTGGTGCCGTTGAGGATGTACTTGTCCCCCTTCTTGACCGCGGTGGTGGCGATGCCGCCGGCGTCGGATCCGGCGTTGGGCTCGGTCAGACCGAAGGCGGCCCATTTTTCGCCGCTGGCGAGCGGTGACAGATATTTTTTCTTCTGCTCTTCGGACCCGCCGATGATGATCGGGTCGGCCCCAAGGGCATTGGCGGCGTAGGAAACGGAAACGCCGATGCAGTATTTGCTGAGGGTTTCAACCGCGACACAGAAACCGAGATGACCGAATTCCATTCCGCCGTAGGCTTCGTCGATATACAGGCCCATCATGTCCATCTGGGCGAGTTCTTTCAAAAGATCGGTCGGGAAAATCCCTTTTTCGTCCAGCTCCGCACGAACGGGAAGAATGCGCTCCCGGCCGAATTCGTCGAGCATATCGCGCACTTCGATCTGCTCTTCGGTTAAACCCCAATTAATTTCTGACATGTTCTGTTCTCCTTGGTTAGACTCTACTCCATACTTCCTAAATAACGCTCCGCGGCGATCGAGGCGGCGCAGCCGGTTCCGGCGGCGGTCACGGCCTGGCGGTAGACCGAGTCGGCCACATCGCCGGCCACATAGACCCCTTCGATGACGGTTTTCACGCCGTCCGCTTCAATATAGCCGGCGGCATCCAGCGGCAGCTGATCCTTGAAGGGCCCGGTGTTGGGCTGGTGGCCGATCGCCACAAACATCCCCGCCACCGGCAGCTCCGAAACAACATCGGTTTTGACGTTGCGGATCTTCAGGCCGGTCACTTCGTTCTTTTCAACATCCATCACCTCTTCAACCACACTGTCCCAGGCCACCTCGATCTTTTCGTGATCCAGCACGCGCTGAGCCATGATCTTCGAGGCGCGGAATTCGTCGCGGCGGTGAATCACCGTCACCTTGGATGCAAAATGGGTCAGGAACAGTGCCTCTTCGAGCGCGGTGTCGCCGCCGCCGACCACGGCAACGGGCACATCCCGGTAAAACGCGCCGTCGCAGGTGGCACAGCCCGAAACCCCGCGGCCGATCAGCTTCTGCTCGGATTCGAGACCGAGATAGCGCGCGGTCGCCCCGGTGGCAATGATGACCGTCTGCGCTTCAATGACCTCACCGCCGCTCAGTGTGATTTTCTTCGGCGTGCCCTGCAGGACCGTTTCGGTGACTTCGCCGGACATGAATTTTACGCCGAAGCGCTCGGCCTGCCCGCGCATCTGCATCATCAGCGTATTGCCGTCGATCCCTTCCGGAAATCCGGGAAAGTTTTCGATGTCGGTGGTCTGGGTCAGCTGCCCGCCGGGCTGAAACCCTTCAATGACCACCGGCGCCAAATTGGCGCGCGCCGCATAAATCGCGGCGGTGTATCCAGCCGGTCCTGTTCCGATGATGACTGTCTTCTCCATAAGTAGGCACTCCTTCAACGTCATACAATGCAATGAAAGTCAGAGATTGTAGTAGGTGAAGAAAAAAAGTTAAAGCGCATAAGCCAGTATATATTCAAGCGGCGGCGAAACGCGCGCGCGGGGACCGCCTTCCGGGAAAAAAACAGGCGCGAACCCTTTCGAATTCGCGCCCGCTGCATTTCCAATGACTGGAAAACTCAGGATGCCTTGTGCGACTCGATCTGCCTGGTGAATTCCGGCACGATCTCGTGCAGGTCGCCGACGAGGCCGAAGTCGGCCACGTCGAAGATCGGCGCATCGGGATCTTTGTTGATCGCAATGATCAGGTCCGCACTCTGCATGCCGGCCAGATGCTGGATGGCACCGGAAATCCCGCAGGCGATGTAGACCAGCGGACAGACGGTTTTTCCGGTCTGTCCCACCTGATGGTGATGGGAAATCCACCCCGCATCAACGGTCGCACGTGAGGCGCCGACCGCGCCGCCCAGCGTCGTGGCCAGGCTTTTGATTTTATCGAAGTTTTTCGGGTCGCCGATGCCGCGCCCGCCGGACACGATAAACTCGGCGGCTTTCAGGTCGACGGTGTTGACTTCTTCGACGACGCTTTCAACGCGCTTCATGCGTTCGCGCACGCCGGAGAGGTCCACCGCAACATCAACCACTTCGCCGGTTTCGCTTTCGCCGACCTTTTCCTTTTTAAAGACGTTGGAGCGCACGGTGGCCATCTGCGGACGGTGATCCGGGCAGATGATGGTGGCCATGATGTTGCCGCCGAAGGCCGGACGGGTCTGCAGCAGGATTTCGCGCTCGGTGTCGAAGTCGAGCTCGGTGCAGTCGGCGGTGAGGCCGGCCCAGCCCATCACCGCCACGGTCGGGGCCAGGCTGCGGCCGATGACCGAGGCGCCGTACAGCACGATCTCGGGCTGTTCGGCTTTCAGCAGGGTGTCGACCACTTTGGCAACATAGTCGTTCTGATAGATGACCAGCCGGGGGTCTTCCACGTTGTAGATCTTTTTCGCGCCGTAGTTGAACAGCTCCTGATGCATCGGCTTGCCGTCGGCGGAGGCCAGCAGCGCGCACAGCGTGTAGCCCGACTTCTCGGCCAGCTTGCGGCCTTCGGACAGAAGCTCGAACACAACACCGGCCAGCTTGCCGTTTTCCTGCTCCGCATAGACCCAGATTTCTTTTTTGGTGCTCATATGACTTTCTTCTCCCGCAGTTTGTAAATGAGTTCCTTCACCATGTCGGCCGGCTCGCCGGACAGGATTTCCTTGTTCAGTTTCACCGGCGGCGCGAACACTTTGTTCACTTTGGTCGGCGATCCGTTGAGGCCGATTTTGCTTTCATCGGGATTGAGATCGTCAAATCCCCAGCAGGGAATCACGGCCTTTTTGGCGGCCAGCTTCTTTTTGAGCGACGGCATGCGCAGCTGGTTGGCTTCTTTCACGACGGTCAGCGCGGCGGGTTTTTCAACTTCCCAGACGTTGTAGCCGTGGTCAGTCACCTGCTGGACCTTGAAGCCGCTGTCGATCACTTCGCACGATTTGGCGTAGGTGATCATCGGGATGTCGCAGAAATACGCCACGCCCGGCCCCACCTGCGCGGTGTCGCCGTCGATGGCCTGCTTGCCGAACAGAATCAGGTCCGGCTGCTCGCCGAGCTTCTTGATGGCCAGCGAAATAGTGTACGAGGTGGCCCAGGTGTCCGCACCGCCGAACTTGCGGTCCGACACCAAAAACGCTTCGTCAGCACCCAATGAAAGCGCGGTGCGAAGCGCTTCTTCGGCCTGCGGCGGCCCCATGGAGATAACGGTCACTTTCCCGCCGTGCTTGTCCTTCAGCTGAAGCGCCATTTCCAGGGCATTTTCATCAAAAGGGTTGATAATACTCGGCACACCGGCGCGGTTGAGACGGTTCGTCTCGCGGTCAATGGTGACCTTATCCGAATCGGGAACCTGCTTGATGCAGACCACTATATTCATAGACATTCCTTTCACACTAAACAAAGAAGCGACGTTTATAATGATTTAGCAGGGGGCTCTCAAGCCGAAACCCGCGGTTAAATCAATTGAAAGCCCCCGCGGAATGGTCTATTTTCAGGCGCCATGAATTTTACCGCAACAAAACCCGCGCTGTTCACCGTTTGCGCAGCCGCTGTCCTGCTGGCCGGCGGCTGCGCCACCCCGCCGCCTGAACCGCCGCCGGAGGCTGTCATTCCCAAAACGAGCTTTGAGGAATTCCAGACCGCCGCCGCCGGCCTGCTGGATGCCGGCCGCCTGGCGGTGGTCGGCTCGGCCGAATCAAAAAGCGAGGATCTGGCACAGAAGCGGGCCCTCATCGACGGCCGCAGGCGCCTCGCCCGCCTGCTCGACAGTAAAATCGACCTGCTCCGCCGCAGCGCCGCCGAGGAAACCGGCAAGCCGGTCGACGACCCGGTTTTTGGCCCGCTCAACACCATCGCGCAGAATCTTATCCGCGATCAGATTCAACCCCTCGCGCCGGCGCGCACCGAAAAGGAGACGATCAGCGGGACGACTCGCGTCTACTGCCTGATGGAACTCGACCCGCAGGTCATCGTCGACCGGCTGATGCAGGAACAGGCGCTCTACTCGCTCCTGCAGCCCACCCGGGCCCTCGCCCTGCTCTTCCGAAACATCGAAACCGCCGAAGCCGCTTCGACCTACTGATGAATACGGTCTATATCGCCGACCGGGAGCACTACCCTTCCGTTCTGCTCAAAGCACTGGAGGCCCGGCGCACCCTGTGGATCGGCACCGCCGACCTCAAAGACCTGCACATCAAACCCGGGAATCATCCCGTTCCTTTCCTGCAGGCGCTTGCGGAGCTGATTGAACGCGGCGTGGAGGTTCGGCTGATTCACGCCAAAGAACCCGGCCCGCGCTTCCGGGAAGACTTCGACTGCTATCCGGCACTGGCCGCACGCCTCGAACGCATGCTCTGCCCGCGCGCCCACTTCAAACTGATCATCATCGACTGCGAAACCGCCTACATCGGCTCCGCAAATCTCACCGGGGCCGGACTCGGAATGAAAAGCCAGCGGCGCCGCAACTTTGAAGCGGGAATTCTGACAGACGACCCGGCCCTGGTTGAACCGGCCATACAGCAATTCGACGAACTCTGGATGGGAACCAACTGCCGCGACTGCGGCCGCACGGACTACTGCACGGACCGCATCGAGGCATAGAAAGCCGTCACAGCATTTGCCCCCGAACGATCAGTCTTTCAGCCGGCGATAGCGGTACGGTTTTTCAAACAGGTCCGGATCGGAACGATTGGCAAGCAGCGCCGCCCGCAAAGCGGCGGAATCCACAGTTTTTGCACCGACCACAGCCGGGTTCAGGGTTTGAACCGTCAGAATGCCGCCTTCGATCGCATAGCGGCAGACGTGATAACGCTCCTTGCCGGGGTCAATCTGCAGACATTCAAGCTGAACGAGCTCCAGTCCCTCCAAACGAACCGGATAGGCCCGGAAATACAGGGCGTCCGCGCCCGGCGAGGCAACGGCCGCATACTCGGTCCGGCTGAACGGAAGAACCATCAGCCGGTCGTTCGGATCTTCCGGCTGTCCTTCGTCAGGAATCATCTGCCACAGCCCGGTCAAAGCCGGATCGACCGCAACCTCCGCCTTTTCAGCCAGCGGCACTTCATAGATGCAGCCGCACAGCAACAGCAGTGCGGTCCCGCAAACAACAACAGAAACCTTCTTCATAAACGCCTCTTTCTTCTGTTTTTCCAATGTCTGGAAAACTTCACAAACCGCCATGCCGCGGCGGTTGCGCGCCGGGAATCTATCGCCCGCCGATCAGGTCGCCGACCACGCCGAGCACGGAGCCTTCGCCCTGCCGCTGGCCGCCGGCCTGCGGGGCATGCGCCAGGATGCGGTCGCACAGCCTCGAAAACGGCAGGCTCTGCAGGTAAACGGTCCCGGTTCCGCGCAGCGTGGCCAGGAAGAGCCCCTCCCCGCCGAAGAACATCGATTTCAGGTTGCCGGCCCGCTCGATCGAATAATCGACGTCACCGCTGAACCCGACAATGCAGCCGGTATCCACCCGCAGCGCTTCGCCGCGGAGCTCCTTTTTAACGATCGTTCCGCCGGCATGCACAAACGCCATGCCGTCGCCTTCGAGTTTCTGCAAAATGAATCCCTCACCGCCGAAAAAACCGGCTCCCAGCCGCTTGGTGAAGGCAATGCTGACCCGGGTCCCTTTGGCCGCGCAGAGAAAGGCATCCTTCTGGCACAGAAACTTTCCGCCGATCTGCGACAAATCAAGTGCCTGGATTTTGCCGGGGTACGGCGCAGAAAAAGAGACCCGCCTCTTGCCCGTGCCTTGGTTGGTGAAATGGGTCATAAAGATTGACTCGCCGCTCAGCGCGCGCTTTCCAGCGCCCAGCAGCTTGCCCATGATCCCTTCGCTCGCGGCGGAGCCGTCCCCCATTTTCGCCTCAAAGCTGATGCCCTCCTCCAGGTAGTTCATCGCGCCGGCTTCCGCCACAACGGTTTCACCGGGATCGAGTTCAACCTCCACAATCTGAAGATCGTCCCCGATAATCTCATAATCCACTTCATGACTGTTCATCGCATCCTCTTTTCAGTACAGATTAAGATTAAAATCCAAAGTACGATTAAAATAATCTGCACTCATACTCATACTCTTAATCGTAATTTCACTGTTATGTTCCCGTCCATCCATCCACTCTTCCACCCTTCCACCCTAGAACGGGGCGGCAGTGCCGATTTTTGTATTGAGCGCGGCCTCGGCGATGGAACGGCCGTCCACCAGAACGGGGGTGCGGCGCTCGCGCCACACGCGGCGCTTGGTTTTCGCGGCGAGGTTATGCCCCGGCAGAATAAACAGAAACAGCTTGTCGATCTGGGCAAGCAGGCACATCAGCGGCCAGACCAGCGTTCCGAAGGCGTGCAGTTTGGTGTAGTGATAAAACTGCTCGGTGTCCGCATTGGCCGGCGGCATGTTGTAGGTCCCGCCCGCCAGCCGGTTGGCCGCCGCTTCACATATCAGTCCCGTCGACTCCAGTACACAGGAGGAATAAGAAACCGTTTCCGGCACATCAAAACCATCCTTGAGCACATCAAAAAATTCGCGGGTCGTATACCCGCAGCGCACCAGTCCCCGGCGCCGCCACGACAGGCCGAGCAGTGCGCGGGCCGGGCATCCGCCGAAGCCCAGCACCATTTTGCGCGACGTGGTGACAATCAGCCGTCCGTCGGGCCGCAGAACCCGGTGGCACTCCCGAATGAATGCATGGTCATCGGCAATCCGCTCAAGCGCGTCGACAATCACCACGGCATCAAAACTCTGATCAGGCGCGTCAATCGTTGCGTTCTGCAGAACCTGTGCGCCGCCTTTTAAAAAAAAATCCAGCGAACTCCGGGCATCCTCATCCAGCGCCAGCGTTGTCCAGCTTCCGCCATCGAGCCGAAGCTGCTGGCTGATCATGCCGTCCCCCGCAGTCACCTCCAGACAATCCTGCCCGGCCGTCGTCCGCAGCAGCTGCTTCAGCTGACGCAAACGGGTTTGACGCCGTATCGACCGCAAAAAAAGCTTTTCCTGCCATCGGAGAACTTCTCCGGAAAGATTTTGATCCATTGTTTTCATATAGAAACGGATTATAGCGGGGAAGTGTTGGAGATGTAAAGGAGTAGTGGAGCAGTGGAGTGTTGAAAAATCACTTCGCAGACCTGAAATGATCCGTGCATTTAAATTATTCTGCCGCACATTATTCTGCGAATATCTTTTCCATGTCTTGGGTGGCGGCGTACCGGGATTTTGTTATGAGAAGGGGCTTAAACTCCACCCCATTAATCCCCTCTACTTCGTTCTGCGCAGCAGAGCGGCATACGCGCCGTCGGTGCCGGATTTCGGCGGGAAGAGACGCTTGGCTTTCGCAAGTCGGAAGTGGTTGTGCTCCCGCACCCAGCGGCCGACCAGCTCCTCGTTTTCCTCCTGTTCCAGCGAACAGGTGCTGTAGACCAGCCGACCGCCGGGCTTCACGCATTTGGACATTTCGGTGAGGATTTTCCACTGGATCTTTTTGAGGGCCTCGATCCGGTCGCGGGTAAAGCGCCAGCGCGCATCGGCCCGGCGGCGCAGCACGCCGGTATTCATGCAGGGCACATCGAGCAGCACGGCATCGAACTTTTTTCCGGCCGCGGGAAAGCCGTTGGCGGCATCGCCTTTGACAATCTCAACAAAATCCCAGCCGGTGCGCTTGACGGTATCGCGCAGGGTTTCGAGGCGGTCGTCGTGCACATCCATGGCAACGAGCTCCCCCTCGCCCTCCATCATGCCGGCAATCATGGCCGTCTTGCCGCCGGGCGCGGCACAGGCGTCGAGGACGCATTCGCCCGGCATCGGGTCGAGCAGCTCCACCGAGGCGGAGGTGGCCGGGTCCTGGACGGTGAACCAGCCCTGATCGTAACCGGGCACCTTGAAGACCGGCACGCCGCGCTGCAGCGTCACAAAGGTTTCCAGGCACTTGAACGGATGCGGCGTCACCTCGATTTTCGCCTCGTCGAGCGCCTTCATGAACTCGGACGGCGACACCCGGGTGGTTTCGATCCGCAGGATGGTTTCCGGCGGTACATTGTTCCATTCGCACAGCTGACGGGTGTCGCGCTCGCCGTACTGCTTCTGCCAGCGATACACCAGCTGTTCGGGGTGCGAGGTGCGAATGTCGTCGGGCTGGCGAGCCAGGTTTTTCAGGATCGCCTCCTTCTCCTCCTGCACATTGCGCAGCACCGCGTTGACCATTCCGGAGGCGCGCACCGCGTCCCTGTGCCGGCTGTTCTTCACCGCCCCGACACTCTCGTTGATGGCGGCGAACTCCTCCACATGGTCCATGAAGCAGAGCTGATAGACCCCGATCTGCATCACCGCGAGAATAAAATCCTCCGGGCGGCGGTTCACAAATTTCTGCAGGATGTACTCCAGCGTCAGCTTGCGGCGCACCACGCCGTACACCAGCTCCGTAATAAAGGCGCGGTCGAACTGCACATCTGTCAGCAGGCGGTCGGGAAAATCCCCAGTCTCCATCCATCGGGTAATAATCTGGGCGGCAACATATCGGCTGTTTGGTTTTCTCATAGGGCGGGCAGTGAACCGGAAAGTTCCAATTATTGGAAGCGAATTATAAAAACGGAAGAATGTGATGGACATCATTTATGGCATATGCCATTTACAAAGCATGCCCAGACCCGCCATCCAGCGACAGATCGGATACTGCCTGAGTGCGACGCACTTCAAGCCGCAGGGAATCCCCATGCGCCTGCTCGAAACGGTTGAACTCGCGCAGGATGAACTGGAAGCGGTCCGCCTGACGGATCTGGAGGGGATGTACCAGGAACAGGCCGCCGAACAGATGGGGGTCTCCCGCCAGACGCTCGGAAACGTGCTGAAGCGAGCCCACAGAAAAATTGCTGAAGCCCTGGTTGAAGGAAAGGCGATCCAGCTTAAATCATGCTGCCCTCTGTCACCGAAGGAACGGCTCGGCCGCTGCGGACGGCGCCGCGGACATGGACGGTGCGGCAAACAGCTTTAACAAAAAGAAGAACGACTGATTGAGCAGAAATACAACCCGTATTCCAAGACTCCATCACTCCAGTACTCCACGCAGAAAAGGAGGCAGACAATGCCAAGAGGAAATGGAACAGGACCGATGGGCGCAGGCCCGACGACCGGACGCGGTATGGGATATTGCGCCGGATACAACACCCCCGGATGCGCAACGGGCAGCGGCGGCTTCGGCCGCGGAATGGGACGCGGCATGGGCCGTGGAATGGGATTCGGTTTCCGCAACCGGTGCTTCGCCGGATGGGAGAATCAGGCATCCGCCCCCCAGCCCATGAGCAAAGAGGATCAGGTCGCCGCACTCAAAGCGCAGCAGACCCGCATCCAGCAGCAGATCGACGCACTCGGAGACGCCGAATGAAGGAGAGTGCCGCCGATCACTTTACATCGCGCCGGGGCAACTGCGCACAGTCCGTTGCCCAGGCGTGGACCGATAAAAAAGAACCCGGAACCGCACACGCCGAGCGCTTCCATGCGCACGGCGGCGGCCGGGCGCCGGAAGGTCTTTGCGGCGCACTGCATGCTGCCCGCGAACTGGCCGGAGAACATAAAGAAACCCTCACCCAACAATTCAAAGAAAACGCCGGCGGACACACCACCTGCCGCGAAATCCGCAAAAACCGAATCATGCCCTGCACCGACTGCGTCACACTAGCCGCCGGACTGCTGGACGAACTCCATAAGGAAAAGTAACCATGAAAGTTGCCATCACCACCTCGGGAACCGACCTCAGCGCCCCGGTCGACACACGCTTCGGCCGCGCCGCCGCCTTTCTGATCGTCGATACAGACAGCGGTGAATTCACCATCGAACCCAACGAACAGAACCTCAATGCCGCGCAGGGTGCAGGCATCCAGGCCGCCCAAAACGTCGCCTCCACCGGTGCCGAAGCGCTCATCTCCGGCCACTGCGGCCCCAAAGCCTACCGCATCCTCAGCGCATCGAACATCGCCATCTACACCAGCGACGCCGCCACCGCCCGGGAAGCCCTCGACCAGTTGAAGGCCGGCACACTCACCAAAGCCCAATCCGCCGACGTCGAAGGGCACTGGGTATAAATTCGCCTTCGGCGAATTTATATTCCTTTTTTAAGGATTAAAAAAAAGATGAAAACCTGCCTCGACTGCCTCCCCTGCTTTGTCCGCCAGACCCTCGACGCCAGCCGGCGGGTATCCGACGACCCCGCCTTTCACGAAAACGCGGTGCGCGACCTCTTTCGCGACCTGACCGACGCCGACCTGAGCCTCTCCCCGCCGGTGCTGGCTCAGAAAATTCACCGCCGCCTGCGCAAACAGACAGGCATCGCCGATCCGTACATTGATCAGAAACGCGAGCACAACGAGCTGGCGCTTCACCTGCTGCCCGCCCTTCGCAAAGACGTCGAACAGTCCGATGACCCGCTGATTGCCGCCGCGCACTTCGCCATCGCCGGCAACATCATCGACCTCGGTGCAAAAAGCGGCCTGCAGGAAACCGACGTCCTCCACGCCATCGAACACGCCGCCGAACAACCGCTCGAAGGCGACATCGACGAATTCCGCAAGGCGGTCGCGAATGCAAAGTCCATCCTCTACCTCGGCGACAACGCCGGCGAAATCGTCTTCGACCGGCTGCTGATCGAGCAGCTCGGCCCCGAACGCGTCACGCTCGCCGTGCGCGGCGCACCGATCCTCAACGACGCGCTCGAAGCCGACGCCCGCATGGCCGGCCTGCACGAACTCGTTCCGATCATTGGAAACGGCTCGGATGTGCCGGGAACCGACCTCAAGCAGTGCAGCGGTGAATTCCGCGCCCTCTTCGACTCCGCCGACCTGATCATTTCCAAGGGCCAGGGAAATTTTGAAACGCTCAGCGAAACGGCCGGCCCCATCTTCTTCCTCTTTAAAGTCAAATGCCCGGTCATCGCTCAAACCTCCGGCCGGCCGCTGAATTCCCACGTACTCATGGAGAAACAATGAAAATCGCCATCGCATCCGGAAAAGGCGGCACCGGCAAGACCACCGTATCCGTCGCGCTGGCCCAGGCCTTCGGAGAGCCGATCTGCCTGATCGACTCCGACGTCGAAGAGCCCAACAGCGCCTTCTTCACCAAACCCGAGATTGAATCGACCCAGGACGTCACCGTGCCGGTTCCGTCGATCAACCGCGACGCGTGCACCAGCTGCGGCGAGTGCAGCCGCGTTTGCGTCTTCAACGCCATCGCCGTCGGCGGCAAAACCGCCCTGGTCTTCCCCGAGCTGTGTCACAGCTGCGGCGGATGCGCCCGCATCTGCCCGGAAAACGCCATCACCGAACAGCCCGAAACAATCGGACACATCTCCCGCGGACAGGCCGGGCACATCACCACATTCGAAGGAAAACTCAACATCGGCTGCGCGATGGCCCCGCCGCTCATCCGCGCCGTAAAAAAAGCCGCCCCGCAAGGCATGCCCGTCCTCATCGACGCGCCGCCCGGCACCTCCTGCCCGATGATCACCGCCGTAAGCGGCGCCGATTTCGTCGTGCTCGTCACCGAGCCGACCCCCTTCGGCCTCAACGACCTCGCCCTGGCCGTCGAAACCGTCCGCAAGCTCGGCCTGCCCTTCGGCGTCATCGTCAACCGCTCCGACGCCGGCGATGACCGCGTCGTCCGCTACTGCGAGACCGAAAAAATCCGCCTCCTGCTTCAGATTCCCGAATCGCGCAAAATTGCCGAGGCCTACTCGCGCGGCGACAGCCTCCTGAGCGCCGAGCCGCAACTGGCCGACCGCTTCCGCACCATCATCCGCACCATCCAATCGGAGATCGCCCAATGAAAGAACTGGTCATTATCAGCGGAAAAGGCGGCACCGGCAAAACCAGCGTCACCGGCTCCTTCGCCGCGCTGGCGAAAAAGGCGGTGCTGGCGGACTGCGATGTAGACGCCGCCGACCTGCACCTGCTGCTCAAACCCGACATCCAGGAGGAACACGACTTTTACAGCGGCTTCGAGGCGATCATCCGCACCGACGACTGCACCGCCTGCGGCCTGTGCGAAGAGCTGTGCCGCTTCGATGCAATCTCTCAAGGCAGGCGGAACGCCTGCGGTACGTACCGCAGGCGTCCCGCCTGCTCCGACCCGGAAAAGGAACCATTTTACATCGATCCCTTCGCCTGCGAAGGCTGCGGCGTCTGCGTCCAATTCTGCCCGGCCAACGCCATCGACTTTCCCGAAGCGCTGTGCGGCAAATGGTTCCAGTCCCAAACCCGCCACGGCCATATGGTGCATGCCAAACTCGGCATCGCCGCCGAAAACTCCGGCAAACTCGTCGCCACCGTCCGCGACCAGGCAAAAAAGGCCGCCACCGCGGCCGATTCCGACTGGCTGATTATTGACGGCCCGCCCGGCACCGGATGCCCGGTCATTGCCTCCATCTCCGGCGTCGATGCCGTGCTGGTCGTCACCGAACCCACCCTCTCCGGCGAGCACGACCTGCTGCGCGTGCTCCAGCTGGCCAACCATTTTAAAATACCTGCTTTTATATGCGTAAATAAGTGGGATATTAACCCGGAAATGACCGCGCGGATCGAAGACGCCTCCGGGAAAGCCGGAGCCACCGTCCTCGGACGGATTCCGTACGACGCCTCCATCACCCAGGCCCAGATTCAGGGGCTGAGCATCGTGGAGTTCAACGACGGGGCCGCGGCAACAGCCATTAAAACTCTATGGGAGAGCATATGTCAGAAAATGAAGTAAACGAGCCGTCCGCCGTTGAAATGCGGATGAAACAGATTAGAAGCAAAGTGGTCGTGCTGTCCGGCAAAGGCGGCGTCGGCAAAAGCACCGTCTCGGCCAACCTGGCCATGTCGCTGGCCGCCAAGGGCTTTTCCGTCGGCCTGCTCGACGCCGACATCCACGGTCCCAGCATCCCCACCCTGTTCAACCTGACCGGACAGACCGCCGTCATGCAGGGCGACGCCATTGAGCCGCTCGTGGCGGGCGGCATCAAACTGATGTCCGCCGGCTTCCTGATCCCGCATCCCGACCAGGCCGTGATCGTGCGCGGCCCCATGAAAAACTCCATCCTCGAACAGATGCTCGGACAGGTCAACTGGGGCCCGCTCGACTACCTGATCATCGACTGCCCGCCCGGCACCGGCGACGAGCCGCTCTCCATCTGCCAGCTGATCAACAGCCCCGACGGCGGCATCGTCGTCACCACCCCGCAGGAAGTCGCCGCCGCCGACGTGCGCAAATCGATCCAGTTCTGCCGCAAGCTCAATCTTCCAATCCTTGGAATCCTCGAAAACATGAGCGGATACGTCTGCCCCAAATGCGGCGAAGAAACCCATCTGTTCGGCAAAGACGGCGGACGCAAGACGGCCGAGCAGTTCAACGAGGCCTTCCTGGGCCGCATTCCGATCGACCCGGCCATCGGCCTGTGCGGCGACGCCGGCACAAGCTTCCTCGAACAGCACAGCGAAAGCCCCACCGCCGCCGCCTTCGAAAAGGCTGTCGGACAGCTCAACCTGGCGCTCGAAATGCTTCCCGAACCGACCCCGGCCACCTGCGACAGCTGCTGCAGCGGCTGCTCCTCGAGCGCCGCCTGCCCCTCCGCCAAACAGAATTAAGATCATCCGCAGATAAACGCAGATTCGCGCAGATCACTCAGAATAAAATCTGCGCCCATCTGCGAAAATCTGCGGATAAAAACAAGAAAGATATGAGAAGCATCAAGATAACGGTTTTAGTGGAAAACACCGCAGGCAGGCTCGGCGTCCTCGCCGAGCACGGCCTGTCGTACCTCATCGAGACCGGCGGCGGGAAAATCCTGATGGACACCGGCCAGGGCTTCGTGCTCGAACGCAACCTGGAGCGGCTGGACCTCAGCCTGGCCGATGTAAAAACCGTGGCGCTCAGCCACGGTCACTACGACCACACCGGCGGACTGTCCACCGCCCTGGCCATGATGGATTCCCCGACCGTCTACGCCCACCCCGCCGCCATCGAACCGAAGTTTTCGCGCAACGCGGACGGCTCCGGCCGCACCATCGGCATCCCGGAAACCAGCAAGGACGCGCTGCTGCGCGCGGAATGGATTCATACGGCAGAGCCGACCGAACTGCCGGGCGGACTGCGCCTCACCGGCGCCGTACCGCGCATCACGAGCTTTGAAGACACGGGCGGCCCCTTCTACCGCGACCCCGCCTGCACCGTCGCTGACCCCATCAAAGACGACCAGTCCGCCTTCATCGAAACCGACTGCGGCACCATCGTCATCCTCGGGTGCGCCCACAGCGGTATCATCAATACACTGTTGTATATTCAAAAGCTGACGAATCACCGTCCCATCCACACCGTCATCGGCGGCATGCACCTGCACAGCGCCTCCGCCGAGCGCATGGATCAAACCGTGCAAAAACTCCGCGAGCTGAACATCCAGTCCCTGTTCCCGTGCCACTGCACCGGCTTCGCCGCCGCCGCAAGGCTCTGGAGTGAGTTTCCCAACAGCGTTCACGCCTGCCCAATCGGAACCGTTGTTTCAGTTGGAGGCTCTTCATGAGCTGTGTCTTTGGTCCAGTTCCATCCAGATGCCTCGGGCGATCGCTCGGGGTCGACCTCGTCCCCTTCAAGACCTGTTCGTACGACTGCATCTACTGCCAGCTCGGCCTCACCACCGACAAAACCGTCAAGCGCCGCGAGTGGGTCCCGCTCGACACCGTCCTGGCCGAACTCACTGAAAAACTGTCCGCCAAACCCGACTGGATCACGCTCAGCGGCTTCGGCGAACCGACACTCTACGCACGACTCGACGAACTGATCGACGGCATTCATGCGGTCTGCGACGTGCCCGTGGCCGTCCTGACCAACGGATCGCTGCTTTGGCAGCCGGAGGTGCGCGCGCAGCTCGCCAAAGCGGATCTGCTCATCCCGTCGCTGGACGCCGGCAGCCCGTCCGTCTTCGAGGCCATCAACCGACCCGCCCCCGAAATCAAATTTGAAACCATGCTCGACGGCCTGGTCCGCTTCCGGGCCGAATTCGCCAACCTGATCTGGCTCGAAATCCTGCTGCTGGACGGCATCAACTCCAATGACGAGGCGATCCGGGATCTGACCGACTGCGCCGCACGCATCGCGCCCGAGCGAATTCAGCTCAACACCGCCACGCGGCCGCCGGCTGATCCGCGCTCCGCCGCCGTCTCAAAACAGCGGCTCAACGAGCTGGCCCGGCGCTTCCGCCCTGCCGCCGAAGTCATCGCCGACTTCCGCAGCGTGCACGCGCAGACCGATTTCCAGGCCCGCAAAGAAAGCGTCCTCGAACTGATCGACCGCCGGCCCTGCACCCTCGATGACATCACCGGCGGACTCGGCATCCACCGCAACGAAGCCGTCAAATACATCGAAGAACTTACAGGAACCGGTCAACTGACCGCGAAAAATATCGCTGATAAAACATTTTACAAAGCAACAAGAAAGGAAGACTGAATGCCACCCATCAAACTCTACACCAGCCGCAACTGCCCCATCTGCGAACAGGTCAAGGCTGCCCTCAAAGATTTCGACCACGAAACCCTTTCTGCCGAAGAGCACATGGATGATCTGATTGCTGAAGTGACCCGCCGCGACCTCGATCATCGCGAAATCCGCCAGGCGCCCGTCATGGTCGTCCCGGACTGCGAACTCGTCTGGACCGGCGCCGACTGCCTGATCGCCATCGAAGACAAAGAATGGGAATAATCATGAGAGCACACACACTTTTCTTTTCACCCACCCAGACCGGCGCAACCATCGCCAACGCCGTTCAGGAAAACCTCAAAACCGATGCCGGCGAGTCCATCGACATCACCCAAGCCGCTGTTGAAAAAACATTCACTGCGGACGACGTGGTCATCGTCGCCATGCCGATCTACTCCGGCCGCCTGCCCGGCGTCGCCGTCGAACGCTTCAAATCCGTTCAGGGCAACGGCGCCAAAGCCGTGGCCATCGCCCTGTACGGCAACGCCAAAATCGGCGACGCGCTGCTCGAGCTGACCGAACTCTGCAAACAGCACGGCTTCGAGCTCGTCGCCGCCGCCACCTTCATCGGCGAGCACTCTTTCACAATGGAAAAATTCCCGCTCGCCGTCGGACGCCCCGACGCCGCCGACCTCGAAAAAGCCGCCGAATTCGCCGCGCTCGCTCAGGAAAGACTCGACGCCGGCGGACCGTTCATCCTGCCGGAACTGCCGGGCTCAACCCCCTATGAGAAAGAAACCATGGCCCCGCCCGGCATCGCGGCCACCGGCTTCAACAACAACTGCATCAAATGCGGCCTGTGCGAAACCTTCTGCCCCACCGGCGCCATCACCATGACCAAAGACGGCCCGCAGACCGACCACGAAAAATGCATCTGGTGCGCCGCCTGCGTCAAGGTCTGCACCAGCCACGCGCGCATCTTTACAACCCCGAAAATCGCTGAAATCGCCGAACGGCTTTACACCACCTTCAAAGACCGTCAGGAACCGCAGTGGTTCATCGCTCAGCCCAATTAAAACCATGAGGAAACCGCAAAAAAAACGCAAGGAACACAAAGAACGGATTCTGTGCATCGCTTTTCTTTTTTGCGTTCTCTGCGATCTTTCGCGGTTATTTACCAACCCAAAAAAGCAATAAACAGGAGTAGATAAATGAAAATAGCCATCCCCACCGCCGACGGAAAACTGTGCATGCACTTCGGGCACTGCCAGCAGTTTGAAATCCTCACCGTCGATCCCGACGCTAAAACCATCGCTTCATGCGAAGCGCACACCCCGCCGCCCCACGAACCGGGCGTTCTGCCGGCCTGGCTCCACGAGCAAGGGGTCAATATGATTATCGCCGGCGGCATGGGCAACCGCGCCCAGCAGCTGTTCGCGCAGAACGACATTCAGGTCGTCGTCGGGGCCCCCGCCTCTTCGTCCGAAGAGCTGGTCAAAGCCTACATGGACGGCACCCTCGTCTCCGGCGCCAACGCCTGCGACCATTAAGCAATGGATCGTTGGAGCAATGGATCACTGGATCCATTGCTCCTTTCGTTATTTGAGCGGTGATTTGAGCACGTTCATACTCACGATCGTGAGTATAGACGTACTCACATTCATTCCAAACATTGGAAAAATGGGCGAAAAAACTGCCCCATCCACTCGCCGACCATGAAACCGTTCAGAACCGGAAATGTGATTTCCATTGCCGCGGCGCATTTGCTGCACGATGTGTTTACATCGTTTTTTGCGACCATCACGCCGGTCATGCTCTTCCGCTCCTTTTCCAAAACCGCGCTGGCCACCTTTCTGCCGGCCTACATGGTCGCCACCGGCCGCTCCATCAGAACCGCCGCCGTCGCGCTGGCGCTGATGGAACTGATGGGCGCGGCGGGCGCCCTGCTGGCCGGCACCTGGTCCGATCGAATCGGCCGCAAGGCCATTCTGATCGGCGTCGCGGTGTTAAGCCCCATCCTGATGGGCCTGTTCACCGTCGCGACACCGCTGTGGCAGTGGGTGCTGATTGCGCTGATGGGGCTGGTTCTGTTTGCCAACACCCCGGTCTTCATGGCCATGATCCACGACCTCGACACCGACCGGCCCTCCTTCGTCAACGGCACCTACATGACCGTCAACTTCCTCACCGTTTCCGCCGTCGCCGTGCTCGTCGGGTCGTCCGCCGACCGCTTCGGCTTTGTGGTCACCTATCAGCTCTGCGCTGCCATCGGCCTCGGCGCCATCCCCTTCACCTGCCTCATCCGCACCGCTCAACCCACTGCCAAATAATTGCGGCCATTTAATTCACCCCCGGACCGGAGAAAACGACATGGAAAAAACCTGTAAAGCCGAAGAAGTTCACAAAGGATTTCACCCCGACGGCTACCGCATCGACAAAGACGCGCCGGTCATGGATTTGTATACAAAATGGGAGATCACCCCGGACGGCGAATGGATCCATCCCAGGCCGACCTGCTTCCACTCCCTGCCGCAGAACGGATGGCATAAGGAATAAGAGGGCTGCGCTTTTGCAGACGGGAAAGCGGCATCACCGATGCCGCACTCCAGGGCGCTGCGCGCACCGTTCTGCGGCCGTTTCACGGCCGCCCCTTTTTTCAGCCGCCGTTTTTTTTTCGTTTTTATATTGTCATATTGCGATTTTTTAATATGTTTTCCTTCAGAAACCTACCGAACAACCAGGAGATTAACATGAAAGTCATTGTTATCGGCGGCGTGGCCGCAGGACCGAAAGCCGCCTCGCGCATCAACCGGCTGCGTGCGGACGCGGACGTCACCATCATTGAAAAAGGGGAACTGCTCTCCTATGCCGGCTGCGGCCTGCCCTACTATATTTCCGGCGTCGTTGAAGACTCCAGGGAGCTGATGACCACGCCGACCGGCACCGTGCGCGACAGCGCTTTTTTCAAGAAGGTGAAGAACACCACCGTGCTCAACCACACCGAAGCCACAAAAATCGACCGCCAGAACAAAACAGTCACGGTCAAAAATCGCGCCGGCGAAGAGCAGGTGCTGCCCTACGACAAGCTGGTGCTGGCCACCGGCGCGCAATCGTCCGTCCCGCCGATCCCCGGCGTCGAGCTCGACAATATTTTCAACCTCAAGGACATCCACGACGCGGAAGCCATTAAAACCACCCTCGGCGAGCACAAAGCGCTCAATGCCGTCATCGTCGGCGGCGGGCTGATCGGCGTCGAAGTGGCCGAAGCCTTCCACAAAATGGGATGCCGCATCACCATCGTCGAATTCCTGCCGCAGATTCTCGGCATGATGGATCCCGAAATGGCCGCGCTGGTCGAAAAACATTTTGAGGCCAAGGGCGTGAAAGTTCAGACCTCGACCCGGGTCACCGAGTTCAAGGGCGACGGCAAGGTCCAAACGGTCATTACCGACCGGGGCGAGCTGCCCGCCGATATTGTGATCATGGCTGTCGGCGTCCGCCCCGCCACCCAACTGGCCGCCGACGCCGGACTCGACATCGGCCCCACCCGCGCCATCGCGGTCAATGAGCAGATGCAGACATCAGATCCGGACATCTTCGCCGCCGGCGACTGCGCCGAAAAGAAAAACCTGATCACCGGCAAAGCCGCCTACGTGCCGCTCGGCTCCACCGCCAACAAAGAGGGCCGCGTCGCCGCAAATACAATCTGCGGCGTCGCCGACGCCTTCCCCGGCATCCTCGGCTCCGCCATCTGCCAGGTGTTTGACTTCACGGTATCGCGCACCGGACTCGGCGAAAAAGAGGCGCGCGACGCCGGCTTCGACGTCGTCACCTGCCTGGCCCCCGCGCCCGACAAGCCGCACTTCATGCCCACCGCCAAACCGCTGTTTATGAAACTGATTGCCGCCCGGAACACGCGCAAACTGCTCGGAGCGCAGGCCACGGGCCCCGGCCAGGCCGACCGCCGCATCGATATCGCCGCCATGGCGATCACCGCCGGCATGACCGTCGACCAGCTCGCGCAGGCCGATCTCGTCTACGCCCCGCCCTACTCGCCGGCCGTCGACAACATCATCACCGCGGCCAACATCCTGCGCAACAAATTCGACGGCCTCGCCGAAGGCATCACCCCGGCCGAAGTGCTGGCGATGCGCGAGCGCGGCGAGACCTTCACCCTGCTCGACGTCCGTTCCCCGGAAGAGGTGGCACAGATGGCGATTGAAGGCTCCGTGAACATTCCACTCGGCGCCGTGCGCGGGCGGCTGGACGAACTCGACCGCTCCAAACCGGTCGTCGCCTTCTGCAAGATCTCGCTGCGCGGCTACGAGGCGGCGCTGATCCTTCAGAAAGCCGGCTTCAAAGACGTCAAAGTAATGGACGGCGGCATCCTGATGTGGCCGGGCAAACTGATCCAAGGATAACCAAAACGGAGAAACGAACATGAAAGCAAAAGAACTGACGATCTCAACATTCAAAGAAACCATTCAGTCCGGCATCACGCTGGTCGATTTCTGGGCCCCGTGGTGCGGCCCCTGTAAGCTGCAGGGTCCCATCATCGAAGACGTTGCCGAAGAGATCGGAGGGCGCGCAACCATTGCCAAAGTCAATGTGGACGAGTACGCCGCGCCGGCGGCGGAATACGGCGTGCGCGGCATTCCGACCATGATTCTGTTCAATAATGGTGAGCAGGTTGAAACCAAGGTGGGTGCAGCTCCGAAAAGCCAGCTCAAGCAATGGCTTGAACAGTCGCTGCCTGCTTAATTTCT
>JBFHEM010000012.1:0-84520 GCA_041584215.1 Tichowtungia sp. | reverse complement strand
AGGAACGGGCGCTGTGAACCCGGATTGCAGCCTATTGGACGGAAAAAGCTGGGCGGCCGGGTTTCGGGGCCGGGCGGCGCGCGACCGGGTGCCGGTGACCGCGACGCTGGAGCTGACCTCGCGCTGCAACCTGCGCTGTCAGCACTGCTATCTCGGCAGCCAGGCGGCTCAGCATGCCCGGCGCGACGAGGAGCGCAGCACCGAAGAGGTGAAGGCGTCGCTGCGCGAATGGGCGGAGGCGGGCTGCCTGTACCTGCTGATCACCGGCGGCGATCCCATGATGCGCCCCGACTTCGCTGAGATTTACCGGACGGCCGCGGAGCTCGGCATGCTGGTCACCGTGTTCTGCAACGGGATTCTGGTTACGGATGAGATGGTCGATCTGTTCCGGGAGCTGCCGCCGCGCAAGGTGGAGATCAGTATTTACGGCGCCACCGCGCAGACCTATGAAGCGGTGACGAGAATTCCCGGCTCGCATGGCCTCGCCTGGCAGGGCATCCGCCGGCTGCTGGATGCCGGCGTCCGGCTGACGCTCAAAACGATGGTGCTGACGCTGAACCTGCAGGAGCTCGAGGAGATGGCCGCCCAGGCCGGGCAGCTGGGGTGCGAGTTCCGAACCGACGCAACGGTGTTCCCCTGCCTGTCGGACGGATCGACCGATCCGCTGTCCCTGCGGGCTGAGCCCGAGGAGATCGTGAGCTATGACACGAGAACGGAGGAGCGGCGGGAGAAGTGGCTGGAGAATATAGAAAAGATACGCGGCCTTCCGGAGAGTGATCGGTTGTATGCCTGCGGCGCGGGAAGAACATTGTTTTTCTGCGATCCGTATGGCAGCCTTTCGCCTTGCCTGATGACCCGGAATTATCAATATTCCGCAAAGAGCCGCACGTTTGCGGAGG
This sequence comes from Tichowtungia sp., assembly GCA_041584215.1. Classification (GTDB taxonomy): domain Bacteria; phylum Verrucomicrobiota; class Kiritimatiellia; order Kiritimatiellales; family Tichowtungiaceae; genus Tichowtungia. The sequence continues at coordinate 83,621 of JBFHEM010000012.1, read as the reverse complement.
TGTGGGGAGAGCGCCTGGGGGAAATCCAGGACAGGACGCGCACCCGGCCGGTGGACTGCCTGGGCGGCGAACTGAGGGGGGCCTGCGCGGGGTGTCCCGCAGTCAACTATGCGGAGACCGGCGATGAAGAGGTGGCCTCGGAGCACATGAGAAAGACGACGCGCCTGCGTTACGACGCGATCATGGAATTTAAAAAAAAGAAGGAGTTATCATGAAAGACAAGGCATCGAAACGTGATCAGGCCTATGAAAAACCCGCAGTGACGCGGATTGATTTGGCACTGGAAGAGACGCTGTCGTCCGGGTGCAAAGTGGACGGGACAGTGTGTGCGGATTCATCGGACCCGTTTTTTGTGGGGACCAATGAAGCGGGGTCATGAGAGCTGGAGTCAGCCATTTGAATATCGGGCCGGTTCGGTTCGTTCTCCATGGAGAAGACTCATTCTCTGTGCGCTATGACGCATGGGGGTATCGCAATTTTTTTTCTGAGCAGCCGATCGCGACGGATTCCTGTCCGCTGGCAGAGATGGCGGTGCAGATTCGTTTGGGTTCGGTGGACCTTCCGCCGGAACCCCCTCTGTATGAATGCGGGAAGAACTGGGCGGTTTGGCCGGATGGGGAGGATCACTGGCTCTTGTATTCGAGATATGCCGGCCGGGAGCAGCCCGGTTACTGCTGCCGGGTGTCCCGGGATCTGAAGCAGGCGGTTTTGAACGTGGCGGATGATTTAAAAACCGACCCGCTGCGTTATCCGCTGGACCAGATTTTGTCGTGGGGGCTTTTGTCGCGCTGCGGCGGTGTTTTAATGCATTCGGCGCTGGTCACTCGTGAGGGAACCGGCCTGGTGCTGACCGGGCACAGCGGCGCCGGAAAATCGACGCTGGCCGAACTTTGCCGGGAGCAGGGCTGGCGCGGAATCAACGATGACCGCGTGATTCTTTATCAGCGCGACGGCCGCCCGTTTGCCGCGGGGACTCCCTGGCACGGAACCGGACTGCTGGCCGAGGCCGGAGAGGTGGCGCCGGCCGCCATTCTGCTGCTGACGCAATCGGATTCGGAGCGCCTGGAGCGCGTCCCTTCCCGGACTGCAAAACTCGAACTGCTGGATGTGACGTCGATTCCCTGGTTCGAGGACGACTGGTCGCAGGGGGCGCTCGATGCGCTGGACGCGCTGGTTGAGTCGGTTCCGGTTTACCGTTTTTTCTTCACAAAAACACCGGCCGCCGTTCGGGCGCTGGAACAGTTTGAGGCGGTTTCGGTATGAGTGTGATGCCGGCCCCAGATCAGACGGCGCAGCGGGCGCAGGCGGTAGCGCAGCATGCCCGCCGCGCGCTGCGCGCGCGTGTCGAGCGGCATCAGGCGCCCGTTGCGGCGGACCGCTGTGGCAATGCCGGCAATGTCGGCGGCGGCGGCGCGGTCCGCTCCGCGCAGGGACGCATCGCCCGCGAGGAGCAGCTCCTTTGTCCGGGAGTCGATCCGGACCAGGCGGTGAAGGATGGGGCGGCCCTTGTGCCGGCCGAGCACAATCGCCCCGGGCCGGAGGTCGCCGGGACGGATGGCGCGGATCTGCACGAGTTCTCCGTCGCGGATGGTCGGGGTCATGCTCGGGCCGCCCGCCGTGAAGGAAACCGGCGTGTTTTGCGTCAGCAGGCTGAAAATCAGTTTTTCAGAATCTGCCTTTTTAAAATAGACTTCTCTTGTCATAAAACCTAATTTCAAAAGTAAGCGCACTGAAAACAGCAGGCAAACAAAAGCGAGTGATTTTTTATGATAAAGAACGCTAAAGTTTCAGGCGGGTCCGGAATTGTTCTTCGGAGGATGCGGGGAGCGGCGGGAGCGGTGCTGATCGCGCTGGCCGCATGCACGGGCAGTCTGGCAGCTCCGCGTACCGGCGAAGCGGTGGTTGCCGCCCGGGTCGGAACGGTGTCGGCGCGCGTGCTGACCGGCTCTGTGCACGAGGGGCGGACCGAGTCCAAAACGCTTTCCGAAGGGCATTCTGTCGGGGAGGGTTCTCAGATCACGACCGGCCGGGACGGCAACGCCTGTATTGTTCTTTCTCCCGGCGCCATTCTCTGCGTTGCTCCCGATTCACAGTTGACGCTGAGCCAGCTGCGCCATGCCTCGGACGGTCTGCCGAAGAGTGAGGACGATTTGGTCCGGCGGATTCATATTGATCTGAAAAAAGGCCGTGTTCTGGTGCATGCCGGTGCACCGACCCCTACCATGGATTTGCGCGTTCGGACCGCGGAGGGAGAGGTCGATGCCTCCGGCGGGACGTTCGTGGCTGCGCAGACCGGTGACGGCGAGTGGGCGTTCATCAGCGACGAGCACAGCCAGTTTGTGACCCCGCAGGACGGCACGCGCACTGAGCTGCGCGAGGGAGAGTCGCTTTTCCTGGCTCGCCGAGACGGGCAGCTCATTTTGGAAAACGATCCGGACCTGCTGGAGTCGCCGCTCCGTGAGTTTGAGGTCTGCAACAGCTATTTTGATGACTTGGGCAACTATATTCGCGATCCGCTCTATTTTGACCGTGCGGGACTGCGGGAGTATCTGGGGACGCCGGGCAGCATTGATTATATCGGCTCGAATGAAAGCGTGGTGGATGTGAGCCCGTCCTACCGCCGGACGATCGCTGTCGAAACCCGGGTGGAGACGCCTCCGGGCACCTCGTCCCGCGGCGGCCGGTGGGACACCCCCCGCGCATGGGCCTGGTATGAGCAGACCGGTGTGCTCAAAGGGGTGAACTATATTCCGCGCTATGCCGTTAACTCCACCGATATGTGGATGGCAGAGAGCTTTGACCGCGAGGTGATCGACCAGGAGCTCGGCTGGGCCCGCGAGGCCGGCTACACGGCGCTGCGCGTGCAGCTGCAGTACGTTGTCTGGAAGGAGGATCCGCAGGGATTTCTCGACCGGTTCGACGAGTTTCTGGATCTGGCGGAGAAGCATGACCTGCGCGTCGTTCCCGTTCTGTTTGATGATAAGAATCTTGCGAACGCGGATCCGTCCGTCGGGTCTCAGCCGGATCCGGTTCCGGGACAGCACAATGCCCGCTGGACACCGAGTCCCGGCAGAACCGCGGCTGTGGACCGTGCGGTCTGGTCGGATCTCGAGCGGTACGTCAAGAGTGTGGTGGGCGAGTTCCGGCGCGATGACCGGATCGTCTACTGGGACCTGTACAACCGGACCGGGGATGACGGGATGTGGGAGCAGACGCTCCCGCTGATGGACCAGTCCTTCAACTGGGCCCGCGCGGTTCGTCCGGATCAGCCCCTGGCTGCGGCCGCCTGGACCCGCATGGAAAGCGCGATGAGCACCCGGATGCTGGAGCGTTCCGACATCATTACGTTCCAGAGTTTTGATGATGCCACGCAGGTCGAGGCGCTGCTGCTCCTTCTGAAGCGCTATGACCGGCCGATTATCTGTGCGGACTGGCTGATGCGCCAGCGCGACAGCACCTTTGAAAAACTGCTGCCCCTGTTTTCGGTGCACCGGATCGGCTGGTTCAACCGGGGGCTTGTGCGAGGCAAGACACAGGAATGGGTTCAGCAGGAGACGTTGCGCTCCAGCACCGCTCCGGATCTGTGGCAGCACGATGTTCTGGATGCAAACGGCGAGGCGTATCGGGATAACGAGCTGGAACTGATTCAGGGGTTCCGTTATTACAGTGACTAACTTTTAGCGATTGTTTACATATGACTGTTCGAACGCGTTTTTTTGTTGTTGCCGGCGAAACCCTGCTGGGGGCTCTGCTGGTCTTCGCACGCCCGGATTATTACACGAGCGGGTTTTATACGCGCGGGGTTGACGAGGTCTCCTACGTGGACCAGGGCGGGGTGATCGACCCGTTTTATATTCCGGCCCGGGAGTGGACGCTTATTCCGCGCGTGACGCTCGAGGCGAGCGGGGACGATAATTACTTTCTGGATGAAGAGGGGGATGAACAGTCATCAACTGCGATCAACCTGATTCCGGGCGCGTTGCTGACCTATGGCCGTCCGGGGCATAATCACCTGTTTGCGGATTTCGGAGTCAACATTCCGCTGGCTCAGGACTCCAAAAATGTTGAAGATGAACCGTCGTTCATGGGGCGGGTCGGCGGAGTGTATGGAACCGGAAAAACAACGGTGTCCGCCCGGGCCGGCTACAAGCGCGAGGACAGTGTAAACACCCTGGCCGGGAGGCGGCTGCTCTCCGAAAACTACAACACAACGCTGGGAGTGGAGCATCGGCTGTCTGAGAAAACCAGTGTCGGGGTTCACGGGATGGCGGATTTCAACGAATACGATGATGACAGCTATCAGGATTATCAACGATATTACGGCGCCGGCCGGGTCTATCGCCGGTTGACCGGCAAGAGCGAGATATTCTTGCAGGCCGGGGCCGGGCGCGACGAAGTGGATCAGACGTCGGAGAACCAGACCAGCGGAGCCCGCTTTTACGATCTGTCTGTGGGAATGCGGGGCAAGCCGTCTCCGAAAACCTCGGTGTCCGGCAGCGTGGGCTATCGCATGCGGACCCATGATGAGGATCAGTTTGATGATGTTCAAAGCTGGATCGCCAGCCTCGGGGCGGATGTGACGCCGTTCGGCCTGACCCGGTTTTCGGCCGAGCTGGAGTCGGATATCCGGCCGGATATTACCGGGGATTCAGGCAGTGCGTCCGATCAGCGCCTGACCCTCGGCGTGGATCGCCGGCTCTTCACGGAACGCCTGCGGGGGAACGCCTCGTTGTATTTCGGTGAGCTCAACTACTACGGCGCCGGGAGGCGCATGGGCTCGGATTACTGGGGCTACAGCCTGGGACTCGACTGGTGGACACGCCGCAATGTTTCCTTCGGGGCCGGCTATTCATTCCTCGGACGCGACAGCTCTGGCTATTCCTCGTACAACCGGTCGTACGATGCCGGTCGATGGTTTCTTCGAATGAGCTGGAACTATTAACCGGGCTCAGGCGGCGGTTTGCTGTTTTTCCGGAGCGTGGAAAACAGAGTCTGTTTTTTCCAACCTCTGGAATCCTGTATTCCGGCCGGTTCCATCTCCTGCGATGTGCCGGAGTCAGTTATATAATCAGGTTTTCGGCCTGAAGGCTTGTTGGCCGGACGGGTTTTGGGATACGTTGAGGCAGTGAAAAAAAAGAAATTATTTAAAGAGTTTTGCCGGGCGGGCGTGTTTGTTCCTGCGCTGATTCTGAGCGGCTGCTTCGCCGTTTCGGGCACCGGCCCGGCGAGCGGGCCGGCGGAGGAGGCCGGGATTCAGCCGGCGTACCGCCTGCATGCGGGCGATCAGATCGAGCTGAAGGTTTACCGCGAGCAGGAACTCTCCGGAATTTTTCAGATTGACGCCGCCGGGCTGGTGCGCCATCCGCTGTGCGGTTCGTTCCCGGCGGCCGGCCTGACGATTGCCGAAGCGGAAGCCGGCTTCACCGGGCTGCTCCGTGAAAAATACCTGGTCAATCCCCGCGTTTTAATCTCGGTTGTGTCGGCGCAGGGGTCGCAGGTGGTCATTCTGGGCGAAATCAGCAAGCCCGGGGTGCATCCCGTTCCCGTCGGCGGGTCGATGACGCTGCTTCAGGCGATTGCCGAAGCCGGCGGGTTTACCGACCTGGCGAGTGTGGACCGGGTGACTGTCACCCGCTCAGAGGACGGGAAAGAGAGGTCCATCCGGGTCCGGGTGTCCAGAATGATTGCCGGGCAGGAGCCGGATCTGGAGCTCAAACCCAACGATGTGATCATGGTGCCTCAGATTAGATTTTGATGCTGATGGAAGGTGAACAATAGTATGGCTGTGCCCTATCTTGCAGATGTGAAAAATGAAGAGCCGTCCGGCAGGATTCCCGATTGGCGCGAAATTGTGGCGATTTTGATGGAGCGGGCCTGGGTGGGGGTGACCGTGTTCCTCGTGGTTTTTGCCGCGTTTTTTATCCAGTTGAAGCGAACCGTTCCCTCGTACCGCAGCACCGCAGTGCTCATGGTGGAAGCCCAGGCTCCCCGTATTATGAACTATCAGGACGTGGTGTCGATGAACGCCCGCAATCTGGAGTATTTTAATACGGTCATTAACACCCTGCACAGCCGCACCATGATGGAGATGGCGGTTGAGCAGAGCGGACTGGTCGACCGTCCGGAATTTTTCCCGGGGGTGACCGGTGTCGTCAGCAAAGCGGCGGCGGCGCAGGGACTCATTTCGATTGTCCCGGTGGAAAAGAGCCGGCTGATCAACATCGCGGCGGAGCATTCCGACCCGCAGATCGCCAGTGATCTGGCCAATGCCATGGCCCGCGCCTATATTCAGCAGGATCTGGACAACCGCATGAATATTTCCCTCCAGGCGGTTGAGTGGCTGCGGGTGAAGTCGGATGAATACCGCGCAAAGCTCGAAAAAGGCCTTTCGGAGCTGCAGGAATACCGCGAAAAATCCGAATCGGTCTCGCTCGAGGAGGACCAGAATATTGTGATCGCCAAGCTCAAATCGCTGAATGAAGCACTGACGTCTGCCCAGACCGATCGCATTGAGGCGGAAAACGCCTGGAAGGCCGTGCAGCGGCAGGTCGATGAACAGCTGCCTTCGGAGCAGATCGCGGTTCTGCTGGAGGATGAGCGCGTCGGCAGTTCGTTGTCCGCATGGTATCAGCAGAAGCAGCTGGTTTCACGCCTGCAGCAGCGCTACAAAGCCGATTATCCCGACCTGCAGGAGGCGGGTGAGGTGGAGCGCAGCCTGAAGCGCCAGCTTGACGATGCCTGCGAACTGGCGGTCTATTCCCTGAAATCCCGTTATGAAACGCTGGTGACCCGGGAAGCGGGCCTGCAGGAGGCACTGCAGCAGCAGGAGAAGCTGGCGTTTTCCCTGGCCCGTCAGCTCGTGCGCTATAACGACCTGAAGCGCAATGTTGAGGCCGATCAGGAAATCTATCAGTCGATGATCGCCCGCATGAAGGAGACTCATATTTCCGAGTCGCTGCCGACTGAAGGAATCCGGCTGGCGGAAGAGGCCCGGCCGGCCGGGGCACCGTTCCGCCCGGTTGCGGCGAAAATACTGCTGCGCGGCGCGCTGCTCGGGCTTGCGCTGGGAGTCGGGCTGATCTTTGTTCTGTATTACAGCGATCACCGTTTCCGCAGAAATGAAGAGGTGGAGCGTGCGACCGGGGTGCCGGTGCTGACCTCGCTGCCCTATATTACCGGCAAATCGGTTCATCAGCGCGGCATGTTCTGCCACCTGCACCATACAGGAGAGGTCCCGGAGGCATTCCGGACGCTGCGCGCCATCATCCAGGTGAACCCGTCCATGAAGGATACCAAGGTTTTTCTGGTCACCAGTACGCAGCCGGGCGAAGGCAAGTCGCTGGTGGCCACCAATCTGGCGATCAGCTTTGCGCAGGATAACCGCCGCACCCTGCTGGTGGGCGGGGATATGCGCCGCCCGGCCTTTAAACAGGTTTTTGATGTGGATGAAATGCCGGCGGGTCTGTCCGAGGTCCTGAAAGGCAAGCTGCCCTGGCAGGAGGCGATCAATACGGAGCTGATTCCCGGTCTGGATATCCTGTCGGCGGGCTCGATCCCCTCCCATCCCGCGGAGCTGCTGGGCAACCCCCGCATGGCCGAGGTGATGAGGCAGGCCCGTGAAGTGTATGATCAGATCATTATTGATTCGTCCCCGATGATGGGCATCAGCGATGCGCTGCTGTTAATGCACCATACCGACGGGGTCTTGTTCGTTGTTCGGCAGGGAGTAACTCATAGCCTGGGCGCTTCGCACGCCATGAAACGGATTTTGGAGAGTGGAACCCCCTGCCTGGGCGCACTCATGAACGGCGTGAACTTAAAGTCGCTGGCCAACTATTATTATTACCGGCGTTACGGCGGCTATGAGTATCGGCAGTATCATAAGGTTCCCGCGGAAAATGCCGGCTGATGCGTTGGGGCGGGTTCACATCCTGGGTGCCGTTCGGGCTTCTTGTCCTGATTATCGGCTGTCCCGGCGGGTGGGGCCCCTTTCTTTTCCGAACGGCCGCACTCTTCTGGCTGGGGTGGCGGCTGTACCGGCAACGGGCGTCCGGGAGGGATGTGCGTCCGCGGACCCGGTTCTTTTTCGGGGCCGCTGTCATTCTCAGTCTGCTGCTGGCTTATTCTTTGAATCCCTCCCACCGCTGGGTCGATGGAATCGGTGCGCTGCCTGTCTCCCATCTTCATTTCCTGCCCGCAGCGGCGTTCCGTGCGGGAACGCTGGATGCGCTCTGGTTTGCCTCCGCCATCCTGGTCTCGACCGGGCTGGCCATGGACCTCGGGCGCAGCCAGCGGGTGTGGCTGATGGCGGGGGTTGTGGCGGTTTCGGGCGCCACGGCGCTGGTTGTTCTGGGGCAGCGGCTCACGCCGCGCCCGTTTCCGGTGTTCGACCTGACCGGGTTTTTCCCGTATGAAAATCATTATGCCGCCTTTGCCAATCTGGTTCTTCCCGTTGCCCTGTGCGCGGGCGCGCGCCGGACAATCCGCGCCTACGAGTCCGGCCGGGTTTCCAGTCCGGCCGGCCTGTTTTATTTTTCAGCCGGCCTGATGGTTGCCGCGGTCGTTTTGTCGCGGTCGCGCGCCGGGCTGCTGATTTCCTGCCTGATGGTCGCGGCTTTTATCGGCTTGCAGATCCGGCTGCGCCGCCGGTATCCGCTGATCGGGCTGCCGGTTCCCCGCTGGGTCCGGACGGTTTATCTGGCGGGAAGCGCGGGGGGCGGCCTGGCGGCGGTTTTGGTTTTTTTCAGCCGGTTGCGGCAGGTCGGAGCAGAGCTCTCGTTCCGCGGCCAGGTTCTGGCGGACACCCTGTCGGTTTGGCGCGACAACCCGTTCTGGGGCAGCGGACCGGGCAGCTTCTCCGCCGTTTTCCCCTACTATCAGTCGCTGCCCGCGGAGAAATTCTTCTTCCTTCACGCGCACTGCGATCCGCTTCAGTTCCTGGCCGAATACGGCCTGCTCGGCGGGGCGGTTGTGCTGGGTGCCGCGGGATGGATTCTTTTTTTCCGGCGGGGTCCGGCGCGGGTGGAAGAAGCGGCTCCGACCTTCGGAGAGCTCGAAGGGACAGGGCTCGGACTGGCGCTGGCCGGGGTCGGGCTGCACAGCCTGGTTGATTTCCCGCTGCACCATCCGCTGATTGCCTTGCTGAGTGTTGTTTGGGTTGGTATATTGGCAGGCCAGTTTACAAATGGTTTTGAGGAGCGTTAATAGCGGATTATGGCTGAGTCTGTACAATTGATGAAAGGCCCTGTGCCGGCCGGTGAACGGTCATGGCGGCTGGTGATCCGTCCCCGGGCCGCATGGTTTGATCTGCACCTGAAGGATCTCTGGACCTACCGCGATCTGGTGATGATGTTTGTCAAACGCGATTTTGTCGCCCAGTTCAAGCAGACGATTCTCGGCCCGGCCTGGTTTGTGCTGCAGCCGCTGCTGACCACCGTTGTGTTCACGATTGTGTTCGGAAACATTGCCAAGCTGAGCACGGACGGCCTCCCGAAAATCCTGTTTTATTTGAGCGGAAATGTGGTCTGGATGTATTTTTCGGGTGTGTTGACGGCGGCGTCCAACACCTTCGTCGGCAACGCCAACCTGTTTGGAAAGGTGTATTTTCCGCGGCTGGCGGTGCCGCTGTCTCTGGCCATTTCACACGTGTTGAAATTTGTTCTTCAGTTTGCCTTTCTGCTTTGTTTTATCGCCTACTACTGGCTGAAAGGGGCCTCCGTTCATTTTACGGCCTATGCCTGGCTGTTTCCGCTGCTTGTGCTGCTGATGGCCGGGCAGGCGCTGGGCCTGGGGATTCTCTTCAGTTCGATGACGACGAAATATCGCGACCTGCGCTTTCTGCTGGAATTCGGTGTGCGCCTGTTGATGTATGCCACGCCGGTGGTGTATCCCCTGTCGATTATTCCGGATCAGTGGCGCTGGTTCCTGCTGCTCAATCCCATGACGCCTATCGTCGAAATCTTCCGGTTGGCGTTTCTCGGGCAGGGGACCTATTCCGCGTGGCAGCTCGGCTACTGCATTGCTTTTACCCTCCTTTCTCTGTTGCTCGGCGTCGCCATCTTCAACCGCGTTGAGCGAACCTTTATGGATACGGTTTGACGGAGTCAAACCGTAAGTTATTTGAACTCTATACTCTGACCCTATGAGCGACAGCGACAACATCATTGAAGTGGACAGCCTGTCCAAGCAGTACCGGCTGGGGCAGGTGTCCACCGGTACCATATCTCACGATATCAACCGTTGGTGGGCGCGCATGCGCGGCAAAGAAGACCCGACGTTGCGTGTAACACACACAAATGATCGGGCCCATGCGGCCGAACCGGATGATGAATTTGTCTGGGCGCTGAGTGATATTAACTTTGAGGTGAAGCGAGGCGAGGTGCTGGGAATCATCGGGCGCAACGGGGCCGGGAAGAGTACGCTGCTGAAGATCCTGAGCCGGATCACGGCGCCGACGACCGGCGAAATCCGGGTGGACGGACGCATCGCCTCCCTGCTGGAAGTCGGCACCGGCTTCCATCCCGAGTTGACCGGCCGGGAAAATATTTTCCTCAACGGCGCCATCCTCGGAATGACGAAGGCCGAGATCCGCGGCAAACTCGACGAGATCGTTGATTTTTCCGGCTGTGCCCGCTACCTCGACACGCCGGTCAAGCGCTACTCCAGCGGCATGGTGGTGCGCCTCGGCTTCGCGGTGGCCGCCCACCTCGAGCCGGACATTCTGATTGTCGATGAAGTGCTCGCCGTCGGCGATGCCGAATTTCAGAAAAAGTGCATCGGCAAGATGCAGGATGTGGCTTCGCATGGCAGAACCGTTCTGTTTGTGAGCCATAATATGGCTTCGGTTTCTAATTTGTGTTCTCGCGGGATGATTTTGAAAAACGGTCAGGTCTCGATGGCAGGAGAGATTGACAGTGTGATCTCCGCTTATATGGATGAGGGGCGCGCGATTTCTTCCAAGGTTTTGTTCGACAACAAGGAGACTGCCCCCGGGGATCATATTGCCCGGATTCAAAGCGTTGAAGTTCTGGATCATACCGGAGCTACAGTGAGTACTGTCGATATTCGGAAGCCGGTTGTCTTGCAGATGACGTATTGGGACTTGTGTCGAGATGCGTGTCCAACCGCGATTTTTCACTGTAAAGATGAGCTGGGCAATACTCTGTTTGCGACCAATGAATTCAGCGCATCCGAATGGAAAGAGGTGCACAGGGAAACAGGGTTGATTACGGCCCGGTGTCATATCCCGGGGAATCTGTTTGCCGAGGGAAGGATTATCGTGTTGGCGGCGGTCAACACTTACAATCCCGCAGTGATACATGCCTATGTGGATGAAGCCGTTTCTTTTGAGGTGGTCGATCACAGTGCCGGGGACGGGGTTCGCGGTCCGCATATCGGTCCGTGGCCAGGACTGATGCGGCCTTGGCTGGAATGGGAAACAACAGGAGTTGGTCCGTTAAAATGACTTTTTCACCTCAGATTTTGTTGAATGAACCGGATGTGCACAAGGAGTGCTATTTTCACCTGAATCGGCAGGAGATGGTTCCGTTTGTGCCGATGTCGGCCCGCTTCGTCCTGGATGTGGGGTGCGGGGCCGGGGGGTTCGGGCAACAGCTCAAAACCGAGCGGGGGATCACGGTATGGGGGGTGGAGTCAAACCGCGCGGCGGCCGCGCTTGCGCGGGAACGGCTGGATTATGTCGCGGCCGATGAGTTTTCTCCATCGGTCGATCTGCAGGGGCAGCAGTTCGACTGCATCATTTTCAATGATGTTCTGGAGCATATGTATGATCCATGGACGGCACTTGCGTTTGCTAAAGAACATTTGACGGAAGCTGGGGTGGTGGTTGCCTCGATTCCAAATATGAAACTGTTCCGTATTATGTGGGATCTCCTGATCCACGACGAGTGGACATACACAAAAAGCGGAGTGTTGGATGTCACGCACATCCGTTTTTTTACAAAAAAAGAAATCGTCCGGCTGTTTAACGGATCTGGCTATCTGATTGATCAAATTGTTGGGATTAATTCGGAGCGGCAGGGGCGAAAGTTTCATGTGCTGAATACACTGTTCCGCTCTCGGGTTTCAGTCATGCGTTACCTCCAGTTTGCGGTGGTTGCACGGCCGGCTGCCAAGGAAGAGGCTGAGAATGAAAAATAATATATCATTTTACGATCTCAGTTTCCTGCGAAGAGTGAAGTGGTGTGTCGGCGTGAGCCGGCTCTCCTTCCGGCGCCGGTTCCGGCGCGTCCCTGCGCCGAGGTATGACATTATCGTAACCACATATATCGCCCGGTTTGACAGTTATTTCAAAGGCATTCTTTTTCAGCTGCAGTATATGTTTCCCGATCGAAGAGTTTTTGTGGTGGTCAATGGGTATTACGATGCGTTGAAACAGGAGGAGTATTTGGTGCAGCTGAGAGCGTATGCGGCCCGTTATCCGAATGTGACCCTCGTGTGCTGCGATGAGCCCGTGGGACTGTCCACAATGTGGAACAGGGCCCTTGCTGCGACGAACGAAGAGCGGGTGCTTGTTCTGAACGACGACATCTATTTGATGGCATGTTTCCGGACGCAGCTTGAGAATTCGAAATTGCTGGATTGTCCGGTCGCGGTGATCAACGGCAGTTGGAGTCATTTTTTAATCACCCGGAACCTGATGAGCCGGATCGGCGGGTTTGACGAAGGATTACGGGAAATCGGATATGAGGATACGGATTATATGGTTCGTTTGGCATGCGAAGGCGTTGAGCTTCATTGCGTTTCTTTAAACGGGGTTCTCAATTGCGTGGAACAGCCGGATGAATATTCGTATGCGGAGGAGCTCGAAATCTCGGACGGGAAGTATTCCTCTTATAATGAGCGATATCTGCATGAGAAGTGGGATATTTCTGAGGTGCAACGTTCCGGAAGCACGTGGGTTCCCCGGCTGGAGAAATGGGTTTGCCTGAACGAGCGGTCCGGTCTGGCATCCATGTCCGTTGACAGCAAGGTGATTTCATGAAGAAAATTTTTCAGTTAGCCGGGGTTCTGACGACCATTCAGGAGCCGACGGATGATGTGCGCGAGCTGCACCGCCGCCTGCTTGAATCCGGCGGGGGGCTGGTCATTGCCGGTGACGCCAAAGGGCCGGCGGCATGGGATCTTCCGGAAAGCTATTTTCTCAGCCTGTCCGCTCAACTGGAGTCCGGTTTTTCGCTGGCGCACGCGCTGCCGACCGGACACTACGCCCGCAAGAACATCGGCTATCTGCATGCGATTCGTTCCGGCGCGGATTGTATTTATGAAACCGACGACGACAATGCGCCTCTGGATTCATGGGGGCCTCGCCCCGAAGCGGTTTCCAAGGTTCGAAAAACGGAATCAATTTCAGGCTGTCAGGATTTCAGTCTTTCAGGGTTTTCCTCCCAATGGGTGAATGTGTACCGCTATTTTTCCAATGATTTGAACATCTGGCCGCGCGGCCTCCCCTTGAATGAAATTCACAGTGCGCCCCCGCTGACTTCTGATCTCCGACCTCCGACCTCCGACCTCCGGTCTTCGACCTCTGATATTCGCGCGCCTATCCAGCAGGGGCTGGTCAACGGATCGCCCGATGTGGATGCTATCTGGCGGCTGACGCAGGACCGTCCGTTTGAGTTCGAGCCGCGCGATTCCGTTTGGCTGGCACCGGGGCAGTGGTGCCCGTTCAACACGCAGAGTACCTGGTGGTTTCCCGTGGCGTATCCGCTGCTGTATGTGCCGAGCTACTGCTCCTTTCGCATGTGTGATATCTGGAAAAGCTTTATTGCCCAGCGCTGCCTGTGGGCCATGGGATTCGGGATCGTTTTTCATGCCCCGGAGGTTTTTCAGCAGCGCAATGAGCACAACCTGATGAAGGACTTTGAGGACGAAGTGCCGGGCTATCTTCAAAACCCCCGCATTGCAGAGGTGCTGGATGGTCTAAACCTGTCCGGTGTTCCTTCCGATGATCTGCGGTCTTGCTATAAAGCGCTCGTGAAGGAAGGGTTCTTTCCGGACAGGGAATTCATGCTGGTCGATTGCTGGTTGGCGGATTTAGGGGAAATTCTGAAACCTAAAAATGGAAACGCTGAAATTTTCGAGAAAGACGCATGAAGGAATCTAGTTCTGGCATCCAACCCCGGGCCGCGGACCTCTGTCCTTTGGTCTCCATAATTGTTCCCAGTTTTAATCAGGGAGCATATATTCGGGATACGATTCAGTCGTGCCTGGACCAGGATTACCGTCCGATTGAAATTATCGTTATAGATGGCGCATCGACCGACAACACGATTGAGGTTCTTAATTCGTTTGGCGACATTCCGGAACTGATGTGGATTTCCGAGCCTGATTCCGGTGTCGTCGAGGCAGTTAATAAAGGGTTTGATCGGGCTTCAGGAGAGTTCGGGGCCATTCAGAGTTCAGATGACTTTTATCTGCCGGGGGCGGTTGTAGCGGGCGTCGAGCAGTTGATAGAAAATCCAGATTGCGGTTTTGTTTATGGAGATATCATTAAGATTGATGAGCAGGATCAGGTGCTGATGGAGAGCGTGCTGGCTCCTTTCTCATTAGAGAATGTCCTTTCTCTCCGGACATGGATACCTCAGCCTGCCTGTTTTTTTCGAATGGAGCTGGCACGGGAGCTGAATGGATGGCGGGAGAGTGTGCCGTATGCGGCCGATACGGATTTGTGGTATCGAATGCTGCTGAAATCTTCCGCCCGAAAGTTTGACCGGTTTGTTTCAAAACGACGGATGCATAGCGATCAGAGAGATACTCAGGGCGCGAAGATCATTGCGGATTATACTCAAATGGTGGACGACTGGTTTGATTTGTTTCATGCGCCTCGGAGTCTGCGCCCTGCCGCAGACGTGGGAATTATGCGGACGCAGCGCCGGTATGGAGGGGCTTCCGTATCCGATTTGAAAATGGTTGAGCGCTTCCCTGCATTGGGATCATGGGATCCTCATTTGATTGTCGGTCGTACTGTTCGATACGGGTGGCCAAAACGGGTGTTTCGGAAAATTCGGTCTTTGCTAAGTAGGAGCACGTAGTCTTTTTATGCCGAGAATCTCATATCAAAAAAAGGTCGGATGTTTATTCAAAGATGTTCCGCGTTTGCTTCCG
Organism: Tichowtungia sp.; assembly: GCA_041584215.1. Lineage (GTDB taxonomy): Bacteria > Verrucomicrobiota > Kiritimatiellia > Kiritimatiellales > Tichowtungiaceae > Tichowtungia. The sequence continues at coordinate 68,495 of JBFHEM010000012.1, read as the reverse complement.
GCACTGTTTTTGCGGCGCAACTGGATTCGTGCGTGGAATCGAAATGATAATCTTTGTGTCGAGCAGGGGGGCGTGAATACGGCTGCTGTGGGCCCCTGGAGTGCCGATTTGTACGCAGCTCATGTGTTTCCATGGATCGGCCGACGCCTCATGTCTCATGCGTTGCAGACTTGGCCGCTGCGTCATTTGGATCGCGTGCACCGCCACTCGACATCCGCCCCTCAGGTTTCCTTTATTATTCCGCATCGGGGCAAGGAGCGACTTCCTCTTTTGATTGCAACGGTTCGAACGATTCTTGCTCAACGGGATATTCAGGTGGAGTGCATCGTGGTCGAGCAAAGTGCCCGGCGGGAAGTGACCGGATTGCCGCCTGGCACCCAATATATTCACCTTCCTCATTCAGAGGATCCTCACAGCTGGCGAAAATGCTGGGCTTACAACGCAGGAGCGCGCGTGGCGGAGGGCAGGATTCTGGTCTGCCATGACGGGGATATTCTGGTGTCGGCGGACTATGCCCGGGAGATTGTCAGAACGATATGCGATCAGGGCAATGAGGTTGCTCATCTTCAGCGGTTCTTGTTTTGTTTAAGTGCAGAGGATACCGATCATTTCATCGCAACCGGGACTGTTCCTGATCGTTGTGTCCCGGAACGAATTCGTCAGAATTGGAAAGGCGGGACGCTGGCAGTCAAAAAAGATCGTTATTTTGAACTGGGGGGGTTTGATGAACGATTTATTGACTGGTCTGGTGAGGATCGCGAGTTTTATGATCGTTGTTTATCTCTGAAAGGGTGGCGGTGGGGCTATTTGCCATTTATTCATCTGTGGCATCCGTCTCAGGAGTCCAAGGTGAGTCCGGAGGAGCGACGTGCAAGTTTGGAGCGTTCTGAGGGTCTGATGGCAGTTTCGAGGGAGGAGCGGATCAACATATTACGTACCCGGCTGGCGGCTTTGTCTTCGGTCGCAGAACAAGAAAAGGAGACTCTATGAACCTTCGGTTAGCCATTGTCGGCTGCGGAGCGATTGCTGAGCAGATGCATATTCCAACAACCCTGCAAACAGAGGGCGTGGAGTTGGCGGCTCTGGTTGATGCCGATATGGGGCGGGCCGAAAAACTGAAGCGACAGTTCATTATTCCGGTTGCTGTTTCGGATTTGTCCGAACTGCAGGGCCGGGTGGATGCGGTGATTTTAGCCACACCGCCCCATGTGCGGGTGACGCTTGCCGAGCAGGCCTTCGGGCTGGGCCTGCATGTTCTGAGTGAGAAACCGTTAGCCAATACAATTGCGGAGTGCGATGCAGTCGTTAAAGCGGCGAACGAGTCCGGTTGTGTTTTGGCTGTTGGCCATATGTACAGGTTTTGGCCTGTACGTATGGAGATTAAGAAGATGATCGAAGACCTCCGCTACGGTCGGGTGCGGTCCGTGATGGCTACTGAAGGAAAGGTGTACAAATGGCCGTCGGCTACCGGGTATACTGTGCGCCGGGAAATGGTGCCGGGCGGAGTGCTGATTAATGCGGGTATTCACACTCTGGACGCGTTGCTTTGGTGGCTGGGGGATCCTGAAGCCGTTGATTATAAAGATGATGCGGTGGGTGGGTTGGAGAGCAACGTCGAGTTGAAAATGATTTTCCCGCAGGAGGTGTCTGTTCGTTTTCGTCAGAGTAGAACCTGCAGTTTGCCCTACTGGATTGAGATTGAGTTCGAGAAGGCCACTGTGGCGTTTCCGACAAATAGTATCTATCAGTATCAGGTGGTTGCGAACGGGGTGCGTGAGGAGATTTCGTGCAGTGACATCCGCAGTCATAAGCAGTGCTGGGAAGCTCAGCTGACAGATTTTGTGCAGAGCATCGGGACTGGAACCGCTCCCTCAGTGTCCGGGAATGAGGGCACGCGAGTGGTTCGTTTGATTCAGAATTGTTATGAAGAAAAACGCAGTCGGCCGCTTCCTGAGCATGCGCCTTTGCCTGGATTTTTATGGTAGGTCAAGATGAGATATAAAAAGAAAAGAGTGCTGGTTGTCGGCGGGACCGGGTTTGTCGGGGGGCGGTTGGTTGAAAAACTGTTTCTTGAAGAAGGTGCTGACGTGCGGGTCCTTGTTCGAAACTGGACGAATGCGGTCTGGGTCTGTAGGTATCCGGTAGAGTTGGTTCAGGGAGATATTACCGACAAGTGTTCGCTTGCCGCGGCGTTTAAGGATCGGGATATCGTTTTTCACTGTGCGAGTGGGCAAAGCTCTCCCAGCGGCTACCTTGGTGTTAATGTCGAAGGAACCCGCAATCTGCTGGAATGTGCCGCTGAAAATGGCGTGGAGCGCTTCGTGTATCTGAGCAGTATAGCTGTGCACGGTGCGGATTTTCCCGATGGCGCTGATGAGAATGCGCCTGCTGAGCTGACCGGACGGGCGTACAGTGACTCGAAAATTCTGGCGGAACAGCAAATCAGGGAGTTCGGCGAGGAGCATTCTCTGGCGTGGTCCATTCTGCGTCCAACTTTCGTATGGGGTCCCCGATCCGTCTTGTTTACGATGCGGCCTCTCCTGGCGATGAAATCAGGAGTCTTTTCATGGATTGATCATGGGGCGGGGCGCTGTAATGCGGTTTATGTCGACAATCTGGTCGAGGCAACCCTGCTGGCAGGAGTTCACCCGGATGCCATCGGAGAGGCATTTATTGTTACGGATGACGAGCGGATCACCTGGGGGTCATTTTTTGGTTATTACGCCCGAATGCTGAACTGTGATCACTTTGTGTCCATCAGTTCGGGGTCGATGTTTATCCGACTGGCCTGTCGACTTCGGGATTTTCTGGAGACGGCGTTAATCGATTTAGCGCCGAACCCGGCACCGATCTGGCGCAAGGTTATACGACGGTCCTGTCTGATTTTTCGGAATGTTCTCTCGAGTAGATATATCGGAAGTTTTTGGGATTTAGAGAAGTTTTCACAGACTGGAACCCTGGATATTTCAAAGATTAAAATGATGTTGGGGTATCGCTCTGTGTGCTGCATTGAGGAGGGCATGAAAGACACGGAGATGTGGGTGCGCGACCAAATGGGCAGTGAACTTGGGTTGGATGTCATGTGACCGGTTCATCTGCCGGTGGTCGTTTGATTGCCTATCAAGTTTGAGTGGCGGGCTCGGGGGTGTGCTTCAATGTCGCTTGTTCGGTGTAAATGGTGAAAGATATGCTGTGGATTTGAATGGATTGAAAGGGTAGCGTGGGTGCGAAGCAACGGATAGGTATGGCGCGCGACAATTATGTATCGGTGATTATTCCGGTTTACAACCGGCAGGTCTGGATCGAAGAGGCTTTGCAGAGTGCGTTGGAACAGACATACCCGCAGGTCGAAGTGTTGTTGTGTGATGATGGTTCTGACGATGAGACTTCGGCGGCTCTGGATCGTTTGGCATTGCGCGATTCAGACCGTATCCGGGTTATTCATCTTCCTCACCGAGGACCAGGACCCACCCGTGAGGCCGGTCGTCTGACGGCCTGCGGTGAGTTTATTCAGTATTTGGACAGTGATGATCGCCTGCATCCCGAAAAGTTTGAACGGCAGATTGCCGCGTTGCGTTCCCATCCCGAGTGCGGAATCGCCTATGGAAGAACCCGGCTGATCGATCAGGACGGCCATGTCCTGCTGGAATCATATAAAAAAATAAAGCAGCGTGATTTTCTACTTCCCGACCTGCTGGTGGATCGATGGTGGTGCACGCACACGCCTCTCTATCGCCGTGAGGTTTGCGACCGGATCGGGGCCTGGTCGGATCTGCGCTATTCGCAGGACTGGGAGTACGATGCGCGGGCCGGGGCCATGGGTGTGAAGCTCGTTTTTGTTGATGCGGTGGTGAGCGATCATCGGACTCATGAGGCCCCGGAGCGGCAGACCGGCAAGGGTCGCTGGCTGGATCCGGTCAGCCAGTTGAGCTTTTTCAGCTCTCTGTTATCCTGTGCCCAGACTGCGGGGGTTTCTCCGGATGCCCCGCAGATGCTGCATTTTATCCGGTGGGTGTTTGCGGCCGCGCGCTCCGCCGGGGCGGACGGTGATGTGGAGTCTGCCAGGGCCTTGATGGCGTTGGCCGGGCAGGCAAACGGCAGGATGTCGTTTCAGATGGGCGTGTACGGCGGGGCCTGCCGGCTGTTCGGATGGCGGTTGATGTCTTTTCTGCTGGAAGGTGTTCGCCGGGTTATGAGGCGGCGTTCCGGGGCCTGTACATTGCGCCAGTCCTGGATGAAGGAGAGTTCGGATGAAGGATGAGACGCCGGATATTTCTGTGATCATCCCGGTCTTCAACCGGGCGGACCTGCTGCCCCGGGCGATCCGGTCCTGTCAGGATTCATCCGTTGCCGTGGAAGTGCTGGTCGTGGATGACGGTTCTTTGGAAGATATCCGGGCCGTGCTGGACGGGGATTTCAATAATCATCCGAATGTTTCTGTTCGCCTGTTTCGTCAGGAGAATCAGGGAGCCTGTGTAGCTCGCAATACCGGGCTGATCCATGCGGCCGGCGAGTTTGTCAAATTTCTGGACTCCGATGACGAGCTGATTTCCGGGGCCCTGGTTCAGGAGCTCGCCGCCGCCCGTGAGAGCCAGGCGGACGCCGTGGCTACCGGATGGGAAGAGCGGTGGGAATGTGCAAGTCCCTGCAAAACGGTTGCGGCACCCGACTTGCAGCGAGGGATTGATGATATGCTGCTCGGGAGAGGCCCATGGACCGCAGCCGCGCTGTATAAGCGATCGTTCGTTCAGGGTCTTCGCTGGGACCCGGCGTGGACCAAGGCGCAGGACTGGGGATGGGCCCTGACCGTCTGCCTCGCCGGAGCCTCGTTCTGTTCTTTGAATATTTCTTCTGCGGTTTATCATCATCATGCCGGTAAGCGAATTACTTCTCAGGGGGACGCGCTGATTCGGTCCACCCGCGCCCGGCAGGGGTTGCTGCGCATGGTGGAAGACCGATTGCGCGAGCAGGGCGTACTGACGGAGGAACGTCGCCGAATGCTGGTGCAGTATTATTACAAAGACCGCATTATCATCGCCGAACATTCTGTCCGAGAGTGGAGAGACCTTTGGTATCACGGCAACGAACTTTCTCCCGGCTTCGTTCCTTCAGAAACACTGACGCTTCTGCGGGGACTTTCCCTGTTAGCCGGGCGAAGACGGGCGGTCGAAATCTATGTGTTTTTGAAGCGGGTTTATCGGTTAGTGGTTCCACGTCAATTCAGGACTTTGTAGCTCCGTGAATTTGGGTGGATGCTGTGTGGTACCCGGTTGGATTCAGTAGAGAGGGATATGATGATTCAGACAATTCAGGAACAGGAAAACTACTATGATAAGCGGTAGCGGTCTGTAAAACATATTAACGGATACGCTCGAACCCGTGCGGTTTCTATTTTGAAGGGCTTCGAGCATGTTCGCGGGTCAAAGCCGAAGAACGTGGATCTTGGCTCCGGAAACGGTTGATTGTCGTTGGGTATGCTCGGGTTGCAGGGGCCGACGAGGGGAGATCTGAATTCTGTACACTCCGAACAAGAAAGCAATGATGTCAAAGAGTGAAAAGAATCGGACTCAATGGTCGAATCAGCCAGTGGAAAGCTGGCTGACGTTCAGAGAGTTGCAGAATTTGTTGCGGCCCTCATTTGAAATTATTGAGATGAGCACTCTCATTCATGGACTTGGACAAAAAGGATTTCGTAGAATATGGAATTGCCGTCCGCTCAAGGCATTGGTTTCCACTCTTAAAACTGAGGGCCTGTTCGAGGCCGTCCGGTCAAAAATTCGGTTGGGTCTTCATATCGTTGCGGTTGCCGGAAAGATTAAGTACTAGTATGCAAGGTAAAGGAATGACTGGTTTAGTCGGGAAAGGTCAAGGGGAAAGTTTGCGGTTGATTTTGATGACGCCTCTTTCGGGGAGTGTGGGCGGAGCCGAAACAGTTTTTCAGAATTTAGTGTGTTTGTTGCGGCAGCACGGATTGCATGTTTGTACTGTGCGGAACGGTTCGAAAAGGGTCGCGGGCAAAACGGCCCTCGATTATATTTTTCCACTGGAACGGATTCGCACCAAAAAACGTATTCCGTACATGTCATCATTTCTGGCTGCACTGGTTTCTGCGTTTCGTTTTTTTAAAGTTTGTCTGATTGTGCGACCGCACATTGTTAATATTCATTTCGTTGATACAGCGAGTGTCTATGCATTTTTTTTTCGAAAGCTATTTCGGTATCGTATTGTTCTCACGTTTCATGGTAGCGATATGATGTGCTCCGGAAATGAGGATGGTTCGTTACCAGATCGGTTTAGACGGTGGGCTTTGAGTGGTGCTGATCGAGTGACGACTGTTTCTAAGGCGCTTGCAGATTCCGCGTCTTCACTTGTTCCAAAAATGAAACACCCTCCGGTTTTTATACTTAATGGCATTGACCTGAATTTTTGGAAGGCGCTGAGTGCAGAGAGAAACCCCAATCGTATTCTGTCCGTTGGAGCGCTGCTGCATGTGAAAGGTCATGACATCCTGTTGCAGGCACTTCCTACTGTGATTTCTCATTGTCCTGATCTCCAGTTGTTTTTAGCAGGGGCAGGACGTGCGCAGTGTCATTTGGAACATCTCGTGAAAGAGTTGGAGTTAGGTCAGCATGTTGTTTTTCTGGGACAATGTACCTCCGATGAAATTCGACACCATCTGAGCCATGCGTCCATTTTTGTAATGCCATCTCGCCGTGAAGGACTGGGGCTTGCCGTGATGGAAGCAATGTCTGCCGGAGTGACGACTATCGCGAGTTCAGTTGGAGGGTTGCCGGAGATTATTACGCATGGTGTGACGGGCTTTTTGGTTCGTTCAAAAGACCCGGTCGCATTGGGGGAGCAGATTTCCACTTGCCTGGGATCGCCTGAGATGTGCAGGCAAATTGGTCTGCGAGGAGCACAGAGCATGGATGCATATTCTCTGGAAAAGATGACGATGTCGTATTTGAAAGTATATGAAGATGTCTTGGATAATAACGTCTGTTTGTCCTGCACAAGGGAGCATGTGCGCCATGATAATAAACGATAAAAAAACCGTATTTATTTATGTAGGCAGGTTTGTGCTGAAGCGATTGGGAAATTAGAGGGCTCCGTATGAAAAGTAATGTTCAGATTTCTGTGGTGATGAGCGTGTACAATAATAAGGACACGCTGCCTGCTGCATTGGAGGGCATCCTGTCGCAGGAAGGGGTCGACTTGGAATTCATCATCATCGATGACGGCTCGACGGACGGCTGCGGAAAAATTCTGGATGAGGCCTCTTCGCGCGATTCGCGCCTGAAAGTCGTTCACAAGCAAAACGAAGGGCTGACCCGCGCTTTAATTGAAGGCTGTTCGATGGCCTCCGCCCCTTGGATTGCCCGTCAGGATGCCGATGACTGCTCACTGCCAGGGCGGTTGCATGCCCTGCTGGCTTTGGCCGATGCGCACCCGGCTGCAGTCATGCTTTCTTCGTGGGTCCGCTATGTGGGTCCGGAGAATGAGTTTCTTCAGATTGTCGAACGTCCGGCCGGGGAGGCGGAGGCCTGCCGGCAGATCCGGGATTTGAGTATTGGACCTCCGGCGCATGGATCCGTCATGTTTCTAAAGGCGGCTTATGAGCGCTGCGGAGGGTATCGCTCAGAATTCTATTATGGACAGGATGCGGATTTGTGGCTGCGGATGATTGACGTCGGCGACATCGTTTATCTGCCTGAAGTACTGTATGAATATCGTGTCAGTCCGTCGGCGATTTCGGGATACGGACAAATGGACCAGCGCGTATTTGGGGAGTTGGGGCAGTTGTGCCATAAGGCGCGGCGGGACGGGGAACCTGAAGCGCTGTACCTGCTGCGTGCGGACCAGCTCAGAAACGAGATCCTGTCTCGGACAAGCTCGGCGCGTTGCGCGAAAAGTTTGTGGCTCATCCATTACCATCTTGGATCGCTGCTGGAGAAGCAGGATCCCAGGCGCGCCGCCTATTATTTCAGGCTGGCGATTCGGTATAATCCGCTGGCCGTGCGCGCTGTTTGTAAGTATCTTATCAATACATTTGTGCGTTGAGGATGCCGCTGTGCGGTTGCGGCGTAGCGGAAGGGTAGGCACCAGTGTCGATGAGGAGAACGCACGTTTTTGTGGACTATATCGGGGCAGATTGGTGGTATCGTTCCTGATTTGACGGGGATGGTCTGGGCATGAGAGCGGGAGCGGGCGATGAAAATACTGTTGGTAGCCAATTTGTATCCGGACCCGGACTCCGGCGCGGCCGGGACCGAATACCAGACGCTGTTGGCCTTGAGGGAATCAGGCCACCAGGTGATCCCGGTTTGGCGCGATGAACTGCGTCATCGCATAGAACATGGGAATCTCCATTATCTTCTAGAGCTTCCGTGGGCCTATCGGGATGCGATCGCAGCGCGGTGCCGCCAAGAAAGCTTTGACGTGATCCATGTGAACCAGCCGTATGCCTGGCTGGCCGCGCGAACCCATCAGCGATCCGGGCATCCCGGGGTTTTTGTGAACCGAAGCCACGGCTGGGAACCGCGTATTCAGCAGGCGCTGAAGCCGTGGCGGGAAAAATATCATGTATCGGAATGGAAATGGCCCCGGGGAATACTTGGGCGACCGATTCAGTGCGGGCTTCGATTGTATCCGGGCTGGTGCGCAAAGGCATCCGATGGAATCATTGTCAGTTGCACGGAAGATCAGGATTATATCATCCGGGAATACGGGATTTCTCCTGAAAAGGTGGCCTGTATTCCCCAGGCACCGGCCTCTTCATTCGGCCGGAGTGCACCTAAGCCGATGAGTCCACTTCGGAAACACCGAATTTTATATGCGGGTCAATCCGTGTTTTTCAAGGCGCCGAATATTTTAGCCGAGGTGTTTTCCCGGCTGGCGGAACAGGATCCGTCTTTGCAGTTCACCTGGTGTTGTCCGGAAGCATCGCATCCATCATGCCGCCGGATGCTCCGGGAGCAGGCCCGGAAAAGAACGACCTTTGTCGGGTGGCTTCCCCAGGACAGGCTCGTCAACTTATATGACGAACACGGAATATTCATTTTTCCTTCTTTTGCTGAAGGCTTTGGCAAAGTATTTCTTGAGGCGATGGCCAGAGGCCTGTGTGTTGTGGCATCCCGTACAGCGGGTATGCGTGACGTGATTCGCGACGGGGAAACCGGACTTCTGGCGAGCCCGGGAGATGTTGACGGGTTTTTCAGAGCGGTTTCATCGCTGGTGTCTTCTGCGGGAATGGAACGGATGTCCGCAGCGGCGATTGCTGCTGCGCGGAAGTACAGTTGGGACCGTGTCGCCGCCGAGACCGCCTCATTCTATCGGAGCCTGCTGGACTTTAAATCGGCGGGGGAGCGTGTATGACGGCAGCGGTCAGTATTGTTATTCCCTCCTACCGGCGGGGCCGTATCCTGCTCGACACTCTGGAACATCTGTTGAAGCTGCCGGTGCGCCCTGCTGAAATTTTGATTGTCGACCAAACCGAAGCGCATCCCCCGAAGGTGCTGGAACGTTTCCAAACCCTGGAAGAAAACAATCCTGGCCCCGGCGCCGCAAAGGTGCGCCGCATTGTGCTTTTCGGACCGTCGATTCCGCATGCGATGAATATCGGACTGCAGGAGGCAACGGGAGAGATCGTCCTGTTCCTGGATGACGACATCATTCCGGATGAAAATCTGATCCGCGCTCATGTGGAAGCCTATGAAAAGTTCCCCGAAGCCTGGGCTGTGGCCGGGCAGGTGCTGCAGCCGGAAGACGGGTTCCATGTGTCGGAAGTCAGAGATCAGAGGTCAGAGCTCGGAAGTCAGAAGACAGAAGACAGTGGTCGGAGGACAGAGACCGGAAACCAAGAACAAGGAATCACGAACCAGAAGCCCGAATCGCAGATTTGCAGTCAAGAACTAAGAACTGCTAACAAAAAACTAAAATCCAGCCTGCGGCGCGATTTGGGTTTTCAGTTTAATTCATCGGTTCCGGCCTGGGTCGAAAACGTGATGGCCGGCAACCTCTCGGTCAAAAAAGACTTCGCGCTGCGGGTCGGCGGGTTCGATGAAAACTTTATCCCGCCGGTCTCTTTCCGCTTCGAAACCGAGTTTGCCAAACGGCTGGTCGCGGCCGGCGGGAAAATCCGCTTTGCGCCGGCGGCGTCGATTAAGCATTTGCGCGCCGGCTCCGGCGGCACCCGCAGCCGCGGTTCGCATTTGACGTCAGCCTCTCCGGCCCACGGAGTTGGCGATGTATATTATGCTTTGTGTTGCGGCAGGGGATTGGAACAGATCCTCTATCTGGTCCGTCGACCGTTTCGGGAGGTTTTTACAAAATTTCACCTGACGCACCCGTGGTTTATTCCGGTCAAATTCATGGGGGAACTGAGAGCCGTTGCCGCGGGGTGCCGGCTGCACCGTCGGGGTCCGCGCCTTCTTGCGGGGGGACTCCGGGTGATTTTGATCAGTACGGTGCAGGCGGACCGCCCGAACGGAAGTATGGTTCGTTATGGCGCAATGATTCGCAATGCGCTGGAACTGCACACGCCGTATGCCGTCGAAGAGCTGAACCTTTCGCCGTCGCAGGCATGGCTGGACCGCTTCCCCGGTCCGCTGCAAACCCCGCTGCGCTATCTCTGCATTGCATGGAATGCCCGCCGCCTGCTGCCGAAGCAGCGCAATGCGGTGCTGCATCTGCTCGACGGAAGCCACGCCTATCTGCTCGGAGCGCTTCCCCCGTTGCGCTGTCCGCTGACAATTACCGTGCACGATCTGATTCCGACTCTGTGCATGACCGGCGAGCTGGAGGGCGAGCGGCCCGGCCGGGGCGCGCAGTGGATTTTGAAGCAGATGCTCAAAAACCTTTCCCGTGCTGACGCCGTGGCGGCGGTCAGTGAAAACACCCGTCAGGATGTCTGCCGCATTGCCGGCATGGCGCTGGAAGAAACCTGTACGGTCCATTCGGCGGTCGATGTGCTGTCCGGCGGGGAGTCCGGTGCGCCTGAAAAAAGCCCGTACATTTTACACGTGGCGGGCAACAATAATTTTTATAAGAACCGTCCGGGCGTGATTCAAATTTTCCGGAAAATCCGGGAGCGGGTTCCGGTGCGGCTCAAAATGGCCGGCGCGCCGCCCGATGCATCGCTCTGCGAACAGATCCGTTCGTCCGGGTTGGAGCCGGAGATCGAGTTCTGTTCGAACGTTTCAGAAGAGGAGCTTGCCGGCCTGTACCGTCAGGCCGCTTTCCTGCTCTTTCCCAGTTTGTATGAAGGCTTCGGCTGGCCGCCGCTCGAAGCCATGGCACTGGGCTGCCCGGTCCTCTGTTCCAATGCCGGTTCGCTGGCGGAGATCGCCGGCGATGCGGCATGGACCGCCGCACCGGACGATGTGGCGGGTTTTGCCGGCTACGGCATCCGGCTCCTGCAGGAGCCGGATGAACGCCGCCGCCGGGTCGAAGCCGGACTGCGGCAGGTCCAGAATTTTAATTTGCAGCAGCTGGCTTCAGGATTGACCGGCGCATACACAATGGCTGCGGAGAGGTTTTCTGAATGAGTCCCGGGATGAATCCAGATTGTATTAAAATGCGCCCCGGGCTGCTGCGGGTGCCGGACGGGCTCGCAGAAAACCGGCCCGGCGATCCGCTTCCGATCGGGCCGTTGGTCCGCGCGCTGACCAAAGAGCTGGACCGGCAGCAGCTGGTCTGGGCCGTGCTGCGCAATGCCGAGGAGCTGCCGGAGTTTACCCGCTGCGATATCGACATGCTCACGCTGCCGCGCTGCCTTCCGGAATTTGTGCGGGTCGTCGAGTCGTGCGCGAAGCAGGAAGGCTGGCAAATTGCCGGGCGGATTTCAAAACATCACTACACCTGCCTGATGCTGATGAAGATCACCGGGGCGGGCGATGTTTTCTATTTGCCGATCGATCTGTTCACGGCACTGGAATACCGCGGTGCTGAATTTCTGAACGCGGAGGATGCGCTCAGGAAAAGGGTGCGGACGGAGCGGGAAATCTGGACGCTGCCGGCGGGAGCGTCCGCTGCGATTGCGCTGCTCAAGGAGTGGCTTCCGCACGGTGAGCTGAAAGAGAGCCGCCGGGCCGCTGTCCGGCAGGTTGCACGTGAGGAACCGTTTGTTACGGCCCTTGAATCCGCTGCGGGACGGGAATGGGTCGAGCGGGTTCAGCGCGGGGAGTGGACGCTTTCCCGCTCGGACAGAAAATCGCTGCGGAATGCGGTGCGCCGCCGCCATCCGGGCTGGCGGATTGGTCTGATCAAAGCGGCCTGTTCGAATCTGTGTCATCTGTTCCGTCCCTCACTCGGCCGGGTGGTGTGTCTGGCCGGCGCGGACGGGTCCGGCAAAACCACGCTCGCCCAGGGGCTCGCTTTCCGGACGTTTAAAAAGCCATTCAAAGGAGCACGCTATATTCACGGCAACATCGGCGTGCTGCCCCGCTTCCGCGATATCCGCCGGAGGCTCGGGTTCGCAGCCGCGGAGTCCGCGCCGGAAAAAGAAACGCTGCAGGGCATGATGGATCCGATCCCGGCCTGGAAATCCGTTCTGCTCGCAACCTATTATGCCGTCGATTTTTTCCTGGCGCGGCTGCTGATCCGCCGCTGGCGGGCCCAGTGGCTGCTGACCGTCATGGACCGCTCCTTTTATGACTACTATTACCAGCTCGGCCACCGCAATTGTCCCGAATGGGTGCTGAACCGGCTGTCGATTCTGGTTCCCAAACCGGACCTGCTGCTTTGCATCGAAGGCGATGCGAAAGCCATCCACGCCCGCAAGCCGGAGCTGACGGTGGATGAAATCATCAACGAGCAGAAGATTCTGCGAACGCTGTCCGGTCGCCTGCCGTTCGCCCGTCTGCTCGATGGTGCGGCCGGCGCAGAGGCAATGGTCCATTCCGGCACCGAGATGATTTTCCAAACCCTGGAAGAAAATCCGACGGCCGGATCATCCGGGCTGCTGTCCGCTTCGCTCACTTCCTTTCAGAATCAAAAAAGCACGTTCGGAATTCCTCAGCTCCGAACGCTGGCAGTGAAAGGAAAACCGCTGGCGGCGGTTGCGGCCGGAAACCGGGCGTGGCATCTTTTTCCCGCCACATCGCCCCGGCGCCGCCTGATACGGGATACCATGCGAATGCTTTCCGTGGCCGGACTCGACCGGCTGGTCTGTTCTTCCCGCTGCCCCGGCGGGGAGCTGCTTCCCGGCGGGGATATTGAAACCCTTTTGGCGCGGCTGGACGGTCCGTGCGGCGGTGAAATCCCGGACTGGATGCTGAGCTGGCCGGCTCAGGTTGAGCGGCAGCGGATGTACCTCGTTTTCCGCACGCCTTCCGGCGGCCTGTCCGGGGTGATCAAAATCGGAGCCGGAGAGTTTAACCGGCGGCAGCTGGCGAATGAAGCCGATGTGCTGAGCCGTCTGGCCGGCAAAGAGCTTTCGTTTTCTGTTCCATCGGTGCTGTTTCATTCGGAGCTGGATCCGAACCGCTCTGCACTGGCGCTGGGCGGGTTCCCGGCCCGCCCGAAGCCGCTGAGCCCGGAAGAGGCCGACGCCGCCGGCCGGCAGGTGATGGCCGCCATGAAACAGCGGGCCGGCGGGCTGACCCACGGGGATCTCGGCGCGGCCAATATGCTGCGCACGGAAGCGGGCGGCCTGTTTGTGCTGGACTGGGAAAATGCTTCGGATCAGGCCCCCGGTCTGACCGATCCCGTCGGCCTCTGGCTCTCCGCGCGACAGGCGCGGGTTTTGAGCGCTCCCGCGGAGATGCTCACGGGGTTGCAAGCCGCTTTCTGCCGCGAGCCGCAAGACGAACTGCATCGGGCTCTTTGTTTTCTGGATGCACATGATAATCTCGCAGCTCGGAAATTGGCGAACGCGTGGAATAAGAATTCAATTTGAGTGCAGATCTATGAGTAAAGAATCCCCCGTAAAATGGAAGCTCGCGGTGGTCGAGACCCATCCGATCCAGTACAAGGCTCCGCTCTTCCGCCTGCTGGCGCAGGACCCGCGGTTTGATCTGACCGTCCTGTACGCAATGATTCCGGATGCCGCGCAGCAGGGCCGCGCGTTCGGTGTCTCTTTTGAGTGGGATGTTCCGCTGCTGGAGGGATATCCGTACGAGGTGCTCGAAAACTGTGCCAAGGAGCCGTCGGTCTCCTGTTTCGGCGGTTGCGATACGCCCGGGATTTATCAGAAACTCAGAACGCTGCGGCCGGATGCCGTGCTGGTCAACGGCTGGGTGGTGAAAACCTGTCTGCAGACGCTGCGGGCCTGCCGCCGGCTGGGAATTCCCTGCATCGTGCGCGGCGAAGCCAACCTGCTGCGCCCGCGTGCCTGGTGGAAGCATGGCATCCACCGTGTGTTACTCAAACTATACAGCGCCTTCCTTGCCATTGGATCGGCCAGTCGCGATTTCTACCGCTTCCACCGCTGCTCGGATGAGCAGATCTTCTTTGCGCCGTATGCCATCGATAATGATTATTTTGCAGCGCAGTCCGCGGAGCGGGTCGGGAAACGGGATTCACTTCGTTCGGAATTCGCCATTCCCTCCGATGCCGTGGTTTTTCTGTTTGTCGGCAAGCTGGAAACCAAAAAGCATCCACTGGATTTGCTGAAAGCGCTGGCCGGCCTCTCCGAGGAGGAGCGGTGCCGAGCGCATCTGCTCGTGGCCGGCGATGGAGACCGAATGTCTGAATGTAAAGAATTCGCGTCCGCGAATTCTTTGCCGGTGACGTTCGCCGGGTTTGTGAACCAGTCCCGCCTTCCCGATGTCTACGCGGCATCGGATGTGTTTGTGCTCCCGTCCGATGCGGGCGAGACCTGGGGGCTGGTGGTCAACGAGGCCATGGCCTCCGGCCGGCCGGCAATGGTCTCCCGTTCCGTCGGTTGCTGTCAGGATCTGATTATCGACGGCGAAACCGGCTTTTCGTTTGAGCAGGGGGATGTTGCGGCTCTGGCCGGGCACATGAGCCGATATATGCAGGATGCCGAATTGGCGGGTATTCAAGGTGAACAAGCGGCTGAGCACATTAAAAATTTTAGTTTTAAGCAGATCATCGAGGGACTGGCGCAGGCGGTGGAAAGCGTTTCGAAAAGGCTGAAACGCTGAAAGGAGGAGGGATAACGTTGAAAATACTGAAAAGCTTAAAATTTGAAATGATTTAATGGCATGAAACCTTGCACGGTATTGGGTGGAACGCGACCTCCGGGCGCGTTAGCTATTATAGAGTGGAGTTAGCGGTCTCTGTCTTTCTCTGACCACCTCTAGCAAAGTAGTTATAAAAACTTTCCCCAGATTGGATGAATACAAAGCAGCTCAATTTTAGGTTTTCCGTTTTCAGGATTTCAGCTGTTTGGGATTTGTTAGTTTAATTTCATAATTTCCGCTTTTATTTGTTAGTTTCAGCCTGTGTTTGTTAGTTTCAGCTTTTCTGCATTTCAAAATTTCAGTTTTTGGTTGTCTGTATGTTATTCCTCATTTTCATTTTAATTGCAGTCGGGTGTCTCACTGCGGTTTACCGGTGGCGCTGGGGCGTGTTCGCCGCCATCCTGATCGGGTTGCTGCAGGATCCGCTGCGCAAGATGATTCCGGGGGCTCCCGGCTATCTGGCCATGGCCTCCCTGCCGGTCTGGATGGCAACCCTCGGGTCTGCTCTTTTCTCCGGCGAAGTGACCGCTCGGCGGTTTTTGTCTAATTTTCCCCGTTTCGCCAAATGGGTGGGCATTTTCTTCCTCTATTTGATTTTTCCAGCCGCCTTGTCGGCTTCCTACGGAAGAAACAGCTGGATGATCACCTTGCTGGGCGCGGTCATCTACTCCTGTGCCTTTTTTGTCCTGGCCTGCGGCTGGCAGTTCCCCCGGTCGCCCTCATCAATCGCCCGGATTCTCGGGTTCTATTGCCTTGCCGCGTCTCTCCTGCTGATTGGAGGGCCGCTCGATTATTTCGGGCTGGCTAAAGGTTTTTCCGCTATTGGAACCAAAGCGATGGACATGGTTTGGGTGACCTATCGCACCGGAGAGGCTGTGTTTATGTATGCCGGTTTTTTCCGCAGTCCGGATGTGATGGGATGGCATGCAACGCTGGTCACGATGCTGGCCTGCATTCTGGCGATCCGAACCCGGGGGTGGGCGAGGTGGTTTTGGATCGGGGTTGCCATTTGGGCGATGTTAAATCTGTGGATTTGCGGGCGCCGTAAAATGGTCGCGATGTTGCCAGTGTTTTGGGGCGGCTTGATGATGCTCACCTTTCGGCTGAGGGGAATGAAACGGACGGTATTGTTGGCTGGCGTTCTGTTTGTTGTCGTGGGGTTGGCCTGGTATGCCGTGACCCGAACCTATCATGAGCAGGCGATTGATACATTTTATGGATCAACGCTGGTGGATTTGGACGAGCGTGCAAGAAAGCACGGCGTCGGGGCAGTGGTGACAACGGTTCGGCAAGCCGGGTTTTTCGGATACGGATTAGGCATGGGACAGCAGGGGATTCATCATATACCGGCAGAGAAACCCTCTCTCTGGCAGGAGGGCGGGCCGGGTAAAATCGTGGCGGAACTGGGGGTGCCGGGGGCGCTCCTGCTGCTGATCACGGTAGGCGTGATGCTGAAGAGTGTCTATCATGTCGTTAAGCTGAACAGGTTCTCCGGTTCTTTTTTTGTCTATAGTGGGATTCTGTCCGTTTTGGCTGCAAATCTGGCATCCGCAGTGATTTCCGCTCAGATTTTCGGGGATCCGTTCGTCATGCTGTTCCTGGCATTCATGGTCGGTCTGCTTTTGTCCGGAGCCCGCACGTCTGGTGAAGCGATCGAAGAGAGCCCGCACCTGGAGATTCCGGTCAATGACGGACCATCTTCTTGAAAAGTTGTGTTTTCTTCTGCGCGTATGATAGAACACTCAAATGAACCGAATGAAAGATGCCTTATGACCCAATCCGCTGTACGCACGGATCGAGCCGCCTGTCCGAGTTCGCATTCGGCCGTCAATAAGATGACGCGTCTGCTATGGGGCGTCGTTTGGCTGTTTCTGTTCCGGCCATCCCTTTGGTTCTGTCACGCGCCGCGCCGCGTGCTGCTGCGTCTGTTTGGCGCGCGTGTCGGCCGCGGCGTGCAGGTGATGCCGTCCGTTCAAATCTGGGCGCCGTGGAACCTTTCGATCGGCGATTTCTCCACCGTCAGTCACGGGGTGGATCTATACAACGTGGATCGTATCGAAATCGGGGCGCACGCCACAGTCAGTCAGCGCGCCTTCCTCTGTACGGCCAGTCATGCGATCGATCACCCCAATATGCCGCTGATCACCGCGCCGATCAAAATCAGCGACGGGGCATGGGTCTGCGCCGAAGCCTACATTCATCCCGGCGTCACTATCGGCACTGACGCGGTCGCCGGGGTCCGGTCGGTCGTGCTGCACGATGTGCCCGACCGCCAGGTGGTCGGCGGAAATCCGGCGAAACTGATTAGAGAGAGGAAGATAAAAGGCTGAGAGGCTGAAAAGCTGAAATGCTGAAAGTGGGGAGAAGTCTGGAGAGATTATTTGCCGCAAAAGAGCGCAAAGAGCGCAGAGGGAATTGGCCGCAAAAAATGCGCAAAGAGCGCAGAGGGAATTGGCCGCAAAAAATGCGCAAAAATGTGGGGCGGACATTCCTGTCTGCCATCTTCTTCTTAATCTCAATCAACCTCTTAATCCTAATCGTACTCCATTTTTTTTACCACCCGCTCGTAAACTCGCTGGAGAGAACGTCCGAGTTTGTGGATGAGTTTGTAAAATTCTTTGATCGTAGCTTTGCCGGGCGGGACTTCTTGTGTTTGCAATGGCGTTGACTTAGCCTTTGGGCCTTGTTGCATGCTTTATAGGCGCTGGGGCTATGTGGTTTTTATGACAGAGAATAAAAACAAAATTTTGGTGAACGCATTGTCGGTGACGAACCAGAGCGGACTGCATGTGCTGGCGGGCCATCTGGAACAGGTGGCGAAGGAGTTCCGCATTGCTGTGATTGCCCGCCCGGAGGATGCGATTCGAACGCGGTTGGGGGACTCGGTTCAATGGATCGCTGCGCCTGAAAAAACATCCGGTTGGCTGCACCGCGCGGTCTGGGAGTTTGTTAACCTGCAGAAGATTGCCAAACAAACCGGTGCATGCCGGTATTTCACGCCCAGCGGCATCGCCGCCCCGCGCCTCAGCATTCCGCAGGCCGTGCTCTGCCAGAACCCGTGGGCACTCGAGCCCGCCGCCCGCCGCAGGCGGGACGCGCTCAAAGCCTGGCTTCAGCGCCGCGCCTACCGCAAAACCATGCGTATTGCCGACGTCATGGTCTTCAACTCCGAATACATGCGGCAGGCCTATCGCGCCAATGCCGGCTTCCGCGAAAAGCGCGGCATTATCGCAGCTCAGGCCGCTGACGAGGAAACCCGCCGCCGTGCGGAAGCGTGGAAAAACCGCCCCCGGGTGCCGGGACAGATCTGCTGCGTCTCCGCCATGGCTCCGCACAAGAATGTCGAAACGCTCATTCAGGCATTCAAAAAGATCACCTCCGACGATTTTCATTCCACCTCCAGCATTCCACATCCAACTTTCGACTGCTCACAATTCACCCTCCACCTGGTTGGGTCATGGCCCGACAGCAAGTATAAGCAGAAAATACTTCGCCTCATCATGGATTTGGGTCTCAGCGAACAGGTGCAGGTTCACGGTTTTGTTTCCCGCGAAGAGCTCGATCGCATCTATGCCGAGTCACAGGTGTTCTGCCTGATGAGCCGCTGCGAGTCGTTCGGAATCCCCGCCATTGAAGCGCAGCTGTTCGGCACGCCGGTGGTCTGTTCCACCGCCTGCGCCATTCCCGAAATTTGCGGTAACGGCGGACTCTTCTGTGACTCGGAAGATATCGAGGGCGTCGCGGCGGCATTGAGATCGCTTCTCGAGGATTCGTTTTATTGGAAAACCATGTCAGACCGGGCGTTTAACAATGCCGAACGGTTTGTGTGGAAGCAGTGCTCGCGCCCGTTGGTCGATATTTTTAAATGTAGAGTGAAGGAGACTGAAGATGAATAATGATTGCTGTCGGGCATATGGTTGGTCATCTTCGGCCCCGTCGCATACTGCGGATTATCTCATGCCGGAGATTCTTCGGATCATGAAGTCGCTGGGTTGTCGCCGAGTCATCGATTTGGGTTCCGGCAACGGGGCTCTTTGCGGAAAATTAAAAGCTGCCGGTTGTGATGTTGTGGGGGTTGAGTACGATGCTCAGGGGGTTGAAATCGCATCGAGGTGTTATAGCGATATTTCGTTTTATCAGTTGGATGTGACCGCCGATCCCGCCTGTCTGCTGGAAAAAGAAACCCACTTTGAGGCAGCGGTTTCTACAGAAGTTGTTGAGCATTTGTTTTCCCCTCACCGGCTTGTTGAGTATGCGAAATCGGTTGTGAGGCCGGACGGGTATTTCGTGATATCGACTCCTTATCATGGATATTTAAAGAACATTGCGCTGTCTGTATTGAATGTTTGGGATCAGCATTTTACGGCGTTGTGGCATGGGGGGCATATCAAATTCTGGAGCCGTAAAACATTGACGCAATTGCTGGAGAAGAATGGATTCAAAGTCATCCTGTTTAAAGGAATAGGTCGGGTGCCGTTGTTTTGGAAATCGATGATTCTTGTTGCCGTTCCAGTTGTTGCGGAGATGTCCGATGAGTAATCAACCTCTTCCGGTTACCGTGGTGATTCCGGTGCTCAACGAAGAGCTGAACCTGCCGGCCTGTCTGGAGGCGCTCGGTGATTCGTTCGAAAAGGTGCTGATCGTCGATTCCGGCAGCAGCGACCGCACCTGCGAAATCGCAGAGCAGGCCGGGGTCGAGGTGCTGCAGTTCAAGTGGGACGGAAAATATCCGAAAAAGCGCAACTGGACGCTGGAGAATTACCGCTTTTCAACCGAATGGGTTTTCTTCCTCGATGCCGATGAGCGCGTGACCCCGGAGCTGATTTGCGAGCTGCACGATACCCTGCCGAAGACTCCCCACGCCGGGTTCCGGATCTCGTTCACCAACTGGTTTATGGGCCGTCCGCTGCATCACGGCGATGTGTTCCGCAAACTGCCGCTGTTCCGCGTCGGGGCCGGGGCCTATGAAAAGTTTCCCGAGAACGGCTGGAGCCGTCTCGATATGGAGGTGCATGAGCATCCCGTGCTCAACGGAACCGTCGGCGAACTCCGTGCACGGATCGAGCACAACGATTTCCGCTCCCTGGAGCACTACTTTAAAAAACATGAGGAGTATGCCGACTGGGAAGCCAACCGCTTCCGCTGGCTCAAAAGCGCCGGTCAAAACGAGTGGGACCAGCTCACCGCCCGCCAGCGGTCTAAATACAGCATGCTTAACAAACCCGGCCTGGGACTGATTTATTTCTGCGCGGCCTACTTTTTAAAACTCGGCTTCCTCGACGGCCGCGCGGGCTTTGAACTCGCCCGCGCCAAGTGCCGTTACTTCAACCGGATCCGCGACCGGGTCCGGTGCGCGGATGCAGGTTCCTGATCGGTACGGCTGTCAATCACTGAGGCGGACCTTTTTCAGGGTCCGGTTGACCTGTTCGGCGTCAAAGAACTGCGGATCGTAATCATCCCCCAGCCAGTCCAGCAGCTCGCTGTCGTCGTCTGAATCCGCGAGGGCTTCCATAATCTGGTAATATCCGGGGACGCCGCCGCAGTCGTCGGGCGGGCAGGCCCGCCTGCCGTCGACAACCGCAATCTCCGGTTCTTTCGAAAGCACCTCTTCGCAGGTGATCTGATGTTCCCACCCGTCCCCGAAATCATAGTCGTACAGGAGGGTCGATCCCTTTTTCCGGAAAATGTCGCTCAGCGGAACGCTGTTTTCATCAATCTGTTCGTCCAGGTCGTCGTCGACCGGTCCGTAGCAGTTTTCGTTGTCGCGGAAGCCGTGCAGATGGCTGTTCGTCCAGCCCATGATGACCTGCAGCAGGGCGTGCAGGTCGCCCAGAGTGATGTCCCCCGGCACGGTGAATGACCGCCAGATGGCCGGCTCAATGTCGAGGAGCTGCACTTTCAAAAGGCAGCCGCCCGGGACGCTTTTATCGATCATTTTTTTGACGGGCTTGCTTTTCCACTCAGCCAGGTCAGGTTCGCGCTCTTCCGCTTGTTGTTTCATCGGTATGTCTCGGCTAGCTTTTTCGGCCGCGGCCGGTGTTTGAATCGCTATGTTGGTTCCTGTCGGAATTCTATATCAAGTCGAATGGGCAAAGGCAAATGTTCCAATCTTTATCTTAATTCCTGTCAAACAGGAAGAGGCCGACCACCGACCTCTGGCCCCGGCCCCGACCTACAGATCATCCGAGCCGATCCCGAGAATTTCGAGGACGCGGGTGAGGTCGTCGTTGTTGTAATAGTCGATTTCGATCGAGCCTTTGACCTTTTTGCCGTTGGCCAGCGTTTTGGCGGAATTGACTTTGACTGCGGTGCCGAAGTGCCGGTGCAGTGTTTCCGACAGATGGCGGACGTAGTCGGGCGGCAGGTCGCTCTTTTGCGCGCGCGGCTTCTTCGGCGGGGCCTTCATTTTTAAAACAATTTTTTCGAGCGCCCGCACGGAAAGGTTTTCGCGGATGATGCGCGTGGCGAGCAGTTCTTTTTCGGCGTCGATCTCCACGCCGAGCAGCACCTTGCCGTGGCCGGCCGAAATCTGTCCGCCCTCCAGCAGTTTCCTGATGCCGGCCGGCAGGTCGAGCAGCCGCAGCATGTTGGCCACCGTGGCGCGCGCTTTGCCGACGCGCTGGGCGATTTTTTCCTGCGTCAGGTTGAATTTTTCGGCCAGCTCCCGGTAGCCTTCGGCCTCCTCCATCAGGTTGAGGTCGTCGCGCTGCAGGTTTTCAATCAGGGCGATCTCCAGCGCATCCTGGTCGCCGATCTCCAGAATGATGACCGGGACATCGGGCAGGTCGGCCGCCATGGCTCCGCGCAGGCGGCGCTCGCCGGCGATCACTTCATACAGGTTGCCTTTCGGCCGGACCAGCAGCGGCTGCAGAATGCCGTGTTCCTGGATGGAGGCCGTCAGCTCCTTGAGTGCCTGCTCGCCAAAGGTGCGCCGCGGCTGGTTCGGATTGGCCCTCAGCTTCCTGATCGAAAGCCGGGTGATGCCTTGGCTGTCCGGTGCCGGAGCGTCCGGAACCGGGGCGGTTACTTTTTTTTCCTGAATCAGCGCATCCAGCCCGCGACCTAATCCGATTTTCTGTTTCGCCATAATCTTCCTCGTACTAAAACGCCCACGAATATCATGAACCGGCATCCGGGAAAAGGTTTTGTTTGTTCCCGCCGGAATCAGGGAGCGGGCGCGGCGGGAATTCCGGCCGCTCCGCCGGGTGCGGTATAGAACCGGGTGGTGTTGTAGGCCAGGTCAATATCCGGCTCACTGGCAAACGCATCCAGGATTTCCTCCCACATCTGCTGTTCGGTCCCCCGCCGCTGGCGGGGGTTGACGATGTAGCGGATGGTCAGCATCACGCCGCTGTCCTTGACCGTGGTGTAGACAATCGGCGTCAGCGTGCCGGCAATGATCAGATATTTGCGCGCCGCCCTGCGGATTTGCTCCTGTGCGCCCGCCGACAGCGCCTGGGCATGCTTGTTTCCGATGCCGGCCAGCAGCGCCTTGGCTTTCTTCCAGTCGCTTTCAAACGTGATCAGAACCGGGATTTCGTTCCAGATATATTCGAAGCCGATGTTGTAGTTCGACAGGGGCAGCTTCAGCACCAGGCTGTTCGGGATGTGAATGATCCGCCCGGTGCTCTGGTCGGCATCGACCCAGTTGCCCACCTCGACAATGCTGAACTGAAACAGCCGGGAATCGATCACATCGCCTTTGACTCCGTCCAGCTCAATCCGGTCGCCCACCCGGAAGGGTTTGCGCGCCGCGATAAAAAAGAAGCCCGCAATGTTGGCGATGGTGTCGTGCAGGGCCACCGCCAGACCGGCACTGGCCAGCCCCAGAAAGGTGCTCAGCGACGCAATCCCTTTAAACCAGGTCGACCCGATAATCAGCAGCAGCAGGGTGGTATGCACATAGGTCGCGGCGCGGCGGGCATTGTAGCGGCGGCGGTCGTCGGTTATCTTCCGGTTGATCAGTTTGGCCGCGGCCAGCCGGATGAGGAACAGCAGCAGCAGGGCAATCAATGTGAAGACAAGCCGTTCCGCTGTGGCTGCAGGCAGGTTCCAGAACTCGGCATGTTGTTCGGTCATCATCAATTCCTCGGGCTGTTGCCATTTTTTACCACAACTCGCTGAATGATTGAATGGAATTCCTTTTAAGTTTTACGCGCTTTCAATAGGGTGGGGACTGTCATGAAGGCTTGGATCCCGATTTTCTGTGTGATGCTGCCCGCGGCGCTGCCCGCCGCAGAGCCCGGCGCGTGGTCTGAACAGGACGTGCTGCAGGGCACGCTGGCGGCGCTTCAGCAGGGTGGCGGGTCGAATCAGCTCGTGCGGCTGTCTGCGGAGATGTCCCGGCTGCTGAATGATACACTGCGGATGCGCCCGGATGAGCTGGCCCGCATGTCGGCCGCGGCGGACTGCATCCGGTATCTGCGGTTGACCGCGGCCGCGCCCCTCACGCCTGAAACAGAACAGTGGCTGTTTGCCGACCCCGGCCGGCTTCATCTCCTGACCGCTTCGGTCCGGCCGTCGGACAACCTGAAGCGCTGTTTCCAATGCCTGGAAACTCTGCTGGAGCACGATCCGTCCGGCCGCGAAAAATACTTCAAGCTGATGCTCGCGCTGAGTGTCGTCTGGGATCAGCCCAAACGCCCGCCCGTCCACCATCAGGCGGGAAAAAAAACACTGCCTTACCCGCCGGACGTCACCGGGCGCTATGGCTGTTTCAAGGAACTTTACGCATCCGGCGCGGCAAAAATTCCATACGAAAAGCTGTCTGTTCGCGATCTGGTTTTTGTGGTGGATACGCCGGTTCCGCTGAGTGAGCTGCTGTGGGCGCGCGGCAGCGTCCGCGGGGGACTGGAGGAGTGGGGCGAAAAGTTTTCTGACATCAGCTACGACTCATCCCGCATTCGCACCGGCCGGTACCAGTGGCCTCACGGAGTGTATACGCTGGAGAGCATCCGGCAAAAGGGCGGGATCTGTGTCGACCAGGCCTACTATGCAACCCTGACTGCGCGCGCCTTCGGAATTCCCGCCATGTGTTTCTCTGCCGCCGGCAACAGCGGGCACCATATATGGTTTTCTTATATGCACCGGCCCGGTCGCTGGGCGCTGGATGTCGGCCGCTACGAAAGCGAAGCCTACACAACCGGCTGGACTGTCGACCCGCAGACCAATGAAATGATGTCCGATCACGACCTCGTCTATGAGTACCGGCGGGCGTTGGATAAACAACGCGCAATGCAGTCCGACGCCTATGTCGCCATTGCCGAAACCCTGATCCGCGATCCGGACAACGTCCTGCGCTGCATCAATCAGGCCCGCAAAATCGATCCGCAGAACCTCCGCGCCTGGCAGATTGAAATCGATGCGCTGATGGCAACCCGCGACTGCCGCGGACTGCTCGACCTGTTTGAGGAGCTGCGCGACGCATTTGAAGAGCACCCGGATATCCTCATTGCGGCCGCCGAAAAAATCGGAGCGGTCCTGGCCGGGGAAGGCCTGCAGGACGACGCCGACCGCCTGCGCCGGCAGATGGCCCGCCGTGTGGATGACGACCGCGACGATCTCGTCCGGTTTCTCGGCATGGATGAAATTGACGCGCTCGTGAAAGACGGCGAAATCAAAAAGGCCCGCCGCAAGATGGAGGATTTGCTGGAGGAGCATATCGAAGACGGGACCAAAACATTTTCACTGATCCGCAGGTACCTTGAAATGACCCGGGGAACCGGCCAGTCCAAAGCGGCGGCCCGCTTCCTCGAAGAGTACATCGACGACATGCTCGACTCCTTCTACCTGTCGCCGGCCTTCCGGAAATTCTGCCTGGAGTTTCTGCTGCAGGCTTACGAACAGGCCGGCGACGAAAAAGGGGCCGCCGCTGCCAGCAGCCGGATTGCGGACATCTGACCGCGCCCGGCGGACGCGGCTACAGTTTTCCAGACATTGGAAAAATCTGCGTCCATCTGCGTAATCTGCAGATAGAATTTTCCAGGCATTGGAAACAGCGGACAGCCCGGCGGTCTGTCCCTGCCTTAATGTTCCAAACATTGGAAAAGATCCCTCGCAGAGGAGCAGAGAGCGCAGAGCTGTGCGCGGGATTTGCAGGGCGGGACGGTCTGCGACCATTCCACTGGCTATAACGCCAGCTAAGCTGCAATTATTAACTCTCTGCGTCCTCAGCGGCTCTGCGAGGAATAAAAGAGGCGGAGCCGTGCGGCTCCGCCTCTTTGTGGACTTTGTGCCCTTTGTGGTTAAACCTTTTAGAATCTAACTCTTTCAGCGATGTAGGCTTCGAGCTCGCTGATGGGCATGCGGACCTGGTCCATGGTGTCGCGGTCGCGCACAGTGACGGTGTCGTCTTCCAATGTATCGAAGTCGATGGTGACGCCGAGCGGGGTGCCGATTTCGTCCTGACGGCGGTAGCGGCGGCCGATGGCACCGGTCTGGTCGTAGAAGCAGGTCCAGCGTTCGTTGAGCTGTTCAAATACTTCGCGGGCTTTGCCGACGAGCTCTTCTTTGTTTTTGAGCAGCGGGAAGACCGCCACTTTGTACGGCGCGATGCAGGGGGCAAAGCGCAGCACGGTGCGCGCTTCGTAGCCTTCGGGCGCGCGTTCAACACCCGGCTCGGCGGTGAGCACTTCGCCGCCGCCTTTCGGGATCCATTCAACGCGGTAGGCTTCGCAGAGCAGGGCAAGGGCGATGCGGTCGACCCCGGCGGAGGGCTCGATCACGTGCGGGATGTAGCGCTCCTTCGTTTCGTCGTCGAGGTATTCAAGCTTTTTGCCGCTGGTTTCCTGATGCTGGGTGAGGTCGAAGTTGCCGCGCGCGGCAATTCCTTCGAGCTCCTGGGTGCCGAAGGGGAAGTCGTAGAGGATGTCGGTGCAGGCGCTGGCATAGTGGGCGAGCTCATCGCCCTCATGAATGTCGCGGTGCATGCGGCCTTCGGGCAGGCCGACTTTTTCGTACCATTTCAGCCGCTCGGACACCCAGTATTCGTGCTGCTCGGCATCGGTGCCGGGCGCGATGAAGAATTCGAGCTCCATCTGTTCGAATTCGCGCGAGCGGAAGGTGTAGTTGCGCGGGTTGATTTCGTTGCGGAAGGCTTTGCCGATCTGGGCAATGCCGAAGGGGATTTTCTGGCGCGAGACGGCGTGGACGTTGCCGAACTGCGCGAAGATGCCCTGCGCGGTTTCAGGCCGCAGGTA
Source organism: Tichowtungia sp. (assembly GCA_041584215.1). Lineage (GTDB taxonomy): Bacteria > Verrucomicrobiota > Kiritimatiellia > Kiritimatiellales > Tichowtungiaceae > Tichowtungia. The sequence goes on along the minus strand of JBFHEM010000012.1, from coordinate 42,151 downwards.
GGCGACGCTGGCGCTGCCTTCGACCGGGCCGACAAAGGTCTTGAACATCAGGTTGAATGCGCGCGGTTCGGTGAGGGTGCCCGGCTCGCTGGTGTCGGGGCCGACAAGTCGGTCGTAGGTGTCGACCGGAATGTCCATCAGCGGAACGGTTTCATAGTCAGCGGGATTGCCTTTGGCGATTTTTTTGATCTTTTTCTCGGCCGGCTCGGAGACCTCTTCATGGAAGGCAAACATGAGCGCGGCGGGGTCGGTCTTGTGCCTGAGCACAAACAGCTGGTCGGCGCGGTAGCGGCCCTTGGTTTCGCGGCAGTCGAGCATCGGATCCTTGAAGTTTCCGACGTGGCCGGAGGCTTCCCAGACTTTCGGGTGCATGATGATGGAGCTGTCGAGCCCGACCACGTTTTCGCGGGTCTGCACGACGGATTTCCACCAGCTCTCTTTGATGTTGCGCTTGAGCTCGACGCCGAGCGGGCCGTAGTCCCAGAAGCCGTTGATGCCCCCGTAGATTTCCGAGGTCTGGAAAATAAAGCCGCGCCGCTTGCACAGCGAGGCCAGCGCGTCCATCGATACATGATAATCATTCGGTTTCATAGAGACGTCCCTTCTTAATCTTAATCCTGCTCTTCATCCTAATCTCAATCGGGTTCCCGCGCATGAGGCAGAGTAAGAGTATGAGTACGATTAAGATTACGATTCAAAGGGCGCAGGATGCCGAAAAGCGTTTGGAGTTGAAAGAATAAAGTGAAAAGGGGAGACTGCCCCCCGTGAAAGAAAAAATGACATTCAAACGGTTCGACCTGTTTTCGACGCTGGCGGTGCTCGGCGTCCTGTTGATTATGCTTTTCCAGAGTATCTTTATCTTTGAGATTTATCACGTGGAGTACTCGAAAATTGAACGGTATCTCCCGGCAGTGTTAAAGCCTGTCTTTGCTCCTGAACCGCCGGCTGCAGCAGATGAACCTGCGCCGGTCGGCTGATCCCGCCCCTTTCACCCATCACGATCGTATGAACAGGCGGTCACCACCGGCCGAGGCGCCCCGCGCAGAAAATCCGCTCCGCGCTGCCGGGGCGTCAATCAGTTCCCCCGCGGGGTTACAAACCGGCTGTTGACATACATTCGAGAATGTATGTATAAGGTGCGCCTGAAAGATGAGGAGCGGGCTCATGGTTAGAAAAACAAAGCAGGAGGCGGCGGAAACGCGGGAAAAGATGCTGATGGCCGCGCTCGATCTGTTTGCGGAGAAGGGATATTCGCGAACGGCGCTGGTGGATATTGCCCGGCGCATCGGCATGACGCGCGGGGCGGTCTATTGGCATTTTGACGGCAAGCCGGCCCTGCTGGCCGCGCTGATGGACCATGTGCACGGCCTGAAAGAGCAATGGGTGGAGTCGCAGATTCCCGAGATCCAGACGATTGAAGATCTGCGCGGCGCGTTTATGCTGCACGCCCGGGTTGTGGAAACGGATCCGGTGATGCGCAAATTCGAGTTTTTCCTGAACTATCAGATGGAGTGGTCGGAAGAACTGCTGGCGGAGACGCAGAAAAAGCTCAACGAGCTGCGCACAAGTCCGCTCGAAGATTTTAAGCATCAGTTTGAAAAACCGGCGATTGCGGCCCGTCTGCGGCCCGGCGTCAACCTCGATCAGCTGGTGCTGACGCTGGCCTCTTTCTGGTGCGGAGCCTGCAAGATGTTTCTGGGGTGCCATTGTCCCGGCGCGGACTGCACGCAGAAGCTGGACGATGGTCTTCAGGGGCTCGGCGGCATTCGGCTGGAGCAGATAATGGAAAACGGATTCGATTTGGTGATGGGCGGAGTTTTAAAGGAGGAGAGCGGCGATGAGTAAAAAAACAGTTTTTAAAACAGTTGGAGCGGTTGCGGCTGGTGCGGCAATCGGCTGGTTTGCGCGGGGCCTGTTCGGCGGCGGAGGAGGCGCTCCACCGCCGGGAATGATGCAGATGCCGCCGGCGGTCGTGACCGTCGTCTCCGTTGAGGAAACGCTGCTGAACGCGGCCGAGGAAACCATCGGCCGTGTCGAGCCGATGCAGGAGGTGATCCTCCGCCCCGAAGTCTCCGGGCGGATTGATCAGGTCCTTTTTGAGGAAGGCTCCGTCGTGAAAGAGGGCGACGTGCTCTTCACCATTGACCGCGCGGCCTATCAGGCCGCCGCCGATGCGGCCGCCGCGGAAATGAGCCGTGCGCAGAAACGCTACGACCGCCTCCGGCAGGCGGATGCGCGCAGCGTCTCCGCCTCCGACCTCGAATCGGCTGAAAGCGATTTCCTGCGGGCCAAAGCCGCTTTCGAGCTGGCGAAAGTGGATCTGGACTACACAACCATTCAGGCACCCGTCAGCGGGCGCATCGGGTCTGCCATGGTGAAAAAAGGAAACTATGTCACCCCGGGCGCCGCCGAGCTCGCCCGCATCGTGCAGGTCGATCCGATCCGCGTCGTCTTCTCCATGAGCGACCGCGACTATCTGGCCGGGCGCCGCCTGGAGCTGGCCGGCGATGCCGCCGCGCTCGAAGCGCGCATCATCCTGCCCGACGGATCGCTTTTTCCAAACATTGGAAAAAAGGATTTTGACGACAACGCCATCAACCCGATGACCGGCACCATCGCCGTTCGCTACCTGTTTGACAATCCGGACGGGCTGCTGCTCCCCGGCGGCTACGTCACCGTCAGGCTGAGCAACCCCGTCGGAGCGAAGGGCATCAAAATTCCGCTGCGCTCCCTGCTGCTCGATGCGGACGGCGCCTATGTGCTGACCGTGGGCGAGTCGAATACCGTCGCCGCGGCCCGAGTCGAAACCGGCGACCAGGCCGGCATCGACACCGTCATTCTTTCCGGCCTGAAACCGGGCGACCGCGTGATCACCGACGGCCTGCAGAAAGCGATGCCGGGGGCGACGGTGCAGGTGGCGGGAGAGTGAGGACACAGATCAGAGGTTAGAGTATCCAGCTTTTGAATACGCAATACGTAGTTTTTAAGTCCCGCGTTTCGAGTATCAGGCATCAAGTATCCAACCCGAAGGGCTCGTTATGATTTCCAGAGTATTTATTGAACGTCCGCGGCTGGCAGGAGTCATTTCAATCGTCCTGACCCTGGCCGGGATTATTTCCATCCGCTCGCTGCCGATTGCGCAGTACCCGCAGGTGACGCCGCCGCAGGTCGTCGTGCGCGCCATGTATCCCGGCGCGGGCGCCGAGGTGCTGGCCGACACCGTCGCCGGGCCGATCGAAGACGCCGTCAACGGGGTCGACAACATGATCTACATGTCGTCCACCTCCGACAGCTCCGGCGGGTACGCGCTGATGGTCACCTTCGAGGTCGGCACCGACCCGGACATCGCGCAGGTGCAGGTGCAGAATCGCGTCGCGCAGGCCGAGCCGCTGCTGCCGACGGAAGTTACCCAGCAGGGCGTCACCGTCGAAACCGAATCGTCCGACATGCTCGGCTTCATCATGGTTCAGTCGCCCGATGAATCGCGCAGCGAGCTCTTCCTGAGCGACTACACCTTTAAGGTCATCAAGCCCGCGCTCGAACGAATTCCCGGCGTCAGCCGCGCCCAGGTCTACGCCCCGCGCTACAGCATGCGCGTCTGGATGGATTCCGACCGCCTCGCGTCGCTCGGCCTCAGTGCCGGCGATGTCATTGCCGCGATCAGCAGCCAGAACATCCAGGCCTCCGTCGGCTCGGTCGGCAGCGCGCCCGGCAACGGACCCAGGGTCTACACCTTGAAAGCCGAGGGCCGCCTGAACAACACCGACAGCTTTGAAGAGATTGTCGTCCGCACCGGCGCGGACGGTGCGGTTGTCCGCCTCAAAGATGTCGCCCGGATTGAAAAGGGCGCCGACAACTATCAGTTTGGTGCCAAATACAACGGTCAGCGCGCGGTCGCCATCGGCGTCAGCCGCTCCGCCGGCTCCAACGCGCTCGACACCATGAATGCGCTGCGCGACGAACTCGATTCGCTGACGTCACAGTTCCCCTCCGGCATGGAGATCATCCTGCCGTACGACGCCACCGACTTTGTGCGTGCCAGCATTCGGGAAATTGTTGTGACCCTGCTGCTGACCGTCTTTCTGGTCGTGATCGTCTGCTACATCTTCCTGCAGGACTGGCGCGCCACGCTCGTTCCGACCATGACCATCCCGGTGTCGCTTTGCGCCACCTTCGGCGTGCTGATGGCGTTCGGATATTCCATCAACACCCTCACCCTGTTCGGGCTTGTGCTCGCCATCGGGCTGGTGGTCGACGACGCCATCGTGGTTGTCGAGCGCGTGCTCTATCTGATGGAGCACGAAGGGCTCGACCACACTGCCGCCACCATTAAAGCGATGGAACAGGTGACCGGCGCGGTCATCGCCACCACCCTGGTGCTGCTCGCGATCTTTGTGCCGATCGGCTTTGTCGGCGGCATCACCGGCAAGATCTATCAGCAGTTCGCGGTCGCCATCTCTGCCGCGGTCTTCTTTTCCACCGTCAACGCGCTCACGCTCAGCCCGGCGCTGTGCAGTATTCTGCTGCATGTTGTGAAACCCAAGCGGCACGGCCCGCTGCGCTGGTTCAACACCGGCCTCACCCGCGTGCGCGGCCATTACGTGAACACCGCCACGCGACTTTCGCGCCGGTTGGTTCTGACGGGCGTGATCCTCGCCGGTGTCGTCGGCGGGGCATTCTTCTTGAGCTCAATGAGCCCCACCTCGTTCCTGCCGGAAGAGGACCAGGGCGTCATCTTCAGTGCGCTGCAGCTTCCGGAAGGTGCGACCCGGGAGCAGACCGAAGCCCTCATGGAGCGGGTGATCACCCCGCTCGGCGGGGAGCCCGGCGTGGCCTATACGGTCGAGGTCTCCGGCTACAGCATGATGGGCGGAAACGGCGAAAACGTTGCGTTCTTTCTGTTCGGTCTGGACAGCTGGGATGAACGCCGCGATCCGCAGTTGAGTGTGTCCGCCATCAACCAGCGGCTGCAGGGCCGGCTGATGATGGAGCCCGGCGCGCAGATCATGCTGTTCGTGCCGCCGGCCATTATGGGGCTGGGCGTCAGCGGCGGCCTCGACATGAAGCTGCAGGCGATCAACGATCCGGACCCGCAAAAACTCAACGGGGTTCTGCAGAATTTTGTCATGCAGCTCAATATGATGCCCGAAACCATGTTTGCCTTCAGCGGCTATGCCGCCGACACGCCTCACCTGTATCTCGAGGTCGATCGTGTGAAAGCCTCGCTGATGCAGGTCGAGGTGAGCGACATCTTCGCCACGCTCCAGAATTATTTCGGGTCGCGCTATGTGAACGATGTCAACTTTGAGGGACAGGTCAACAGCGTGACCGTGCAGGCCGAAGCCGTCTTCCGCGACCGGCAGGATGACATCGAAAAGCTCTACGTCAAAAGCCGCGCCGGCGAAATGGTGCCGCTCGGCAGTGTGCTCCGGATCCGGCCGACGCTCGCGCCGCGCGCCGTCGAGCGCTACAACAAGTTTTCCGCCGCCTCGATCTCCGCCATGCTGATTCCGATTTTCAGCAGCGGCGATGTGATGAAGCAGGTCGATGAGATGGCGAAGACCGCGCTGCCGAACGGTTACAGGCTGGAATGGTCCGGCTTGAGCTATCAGGAGGCCAAAGCCTCCGGCGGTTCGGTGCTGCTGATCGTGATGGCGCTGGTCTTCGGCTACCTGTTCCTGGTCGCCCAGTACGAGAGCTGGTCCATCCCGCTGCCGGTGATGCTCTCCACCTCCGTGGCGGCATTCGGCGCATTGATTGCGCTCGCGCTGATGAAAATGTCGCTCAGCATCTACGCCCAGCTCGGGCTGATCCTGCTGGTCGGCCTGGCCAGCAAAAACGCTATCCTGATCGTCGAGTTTTCCAAGACCCGGCGCGAGGAGGGGCTCTCCATCATTGAGGCCGCCGCCGACGGCGCGGGCCAGCGCTTCCGCGCCGTGCTGATGACCGCCTTCACCTTCATCCTCGGAATCTTTCCGATGCTGATTGCCGAAGGGGCGGGCTCTGCCGCCCGCCGGGCCATCGGCACCACGGTGTTCTGGGGCATGATGGCCGCCACGCTCTTCGGCATCGTGCTGGTGCCCGCGCTCTATGTGCTGTTCCAGACCCTGCGCGAAAACGGGCACAGGATCCGCACGGCGATGATCAGCAAGTCGCACCTGCTGGTCATCTTCCTGGTTCCGTTCCTTTTCGGCGGCTGCCTCTCCGTCGGCCCGGACTATGACCCGCCCGGCGTTCCAGCCGTTGGAGACGCCGCGTTTGAAACGCCCGCCGAGTGGTGGACCACCCTCGGCGACCCGCTCCTGACCGAGCTGGTCGGGCAGGCGCTTACCAACAGCCCGGACGCCCGGTCGGCGGTCGCCGCCGTGCGCGCCGCGCGCGCCCGGCTCGGCGCGGCCCGTTCCGCCTTCGGGCCGCAGATCAGCGCCTCCGGCAGCCTCACCTCCAGCGATCCCGCCGACGACGTGCAGCTGTCGGTCGATGGCGACTGGTACAGCGCGGGTTTTGATGCCGCGTGGGAACTCGACATCTTCGGCGGCGTGCGCCGCGCCAGCGAAGCCGCCCGCGCCTTCCTCGAAGAGCAGGACGCCGCCCGCGCCGACGTCCAGGTAACCCTCGCTGCTGAAACGGCGCAGGCCTTTGTGCGGGTCCGCGAGGCGCAGCAGCGGCTGCATGTCGCACAGAAAAACCTGGCGCTGCAGCAGGAAACCTTCGACCTGCTCGAATCAAAGTTTAACAGCGGCCTCGTCAACGAGCTGGCCTTCCGCCAGTCGCAGGCCAACCTCGAGAGCACCCGCGCCGCCGTGCCGTCGCTCGAAACATCCCTCGAGCAGGCGCTCAACGCGCTGGCCGTGCTGACCGGCAGCATGCCGGGGTCACTGCATGAGCGGCTGGCATTAAATGTTGCCTCATCTGCGGGAATTCCGGTTGTAACCCTCGACGCTCTGATCGGCATACCGGCCGACCTGCTGCGCCGCCGTCCCGACGTGCGGGCCGCCGAGCGCAACCTCGCCCGCCAGACGGCCCTGATCGGCGTGGCGGTGTCCGACTGGTTCCCCAAGCTCACCCTCAGCGGGTCCATCGGGGTGGATGCCCTCAGCTGGTCCGGCCTCAGCGAGTCCGGCAACAAGGCGTCCAGCTTCGGGCCGTCCGTCAGCTGGGCGATTTTCAACAGCGGCTCGATTCGCAACAACATCCAGGCCCAGAATGCCGTTCAGGAACAGGCGCTGGCGATGTATGAAAAAAGCGTTCTCTCCGCCGTCCAGGAAACGCGCGATGCGCTGACCGCCTTCCGCAACTCCACGCTGCGCCTCGATGCGCTGACCGCCGCGGCGGCCGCAGCGCGCACGGCCGCCGAGCTGGCCGACAACCGCTACGAAAACGGGCTCGAACCCTTCGACACCGTGCTCGACGCCCAGCGCACGCAGCTCCAGCTCGAAGACCTGCAGGTGCAGAGCCAAAGCGAAAGCACGCTCGCCGTCATCCGCCTCTACAAAGCCCTCGGCGGCGGCTGGGTCCATCATATGGACAACTAACAATCGAAGCGCCGGCGGAGGCTATAGGCTGGGTGATCAATTACAGGCAGGGCTCGACCGCCCTCCGTCGCCATGGCTTTTGTGGGACCGGTCGGGCGAGCCGCGGGTTACGCGAAGTAGAACGGTGCTCCGTGCCGTTTTCTCTGCGCAACGGAACCGGTGTGAGATAAGGCTGGTGTGAAAGAACGACGGCATAAATGGCCCGGAGGACCGTTCTGCACAGAGCGGCATGGGAAGCCCTCGTCTGCGTTTCCATACCTGTGGAATAATGCCGATCAAACCACACCTTTCAAGGTGTGGTTTTGCTTTGCCGAAGATTGGACGCTTTGCGTTCCCTGCGCTCTTTTGCGGTTTCAAATTTTCCAACCATTGGAAACCGTGCGCTGTTAAAAAAAATCATCAAATGTAGGCGAGGACACAGCTGCAGGCCGCATGCCCTCATGCGGCGGGCATGCGCATCGTTTGCCGTGTCCGCCCGATGGGGCATCGGGCCTGTCGCGCGGATGAAACAGAAGGACGCGAAGAGCCGGTGCCCCACATAGAAAGGACACCTGAGTTGCCTCGACTACTGTCGGGTTTTCAGCTGGTCCCGGGCATCGCGGGCTGCGTCGCGGACGGTTTCGGGCAGGGCGGGGTGGATGTAGATCATGTTGAGCAGATCGTCGAGCGTGCCGTCTTTGTACATGAGTGCAATCAGCATGTGAATCATGTTGGAGGCTTCGTCGCCAATGATATGAGCCCCAAGGATCTTCTGATCGTTCCGCCGGATGAGGATTTTCACAAACCCGTGGTCGGACTGGCGCGCCATGCCCATCGCGGTGTTTTCGTAGCGACAGAAACCGCGGACATACCCGGTGCCGTCGGCAATCAGTTCATCTTCGGTTTTTCCGACGCCGGCGACCTGCGGATAGGTGAAGACCGCGTGGGGAACGGCCCCGTAGTTGATCGCTTCCGGGGAAGGGGCCTCGAACAGGACGCGCATCAGGAATTCGCCTTCGAAGTTGACCGTGTGGCGGAAGAAATAGTTGCCGTTGCAGTCGCCCATCGCATAGACCCCGGGAACGGCGGTCTGAAGCTGTCCATCGACGGGAATAAAGCCGTCATCATTCAGGTCGATATCGGTGTGCTCCAAGCCCAGGGAATCGGTGTTGGGGACCACGCCGGCGGCAACGAGAAGCGCATCGGATTCCAGCGTTTCTTCTGACCCGTCACTGCTCCGAATCCGCACGGAGAACACGCGGCCGTCGTGGCTGATCTTTTCGGGAACAAATCCTTCGTGCAGGGTGTTGTTCCGCGAAAAGATTTTTCGAAACGCCTGTTTGATCTCGCGGTCTTCCCGGCGGAGGAGTTCGCTGCGGACGATAAAATGGACGTCGGTTCCGGCGGTGCTGTAGGCATGGCCCAGCTCGCACCCGATATAGCCGGCCCCGATAACAATCATGCGTTTCGGCAGTTCGGTATTGCGCAGCGCCTCGCGGTTGGTCATGAAGGGGGTGCCTGCGAGGCCCGGAATGTCGGGGATCTGCGGCCGCGTGCCGACAGCGATAAAGATCCGCGCGGCGGTCAGTTCGCGCCCGTTCACCGCAACCGAATGATTGCCGGTGAAGGAGGCCGTGCCGCGGATCAGCTCGATGCCGGGATGCTCTTCGTAGGGCGGGGCCAGGCTTGCGGAAATATCATCCACCGTTTCGGTAATGCGCTCGATCAGCTGCTGAAACTGAATCTGCGGGTTGGGGCCGGCGGTGATGTTGATTTTTTCTGCATGTTGGAAATGGTGAACCTGATCGGCAGGATGGATCAGCATTTTAGAGGGAATGCAGCCGCGGTTCAGGCAGGTTCCGCCCATGGCTTCTTTTTCAATCAGCGCCACTTTAAAACCTAAATCCGCCGCCGGGCGGGCAATCTTGGTGCCGCCGCCGGATCCGATAATGATGATATCAAACTGTTCCATGTGTTTTCCCTTTCGTCGACCGCGCACGCGCGATGCCTCAAAGAAAACATTTCGACCCTGCAAGAGCGAGCCGGTTTATTGCCCGTCGGTGAAATGCGCGCGGTGCCCGGGTGCGGCAGGGCGGCTGCTGCGGCAGACAGACAGTGGAAGGCGGGGTCGGAAGAGGCGATCCGGCGTTTCCAATGGCTGGAAAAATCGGGTTGTGGATTTCCAATGGTTGGAAAAACCTGTGCGGGCCGGTGCCGCAGGCTTCCAATCCCTGGAAAGGACCTGTCATTCATCCTCAGGATGAATTCAACAAATAAATACTGACTTTCAGTATGTATTTTTGGTATAGACCCCACCGGACGTTAGGGATTTAAAGAACTGGGGGGTTCTTGATTTCTGAGAGAGCTTCTTGTGCCAAGGGGGGATGATGAAGTGCTCGTTTTTCAGTGCGATCCTCGTTGCATCACTGTTTGCAGCTTTTACCTGGGGGGAGGAGCCGGCGAACGGCGATTTCTCCGGCGGCCTCGAACACTGGAAGGCGTCCTGGCATGTTTCTGTTTCCGATGGAGCCGCTCAGCTCAGCGATTCAAATGCTCCTCATGCCCTTTTGTTTCAGGGAGTGGCGGTCAGTCCGGGCAGCTGCCGGCTTGAATTTGATTATCAATCCGGACTCTCCTCCACCCTGCCTGACGACGCGTTCTACGATGCGGTTTTTGTCTCGGTCTATGAGGCGGAAAGCCTGGCTCATTTTATCGCGGAACACGACCGGTTCTCGGCGGCGCACGGCTGTGTGGATATCGACTTCACCGGGCCTTACAATGTGAACGGGCAGGTGGGCGACAGCCCGCTGGGGGATGGATGGAAACGATTTTCCGGCACCGTCACCCTGTCGGCACCTTATGCGGTTGTGGTGTTTGAGCTGTACGACCTGAATCGGATCCCGGGTGACAGCACGATCCGGCTTGATTCCGTCACCTTAACGAGGGAGGCGGCCCAATGAAAACCCGGCTTCCTCTTCTTGTTTTTCTGGCGCTCAACACGGCCGCGGAACCGGTTGAGCTTCCGCTGGCCCGCGGCCGGGTCCGCACGACGCTGAACCGTGAAAACGGAACGCTGACCTCCACGGTTTTTCAGCAAACCTGGAATCCGACTTCGCTCGCACTCACGGATCCGCTGCACCTGGTGACCTCCATCACCGAAGGCGATCCGCAACAGGTTTCCATGCCCGGAACCCTGGGCGGGCCGGGCCAGCTGCCGTACAGCACCTTTTATCATGACCTGGCTCTTCAGCTTCCTTTCGGGCAATTCCGTTCCGGCGAATTCGCGGCAAAAACGCTGCAGTTCATCCGCCCGAAGGCGGAGTGGATCCGGTACCGCAGTGAACTCAATGCCGAGGGAGCCGGCGGCGTGTCCAACGCACCTCCGCAGCTTCAGCTCGGCGGCGAGCCGCCGTTCACGGTGCAGGCGGGTTCTGTGTTTACGCTTGCGGTCAGCGCAACCGATCCGGATGGCGATGTCGTCACACTGGCGGCGGCCCCCGTGGCCGCGCCGGCGACGTTCCGCGCCGGCTCCGGCACGGCCCCGACCGGCGAATACCGCCTCGAAGCGCCTGAAACCGGTGCGGGCTACCGGGCCGTAACCTTCACCGCCCGCGATTCGGCCGGTTTGACGGACAGCGAAAGCATTCTGCTGCGCATCCTGCCGGTGAATCGGGCTCCCGTTTTAACACTGCCGGACGACGTCACGATCCAGGAGGGCAAACGCGTCACGATGCGCATCCGCGCAACGGACCCGGACGGCGATGCGGTCACGCTGACCGCCGCTCCGATCGCCGACAACATGCTCTTTCTGCCGCTGCAGGGAGACCTGCAGTTTGCGCCGGATTTCACGCAGGCGGGAACCTATGCCATCAACTGCGCCGCCAGCGACGGTTTGCTGTCGGATACAGGCGTGCTCACCGTTACCGTAACGGACGTTCCCGACCCCGGCGGGGAAAGTGAACTGGTGCTGGATGTCGATCCGGTCGAAAGCCCGAACCTGCGGGTCTCCACCTGGATTACCGGGCGGGTGAATGCCGCCGCGGGCTCCGGGATGCCGGCCGCCCTGACCAGCTCGCTCATCACCGGCGTGCTGCCGACCACCGCGCTGCAGGGCGAGAGCATCAGCGTCCAGCTGAGCGGACCGGCCACGGGCCCCTTTGCCCCGGCATGGATCGACGGCATCAGCTCGGCAAGCTTCGGCAGCGGAATTACGGTTCAGTCATTTTCCGTGCAGTCGCCGACATCCGCCACGGCTCAGATTACCATTGCTTCCGCGGCCTCGCCGGGAACGCGCGGCATCGTCGTCTCCACCGCTGGCGACAAGAGTTTTGCGGTGCCCGCATTTACGGTCGGGGCCGCCGGTGCCTCGCTGAGCGGACGCCTGGTGGACAGCGAGACCGGCCAGCCTCTCGCCGGGGTGGACGTGGTGCTCCAGGGCACCGGGTTCCGAACCGTTACAGGCGCTGACGGCTCCTTTTCCCTTACCGGTCTTCCGTCCGGAACCGGAACCCTGCTGCTGCTGCCGCCCGACCACAAACTCCTGCGGCTTGACGTGGAGCTGAGCACCGGACTCACCGCCGACGTGGGCGAGCAGGCGTCGGCCCCTACGGTCTACGATCCGACCGCGCCGGATTCGGTCAGCCTGTTCAGCGTCATCGGGCGCGGCTTCACCGACCCGCGCGGCGAGCTGTCGCGGGACGCCGCGCGCGACGTGATCCGCGATGCCTTTCTGCTGATCGGCGCGGACGAGGTGGGCGTGCTCGACGAGGACGGCAACCAGCTGAATCCCAATGTGGTCAGCAACGGCCTCATGAGTATTGAGGATGCCGGCGTCACGATGTATGCCGACCGGCTGGTGCGCGGCGATACCGTGCGCCTGATGGAGGTGCTGATGGATATCAGCTTCGCCCTGACCTGGGACGCGGGCGCTCCGCCGACCTACCTCGAATGGATGGACGCACTGCAGGCTGCGGTGAACACCGCCTGGGCCGACCCGTCGGCGGACGCCGGCAAGCCGCTGATCCTTGCCTTCAACAACGGGCAGAACCTTTCGCCCAACCCGCCGACCCTGGACGGCGACACGAAACTCACCAAGGCGCAGGCCTTTATTCTGGTCAGTGGAGTGATGAACGCCGTCTACGTCAAGCGCGATGACTGGCTGGCCGCCCCGGCCCCCGCAGCGATCGACCAGCCTGTTGCTCTCGCCGCCCCCTCCGCCAGTTCGGGAACCTATACCCTGCCGTGGATCGGTCTGATCGAAGACATGGGCGGCGACCCGAGCGGCTATCACTTCGATTCCACCAACAGCATCAACGAGGTGCAGCCCGGTTATGAAAAACTGCTTCAGAATTATTATCTGGACGGCAACGTCACCGCGATGGCCGATGTTGCGGCCCTCATTCGCGAAACGTTTCCGGATCAGGAGTATGTCGAAGACCTCTTCGAACGTGATCCGCTCAACGTCCATCACGTGATGAGCAACCTTCTCGCTCAGGCGTTCTCGAATGCCGTTATTCTAACAAGGTTCAACCATATCACCACCCACGAGGATGGGACCGCAAATCTTGGGGGCCTCACCGACATTGTCCGGGGACCCGCAGTCTATTATCCTTATTCACTGCTTCCGCAAGACCTGGCCCTGTACCCGAGAATTATGAACAGCAGTCTGGCACCGGGCGCACCGTACATCTATCTGGCGAGGGAAACCGTCACCGATCTGGGTGTGCCCGGCGGCAGCCCCATCCGGATTCCGGCGGTCGAAATTGATTTCTACGTCAGCAGTGCCGACAACTACCCGCAGGCCAATCCGTCGGACAAATCCTTCCTGTACCGACTGTGGCGCGAGGAGGTTCCGAGCGGAGGAAGCGATACCAACCTCACTCTGATTCGAGGTGGAAAAATCACCGCCGGCAGTTTGAATACCGATACGTTCGCTCCGCACGAGAACGACAGCACCACCGACCGCATCGTGCGCTTCATCGACCCGTTCCCTCCGGTCGGGCCGTGCACCTACTATGTGGACTGCATTCAAACGAGCGCCACCCTGATCGACGACTGGCGCAGCGACACCAACGCCCTCCGGAGCTTGTCGCCCTGGTTCGAAGGCTATCTGGATATGGGGGAACCGTATTTCGTTAAACTTGAAGAGGATCAGCAGTTCGGCGCGGAAGCGTTGCATCCCGGCGATGCGATGCTGAACGAGACGCCGGTTTACTTCAGTGCTCTGTCCAACCCGGGCACAGTCCAGGTCTACGGCGGCGGCAGCGGCCTGTCGCAGTTCGGGCGCATCGACCTGGCGGCGGACTACGCGGAGAGCGACTACGCATGGATCAGCATTCCCGGCTACGGCCCCGAGGATCGCGGCACCGGCGCCATCTTTACCTTCGACGTGATAAACAGCGTCATGCTGGACAATTACAGCAGGCCCGGCTTCATGTCGCCCGGGCAGGTCGGCCTGGCTGTGGGCTCCAACCGCGTGTTCAGCGTCAACGCCGCCAGCGAAGCCGCCTACGGCGGCAAGGTGTTCCGCTGGGATATCGATGAGGTCAACCATGACCTGGAAAACCGGACCCATGTGGGGCAGGTCAATTACTTCTCCCGGCTGATCCAGAAACCCAACCCGAGTTCCCTGCGCTCCCTGCGCATCGGGCCCTGGAGCGGAGATTCGAAAGACTACACCCTGCTCGTGGCGGATGCGATGTCGCACTCCATCAAGAAGATCGATCAGGGGCTGTGGGACGACTATTACTCGACAGACAATTGGGATGTGGCCTGGCACATCGTGGGCAAACCCTGGGCGGAAAATTCCGATACCTCGACGTCACTGAACCGGCTGAATTTCGGGCCTTATACCGACATGGCTATGAGTTTCGACAATAAAAAGGCCTACGTGACCCAGGGATCCACGGTGGTCCGCACTTCGGAAGGCAAGGGGAAGGCCGAATCCATCACGACCGGCGCCAGTCTGTTCACCACCGCCGCCGGCTGCGACATGTGCGAGCGCTTCGGCGAGGAGATCCTGTTCGTCGCCGACCGCGCGGCCGACCGCATCCTGCGCATCCCGGTGGCCGACATGCCCATCGTCGTCCCGACCGATCCCTTCGAGTATCAGGCGATGCTGGCCAAATACACCGCGTTCAGCGGCGTCGTTCGCCCCCACGCCTTGAGGATCATCGAAAACGGGCGCGGCCTGATCTACTCGGCCGACGACGGCTTCCACTACGAGCGCTTCGGCTTCTCCGGGCGGGCGGAAGATCGTCACGGCAACCCGCTGGTCGGCGCGCACGTCACCCTGCAGAGCCCCCACGGCGTGCAGAGTTCCACTACCGACCGCGACGGCATCTACTTTTTCCGCGGCAACTTCGACGGCGGCGGCAGTGCCATCCTGCACGTGAACCATCCCTCGCGTAGCTATACCGAACGCGTCACCGTCAACTTCAACTGCGGTAGCGAGGTCCGCCCGGAACCGCTGGTGATGGTCGACGACGTGCTCGGCGAGGCGGTCACCGCCGGCAATAAGCAATTCGAGACCACGGCGGCCACGCTCGACGTGTTGGGCGATGTCCTGCCCACCCCGGTGGAGTTCCGCCAGACCGGCGGCCTCCTCGAACTGACGCGACCGGACGGGCAGCTCGAACAGTACGCCCTCGACTTTACCGGCGACGGCAACCAGTGGCGGGTGCTCGGCATTCCGCTGATGGAGGGCGACAGCCACCTCGTGGTGCGCATCAACGCTTCGGGGATTTATGAACCCGGCAGTTCGGAGCGCTTCCGGGTGAGGAGGACCCCATGAAAACGATCGTTTCCAGTCGTTGCTTCATTGCGCTGCTCCTTTGCGCATCGGCGGGCCTCGCGGATATTCAGGTGACCGTCACCGGTCCCGGCGGGTCGGCCTCGCAAAGCCTGCCCGACGCGGGCGGCGCTTTCGACATGAATCTGCCCCTGACCGCGAACGCAGTCAACTCCATCACCGTCAGCGCCGAGGACGCCTCGGGCAACCAGGCCTCCGCGCAGCTGTCCGTTACCCAGCTTTCCCTCGACCGGATTGTGGTGTCCAGTCTGCAAACCGAACGCCTCTCCACCGAAGAGGTCGAACAGCTCGTCGCCGACGGCGTCATCGATCTGGACGACCCGGAAAACTACAATGTATCCAGCTTTGCTCTTGTCCTGACCGTCGAGGGCGTGAAGGTGCCGATTTCCCTGCCGATCGCCATACCCATCAACGGGACCCCCGACGGCGGGGGCGAAAATATTCCCATGCCCAACTGGGAGGACGACGGAGGAGGGCGCAGAAATCCCCGGCCGCCCCCCGAAATCATCTTCTTCGCGGTGGAGAGCGTTCGGGAGCCCGGCAAGCCGACCCCGCCGCCCATTCCCGGCGTACTGATCATTGAAGGAAAAATCCGCAGCCTCAAGGAACTGTTCGCGGTGCGCCTGATGCTGCTGAACACCTCCGGCATTTTCACCCTTTCCGGCGTGGTCGCCGAAATCGCCTATCCCGCCGGCGGCCTCACGTCCATGCTGCCGACCGACGGCATCATTTCCTTCGGCGACATTGTTCCGGGAAACGACGGGGAGGTCGGCCAGGCCGAGCGTGAATTCATCGTGCGCGGCGACAAAATCGGGCCGCGCTCTGTCGAAGTGAAATTTGCCGGAAGCGTTACCGGGCCCGGCATTCCCGACGACGGCGCAATTCCCTTCAGCGGCAGCGCGGTCGGCCAGGTCGACGTAAAAGGACCGCCCACCTTCACGGTGCGCGTCAACCACCCGCCCTCCGTCATCGCGGGCGAACCCTACGACCTGCAGGTGGAAATCACCAACACCGGCGAGATTCCCGCCCACTACGCCAGCCTCGAGCTCGACGTCAGCGCGGACGCCCGGCTGGCCGACTGCACCCTCGACCCGTTCACGGGCGAGCCGGACTGCGAGTACGTGCGCAAGCCGGTTGTGCGCAAACTGGGCCATCTGGAGGCCGGCGATACCGCCGTAGAGGTGTTCACTGTTCTGCCCGACCGCACCGGAATCATCACCTCCTGCATGGGCGGGGCTGACCAAAACATCAAACTGAAAGTCTATGTCGGTAACCTGGGCTGCGTCACCGGCAGCTTCCCCGAATCCGGCACAGCAACCGGCATTCCAACCGTCAACGTGCTGCCCGCGAACAATACGCAGGGCATCTCCATTGAGTCGCCGGTCGTCGCCTTTTTCAGCGAACGGATGAACCACAGCTCCATCACCACCGGCTCCGGCGGCAGCTTCCGTGTCTACACCTCCGACAACGCGGCGGTGCCCGGCACAATCCGTATTGAAACCAATCTCACCGGGCGCACCCTGGCCATCTGGCAGGTGGATGACGGCATCAGCAACCGCCTGCAGCCCGGCACCGACTACACCGTCGCGCTCGACAAAACCATCACCGACCGGGACGGCAACGGCCTCTGCCTGGCCTGGCTCAGCGGCTTCCGCACCACCACCATGGGCGCCGGTGACGTCGACGCGCCGCAACTCGATCTCGACATCCTGCCGCCGGTCGATCCGGCCTATGTCCTGCCCGGCGAGCTGGTGACGGTCGAGGCCTGTGCGGTCGACCAGGGCTCCGGCGTGGACCGGGTTGAACTGCGCATGCGCGATCTCAGCAGCACCAACCTGCTGTACACACTGGTCGATCAGAAAGCCGTCTTCGCCGGCGACCTGCCGCCGTATTATTTCACCCTCGATTCCTCCACCCTCGTTCCCGGCCGCCAGTACCAGCTGCACGGCACCGCCCGCGACGGCAACGGCAACGAAATCCAGTCCACCATCGATTTTCTGCTGGCCTCCAACGCCGCGCCGCCCGTCGTCGTGCTGCCGGAAGACCCGGCCCTGCCGCAGCTGCAGGGTATCACCATTTCCCTCAAGCCCTCCGTCTCCCGCGGCGTCCGGCAGGTCAGGTATTTCCTCGACGGCGCGATCGATCCCTTCAAAACCGTCACCCTTCCGCCCTGGAACGCGGGCGTTTCCACATTGGCACTCAGCCTCTCTAATCACACCGTTCGCGCAGTTGCAACGGACGGCCTCGGCCAGACCGGCGAAGACACCTACCGCTTTGAACTTATCGAAAACCCCAACGCGCCGGTTGTCTCCTTCACCTCGAAAGACGGCGAAATTCACGCGCCGGGCGACCTGATTCTGGTGAACCCGAGCGTCAGCGACGACATCGGAATCAAAGGCATGGTGGTCTACCTCGATTCGCTGGCCAATCTTCTGGCCAGGAGCGCGGCTCCGATCCTCATCGACTCCAGTCTGCTGACCACCGGGCAGCATCAGGTGGTGGTGCTCGCCACCAACCTGCTGGGCGTCGCCAACGACCCGAATGATCCGGACAGCGTGCTCGAATTCGGCGTCTACGAGCCCGGCAATGGTCCGCCGCCGCCGTCGCCGGTCATCACCGAAACCCTCGCGCCCTCCGGCGGCGAGGCCACGGTGCGCGGCACGGCCGTCCCGCTCGCACGCATCGACGGCAAAAACCTCAACCGCGGCGCCACAGGGTATGTCTACGCCAACAGCGCCGGGAGTTTTGCACTGACCCTCAGCGCCTCCGGCGGCGACACGCTTGAACTCCGCTGCCTCGACCTGCAGCAGTCCGCAACCGCCAGCGATCCGGTGCA
The DNA here is from genome assembly GCA_041584215.1 of Tichowtungia sp. Taxonomy (GTDB): domain Bacteria; phylum Verrucomicrobiota; class Kiritimatiellia; order Kiritimatiellales; family Tichowtungiaceae; genus Tichowtungia. The sequence continues at coordinate 23,991 of JBFHEM010000012.1, read as the reverse complement.
GACCGTCGTTCCCGTTCCGCCCGTCCTGCAGTCGATCAGCGTGCAGCCCCTCCTCGTGCAGCTGACCTCCATCGGCGCGTCGCGTCAGCTGAAGGTCACGGGGCAGTACAGCGACGGCTCCTCCGCGCTGCTCACCAGCGGCAATCGTTTCGCGAGCAGTGCTAGCGGCGTGGCCGTGGTCTCCTCCTCCGGCGAAGTCACTGCAATTGCCGTCGGCAGCTGCAATATCACCGTGTCCCGCAGCGGCGTGCTGCCGGTCATCATTCCGGTGCAGGTCAGCATCGTCGATCCCGAGGCACCCGTCGTGGCAGTCAACAGTCCGGCCCCGCTGGCCCGCTTCAACTATGGCGACACCATCGTCGTCGACGTCAGCGCCAGCGACAACACCGGCGTGACGAGCATTCAATGCACCGCCACCGGCGCACTGAGCTTCGACCAGACGCAGAGCTTTGCAGCGACCGGTTCCGTGAACCGCGTATTCAATATTCCCGTTCCGTTCGGTGTTTCCTATCCTGACGCGCAGATTTCGGTGACGGCCTTCGACGCATACGGCAACAGCAGTGTTCCGCGGCAGGTGCCGGTCATCATTTCCGACGCCGACATCACGGCCCCCGAAACCATCGTGACGGCCGTGTCCGCCCCGAGCGGAACCCCGGTGACGCTCACCGTGCAGATTACGGACGGCCTGGACGATCTCGATCACGTGGAAATCTATTTCCGGCGCAGCGGATACGGCACCTATAACCGCTACACCGACGCGGCAGGCGGCAATGCGCTCGGCCATTTCCCCGCAACCGGTTCCGCGACCATGACCGCGGTCTTCGACAGCACCCGCATGGGCGGCGACGGCACCTTCGAGTTCTATTCCGTCGGCGTCGACGCCTCCGGTAACCGCGAAGCGCCGCCCGCTTCCGCCGACCAGACGCAGTCCATCTCCGCCGGTACCGTCTGGACCGTCATCAGCAGCAGCACCAACCTGACGGCGGGCAATCTGTCCTTCGACGACCGGAACCTGCGCATCGACGGGGCGACGGTTACAATGGACGGCGCGCACAGTTTCCACAATCTGGAACTGCTCAACGGCGCGACCCTGACGCATCCGTTCTGCACCGGCACGGAAACCTTTGGAATCGACCTGTCCGCCTGGACACTCACCATCGACACTAACAGCCAGATCAACGCCGATTCCCGCGGGTACCTCGGCGCGCGCAAAACCGGCAATGACGCCGCCACCGGGCGCACCCTGGGCAACCTGCCCGGCTCTACGGCCCGTTCCGGCGGCAGCTACGGCGGCACCGGCGGCGAACACGGCAGCGGCATCGCCAACGACCTGTACGGCGACTTGACCCTGCCGGTTGATCCCGGTTCCGGCGGCTCGCAGGGCGGAAGCTCCAGCTGGTACGGCGGCAACGGCGGCGGGAAGGTTCAACTCCAGGTCGTGAACCTGGTGAACGACGGACGCCTTTCGGTAAACGGCGAAAACGGCGCGGGCGACGGCGCGGGCGGCGGTTCCGGCGGCGCGGCGTACATGACGGTTTCTTCCATCGGCGGACGCGGCAGCATTCTGGCCAACGGCGGCGGCAGCCAGGTTGGCGGCGGCGGTGGGCGCATCGCCATCCACTACGTGGACGCCGACACCCTGAATCAAAGTCGACTCCGGGCGCTGGGAGGATCGGCAAGCTGGAGTGCGCCGGGCGGCAACGGCACGGTGTTCCTGCGCGACGTCAACGAAACCGGCGGCACGCTGGTGGTCGACGGGCAGGGCACGGGGTCCACCTTCTCCTCCCTGCCGATTCCACCGGGCTATGTTTTCGATAACGTGATCCTGCGCAACGCCGCGCGCGTCGTGGCCGACAATCCGATTGAGGTAAACGATGAACTGCAGATCCTGACCGGCAGCATCCTGACCCACAGCCAGGGGTCGGAAAGCGGGCTGGTCGTGCGCGCGGCACGCGTGCTGATCGACGACACCAGTTCCATTGACGTGGACGGCAAGGGATACGCGGGGGCCCGGCGCGACGGAAACGGGGCCTCTTCTGGCTGGACACTGTACGGTCAGGCCGGTGCAAACTCACGCTCTGGCGGTTCTTACGGCGGCCCCGGCGGGGTTCACAGCGGCACCGGGAGCAATCCCGTTTACGGCCATCCCGCACAACCGATCTATCTCGGTTCCGGCGGCTCGCAGGGCGGCAGCTCCGATTGGTGGGGCGGCAACGGCGGCGGACGAATCGACCTGCAGGCCTCCGTCTCCCTGACTGTGAACGGTCATCTGCGCGCCGACGGCATGGCCGGCGAAGGCGACGGCGCGGGCGGGGGCTCCGGCGGGTCGATCTGGATCGACACCTCTCTGCTGAAGGGAACCGGTTCTATCCACGCCGACGGCGGCGGCACCCAAGTGAGTGGAGGCGGCGGGCGCATTCGGGTCGACCACGATTACACCGGCCTGTCCGGTGACGATCTGGGCGGACTGCGCGACATCCACTGCTTCGGCGGCAGTGCTTCCTGGGGAACGCCCGGCGCGGCCGGAACCGTCCTGCTGCGCCTGCACAGCCAGCCGCTGGGCGACCTGGTGATCGATGGCGGCAAGACCGGAGCAACAGACGCCAACTGGACCACGCTCACCCATCTCGGATTTGGAACCGTTCAAGCTCTGACCGCGGATACGCTGCAGACCGACGGGCTGGTTTCCCTGCTGCCGGGCGGACTTGCCGGACTCGACGTTCAGCCCAGCCTGGACAGTCCGGAAACCTTTACGATCCTGGACAACAGCAGTACCAGCCTGACCGTCGATGTTTCTTCGGGAATCCTGCTCACGGATGTGGCGCAAACCGGCGACACGTACTCGGTTGTTTACCGGTTCGACGATCTGCGCCTGCAGCGCGGGGGCTTCCTGCGCGTCGGCGATCAGGTCGAGCTGAACGAAGCGCTGGATATCGACGAATTCGGGCGTCTCACGCACTTTGATGCCACCGGCACTTTTATCTCCAGCCTGGAGCTCACGGCCGACAGCATCAACATTGGCAGCAACGGCTATATCGACGTGAGCGGCCGGGGATACCTCGGCGCCCGCAGACCCGACAATGATGCGGCAACCGGACGCACCGAAGGCAACACGCCCGGCTCGACCGCTCGGTCCGGCGGTTCTCATGGCGGATGGGGCGGCCGTCACGGAAGCGGGCAATCCGCCCCGGCCTACGACAGCCTCACCGACCCGGATGACCTGGGCGGCGGCGGCTCGCAGGGCGGAAGCTCTGATTGGTACGGCGGCGACGGCGGCGGGCGCATGCACCTGGCCGCAAACACCATGCAGCTGGACGGCTGGATTCTGGCCAACGGCGGCGCCGGCGAAGGCGACGGTGCCGGTGGCGGTGCCGGTGGCACCGTTTCTCTGGACGTCGGCATCCTTTCCGGCTCGGGAAGCATCCGGGCCAACGGCGGCGGCAACGAGGTGGGCGGCGGCGGCGGACGGATCGCGATTCGTTACGACAGCATGAGTTTTTCTCCGGCAAATATTCAGGTGATCGGCGGTTCCGCCAGCTGGGGCACGCCCGGTGGTCATGGGACGCTGTTCCTGAAATCCTCCGCACAGAGCCACGGCGATTTGGTGGTGGACGGTCATAGTGTCGGCAGTACGGCGGATCACTGTTTCATTCCTGCGGGATACACCTTTGACAACCTGCTGCTTCGCAATCTGGCCAACGTCACGGTGGATGAGGGTGTGACCGTTCAGGAACTCACCCGCCTTTCGGGCGGCAGTTCCCTGAGCCATTCGCGCGGCAATGAGGACGGACTGCAGCTCGATACGGGCGATTTGACCATCGAAAGCGGCAGCCTGATTGACCTCAACGGCCGCGGCTACCGCGGACAGCGCGTGGCGGGCTTCGAAACCGCCGGCGAAACCCTGTACGGACAGTCCGGGGCGGCAGCCCGATCTGGCGGTTCCTACGGCGGTCCGGGAGGGATTTACGGCGGTATCGGCAGCAATCCCATATACGGCTCTCCATCCGGTCCTTTCTTCCTGGGTTCCGGCGGTTCCCAAGGTGGAAGCTCCAGCTGGTACGGCGGAAACGGCGGCGGGTTTGCCGACCTGACGGTTCACGGAACCGCGCTGATTGACGGTGAAATCCGGGCGAGCGGAACCGCCGGCCAAGGCGACGGCGCGGGCGGCGGTTCCGGCGGCGCAATCCATCTGCGCACCAGCCTCCTGGACGGTTCGGGCTGGATCCGCGCCAACGGCGGAGGAACTCAAGTGGGCGGCGGCGGCGGTCGCATTCGCGTCGATTACAACAGCATTTCCGCGGGCGCGCTCGACGATACCCGCAACATCACCGCGTTTGGCGGGTCCGCCTCCTTCGGCGTTCCGGGTGGCGCGGGAACTGTGCTGCTGAAGCAAAGCGGACAAACGTACGGCGAGCTCATCATCGACGGCGGAAGCGATTCGGCAAGGGCATCAAACTGGACGCCGCTGACGCACATCGGATTCGGAACCCCCCGGCAGATCGCGGCCAACACGCTGCAGGCAAACGGGTCGGTGCCCTACCTGCCGGGCGGCTGGCAGGGGCTGGTCCTGAATCCGAACCGCAGTCAGTCGGAGCTGTACACGGTGCTCGACAACACCGCGGACACGCTTCAGGTGGATCTGACCGGAAAACCGGATCTCACCACGCTGGCGGATACCAATGATGTCTACTCGGGCGTCTACGAATTCGACAGCATCCTGCTCCGGCGCGGAGGCTGGCTGTGCGCCGGCGATCAGCTGGTGGTCAATGACACCCTGCGCATCAGCGAATACGGCGTGCTCACCCACTTCGACTGCGACCTGAGCCTGCTGTCCCGGCTGGACATCCTCGCGGAAAGCATCGTGATCGAAAGCAACGCGCAGATTAATGTGGACGCGCGCGGATACCTGGGCGGCCGCCGACCGGGCAACGATGTGCCAACCGGGCGAACCCTTGACACCGCGGCGGGATCCGCGCCGCGTTCCGGCGGCTCCCATGGGGGTCTTGGCGGCGCGTACGGCGGCGTGCCCAATCCGGTCTACGGCGATGCGCTGGAACCGCAAACCCTCGGTTCCGGCGGGTCGCAGGGCGGAAGCTCTTCGTGGTACGGCGGCGACGGCGGCGGACGGGTTCGCATCCGCTGCGGCTCGCTTCAGTTGAACGGTGTCATTTCCTCCACCGGCATGAGCGGGCAGGGCGATGGTGCCGGCGGCGGATCAGGCGGTTCGATTCTCGTTGACGCAGGAATGCTTAGCGGAAGCGGGCAGTTCCGCGCCGACGGCGGCGGAAGCCAGGTCAGTGGCGGCGGCGGCCGGATTGCGCTGTATTTCGGTGCCGCGTCAAGCGATACCAACGCGCTCTCAATCAGCGTTGGGGGCGGGGCGGCCAACTGGGGAGCGCCCGGCTCCAGCGGCAGCATCCATTGGGATGGAAGTTACAGCTGGTCCGGCATCGGGAGTGTTTCCATGGCGAGCACGGGCCTCGACCCCGTCGCGACCGCCGGGAACCTGCGCCTCCTTTTGCTGGAGGTGGGAGACGATACCTGCTGGATACAATACAGCCTGCTGGATTCCGGCATCAAAACCATGAGTGTCGAAGAGGGCTGGGTCATCGAATTCACCGACGATCTGAACAGTACCAACTGGACGGTGCTTCCGGGGCAGGACGACGGACAAATCTGGCAGGTCGACCGTGATCCTGCATCCACCCGGGGCTTCTACAGAATGAGGAAAATAGAATGAAACAGTGGCAAATCGTTCTGATCAGCGGAGTTTTCGTCGCAGCGGCCGGCGCGGAAGAGCCTCCCTCTAAATGGAGTGTCTCCGCCGGCGTTGTCCACCGCTTCGGCATGAACCTGGAAGTGAGCGGCTCGTCGCACAGCCAGAACCGGGGAGGGCTTACTCCCTCCGACAGCTTCCGGCAGCAAACCGTCGAGGGGTCGCTGCCGGCCGATGACATCACTCAGTTCGCGAACCGCAGCTTCGACGACGGCTACGTCTTTATGGATGCCGGCACCGTCAACTACGGCGGCGACACCTGGTACTGGGGCTATGACAATAGCTCCCAGGTGCAGGACGATACACTTGTTTTTCACCGCAGTGTCCTGGAGACCACCACGACCCTGGAACAGTCTTCGTCTGTGGGCACCCTGTACAACCGGGACTGGCGGGAAGATGTGGATCTCAACGCCACAGGCGCCGAAATCCAGCTGTCCCGCTTCCTGCTGCAAAAAAAAGATATCCGCATCAACTGGAGTGTCGGAGTGCAGATCCTGCCGGACTTCGGCAAAAGCCTGCGAACCTCCACGCTGGCCCAGCGGGAAACGACCACCTTTACGACCACGATCAGCGAGCAGCAGCTCACGCAGACGACCACCTATGACCTGATGGGGGTCGACCCGCCCGACGCTCCCTATCGGGGCACGGAAAGCGGCTGGCCGCCCCCGTCACCGCTCCTTCCCAACCTCCCGTCGGACCAGACCGTAAGCAGCTCCGGCGAAAGCGTCTCGTCAGAAACCGAGCGTCGGTCCGTTGCCGCCTGGAATGATAATTCCATGGATATCGATCTCGATCTCTACTCCGTATGGACCGGGCCCCAGATCCAGCTGGATGTCTCCGGGAAAGCCGCCCTGTTCCTGCAGCCCGCCCTCAGCGTCAATTATGTCGGTATGGAGGCCGCCCGCCGCGAAACCTGGTGGGTCGACTCCGGTTCAGGGGCCGTCGCCGCGGCCCGCTGGCATGACCGGGCCGAAAAAGGGGCCTGGCGACTTGGACTCGGCATTCTCGCCGGTCTTGAAGTGCCGTTTGGAGACCACTGGTTTGCCACGGTCAGCGGCGGCTATGAATGGGTGCCCGATCCGGTTGATTTAGCGGTGGGACCCAACAAGGTTTCGCTTGATTTGTCCGGTGGACAGTTGAAAGGAGGCATTGGATGCCGTTGGTAAGTAAACAGTTGATTGCCGTGTTGGTGTGGTCCGTGTTGTTTTCGGCAAAGGGAGCGCCCCTGTCGATCGATGGTGATCCGTTAAGCATCCAGGTCGACACCCAGGGTGTCATCAGCGTGTACCACAGCGCGGTCCCCCAATACTACGGCGCATCCTCAAAAGGGAGCATCCTCACCGTCAACGACGAGGTTTTCCAGCGGGCCGCCAACGGGGCCGGCACCTTTGCGCTCTGGGAGGACGAAGGTGAAATCTGGATTCCGGTCAGCCAAACTCAGCCCGACCCCCAAACCATCGTGACCACTCTTTCCGGGCTGCAGGAAGCGGTCCAGCTTCGCCAAACCATTCGGTACACATCGGGCAGGCAGTACTACGATCTCGAATGGCAGTTCACCAACACCGGCGAAACCGCTCTCGAAGGAGCCTGGTTCGGGCATGGAGGCGATGTCTCGCCGCAGGGCAGTGACCGGGGCATAGGAAGTTGGGATGGAAATCAGGTGGCGGCCCTACTGACCAACGGGATCTTTGGCATGGCCCTGGCGGGCATCACTGCGCCGGATCAGTATCTGGAAGGCCCCTTTGACCTCGTTCGCGAAGCCATGAAAGCGGGCGGTCTGCCCAATACCGTTCAAACCAATTTGCACGACAGCGCCTATGCGCTCGGCTGGAACCTGCCCATGCTTCTTCCCGGCAGCAGTATGGTCATTCAGGCTCGCGAACTGTGGGCCGGGCTGGAATATGTGGATGTTTTTGTTGATGTCACCACCAACCTGCCGACGCCCATGCTGGCCTGGACGCTCAACCGCCAGACCGGTCTTTGGGATGGCACACTCTCTTTCCAACCATTGGAAACCGAACTGCGTCCCCCGTACTGGCTCGTACTCGACAGCAGTGAGCGCCTGCGCTTTGGGCAGCCCGACGGAACCAACACGCTGGGCCGGGAAACGATCGACATCACCCACAGCGTCACCAACCAGGTCGGCGACGTCATGCAGACCGGCGAGACCGCTGTCGTAAACGGCTTCTCCGTCTTTACATTCAACCGCGACATCCCGCCCGAATCCGCATTCGCCCTCTACGCCACCCTCCGCGTTCTGGAAGAATGATCCACTGCGGAGTATCGGCGCATCTGCGGCGACTTCTCGAAATGGACGGGTTGGATGATTGGGGTCAGCCCTTAAGAATTAAGTGTTGACTTCCTAACAATGAATTGTAGAGTTCTGCCCATGGCTCGGGCCTTGCGGATAGAGTATTCCGGTGCGATCTACCATGTCACCTGTCGTCTGGTTGGGTCATGGAAGGAGGGTGATCGGGATTTATTTCGGGATAATGCAGACCGACAGCGCTTTCTGGACTCATTGGCAACGCGTGTGGAGGCATTTAGCGTCGTATTACATCAATACGTGCTGATGCGTAATCACTTTCATCTCGTTGTGGAAACCCCGCGAGGAAACTGTTCTGCGTTCATGCAGTCGCTGCTTACTTCCTACACTGTATACTTCAACCTGCGGCATCAGCGTCACGGCCACCTGTTTGATGGGCGATACAAGGCCAAACTGGTCGAGGGCGACGCTTATCTGCTCAATCTTTCACGCTATGTCCACCTGAATCCGGTGCGTATCAGCAGCACAAAAGACAGTCCGATGGAAATGCTGAAGCGACTTCATGGCTACCGATGGAGCAGCTATCTCCAATATATCAATCAAAGTAAGCGGGTGGAGTTTGTTACATACGAACCAACATTGGCTGTGATGGAAGGAGAGGTGCGAGGGCGACCCCGCCGATACCGGCAGTTTGTTGAAAGTGGCGTGGGAAATGTAGACGACGATTTCTCGCAAGTGATGTCGCTTTCAAGACTCGGGATTGGCAGCGAGACGTTCCGAGACGAACTGTTGGGTCGGTACAGCAAACTTGTGGCCTCATCAGGCAGGCCCGAAGATGCAGCGTTTAGAAAAATTGCCAAAACCCTGCCTGCCGATGCGGTGTTGCGTGAGCTGATTCGTCTGATGGCCTGTACTCGCGAAGATTTCGTGACGCGCTCGAAAGGAACGGCATATCGTCCGTTTGCTGCCCGGTATCTTACCCGCTTCGCGGGGCTTTCCCAGCGGGAGGTGGCAGATATTCTCTGTGTGGGTTCAGGGGTTGCCGTAAATTTACAGCTTCGCCGATTTAAAGAATTGGTTGAGAACAACCGGGAGCTCCAGCGCCTTGCCTGCAAATGTGAGGAAGCTTTTAAGAAAATGATGTGATGGCCTGAGCAAACCTTATCACTTAAGGGCTGACCCTGTCTTTTCTGTCTTTTGCTGCGGAGTATTGGCGCATTTGCAGCGACTTCTCCGAGGGATGTGTGCGGGGGTCGCGCCGGGACTCCGGGTCGGTGTTTCCAATGGTTGGAAAATTATTTTCCAAGGTTTGGAAAAATCGGGTAAGCTTCAGGTTCATTTTTAACCAAGGAGTGTATTTATGAGCAAAAGTTATAATATTGCGGTGATCGGCGGAGACGGTACCGGCCCCGAAGTGGCCCGCGAGGGCGTGAAGGTTTTGAAGGCCGCGGCGGACAAGTTCGGCTTTAAAATGGATTTCACCGACTACGACTACGGCGGCGAGCGCTATCTGCGCACCAACGAAGTGCTGCCGAAAAGTGCCGCGGATGACCTGCGCCGGCACGACGCCATTTTCCTCGGTGCGATCGGTCATCCGGACGTGAAGCCCGGCATCCTTGAAAAAGGCATCCTGCTGAAGCTGCGCTTCGAGCTCGATCAGTACATCAACCTGCGCCCGGTGAAACTGTTTCCCGGCGTCGAGACGCCGATCAAGGACAAGGGGCCGGAGCAGATCGACTATGTGATTGTCCGCGAGAACACCGGCGGCATCTACACCGGCACCGGCGGCGTTTCCATGAAGGGCACACCGCATGAGGTGGCCGTGCAGTCGATGGTCTACAACCGCTTTCAGGTCGAGCGCTGCCTGCGCTACGCGTTTGAGTACGCCAGCAAATTCGGCAAGAAGGCGCAGGGCCGCGGCGAAGAGAACACCCTCGGCCTCGTCGGCAAAACCAACGTGCTGACCTATGTGTTCGACCTGTGGGAGCGCGCCTTCCATGAAATCGGCAAAGCGGATTATCCGGATGTCAAACGCGACTATTATCACGTCGATGCCACCTGCATGTGGATGGTCAAAAATCCCGAGTGGTTCGATGTGCTGGTGACCACCAACATGTTCGGCGACATCATCACCGACCTGGGCGCGATGACGCAGGGCGGCATGGGCATTGCGGCCGGCGGCAACATCAACCCCGCAGGCGTCAGCATGTTCGAACCGATCGGCGGGTCCGCCCCGAAATACACAGGGCAGAACATCATCAATCCGCTGGCCGCCATCTGCGCCGGCTCGATGATGCTCAAGGAGCTCGGCGAAGTGGATGCGGGCAATGCGATCGAAAAGGTTGTTGCGGACATCACCGCCAACAAGCTCAAAAGCCTGGCTGCCGGCCGGATGGGCTACTCCACCACCGAAGTCGGCGACCTCGTTGCGGCGGGATTAATGTAAACGCAGCGGCGGACGCGCGCCGTGCGTCGCAAAGAACCCGTCCGGAATCCGGGCGGGTTTTTTTATGTTGTGGTATGATTTCCGCATGGAAACGATCCGAGAACTACTGAGCCGCATCCGCTGGGACGGGGCGTTCGGGCAGGGCGATTTTGAAATCGGCATTTACGACCGCGTGAAAGGCCGCGTTGACTTTCAGCCCTTGCGAACGCTGCGCATGGAAAAGGGAAACCACGCCGCGTTCAGCATCTGCGTTGACGGACGGGTGCAGACCATTCCGTTTCACCGCATCCGTGAAGTGCGCAAAAGCGGCGCGTGCATCTGGCGGCGCGGGGATTAGGAGGAAGATCAGGATGAAGAGATCCGGCGTGAAACGCAACCGTCTTGCTCTCTCCTGGCCGCACTCTCCATCTGTTATCCGATGATGCTCAGGACGATCCACGGAATGATGCAGAAGACAAACACGAGCAGTTTGTAAAGGCCGAGGAAGCAGTAGAGGGCCAGGTCGAAGTTCTCTTTGGAGATGCTGAACCAGCGGCTGTGGATTTTATAGGCCCATTCTTTGGCCTGGGTGATGATCACCAAACAGAGGAACAGCAGCCCGAAATTGATGATCGAGCACCACATAAAGAAGGCCTGAAGCATTTGAATCGTCATAATGAACCTCCCGGTGTTGCGGCGAGATTAGACCGTTTTCCGACGGTTGGAAACCTTTTTCCCGAGGTGTGGAAGCCCGGGAAGGGTCCGCTTTCTTGTTGCGGGATCTGCCGCGGTGTTTAAGATGTCTATTTCAAACAGGGCGCATGGGGCGTTGCTGTGTATTATGAAAGGGAGTGCGATGAAGAAATTTCACGGTTTGCTTGTTTTGATGGCGGTGCTGGTGCTGGCCGGATGCAGCAATGAGATTGATGAGAACAAGCCGATGGAGACGGTGAAGGTCGAGGCATCCAAAATGAAACCCGAGGCGCTCAAGGCCAAAGTGGCGCAGTATGAAGCGCTGATTGCGGAAAAAACAGCCGGCATCGACGGCATCAAGCAGCAGTTGAAAGACCTGTCGATCAGCGATCTGATGGGCGAAAAAGCCAAAACGCTGAAAGCGGAAATGAGCGGGCTGACGACTTCGCTCGAAAAACTCAACGACCAGATGGCGGTCTTTGTCGGTGAACTGACGGCCTCCAAATAACGACCGGTTCTCCGGACAGAGGCTGGAAGCCGCTCCGCAAACGGGGCGGCTTTCTGTTTTTCAGCCCCCGCCCGCCGGGCGGCCGGGCCCTTCGGAAAAAACCGGCTGAAAAAATCTTCAAACCTTGGAAAAACCATTGTCGCCGGATTGGGTTCCGTGTATCTTGAGCTTTCTCATGCGCCGCGCGCTGTGCGCACGCGACGGGTTTAGACGAAACGACAATTCAAGGAGAGCAACAATGAAGGGGATTCCGATTGCAGGTGTGCGTAATTTCGCGTTGATGGGGCATACGGGGAGCGGGAAGACTTCGTTGCTGGACGTGATGCTCAACATCCTCGGCACCAACGACCGCATCGGTTCGCCGGACGATAAAACCAGCATGGCCGACTGGACGCCCGAAGAGCAGGAGCACCGGATTTCTATTTTCGCCAAACCCTTTGACGGCGTCTACACCGCCGCCAGCGGCAAGCAGCGCCGCTTTGTGGTCACCGACACCCCCGGCTATGCCGACTTTATCGGCCAGCTCATCTGCGCCGCCGAAACCAGCGACGCGGCCCTGTTGGTTGTCGATGCCGTTTCCGGCATTCAGGTCGGCACCAACCGCGCCTGGAAAGTCTGCGAACAGCGCAACCTGCCGCGCGGGATCGTCATCAACGGTCTCGACAAAGACGACGCCGGTTTTGATGCTGCGCTCGCGCAGATCAAGGCGCAGTGGGGCGACAGCCGCTGCGTGCCGGTGGTTCTGCCGACCACCGACGGCCAGTCCGAAGTCGACCTGCTCAACACCCCGACCGATCAGGTCCCCGAGGATCTGGCCGATACCGTTAAGGCGATTCGCGACCATCTGATTGAGCTCGCCGCCGAAACCGACGACGCGCTGATGGAGAAATATTTTGAGGGTCAGGAGCTCACCGCCGACGAGTTTTCCGACGGCCTGCGCAAATCCGTGCATGATGCGCACCTGATTCCCGTTTTCGCCTGCTCGGCCAAAACGCACATCGGCGTGAAGGAAACCATGGACTCAATCAGCCGGCTGTTTCCGTCGCCGGAAGACTATCCGGTCAAATGCGCCGACGGCCATGAAGTGCTCACCTGCGAAAATGAACCGTTTGCCGGGATCGTCCGCCGCTCTGTCAACGATCCCTTTGTCGGGCAGCTCAGTTTCGTGCGCGTCTATCGCGGAACGCTCAAGCCCAATAGCGAAGTGTTCAATGCCACCAAGGGCGAAAAGGAGCGCATCGGAAACCTCCTGTTTGTAAACGGCAAAAAGCAGGCCGACTGCCAGGAAGCCAAGGCCGGGGATGTGGTGGCGATTCCCAAGCTGAAGAACACCTTTCTCAACGACACGCTGTGCGCCGTGGGGGACAGCACGGTCTTCAAGCCGATCGAATTTCCGAGCCCGGTCGCCGCCTACGCGGTGGAGCCGAAAACCAAAGGGGACGAGGACAAAATCGGGGTGGCCCTGCAGCGCGCCGCGGAAGAGGATCCCTCCATCCGCGTTGAGCGCAACACCGAAACGCACGAAACCATCCTGTGGGGCATGGGCGACATGCATCTTGACGTGACCCTGGAGCACATCAAGAACCGCAGCAAGGTGGACATCACCCACCACACGCCGAAAGTAGCCTATAAAGAGACCATTACCGGCACGGGAGAAGGCCACTACAAGCACAAAAAACAGTCCGGCGGACGCGGGCAGTACGGCGAGTGCTATGTGCGCATCCGCCCGAAAGCCACCCCGGAAGAGGAAGATTTCATCAACGCCCTGGTCGGGGGGTCCATTCCCAATAACTTTGTTCCCGCCTGCCAGAAGGGGTTTGTGGAAGGGATGACCAAAGGACCGCTGGTCGGCGCGGAAGTGGCCAACGTCGTTGTAGAGCTCTACGACGGATCGTACCACGACGTCGACTCCTCCGAGGTTGCCTTCAAAATCGCCGGCGCGCGCGCGCTGCACGAAGCCATCGAAAATGCCCACCCGGTTCTGCTGGAGCCGATCATGCATGTGAAGGTGACTGTGCCCGACGAATTCATGGGCGACATCAACGGCATTCTCAACACCAAGCGCGGGCGCATTCTCGGCATGGGCCAGGAGGACGGCATGCAGCTGATCGAGGCCGACGTGCCGCAGGTGGAAATGTTCAAGTTCTGCTCCGAGCTGCGCTCCATCACCAGCGGGCAGGGGTCGTTTGAGATGGAATTCTCCCGCTACGAGCAGGTCGCGGCCAACATTGCCCAGAAAGTGATCGCCGCCGCGCAGAAGGAAAAAGAAGAATAATTTCCAAGGATTGGAAATTAAATGGCCCCGTTTTTCCAAGGTTTGGAAAAACGGGGTTTCTTTTTAGTGGAGCATGCTATTCTCCCGTGTGCAACGGGAGGGTGGCATGCAGGATGTCGAACAGGCGCGGCGGGAGATGGTGGAGCTGCTTCGCGGGGACTACGGGATTCGCGATGAGCGGGTGCTGGAGGTGATGGCGCGGCTGCCGCGCCATGTGTTCATTCCCGAAGCGCTGCGCGGACCGGATGCGTACGGGGACCATCCGTGCCCCATCGGGTTCGGGCAGACCGTTTCCCAGCCCTATATCGTGGCCTACATGACGCAGGCGCTCGACGTGCGGCCCGGCGAAAAGGTGCTGGAGGTCGGCACGGGTTCGGGCTATCAGGCCGCCGTGCTGGCCGGGATGGGGGCGGAGGTTTTCACGATCGAACGCATTCCGGAGCTGGCGGAGCATGCGCGGAGTGTGCTCGGCGATTCCGTGCATCTGCGCTGCGGGGACGGCACCGGGGGCTGGCCGGAGGAGGCGCCGTTTGATGTGATCATCGGCACCTGTGCGCCGGGGAGGGTGCCGCCGGCGCTGATCGAACAGCTGGCGGAGGGCGGGCGCATGATGCTGCCGGTCGGCGATCTGGTGCAGCGGCTGGTGACGCTGCGCAGGCGGAACGGCGACCTGGTCTGTGCGCAGGATTTGTTCGTCCGCTTTGTGCCCATGGTGCGCGGTTCGGGCTGAAAGGTTTCCCGTTCAAACCTTTTTTCCAAACCCTGGAAAAATCAGATTGGGATTTGAACGGTATGGATATTGGTGCCCTGAATATCTGCTTATCAGATATTATCGAAAAATTGTTTTTGAAACAAAAAACGCCTGTCTTATAGGGGCCGTTGACACCAGTCTGGCGCTGCGTTACATTTTTAAACGATTTAAACCGTAAAAAATGACTGTCGGTCAGTGAACGTTCGGTAACGTTCTCCAAGAATATGAAGTCTATATATCTATACATTTACCTCTTACTGATGATATGTGGTCTGTTTTCCTCAAAAGGGTTTGCCAATCAAGGGCATCGTCTGGGAGGTGACCTGTACGAAGGAGATAACACTCTCCAAACTTTTGGCAAGCTGCTTGACGAACATCGCAACAGCAGTGCTTTCGAATATGCAGAATATGATATTCGAGAATCCGCTGATGGACAATTGGTTGCATACCATGACCCTTTATTGGGAGAGAAGAAGATTGAAGAACTCTCACTAAATGAAATCCGCGCACTCAAGCCGGATATCGCCACAGTTAATGAGATTTATGAGTTTTCCATCAAAAACAAACTTCCGAAAAACAAACCTCTGGCCGGCGATATAAAGCACCTAAAGACAGACAAAGCTCGCTCGGAACTAATTCGACTTGCCAATAAACATAAGGATAAAATTGAAACATGGTTTATGGGAAAACCTGATGATATCAAAGCAGCATTCGATGATCTGCATCGCTGGGCAGTTATGTTTCGTCGTAATGACATACCCATGTTTATACCCAAGAGGCCGAAAAACATTCTCAATGATCAGTTTGCATATATGCATACGAGTGAACTCAATTTTAAGTACGCAACATTGACAGAAAGGCGGGTTTCCTTCTCAAATGAGGAGAACCGTGTTCAGCTTTTTGATGTGGATGTAACCGCCGGCGAAGATAGTCCGAAGTGCCTGCGTCTTGGAGTGATGAACGGTTACGACGATATGGGGGATAGAAAGAGCCGCATGCGGGTGCTAAACCGTGATACCAATCATGTATTGCACGATGTCTATCCATCCGCCAAAGGGTGGCAATGGCTTGTTCTTTCAGATATTCCAAAAAATGGAGTTACGATTGAATGGAGTGATTTGGATACACCAATGAATGGTAGGCACCCAGGTAACGCAATCTTAGTCAATGTGACCCTTGGTACCTGGGATCCTCTCACGCAATAAAATCAGGGCGAACCAGACAGGAATGCCCCCCTCCGGCGCGACGACATTCTTGTCGCCGACAAAGGAATCGTGCGCCTGCAATGGAAACCCATTCAGCAACTAAGCAGGAGCGTAATGGCTAACAGAATGATGAATACAGAATGATGGGATTGAGATGATCGGTCTCATTATTCTTTTATCATGATTTTGTTTAAATTCTTCGTCTTTGGTTGCGGGTAGGTCGTGCCGGGAGCTGTCCGGGGAAAGCAGCTGGGTCACACAATTGGCAAGCTCCGTCTCAGGCTGGAGGCGGAAGGCTGGGGGCGCTCAATATTCAACATAATCGGCTCTTTAGCGCGGCTTCACTGCAACCAAACCGGTGCGGGTCGTCAGAAAAATTAAGGTCAGAATGATTTCTATTCATGAACCCTGTATATTTCAATTATTCTGACCATAATCATTCGTGATTGATAAAAATCCCGCCCCTGCCGGGCATAAAACAGGGAGGCAGCCATTCGGGTCAGGCCGTTGGGGCGGTATAGGGCGGGTAGATGATTTTTCCGTGGCATGTGCGGCAGCGAAGATGCGGTTTGCGCCGTTTGGCGGTGTGCTCCCAGCAGCCGTTTTCGCAGGTGATGCGGTAGCGCGGCGGTGAGAAGACCAGCCGGTGGGTCCGTTCGCCGGATCCATTGCGGGCCAGTTTTTCGCCCGCCAGCCTGAGGTCTTCGTGATGCAGATCGCGGATGGTTTTGAACTCGGGACGGGAGTCCATGAGCTGATAAAAATTCCCGGCCAGATGCTGCAGTCGTTCAACGCCGCCGGCGGCTTTGAAGGCGGTATCGCCTTCGCGGTAGGGACCATTTTTCATAACGGGTTCCTTTTTCATCCGCCTGCCGCGGATTTTTCGGGCGGAAAGATGAACTAAACCACGAAAGATCCCCGGGAACAAAATGTTTTTTGCAGGATAATATTTTCCAAACATTGGAAGAAATGGGGTAGGGTTTTCCAAGGATTGGAAATGAGAGAAGAAACTACAGAGCGGATCGGCGTGTTCGGCGGGTCGTTTGATCCGGTGCATATCGGGCATCTGATTATCGCGCAGGATGCGGTCGAACAGCTGGAGCTCGACCGGCTGATTTTCGTGCCGACGGCGGTTTCGCCGCACAAGCAGCACTGCGCGCCGGTCGAGGGGCGTCACCGCCTGGAAATGCTGCAGCTGGCCATCGGAAGCAATTTCCGGTTTGAAGTGTCCGACCTGGAGCTGGTGCGCGGAGGGGTTTCGTACACCGTGGACACGATTCAGCATCTGCAGGCGGAGCATCCCGGTGCCGAACTCTTCTTTATTATCGGGCTCGACTCGCTTTCCGATCTGCACCTCTGGCGCAATGTCGATCAGCTTCTCGCATGCTGCAGCGTGGTGCCGTTCGGGCGCGGCGGCGAAGATCCCGACGAAGTGGCGGCAGCGTGCCGGCTTCCCGAACCCTGGAAAACCCGGCTGCTCAGCCGGCTGATCCGGATTCATGAGATTGAGGTGTCGGCCTCGGAGATCCGCATGCGCATTGCCGAAGGGCTGAGCATTCAAACTCTCGTGCCGGCCGAGGTCGAGATGTATATCGCGGAGCATCATCTCTACAGCTGAGCGAGCGCGGGAACATGATTTCGGCCTGAATGATTTTGCCAAACGGATCATTCCTGACTACTCTGACCCAACGTTTCCGGAGAATACAGATATGATTGAACAACTGCCCGAATTTTTGACCAAGACCGTAGAGTTTCTTGATGCCCGCAAGGCGGAAAGCATCTCGGTGCTCGATCTGCGTGAAGTGGCCAATATCGCCGATTACTTTGTGGTCGCCACCGCCGCCAACGCGCCGCACCTCAAAGCGCTCGCCGACGGCATGCAGCGGCTGTGCAAAGACCATCACTATCGCGAGTCGCGCCACGCCGGCGACGGCAACAGCGGGTGGGTGATTGCCGATTATGACGGCGTGATGATTCACGTGTTCAGTGCGGAAATGCGCAGCCTCTACGATCTCGAAAAGCTGTGGAAAGACGCGAAGAGAGTGGAACTCCCGACGGCCGAACCGCAGAACGGGGAATAACGAATTTTGCAGGGTGGGTTTTCATGAAAAGCTATCGCAAGGAACTCTGGTTTAAGGCGTCGAAACGCCGGCAGATCATTCATATCACCCCGCAGGTGAATGAGTGCCTGCGCGAGTCGGGCATCCGGGAGGGGCTGTGCCTGGTGAATGCGATGCATATCACCGCGTCGGTTTTCATTAATGACAATGAGAGCGGGCTGCACAGCGACTATGAGCGCTGGCTCGAAAAGCTGGCCCCCGAAAAACCCTACGATCAGTACGCCCACAACGGATTCGAAGACAACGCCGATGCGCACCTCAAGCGACAGGTGATGGGGCGCGAGGTGGTTTGCGCCGTCACCGACGGCAAGCTCGATTTCGGGCCGTGGGAGGAAATCTTCTACTACGAACTCGACGGCATGCGCGACAAGCGTGTGCTTGTGAAGATCATTGGCGAATAAATTCGCCGGCAGCGAATGTATGATGAACCGCATCGCCAAGGTCGCCGTCGACCTCTCGCTGGACCGGGAGTTCGACTATCTGATTCCGGACGAGCTGATTTCGACAGTCGAAATCGGCTCGCGCGTTTCTGTTCCGTTCGGCCATCGCCATGTCGACGGCTTTGTGGTCGGCCTGGCCGAAAAATCCGACTTTGACGGGCTCAAGCCGATCGGCAAGGTGCTGGGCGAGACGTCGCTGGTGACCGGGCCGGTGATGGAGCTGGCGCGCTGGATGTCGTCGTATTACCTCGCTCCGTTCGAAAACTGCGTGCGGTCCGTGCTGCCTGCGGTGGTGCGCCGCAAAGCCAAAGGCGAAAAGACGCAGCTGATGGTTTCGCTGGTGAATCCCAAGGACGACGCGGGGTCCTCCAGGATGAACCGCCAGGTTGACTCTCCGTCGCATGTCAATGAGCTGGATCTGTCGCAGCCGGTCTCGCATCTGTCGGGCGGCAACCTGCCGCACTGGCGGCAGGACGGAACCACCTATTTCGTCACGTTCCGGTTGGCTGATTCTTTACCGAAAGAAAAGCTCAGACAGTGGAGGCGGGAACGCGATCTGTGGTTGGAGGAGAATCCAAAGCCGAATGTAGACGCGGTGTCCTCACCGCGTTATTCATCCGCAGAGGAACGCGGGGGGGGGGCCGAGTCTGTGTTGGCTCTGCGGGCATGGCAACAGGAATACCGGACTCGTTTTACTGAGAAGTTTGAGGAATGGCTGGATGCCGGAGAGGGCCGTTGTATTCTCCAGCAACCTGACGTGCGTTCGATTCTTGAAAAATCGCTGAAACATTTTTGCGGAAAACGGTACGGGTTGTACGGCTACGTCGTTATGCCGAACCATGTTCACGTGTTAGTCACTCCGTTTGGTGAGCACACGCTTTCAAAAATCGTCAAAGGGTGGAAGTCGGTCTCAACGCGCGAAATAAACGCTCTTTTGGAAAGCAGCGGAACCGTTTGGCAGAAAGAGTCATTCGATCATGTTGTTCGAAGCGCAGAGAGTTTGGAAAAATTCAAACAATATATGGATGAGAATCCAGTCGGGCTGGAAAGCGGGACATATTCACTTTACAGCGGTGAACGCGATGGGGACATCGCGTCTACGCTGACGGACAAACAGCAAAAGGTGGTTGATGTCCTGAGCAATGCGTCGCCTGTGCTCCTGTCGGAGCTGACGGTTCTGGCCGATGTATCTGCTGCAACCGTCAGGACCCTTGAAAAAAAAGGGCTCGTAACCATTTCACAGGAATCGATCTATCGCGATCCGCACGCCGGGGTGGAGATCCTGAAAACCGATCCGCTGAAGCTGATGCCGGAGCAGGCGGCTGCGCTCGATCAGATTCTCGCGGCCATGGAGTCCGAAAAGCCGGAAACGGTTCTGCTGCACGGGGTGACGGGGTCGGGCAAGACCGAGGTGTATCTGCAGGCGATTTCCCGCGCGCTCGAGCAGGGCCGGGGCGCGATTGTGCTCGTGCCCGAAATCGCCCTGACGCCGCAGACGGTCGACCGTTTCCGGGCGCGGTTTGCCGACCGGCCGGAGCGGGTGGCGGTGCTGCACAGCTCGCTGTCCGACGGCGAGCGCTACGACGAGTGGCACCGCATCCGTTCGGGCGAGGCGACCATTGTGATCGGGGCGCGCTCCGCGCTGTTCGCCCCGGTGGAAAAGATCGGCCTGATTGTGGTCGATGAGGAGCACGAGCCGACCTACAAGCAGGACGAGACCCCGCGCTACAATGCGCGCGATGCGGCGGTGATGCGCGGGCACCGCGAACACTGCGCGGTGGTGCTCGGCTCGGCGACGCCCGCGCTCGAGTCGTACTGCAACGCCAAAAGCGGCAAGTATACCTATGTGGATATGCCGTCGCGCGTGGACCATCGCAAGATGCCGGCGATCCGGGTGATCGATATGCGGCTGGAGGGGTCGCGCGAAGGCAGGCACGGGCTGTTTTCCAAGGAACTGGTCGAAGCGGTCTACGACCGGCTCAATCGTGCCGAGCAGACGATGATTTTTCTCAACCGCCGCGGATTCTCGGCCTCGCTGCTTTGTCCGGCGTGCGGGTACGTGAGCGAATGCGAGCACTGCAGTGTAAAGCTTACCTATCACAAGGCGCGGCGGCGGCTGGTTTGTCATCTGTGCGGCGACGAGCGCGCCGCGCCCGACCGCTGCCCCGAGTGCGGGTCGAAGGAGTTCAAGTATTCCGGTGCGGGCACCGAAAAGATCGAGGAGGTGATGGCCAAGCTGTTCCCCAAGGCGAACATTGCCCGGATGGACTCGGACACCATGCGCAGGAAAAACGCTCATCGCGATATCCTGTCGATGTTCCGCGTCGGGAAAATCGATATTCTGATCGGCACGCAGATGATCGCCAAGGGGCTCGATTTTCCGAATGTGACACTGGTGGGGGTGGTCAACCCCGATCACGCGCTGCACATGGCGGATTTTCGCGCCGGCGAGCGGGTGTTCCAGCTGCTGACGCAGGTGGCGGGCCGCGCCGGCCGCGGCGAGGTGGCAGGGGAGGTGCTGGTGCAGACCTATACGCCGCATCACCCGGCCATCCAGTTTGCCCGCCGCATGGATTTCGATGGGTTCTGCGACCAGGAGCTGGCCTTCCGCAAGGAGCTTTTTTATCCGCCGTATGCCCACTTGACCTGCATTACCCTGCGCGGAAAACATGAATCGCTGGTGGAGCAGACCGGTGAGACCCTTTTTCAGACATTGGAGCAATGTGTTTCCGACGAGGTGATGCTTTCGCCTCTGGTGCCGGCGCCGATCAGCCGCGCGCGCGGCGAGTATCGCTATCAGATCCTGATGCGCGCGGAGAAAACCGGCGCCATGACCCGCACGATCCGTCGCGCGGTCGGAGCTATCAAAAAATGGCCCAAGGGCGTCAAATGCACCATTGATGTGGATGCGACAAGTCTTCTGTAGCGCCCGGAGGGCGCGGAGGAACGGATGGGTGGAAGGGTGGAAGGGTGGAAGAGTGGAAGGGTGGAAGAGTGGAAGGGTGGAAGAGTGGAAGGGTGGAAGAGTGGAAGAGTGGTTAATGGATTGATGTGCATCCCGTACTCCAGTCATCCACTCTTCCATTCCATTTATTGAGTGTTTACGCGGTAGAAGGCGGCGCTGTTCGTGGCCGGCAGCTCGACGGAACGGGTGGTGCCGCTGCCGGGGAAATTGGTGGCATGGGCGAAGTTGAGTTCGAAGTGAACCTCCGCATAAAGTGAAGCGGCCGTCATGAAGGCGGCAGCAAAAACAGATGCTGAACGACGAGTTGTATGCATCCTGTCCCCCTTTCCCCTGCCGGGAATGCCGGTATCCTGTCCGATTCTGGCGCTGTTGTCAAAATCTCACCGGTTCAAACCCGTTCCGGTTTCGCAGGGGAGCGGGTCCGTCAGCCGGCCGGCAGGGTGAGCGTGAAGGAGACCATGCCGTGCGCATAGGGGTTCAGGACCAGGTCGCCGCCGTGGGCGCGCGCGATTTCGCGCGCGAGGCTGAGGCCCAGCCCGGAGCCGGCGGCGGTGCGCGCTTTGTCGACCCGGTGAAAGCGGTCGAAAAGCAGGGGGCGGTCGTCGTCGGGGATCGGCGGGGAGGTGTTGGCCAGCGTAAACCGGACGGCCTCATTTTTCTGTTCCAGCGTAAAGAGGACCCGGCCGTTTGGATCGGTGTATTTGGCGGCGTTGGAGGTCATGTTGCGCAGTGCCTGGTTCAGCAGGGCGGGATCCGCCGAGCCCGTGACCCCGTCCGGGATGCGGGTTTCAATCTGCAGCTTCGGGGCCATCATTTCGGTGTCTTCCGCGGCGTCGCAAATGAGTTCGCTCAGGTCGACGGGCTGCGCGTTGATGCGGAGGCGGCCTTCGTCGGCATGGGCCAGCAGGAGCAGTTTCTGGACGACGGCTTTCAGGTTGCGCAGTTCGTCGAGCAGCAGGCTGTAGCGCTGCTGCTCGTCGGAGCCGTCGGCGGAGGTCTGGATGGCGTTGTCGAGTTCGCCCTGCAGGATGGTGAGCGGGGTCTGCAGCTCGTGGGCGGCGTCGGCGCTGAAACGAACGGCCTGATGGTAGCTTTTTTCGAGCCGGTCGAGCATGTGGTTGAAGATGGTGACGAGCCGCTCGAGCTCGATGTCCTTTCCAACCATTGGAATCCGGCGGTCGAGGCCTTTGGCGGTGATGCCCGCGGCGGTGCGGGCGATGACGGCGACCGGGTGCATGGCGCGTGCGGCCAGAAACCAGCTGGTCAGGCCCAGCAGAATCAGTCCGAGCGAAACGGTGATGAAGAAGGCGGTTCGGAAGCGGTTGATGTCGGCATAGAACGCGCTCATGTCCATGGCGATCATTACGCTGAGTTCGGTATTGCTGAACAGTCCGATGCGCCAGTTGCCGGTTGCGGTTTCCAGGGTTTGGAACGACGATTGGAACTCGAGCGGAGGCTGCTTGAATTCCGGCCGGGGCTTGCCCGGAGCCCTCGGAATGTGCAGGGCCTCCTGGCGGGAAATAAATCCGTCGGCGTCGGCGTCGGCCTGGCCGAAGGCATGCGGCGGCCCGTCAAATTCATCGGGAGACACGAGGCCGTCGAGGTCCCGGTCCAGCCGGTCCATCAGGCTGGTTTCCGCGCCGGGCAGGGGCGGGGGGGGCTCCGCCCGCGCGGGGCGCGGCAGGGCGGTCAGTTCCGTCGGCGCGTTATCGGATTGAAAAAGCACCGTGCCGTCCGGTTCAACCACGCGCAGGGCAATGCTCGCCATGCGGGTTTCCCCGTAGATGAACTGCAGCGATTTATCGAAGTTCTGCCAGTGTTCCGGCGGACGGACGGTGTGCAGCGACGAGTCCGCCATCGTGAGGATTTCCCGGTCGATGCGGTCGAGGCCAGCCTGAAAGGCAAAGGTGAAAAAGACAAAGCCGAAAACGGCCAGCAGGGCGCCGGATACGACGAACGAGATGGTCGCGATTTTGAATTTAAACGAGAGTTTCATGCATCCGCCCGAAAACGGTAGCCGACACCGCGCACGGTTTCAATCAATGAGGGCGCGTCCGGCCGGTCGATTTTTGCGCGCACGCGGCGAATGTAGACGTCGACCACATTGGTTTGCGGATCGAAGTCGTAGCCCCAGACGTGCTCGAGCAGCTGGGTGCGCGAATAGACGCGCCCGGGCGAGCGCATCAGCAGTTCGAGCAGGTTGAATTCGCGGCTGGTCAGCTCAAGCTTGTCGCCGCCGTTCTTCACGTCGCGGGTGATCAGGTTGAGCGTGAGGCCGCCGTGGTGGATCACGCTGAGCTGTTCGCCGGAGGCGCGGCGGCTCACCGCAATGATGCGCGCGATGAGCTCCTCCATGAAGAAGGGTTTGGGCAGGTAGTCGTCGGCCCCCTGGTTGAGGCCCTCCACGCGTTCATTGAGTCCGCTGCGCGCGGTGAGCAGGATGACGGGGGTCGTGTTTTTCTGATCGCGCAGCCCGCGCAGGATGCTCAGCCCGTCGCGGCCCGGCAGCATGATGTCGAGCAGGATGACGTCATAGGTCTCCGCCGAGGCCAGGTCGTATCCCTCGT
>JBFHEM010000011.1:0-87170 GCA_041584215.1 Tichowtungia sp. | reverse complement strand
TTGCCGACGGAGACCGTTCGATCGGCGTGCTGCTCCAGAGCCTGGGCGGCGGCGGCGGCGCGGTGGACCGCGTGTTTATGGATACCGCCGGCGGCACCGGCGATTCCGGAAATATTGATCTGACGCTGAACGGATCCGTTTCCGCGCTGGGCGAGTCGGGGATCGGGGTCTTTGCCCAGTCGCGCGGATCGGGAAGCCAGGGGAATATATTGATCACGCTGGCGACCGACGAGATGATTGTCTTCGGGACGAACGGAACCGGCGTGGCCTTTTCCGGCGGGGCCGACAACGTGCTGACCAACAACGGCAGCCTGTTTGGCCTCGAGGGACTTTTCGGATGGACGGTGACCGGTGAGGAGGGCAACGAGGTTGTGGAGAATAACGGCCTGGTGATCGGCCAGCTCGATCTGGGGACCGGAACCAACCGTTTCGTGAATCAGGCTGACAGCACCTTTGTTGCCGGGCCGGAACTGCTGCTCGGCGGTCCGGACAGCCTGCTCGTTCAGAGCGGATCCATGATTATCGGCGGCGACAACAATGCGCAGTACACCGTGCTCGACGGAAGCTTGGTTCAGACCGCGAGCGGCGAGACCTATGCGGAGCTCGACTTCGGCAGCCCCGACCCGAACCGCGACGGAGGATGGCTCGACCGGATCGACGCGACCGGAACGGCGGACCTCGACGGAACCGTTTATCTCACGCTGCTCAATCCGCAGCTGGTTCCGTACGGTCACTTTACCCAGTCGCTGGTCCACGGCGACCTCGGGGTGACCGACAGCGGGCTGGTCCTCTCTACGGCACCGTCGGTGGTCATCACCTATGATCTGAGCTACCGGACCGGAATCGACGCGCTGCTTGATTACAACATCGACTTCTCGCCGCAGGGACTGGGGCGCAATTTGCAGGAGGTGGGTGATTACTTCAACCGGATTCAGGCCGCCGGAAGCTCTCCGCAACTGGCGGATGTGGTGGTCAACATGCTGTACGATCCGACTATGGATGCCTACAAGACGACCTTGTCCCAAATGTCGCCGGATATGTATGGTGAGCTGCAGGCTCAGGCCGTTCGGATGAGCCAGTCGTTCGGGCAGATGATTGCGGAAGGGGCCGGGCATCGCTATTACGAAAAGGATTATTTCCTGTGGGGCCGTGCAGTCAACGAACGAACCAGCCATGCCGATTATGACGACTGTAAAGATTTCACCGGTCAAACCACCGGCTATGCGCTCGGTGCTCAGAAAGCATTTTCCGAGCAGTGGAGCGGAGGTCTTGGGTTTGCCTTCGGGGACAGCTCGTCAAGCGGATATAACGACCAGTGGCGCTCGGATGGCGATTCCCGTTATGTCGGCGCGGGTCTTGAATACCGAATGGGGTCGACCCGCCTGGGCCTTACGGCTTCCTATGGGGAAGAGGATTCGACGGTTACACGGACCGGGTATGCGGTCGATTGGGTTGAGAGTTCCGCGGACCGCAAAATCAAGGTGGCGGGGGCGACGCTTCACGCATCGCACCGGTTCTCTGCCGACCGGCTGTACCTCCAGCCTGCGATTGAGTTTGGCTGCGCCTATCTTATGGCGGACGCGGTTTCGGAAACGGGTGCCGATGCGTTGAATCTGAAGCTGGAGCACCTCGGCGAACATCACCTGTGGGTGCAGCCTTCGGTGGAGGCCGGCTATCAGCTGCCGGTGCCGTGCATGACCGACTGGCTGTTCAAGCTGTACGGGCGGATCAGCCTGACGGAATATCTCTCTGATCCGGATACCGAAGTGTCGGCCACGCTGCAGGGGGCTCCGTCCGGCATCGACGCGATGACCGTTCCCGTCGAGCTGGGGCAGTCTCAGGTTTATTCCGCCGCCGGGGTTGAGTTTGCAAAGATCGAAGGCGTGTCGATTCGTTTCCAGTATTCACACAGCGCGGATGAGATCAACCGTCGCCGGTTCGATTTGACAGTCAATGTTCCGTTTTAACGGATTCCAGAGGATGGACGTGCCGGCGGTGCTCAAGGGGAACGACCCCGCCTGCCGCCGCCGGCACGCATCCGCTGCGCCTCGCGCTGCATCTCCCGGAGAGGAGATGCGGGGAAAAGGGCTCCGTCGTCAACCGGCGCGCCGTTTATGGGATGGATTTTTTCAGGGGGTTGCCTATAATCCTGCCAGTCGCGTGCGGGGAGCGGATCGGGTTCCTTTTTTTCGGGGATTGAATGAACGTGGGGAAATGGCATCTGAAACTGAACATGACGGTGGTTTCCCTGTTGCTGGGAGGCCTGTTTGGCGCAGCGGTCTGGACGGTGGAGCTGTGGCGGGAGCGTGCGGACGTAAGGCTGGTCGAGGAGCACGCGCAAGTGGTTTCCAGTTCGCTGTGGAATTTCGACGCGCAGGGTCCGGTCGATTACCTGCACATTGCCATGCGCCTGCACAATTATGAGCGCATGACGATTGTCGCTCTGCCGAATGATTTTTCGTTTATCCACGTTCAGGACGGGCCGCCGGGGCGGATGGACCGGTGGCTGATGCGCATGGGTCTGATTCGGCATCGCGAGATGAGCACGCCGATCTATTATCAGCACGAACTCATCGGGCGGCTCGACGTCGTGCATGTCAACAAGCGGGTCTACTCCTACCTGTACTGGTTCCTGGTTGTGTGCCTGGCGTGGGTGGGAATGAAGTTTTTCCTGCAAATGCTGCGGGGCAAGCAGCTGCTCGAAATCCGGGTGGCCGAGCGGACGGCTGAGCTGCGGGCGAGTGAGGAGCGGCTGATGGTCACGCTGAATTCGATTGGCGACAGTGTGATCGCCGCGGACCTCCACGGCATCGTGATCGGGTTGAACCCGGCGGCCGCCGTGTTGACAGGCTGGACGCAAGGGGCTGCGGTGGGCCGCAAATTCAAGGAGGTTTGCCCCGTCTCCCCGCAGAATCCTCAGGAGAAACCGCTGGATCCGGTCGATTTTGTTCTCAAGGCCGGCCGCCGGGTCGGACTGGTTTCTCGGGCAAAACTGCGTACACGCACTCAGCAGCAATATCTGGTTGCGGTTTCAGGTTCGCCGATTCGAAAAACCGAAACGGGGGATGTGATGGGGGTGGTGTTTGTCCTGCGTGACATCACCGAAGAGGTCGCGCTGCAGGAGCGGCTGAAGCAATCCGAAAAGATGCAGGCCATCGGCCAGCTTGCCGGCGGAATCGCCCATGATTTCAACAATATGCTGGCTATCATCATGGGAGCGGAAGAGCTGCTTCGGATGATCGTTCCCGCCTCGCCGGATGCGGAAAAATACCTGAATCTGCTGTCCAGTGCGGCGGGCACGGCCGCCGGGCTGACCAAACAGCTGCTGGTGTTTTCCAGGCAGTCGGCTTCTTCGTCTGAAGTGGTGGATCTGGACCGCATGGTCGGGGACACGGCCTCGCTGCTGGAGAGCACGATTGACCGCCGGATTGATGTGCGCAGGGACCTGGCCGGCGGCGGCTGCCGGATTCGCGGGGATCGGTCGGTCCTGCAAAGCGCCCTGCTGAATATGGGCATTAATGCCGCGCACTCGATTTCGGGCTGCGGCGCCATCACCTATCGCACCCGGGAGGTCGAGCTGGATGGCGACACCTGCAGCCGGCGGGGGCTGCAGCTTCAGCCGGGGCGCTATGTCGAAATCAGCATCCTGGATACAGGCTGCGGGATCGCCCCCGAGGTGCTGCCGCACATCTTTGAGCCGTTTTTCACAGCCGGCCGGAATGGAAAAGGAACCGGGCTCGGACTGGCGGTTGTCGAGGCGGCGGTTCAGCAGCACGGCGGGGTCGTTGCGGTTTCGAGTGCGGTGGGAGAGGGAAGCTGCTTCCGGGTCTATCTGCCGCCGGTCCGGGCGGACCAGCCGGGCGGCTCCGGTTTGTCTCAGAAATCCGGCGACGGCTCGGAAACAATTCTGCTGGTGGACGATGAAGCCGCGATCCGGGAAATGACCGGGGCGATGCTGGAGATGCTGGGCTATCGGGTGATTGCCGCGACCAACGGCCGGGAGGGCGTGAATCAGTTCCGCAAGCATGCCGGCGAGATCGATCTGGTTCTTCTCGACATGGTCATGCCCGAAATGAACGGACGGGACTGCTTTTTTGAACTGCGGAAGATCCGGCCCGACCTGCGCGTGGTTCTCTGCTCCGGATTCTCGATGCAGGAGGAGGTCGAGGAAATGATCAAAAACGGATTGTGCGGTGTGCTGCAAAAGCCGTTCCGCAAAGATGAACTCGCCGATATGGTCTATCGGGCCCTGCATTCATGATTTATTTCTTCGCCCGTCCGGAGCTCCTTCTGGCGCGCTTCGTCTTCGACCTCTTTCTGGATGCTCTGCAGCTCGCCGGCGGCCTGCATCTCTCGAAGGACTTCCGTGATTTGTGGAATGAGGCCCGCATGGCTGATGTGCACATAGTGATACAGCGGGTGCGAATGAACGGGCGGACTCAGCTGTATGATCTGGTCGCGCGCGAGTTTCCCGCCCCGCCGTGCGGCTTGGTCTTCGCCGGCGATGACCGCATCGACCCGGCCGTATTGAAGCATGGTGAATAACTGATCGGCGTGTCGGGCTCTTTCTGTTTGAATCTGATGCGCCTGCGTGTTTTTTTCGATGATTTGAACGCCGCGCTGAAACCCGACCCGGCAGTCCGCGGGGATGCCGGCCCATCCATCCACCGGGAATTCCCGGCCCTGCTTCACAAAGAGATAGAGGCAGTTCGTCGCGATCGGGACCTCAATCCGGCACAAGTTGGTAAAGGTTTGCTCGATTCCTTCCACGCGGAACGCTTCGCCGTCGGTTTGGCCGGCGTTCGAATAATAGAGTCCCCGCGCACCGGGAAGTTCCCGTAGTTCGATGGAGATGCCGATCTGTTGATAGGCGCACTCCAGAACCCGCCGGGCGATTTCTGCAGTGACCGAGTCTTCAACGGCGGAAAAAACCAGGGAGTTCCCGGCGAGGGCCGGGCCGGCCAGCAAACCCGTCAGGATCCACATGAACGTACGCTGTCGGAGGCTCTTCATACTGGTCTTCATTCAGAACGCATGCTGAAAATAATCTGTTGCACCTCTCAAAGTCTCCTTTTTTGGAAAATTGTCAACCGGTATTCCCGAAGGGCCTGAATCTGGTTTTTCCGGTAGTTGACTCTAATCCGGTTTTCTTTATGATTCGGACTCAATTTCAAAATAACAGGGAGATTCTAAAATGAACAAAATGACGATTCGCGATCTCGATGTGCAGGGCAAGAAGGTCCTGATGCGTGTAGACTTCAATGTGCCGGTCAAGGACGGCGTGGTCGGCGACGACACCCGCATCACCGCGGCACTGCCTTCCATCAACTATGTTCTCGAAAACGGCGGCTCGCTTATCCTGATGAGCCACTGCGGACGCCCCAAAGGCGAAAAGAACATGGAGTTCACCCTCAAGCCCGCCGCCGACCGTCTGGCCGAACTGGTCGACGCCAAAGTCACTCTCGCCCCCGACGTGATCGGCCCGGAAGTCAAAGCGCTTGTCGACGGCCTGAAGGCCGGCGAAATCCTCGTGCTCGAAAATGTCCGCTTCTATAAAGAGGAAGAGGGCAAAGGCTGTACGCCGGAGGAACAGGACGCGTTCGCCAAAGAACTCGCCTCCTACGGCGATGTCTACGTCTCCGACGCATTCGGCACCGCGCACCGCGCCCACGCATCCATGGCCGTCGTCACCAAATACATCGACCAGTGCGCAGCCGGCTTCCTGCTCGAAAAGGAAATCGAATACCTCGGCAAAGCGCTTGAAAACCCGGTCAAACCCTTCGTCGCCATCATCGGCGGCGCGAAGATCTCCGGCAAAATCGACGTGGTCACCAACTTCCTGGACAAATGCGACTCCATCCTGATCGGCGGCGGCATGGCCTACACCTTCTACAAGGCGCAGGGCAAAGCCATCGGCGGTTCGCTCGTCGAAGACGACAAAGTCGAGCTCGCCGGCGAAATCCTTAAGGCCGCAGAAGCCAAAGGCGTCAAGCTGATGCTGCCGATCGACAACATGGTCGCCGACGCCTTCTCCGCCGACGCCAACACCAAGGTGGTCGGCGACAGCATTGAAGACGGCTGGATGGCCCTCGACATCGGCCCGAAAACCATCGAGCTGTACTGCAGCGAAGTGGCCGGCGCCAAAACCGTTGTCTGGAACGGACCGATGGGCTGCTTCGAAATGAAGCCCTTCGCCACCGGCACCTTTGCGGTCTGCGAAGCGGTTGCCAAATCCGACAGCATCAGCATCATCGGCGGCGGCGACTCCGTGGCCGCGGTCAACCTGTCCGGCGTGGCCGATCAGATGAGCCACGTTTCCACCGGCGGCGGCGCCTCCCTCGAATTCATGGAAGGCAAGCAGCTGCCCGGAATTCTGGCTCTGACCGACAAGGCATAGCATGCCGGCCTGAAAAAGTTTCCAATGTCTGGAAAAAATCGGATGGAGGCTCCGCCTCCCTCCAGGGATTGGAAACGCAAAAAAAGCCCCGTTTCGACCGGGGCTTATTTTGTGCGGCAGACTAAACCACACCTTGAAAGGTGTGGTTTTTGCATCGTCAGCGGGAATTCCCCGGAGAAGTCAAAGACGTCGCGGCAGATTTTGCATGGATTTCATTGATGGGCCGCGTGCGGAAGGTTCGGGCCGTTCAGGCGGAATCTCGCGGTGTGTGTGCCGGTTTCGCCGGCCTGAAAGTCTAATTTTGAATATTGCGTATCCGGGACGGGTTCGGTAAGTTCCCTGCTCATTTTGGGGTTGCATTTAAACAAAATCAGGAGAATCCAATGAGAAAAAAAATTATTGCCGGAAACTGGAAAATGAACAAGACCGTCGAAGAGGCCGTGGCGCTCGTCGAAGGGCTGAAGCTTGAACTCGCCGATGTGTCCGGCGTCGAAGCGGTGGTCTGCCCGCCCTTCACTGCGCTCAAGACCGTCAGCGATCTGATCGCCGACACCGACATCAAGCTGGGCTGCCAGAACATGAGCTCCGAAGATGACGGCGCCTACACCGGCGAAATCTCCCACACCATGCTCAAGGAGCTGTTCGTCAAATACGTGATCCTTGGCCACAGCGAACGCCGCGAGTACTACAAGGAAACCGACTTCTGGATCAACAAGAAGGTCAAAAAGGCTCTCGAAAAGAATCTGCGTCCGATCGTCTGCGTGGGGGAAACCCTCGAAGACCGCGAGTCCGGCAACACCGAAAAGGTGGTTGAAGAGCAGGTTCGCGGCAGCCTCGCCGATATTACAGCGGAGCAGTTCGAAAACGTGGTCGTCGCCTACGAGCCCGTCTGGGCCATCGGCACCGGCAAAACCGCCACTGCCGAACAGGCGCAGGAAGTGCACGCCTTTATTCGCGGCATCATCGCCGACATGGTCGGCCAGGAAGCGGCCGACGGCCTGCGCATCCAGTACGGCGGCAGCATGAAGCCGGGCAATGCGCCGGAACTGCTCTCCCAGCCCGACATTGACGGCGGCCTGATCGGCGGCGCGGCGCTCGACGCGGCTTCTTTCGCCGGCATCGTCAAAGCAGGCATGTAGTCCGGCAATGCCGAAGCCCTAAATACCCAATACCGAAAAGAACCTCCGGTTCTCTTGGGTATTTGGGTGCTTTGTCATTCGTCATTAAAATGTAGTCATTTGCGGGGCCGGGTGGTAACGTCTGCCCTTTATTGGAGAAAAATTATGGCTTTTATTCGCACATTACTGATTATTCTGGAAGCCGCCTGCAGTCTCGCGCTGATCGGGCTGGTTCTGCTGCAGAAATCGAAGAGTGACGGGCTCGGCGCAGCGTTCGGCGGCGGCGGGAACGACTCGCTGTTCGGCGCGCGCGCCGGCAACGTGCTCACCAAAGCAACCGTCGGCATCGGAATTGCATTTCTGGTGAACACCCTGATTCTCGGCATGCTCTTCGCGGGCAGCGCCAACGAGTCGCTGATGGACAGCGCCGCCGCTCCGGCCGCCGCGCCGATGGCGCAGCCTGCCGCGGTTCCGATGGATCAGCCGGCCGATATTTCGGTTGTTCCGGAAATCCCGGCCGCTCCCGCAGAGTAAAGGCGGGGAACCCCGCGAACAGGAACAAGGACTTTCGAACGATGAAGTAGGCTCATGCGAAAACTCACTTCATGTTTCATTGTTTCCTGTTCACTATTTACCTGTTCATTTCTTTCCTCGTGTGGACGGCAGGAGCTCGACCAGCTTCGATTTGAAGACGAGCAGGTGCTCTACGGGCAGACCTCCCGCATTCAGGGGTTCGACCCGGCCAAGTCCGGCGACGTCGCCTCCTCGATGGCCATCGGCAAGATGTATGAGGGGCTGCTGGACTACGCCTATCTCGACCGCCCGTACCGCGTGGTGCCCCTGCTGGCCGAAGCCATGCCGGAGGTTTCCGAGGACGGCCTCACCTACACCTTCAAAATCCGCAAAGGCATTTTCTTTCAGGACGACCCCTGTTTCCCCGTCGGCCGGGGCCGCGAGCTGACCGCGGAGGACTTCGTCTATTCCATCAAGCGCGTGGCCGACATCAAGAACGCCTCCTCCGGCTACTGGGCCTTCAACGGGCGCATCGTCGGGCTCGACGAATTCCGCGCCTCCACCGAAGGCAGCGAGCCGACCGACTACGACGCGCCGGTCGAGGGCCTGCGCGCGCTCGACGAGCGCACCCTGCAGATTCAGCTGACCGGCCCGTATCCGCAGCTGCTCTGGATCCTGGCCATGCACTACAGCTTCGCCGTCCCGCGCGAGGCGGTCGAGCGCTACGGCGATGACTTCGTCAACCATCCGGTCGGCACCGGTCCGTTCCGGCTCAGCCGCTGGACGCGCAACTACCGCATCGAATTTGTCCGCAACCCCAAGTGGGCCGAAACCGGCCGGGTCGAACTCTATCCCTCCGAGGGGTCGGAAGAAGACCGCGCGGCCGGGCTGCTCGACGACGCGGGCAGGCCCGTTCCGTTCCTCGACCGCATTGTGCAGTACGTTGTCGACGACCCCGCCACCCAGTGGATGATGTTCCTCTCCGGCCACTTCAGCTTCAGCGGCATTTCGCGCGACAACTGGGACGTGGTCATCAAGGAGGACAGCGGCCTCGACGAGACGCTGGCGAAACAGAAAATCAGTCTGCTCGCCAGCCCGACACTTGACCTGTACTACATCGGCTTCAACATGGATGACCCCGTCGTCGGCAAAAACAAAAAGCTGCGCCAGGCGCTCTCCTGCGCCTATGACGCATCCGTCATGGTGCAATATTACAACGGCCGCATCACCCCCGTGTACGGGCCGGTGCCCGACCCGCTGGCCGGCTTCAAGCCCGAGCCGACCGCCTACTCCTACAACCTCGACAAGGCAAAACAATTGCTGGCCGAAGCGGGCTATCCGGACGGCATCGATCCCGCCACCGGCCGCCGCCTCGAGCTGACTCTCGAGCTCGGCAGCGCCGCCGGCGACACCCGCCAGCAAATCGACCTGCTGGTCGACATGTTCGAAAAAGCCGGCGTCGTCCTCAGGGCCAGCTACAACAACTGGCCCACCTTCCTCGACAAGATGGACCGCCGCCAGGCGCAGCTCTTCCAGCTCGGCTGGGTCGCCGACTACCCCGACCCCGAGAACTTCCTGCAGCTCTTCCACAGCGACAACGTCTCGCCCGGCCCCAACCACGCCAACTACGTCAACCCGGAGTTCGATGTGCTGTATGAACGCATGCGCACGCTGCTGCCCGGCGACGAAAAGGACCGCCTCTGCGAACAGATGGCCGACATGGTCATTGAAGACTGCCCCTGGATCTTCATGCACCAGCCGATGAGCTACGCGCTCATCCACAACTGGCTCAAAAACTACAAGAACCACGACTTCCCCTACGGCATGGTCAAATACCGCCGCTCCGACAACCAGCTTTGGAATCAATGGAAACAGGAGCACAAAAAGTAGGACAGGCTTCCGGCCTGCCTGCCGTCGCAGAAAGATGTTAGACCGGATTACAGGATGAACAGGATTTCCAAACATTGGAAAAGTGAAAGTAGAACGTGCGTCCCGCTCGTTTTCCTGGACGGAAAATTATGTTTATGCCACCGCTTCATTTTAATTTTTTCTTTGCTCACCCCGTCACGGAGGACCTTCGGAAAATGATTATGTATAGGGTGGATCGAATCTAACGATGTTCTTCCTGTGAATCCTGTTATCCTGTCAAAACTGAAATGCCGAACTACATCGTCAAACGAATGCTGCAGATGATCCCGACCGTGCTCGGGGTCATCCTGATTACGTTTATCCTGTTCAACGTGGCGGGCGGCAGCCCGGCGCTCAAGGTGATGGGCCCGCACGCGCAGGCCGACACGCTCGAGGCGTTCGACGAGCAGCGCGGATTCAACAAGCCGCTGTTCTTCGGGTTCAGAACAAAAACCCGCGCGCTGGAGGATTCCGACTTCGAGCGCACGGCGGGCGACTGGCTGAAGCAGGACGGCGTCACCCACACCAACGGCATGATCGTGCTGGCCGAGGGCGGCAGCTATTCCATTCCGCTCAAGTTTTCCCTGCGCGACGACTGCGAATACGAGCTCGTAATGGAAGGCCGCACCGACGGGTTTCCAATGCTTGGAAAAAACAAGCTCGGTTTTTCCAGGGATTGGAAAAAAGTCACACTGCGCCTGCAAACCCCGGGCAAGATTGTTCCCGTGGATGCGCCGGTCGAAATCCGGTCGATCCGGCTGCGGCGCCTGATGAACAGTCCGTTCGACTCGCAGCTGCTGTTCTACTTCAGGCAGCTGGCGCGGCTGGACTTCGGGGTGTCGCACAGCACCAACCAGCGGGTCAGCAAGCTGCTGGCCGACGGCATTGTGCCGTCGCTGATGCTGACCGTGCCGATTTTCTTTATCGGGCTGGTCACCTCCATCGCGCTGTCGCTGTTCTGCGCTTTCTGGCGCGACACCTGGGTCGACCGCTTTTTCGTGATCCTCTCCGTTGCGCTGATGAGCATCAACTACCTGGTCTACATTGTGGCGGGGCAGTACTTTCTCGCGTTCAAGGCGGACTGGTTTCCGGTGTGGGGGTTTGAGGATGCGCGCTACCTGGCGCTGCCGGTGCTGATCGGCGTCATCAGCGGACTGGGCGGCAGCCTGCGCTTCTACCGCACCATCATGCTCGACGAGGCGCACCGCGACTACGTCCGCACCGCGCGCGCCAAGGGCGTCAGCAAATCCCGCGTGCTGTTCCGGCACGTGCTCAAAAACGCCATGATCCCCATCATCACCAATGTGGTCATCGCCATCCCGTTCCTCTATACCGGCAGCCTGCTGCTGGAGAGCTTTTTCGGGATTCCCGGCCTCGGCTATCTCGGCATCACCGCCATCAACTCGTCGGACGTCGATGTGGTGCGCGGCATCGTTCTAATCGGGGCGTTCATGTTTGTGATCGCCAACCTGCTGACCGACATCTGCTATGCGGCCGTCGACCCAAGGGTGAAGCTGAAGTGAAATCTGAAACTGGAAACTTGAAATTGGACAGGCCGAATACAGATAAAGGGCAGTCGCTCTGGTCCGATGCCTGGCGGCGGCTGAAAACAAACCGCATTGCCATGGTCTGCCTCGGCATCATCGTGCTCTTCACGCTCTGCGCACTGTACGGCGAAGTGGTTCATCAATATTATCAGGCCAAAGACCAGACCCCGTTTTATAAGCTCACCAATCTCGACGCGGCCTACCGGCCGCCCTCGGCGGCGCACTGGATGGGCACCGATGCGCTCGGCCGCGACGTGATGCAGCGCCTGATCCAGGGCACGCGCATCGCCTACAAGGTCGGGATCATCACCTCGCTGATCGCCATCCCCATCGGGGTCTTCCTCGGCTGCCTCGCCGGCTACTTCGGCGGGCGCGTCGACGACTTCATCGTCTGGCTCTATTCCACCTTCGCATCGATTCCGGGCCTGCTGTTCATCCTGGCCATCGCCATGGTGGTCGGGCGGGGGCTGACGGGGGTGTATCTGGGCATCGGGCTGACCACCTGGGTCGGCATCTGCCGCCTGATCCGCGGGGAAGTCATTAAACACAAGGAGCAGGCCTATGTGCAGGCGGCGCATGCGCTCGGCCTGAGCTGGCCGCGCATCCTGTTCCGCCACATCCTGCCCAACGTGTTCCACGTCATCATCGTCACCTTCACGCTGCGCTTTCCGGCCGCGGTCGGCACCGAGGTCTTTATGAGTTTTCTCGGCATCGGCGTGCAGAACGATCCGTCGTGGGGCATCATGATCAACTCCGCACGCATGCGCCTGTGGCAGGGCGTCTGGTGGGAAATGACCTTTGTGACGCTGGCGATTTTCCTGCTCGTGCTGGCCTTCAACCTGCTGGGCGACGCCCTGCGCGATGCGCTCGATCCGCGCCTGCGCACGGGGGGGAATTAGGGAAAACCTTCGCTTGATAAAGCATACAAACCTTGTATATCTTTACGGCAGAAATCGGGGTTGTTATGAATGTTACGGTCAATATTTCTTTTCAGGATACGCTGCTCAAAGAGATCGATGCGGAAGCCAAACGCGAATCGCGCAGCCGTTCAGAGCTGTTGCGGGAGGCTTCCCGTTTATATATTCAGCGCCAGACCCGCTGGAAAAACCTGTTTGCGTTCGGCGATGCAGTTTGTGAGAAATCCGGGTTGTCCGAGTCGGATGTTGAATCTCAGATTTTTGCTGAGCGGAACAAAAAATGAGGATTGTCTGCGACACCAATGTGCTGATTTCCGGTGTTTTGTTTAATGGTCCGCCCCGGCGGGTTTTAGAGCTGATTGCCCGGGGAGGGGTTGACAATGCCATCAGTCTTGAAATTTTGGCGGAGGTCAAAAACGTACTGTTGCGTTCCAAGTTTGGACTTTCCTCTGAGCAGGTGACGGACCTGGTTGCGACGTTCACCGAAACCTTTTTGCTGGTTGCACCGAGAGGGCGGGTGGATGTGGTAAAGGATGACCCGGACGATGATCGCATTTTGGAAGCGGCGCAAACCGCCCATGCCCGTGTGATTGTTTCAGGGGATCAGCATCTGCTCTCTCTCAACGCATGGCGGGAGATCGAGATCCTTTCTCCCGCGGTTTTTATGGAGCGGTTCGGTTGATTCTGAAAGCCGGCAGTCTATCTTTGCAGGGCACCCCGCTGTATCTGCTGAACAAAACGCTTTTCACACGGGGTCACACGGCGTAAAACGACCCGATTAACGGATGGGAGACTAGGTGGCAAAAAACTGGACAACAAAACAGGCGGCGGAACTGTACGGTGTGGAGCGCTGGGGCGCAGGCTACTTCAGCGTGTCGGAGGCCGGCGAGGTGGTGGTGCATCCGTCCGGCAACGGCAAGTCCGTCAGCCTGCCGGAAATCGCCCG
Source organism: Tichowtungia sp. (assembly GCA_041584215.1). Classification (GTDB taxonomy): domain Bacteria; phylum Verrucomicrobiota; class Kiritimatiellia; order Kiritimatiellales; family Tichowtungiaceae; genus Tichowtungia. Next base: position 73,824 of record JBFHEM010000011.1, on the reverse strand, counting down.
CGGAATTCAGGACCGCGGCTTCGATCTGCCGGTGCTGGTGCGCCTCAGCGACATCCTCGATGCGCGCATCAAGCGGCTTCATGAAAGCTTTGCCTCCGCCATTGCGGATTACAGCTACGAGGGGCGCTACCGCGGGGTTTATCCCATCAAGGTCAACCAGCAGCAGCAGGTGGTGGAGGAGATCTGCAACTTCGGCAAGAATTATCATCACGGGCTGGAGGCGGGCAGCAAGGCCGAGCTGATTGCGGCCATGTCGTTTCTGAACGATCCCGATGCCTATCTGATCTGCAACGGCTACAAGGACGAGGAATTTGTCGACCTGGGGCTCTACGCGCAGCGGATGGGCATCCGCTGCGTATTCGTCATCGAAATGCCTTCGGAACTGGGTCTGATTCTGGAGCGGTCCAAAGCGCTCGGCATCCGGCCGGTGCTCGGGGTGCGCATGAAACTCTCCACCCAGGCCAGCGGCCACTGGACCGAGTCGGGCGGCGAACGCAGCGTGTTCGGCCTCAATACCGCCCAGGTCATGGATGTGCTCGACCGCCTGCGGTCCGAGGAGATGCTCGACTGCCTCCAGCTGCTGCACTACCACCTCGGTTCGCAGATCCCCAACATCCGCGACATCCGCGAGGCGGTCAAAGAGGGCTGCCGGATCTACGCCGGCCTCGTGGATGAAGGGGCCGCCATGGGCGTGCTCGACCTCGGCGGCGGACTGGCCGTCGACTACGACGGCTCGCACACCGACTTCACCAGCAGCTGCAACTACGGCACCTCCGAATACTGTTCCGCCATCATTGAAGAGGTGATGAGCATCCTCGGCGAAACGGGCACGCCGCATCCGGATATCGTCACCGAGTCCGGCCGCGCGACCGTGGCCTACTATTCCATCCTGCTCTTCAACGTGCTCGATGTCAGCCGCTTCGAAACCCATGCTCTTCCGGAAACGCTGCCCGAGGATTCGCACGAACTGCTGGTCAACCTGATGGGCGCCTTCACCGCGCTGACGGTCAAAAACGTGCAGGAGTGCTATCACGACGCCATATACTACCGCGACGAGGCGCACGAACTGTTCAAGCGCGGCGGCATGACCCTGCGCGAGCGCGCGCTCGCCGGCCAGATCTTCTGGCACATCCTCACCCGCATCTCCGGGCTCCTGCGCGACCTCGACTACGTCCCCGACGAATTTGAGCACCTCACCAGCGCGCTGGCCGATGTCTACTACGGCAACTTCAGCCTCTTCCAGTCGCTGCCCGACTCCTGGGCCATCGACCAGCTCTTCCCGATCCTGCCCATTCACCGCCTGGACGAAGAGCCGACCCGCGAGGCCATCCTCGCCGACATCACCTGCGACTGCGACGGGAAAATTGATCACTTCATTGACCTGCGCGATGTGCGCAAAACCCTTCCGCTGCACGAGTTGAAAGACGACGAAGACTACACCCTCGGCGTGTTCCTGGTCGGCGCCTATCAGGAAACGCTCGGCGATCTGCACAACCTGCTGGGCGACACCAATGTGGTCAGCGTCAAGGTCGATGAGGACGGTCATATTCATTATACCCGCGAGATCGAGGGCGACTCCGTTGCCGACGTGCTGACCTATGTGGAATATGAGCCGAAGGAAATGGTGCGCCGCATGCGCGAAATGGCGGAGAGCGCAGTCAAGGCCGGCCGGATGTCGCCCAAGGAGCGTCGCGCGGTCATGGACGCCTACGAAAGCGGCCTGCGCGGCTACACCTACTTTGAACGGGAAAATTAGAAATTAGAATTTATTGTTTTAGCAAACAGGAGATGTGGAAAATGGGTAAGGTATTGATCATAGGTGCAGGCGGAGTCAGCGGCGTGGTGGTTCACAAATGCGCACAGCACCCGGAGGTGTTTGAGGAAATCGTGCTGGCCAGCCGCACGAAAAGCAAATGCGATGCCATCGCCGCGCAGCTCGATCGCAAAATCGAAACCGCGCAGGTCGATGCCGACAACGTGCCCGAGCTCGTCGCGCTGATCAACAAGGTGAAGCCCGACCTCGTTCTGAATGTGGCTCTTCCGTACCAGGACCTGCACATCATGGACGCCTGCCTCGCAACCGGCGTCAACTATCTGGACACGGCCAACTATGAGCCGGAAGACACCGCCAAATTTGAATACAGCTGGCAGTGGGCCTATCAGGACCGCTTCAAGGAGGCCGGCCTCATGGCGCTGCTCGGCTCCGGGTTTGACCCCGGCGTCACCTCCGTCTTCTGCACCTACATCCAGAAGCACCACCTCGACGTCATCCACACCATCGACATCATCGACGTGAATATGGGCGACCACGGCTATCCCTTCGCCACCAACTTCAATCCCGAAATCAACATCCGCGAAGTCACCGCCAAAGGCCGCTACTGGGAAAAGGGCAACTGGATCGAAACCGACCCGCTGTCCGTCAAACACCCGTTTGAGGTTCCGGAAAACATCGGCAACCCCAACATCTACCTGATGTATCACGAAGAGCTCGAATCGCTCGCCAAACATATTCCCGGCCTGCAGCGCGCCCGCTTCTGGATGAGCTTCGGCGACAGCTATTTGAAACACCTCGAAGTGCTCGGCAATGTCGGCATGACCCGCATTGACGAAGTCGAATTCAACGGGCAGAAAATCGTCCCGCTGCAGTTCCTTCGAACCCTGCTTCCCGACCCGGCCAGCCTCGGCCCGCGCACCAAAGGCAAAACCTGGATCGGCTGCCAGGTCACCGGCCTCAAAGACGGCGAAAAGAAAACCGTCACCGTCTACAACATCTGCGACCATCAGGAATGCTACAAAGAAGTGCAGTCGCAGGCCATCTCCTACACCACCGGCGTCCCGGCCATGATCGGCGCCAACCTCATCATGAGCGGCATCTGGAGCGGCGAAGGCGTCTTCAACATCGAGCAGATGGATCCCGACCCTTTCATGGGCCTGCTCAACACCTGCGGCCTGCCCTGGAAAGTCATCGAAGGCCCCGTCATCGACTTCGGCTGAACGCTGCAGGGATATTAACCACGAAAGAACGCACAGAACGCAAAGATTGAAAGCTGTAGCCGCGTCCGCTGGGCGCGGCGTTACAATGTCTGGAAAAATCCCTCTCTGGGGTCGGTCCGGGAATTCGGGAATTTGACTCTTGCCGGAACCATAGTTGTGCTCTGGACGTGTGCAGCGGATCCGCTTGCCCTGCGCTGGCCGGGCCACGGCTGATTTTTTTCTCCGTATCGTTCGACGGGCCGTATTTTGTTCTCTTTGTGTCCTTCTGTTTCAGCTCGGCTCGGTTTCTGCAGTCCTTTTTCTTTTCCGTGTGTTTGGTGTATTCTGTGGTGTACTCTCCGGCCATGCTTTCTTCAGACATACTTATTATCGGCGGGGGAGCGGCGGGGATGTTTGCCGCCGCGGTGCTGGCCGAGGAGGCGCCGGACCTCAAGGTGCTGGTGCTTGAAAAGGCCGAAAAGCCGCTGGGAAAAGTCCGGGTTTCGGGCGGCGGGCGCTGCAACCTCACGCACACCTGCTCCGATATCCGGGAGTTCGTCAAAAACTATCCGCGCGGCGGGCGCGAGCTGATCGGTCCGTTCAACCGCTTCGGCCCCGCCGAAACCGTTGGGTGGTTCACCTCGCACGGCGTGGCGCTGGTCACGCTCGACGATGGCTGCCTGTTCCCCGAATCCGACCGCTCCGAGAGCGTGATCGATGCGCTGTGTAAAAACACGGCCGAGATCCGCACAAACGCTGAAGTGGCCAGAATTTTCGGCTTTGACGGCGGGTTCAACGTCAAGCTGACGAGCGGCGAACAGCTCTCCTGTAAAAAACTTTTGGTGGCGACGGGCGGCGGCGCGTTCATCGACGGCCTCGGCCACACGCTCGAACCCTGCGTGCCGTCGCTCTTCACCTTCAACACCTCGGATAAAGACCTCACGGCGCTGTCCGGCATTGTGGTGGAGAACGTTTGCGTGAGCGCCGGAAAACTAAAGGCCGACGGCGCGCTGCTGATCACGCACAGCGGGGTGAGCGGCCCGGCCGTGCTGCGGCTCTCTTCGTTCGGCGCGCGGACGCTGGCTGAAACAGATTATCGTTTCGAGATGAAAATCAACTGGCTGCCGTCGATGCGCGAAGAGCAGGTGTTCCAAACCCTGGAAAAACAGCGCGCCGAGTCGCCGAAGAAGCAGGTCGGAACGTGGTCGCCGCTCGGACTTTCTTCCCGGCATTGGAAACTGCTGGCTGCACGCGCGGGCATCGACGGGAAGCGCGAGTGGGGAGGGTGCTCCTCGAAGGCGCTGCGCCGGCTCGCGTCGCAGGTGAGCGGCTTCACTCTTCCAATCATTGGAAAAAACCGGCACCGCGAGGAGTTTGTCACCTGCGGCGGAATCCGGTTGAAGGAAGTAAATTTCCAGACATTGGAAAGCCGGTTGGTTCCCGGACTCTATTTTGCGGGCGAAGTGCTCGATATCGATGCGCTGACCGGCGGCTTTAACTTGCAGGCGGCCTGGACGACCGGCTATCTTGCCGCTCAATCGATGATGTTCAAATAATGAAAATACGAATCAGCCAGATAGACCTGCCGCCGGGCTACACGCCGGAGCAGCTGTTGAAAGCCGCGGCGAAAAAAGTGCGCTGTAATCCGTCGGACCTGCACGGCCTGCAGGCGGTCCGCCGCTCGATCGACGCGCGCGGCCGTTCGCCGCGCATGACCGTGATGGCCGAGGCCGATCTGTCCGGCAAGCTCCGCAACGGCCTGCGCGATGTCGAAAAAGCCAGGCCGGAGGGTTCCGTGGTGCGACCGCTCGTGAAGAATTTCTGCGGCCCGCGCCCGCTCGTGGCGGGGGCCGGCCCGGCCGGCCTGATGGCCGCCTTTGCACTGGCGGAGGCCGGGCTCAGGCCGCTGCTGATCGAACGCGGGGAGGCCGCTGCGCCGCGCGCCAAACGGGTCGAAAATTTCTGGAAAGACGGGACGCTCAATGTCGAAAGCAATGTGCTCTACGGCGAGGGCGGCGCGGGCCTTTTTTCCGACGGCAAACTGACCTCGCGCAGCAAGGACCGTCCGCGCGTGCGGCGCTTTCTTGAAATTCTCGTGGCGTGCGGGGCCTCGCCCGACATTCTGGTCGACGCCGAGCCGCACATCGGAAGCGATATTCTTGAGGAACTGGTTCCGGTTCTGCGCAGCCGGATCATCGAGCTCGGCGGCGAGGTGCGCTTCGGGGCGCGGCTCGACCGGCTGGAGATTGAAAACGGCGCGCTGCGCGGCGCGGTGATCTCCGGCGAAGAATTCCGCACCGACACCTGCGTGCTGGCGACCGGGCACAGTGCGCGCGACATCTATGAAATGCTCGCGGGACAGGGCGTGCCGCTTGAGCCCAAGGGCTTTGCGGTCGGCGTGCGGCTCGAGATCCCGCAGCACCGCATCGACACCGCGCAGTGGGGCGGCAGTTTTCCAATGCTTGGAAAAGCCAGCTTTCGCCTGACCCGCCGCGAAGAGGAAAATGCCCGCTCCTGCTACACCTTTTGCATGTGCCCCGGCGGGCTGGTGATGGCCTGCGCCTCGTCCGAAGGGCTGATCACCACCAACGGCATGAGTCTGTCGAAACGCGACCGGTTTTCCGGCAACGCCGCCTTTCTCGTGCCGGTTATGCCGGCCGACTTTGCATCATCCGATGACATTGCAGGTCGCGCTTCCCGTATCCGGGAGCGTGTGCCCGCTGGAGACACAGGCTGCCCGGAATACCGGGAAAGCCTGTCCTGCAATAAAACGGGGGATGATCGGGCGCTCGACGGCATTGAGTTCCAGAAAAAACTGGAGGCGGCCGCCTTTGCGGCAGGTGGTTCCGACTATTCGCTGCCCGCGCAGCGGCTGGTCGATTTTCTGGAAGGAGGCTTGTCGGATATTCCCTCCGAGCGATCCTGTTCCCGGGCGGTTACGGCGCAGCTGCGCGGCCTGCTGCCCGGGTTTGTGGAGCACACGCTGCGCAGCGCCGTGCCCAAAATGCTGGGCAGCATGCGCGGCGTTCAGCTCGACGAGGCGCTGCTGTATGCCTCCGAAACCCGCAGCTCGAGCCCGGTGCGCGTCGTGCGCGGCGCAGACGGTCAATCCGCAATTCGGGGGCTCTGGCCCTGCGGAGAAGGCGCGGGGTATGCCGGCGGCATCGTCAGCTCCGGCATCGACGGCCTGCGCCTCGCGGAATCCATTATAGAAAACACGGCGTAGCGGATAACCCGGCGCTCTTGAATTCGTCGGCCCGCTTTCCGGTTCTCCGTGATTCTTTATTCCACCTCTTTTTTCAGCTTGTTTTCGTTGCTGGAAAGAATATACAGCCTCTCGAAATTTTGTGCAGAGGGCTGTATGGCAAAGCAAAAAGACGATTTGATTTCACTTGAAGGAACGGTTGTTGAGGTTCTGCCGGCAACCATGTACCGGGTGGAGTTTACTAATGGACACAGGGTGCTGGCTCACGTTTCCGGGAAAATCCGCCGGAATTTCATCCGCATTTCCATCGGCGATCGAGTGACGGTTGAGGTTTCCGCTTACGATTTGGCCAAGGGCCGTATCGTCTATCGGTGCGCTTGATGCAAGCGGGACGCTTGCTCTGCGTTATTTAAAACGTTAAAAATGCCGTATGAATTTTCAAACGGTTTCAACCCCCTGTTTTGTCGTCGATGAGGCGAAGCTGCTCGATAATCTTGCCGTCCTGGCCGCGGTGAAGGAGCGCACGGGCTGCAAGATTTTGCTGGCGCTCAAAGGCTTCGCGATGTGGCCGCTTTTTCCAGTCATTGGAAAGTACCTTGACGGCGTCTGCGCCAGCTCCCCGTGGGAGGCGCGCCTCGGTCGCGAGGAGTTCGGCGGCGAGGTCCACGCATTCGCCGCCGCCTATTCCGAAGCCGATTTTGCCGAACTGCTGACTCTTTGCAACGAGATCGATTTCAATTCGTTCGCCCAGTTCAAAAAGTTTCAATCCCGTATCGCAGGCGTCCCGCCTGCTCTCGGCCTGCGCATCAACCCCGAGTGCTCAACGCAGGATCACGCCATCTACGATCCGTGCGCGCCAAAGAGTCGCCTGGGCATCCGCCGGGAGGAATTTGAGGGGCAGGATCTAACCGGCATCTCCGGGCTGCATTTCCACACGCTGTGCGAGCAGAACGCCGATGCGCTGGAAAAAACGCTCGCCGCCGTCGAAGAAAAATTCGGCGGGTTTCTGCCGCAGATGGAGTGGGTCAACTTTGGCGGCGGGCACCATATTACGCGTGCGGACTACGATCTTGATCGGCTCTGCAAACTCATTAATGAGTTCAAAGCGAAATACAACGTGCAGGTGATTCTGGAACCGGGCGAAGCCGTTGCGCTGAATACGGGCGTGCTGGTGGCCAGTGTGCTCGATATCGTTCATAACGAAATGGACATTGCGATTCTCGATGTTTCCTGCACCTGCCATATGCCGGATGTGATGGAAATGCCGTACCGCCCGAATATTGTCGGCGGCGCGCTGCCCGGCGAAAAGACGCACACGTATCGCCTGGCGGGGCTGAGCTGCCTCGCCGGCGATGTGATCGGCGACTGGTCGTTCGACCGGCCGTTAAAAACGGGCGACCGGCTTGTGTTCGAGGATATGGCGCATTACACGATGGTCAAAACCACTTTCTTTAATGGCATTCAGCATCCCGCCATTGCCATTCAGCGCGGCAAGGACATAGAGGTTGTTCGCGAATTCGGCTACGAAGACTACAAAAAACGCCTTGCATGATTTTTTTTTTGGGACTCCGATATCCCGAGTCTGTCGCAGGTGAAGCGCGTCTCCCATGTGTGGTTGCCAGCGGCGGCGTTTCCGGCATTCCGTCGAACTGCGCGCTGCGGTTCCCGAAGCACCGCAGCGGCCTGCTGTTCTTTTTCATTGGTGGGCGCGTTTCCCGGTGGTCGGATATTTCGCTTTTTGGATGGTTTTGCAGCTGACCGGCGCGATCTTCTGGGCGTCGAGCGCTTCTCCCATTCCACGTGTTAAATCTGTATCCCTGCCGGTTGAATTTTATGGACTTTAATATTTAGCTTATGCGCATAAGCTGTTTATTCCGAGCTTTGGAAAAAAAGAAACCCCGCAGTTCCAATGTCTGAAACGCGGGGTTCTTTGCTTTTCCGTTTGGAATGCCTTGGGGCAGGCGATTGCCTTCGCCAAGGCGGCAGTGGACATGCAACCTGTCAGTTGATGAGCCGGGATTTTCCTTCGCCGGCTTCGACGCGGCCGATGATGCGCGGACGGGCTTTCTGCTTTTTGAGCAGATCCATCGCGGCATCGGCGTCTTTGGCTCGGACGAAGAGGACGTAGCCGATGCCCATGTTGAACACGCGGTACATTTCCTCATGGTCCACCTTGCCGGCCTCTTCAATGAATTCAAAGATGGCGGGCGTTTTCCAGGCGGAGCGGTCGAAGACGGCGTCCACATTATCGGGCAGGACGCGCGGCACGTTGTCGACGAGTCCGCCGCCGGTGATGTGCGCCATGCCGTGCACTTTCACTTTTTCCATCAGAGCGACGACCGGGCGGAGATAGCTCTTATGAACGGCCAGCAGGGCTTTTTCGAAGGTGGTTTTGGTGCCGGGGACCAGGTCGCTCAGCTTTTTTCCGGCGGTTTCGAAGATGACTTTGCGGGCGAGGGAGTAGCCGTTGGTGTGCAGCCCGCTCGACGGCAGGCCGATCAGCACGTCGCCCTTGCGGATGCTCGCCCCCGTGATGACTTTCTTTTTCTCGACCTGTCCGACGATGGTTCCGACCAGGTCGTATTCGCCTTTGGGGTAGAGGCCGGGCATTTCGGCGGTTTCGCCGCCGAGCAGGGCGCAGCCGTTTTCGCGGCAGGCTTTGCAGAGGCCGGCCACGGCATCTTCGAAGACCTTGGGTTCGAGGGCGGCGGCGCCGAGGTAGTCGAGGAAGAACAGCGGGGTGGCGCCCTGCACGAGGATGTCGTTGGTGCAGTGGTTGATCAGGCACTGGCCGATGGTGTTGTGCTTGCCGGCCATGTGCGCGACTTTGAGTTTGGTGCCGACGCCGTCGGCGCTGGCGACGAGCAGGACGTCCTTGCCGGGGGATTTGAACAGTCCGCCGAACGAGCCGATTTCGCTGACCACATCGGGGGTGCTGGTGGTTTTGACGTTCTTTTTGATCCGTTTGAGTGAATTCATCATGACGTCGATGTCGACGCCGGCCTGTGCGTATGCGCTTTTCTTTTTTGCCATCAGGGGTTCTCCAGAAAGTTCCAAACCTTGGAAAAAATCAGCCTGACTTTTCCAAGGTCTGGAAATGTAGCATGAAGGACTTATCGGACAAACCAAAAGAAGGGAGAAAGGAGCGGGCAGGGCGTGCCGGCTACCCTTTGTAGAGAACGAACAGCCCGGTCAGGTAGAGGCCGAGGGTGACCAGCGATTCCCAGGCGATAAAGCGCGCCGGTTTTTTCTGTTTCCCGGCGATGCCGGCCACCAGGGTCATGCCGATCGCGCACGCGGCGATCATTATGAGCCCGGGGCTGATGTTCTCCGGGATGTGCAGGGCTTCTTTGCGGTAGGCCAGATCGGTCACGGCGAGGATAAAGACATTAAACATATTGGAGCCGAAAATATTGCCGATCATCAGGTCGAAGGCCCCGATCTTCATTGCGGTGAGGCTGACGGTCAGTTCCGGCAGCGAGGTGGCCAGCGCCAGGAAAAGGGTTCCGACAAAGCTTTGTTCCAGGCCGGTCTGCTCGGCAATTTGATCGCCGAGCTGAGCCAGCATGATTCCGGAGATCACAATCACGATCGCGGCCGCGCTGAAGTGCGTGACGGTTTTGCCAAGTTCAGAGCGGTCCTCCGCCTCGGCGGGGGCGTGGTGTTTTTCGCCGGATTTATGGGTGCCGAAAAAGATGAACAGATAGAGCCCGATGATTCCCAGGCTGCCGGCGTTAAAGTGCAGGCCGGCCACGGCGACGGAGTTGGGCAGTGTCAGCGTCAGGATGGCGGCTCCGATCATGAGCAGGTAGTGCACGAGCGGCGTGATGCGGTGACGGGTCTGCCGCAGCAGCCCCTTTTTGCGGAAGAGCAGGTCGCACAGGCCGATGATCATCAGGTTGAACAGGTCGCTTCCCAGCGTGTTTCCGGCGGCCAGGTTGGGCTGGCCGACCTTCAGCGCGGCCCCGAGCGATGTGGAGAGTTCCGGCAGGCTGGTGATAATGCTGACCAGCAGCAGCCCGACCGTCGAACTTGAAATGTTCAGGAGCTTCGCGAGTTTTTCCGCCAGGGTCGACAGACGGATTCCCGCAAAAATAATCACGGTGGCGATGATGATGAAATAAATCCAGATCATTGAAAGTCGCTTAATGTAACGGAGTTATGGAAATCACAGGTTTTACAGATGCCGGCAGTGAATTTATCAGACTGCGGCGGGGGAACCAGCTGAAATTTGCAGTTGAACCCCTTGGAGAGAATAAGCGCGGATGCCGGTTGACATCCCGAGGCTCGAAGTGATAAAAGCACCCCTCATTTTTTAGGTTTCGGCTTCGGGGAGACCGAACAAAGAAAAGGATTTCAGGATGGCTGAGAAAAAAGTTTCGAAGAAAAAGACCTCAAGCAAAGCGGCTGCCGAACAGGTTCCGGCAAAAAAACCCGCGGCGAAAAAGACGGCTCCGTCCAATAAAAAAGCGCCGCCGGCTGTGAAAGTGAAGCGCATTAAGCGCATCCCGATCGAAACGATCGAGGCCAAAGAGGTGACGCCGCGCAAGGTGTTCAAAGCAAAAGAGCTGGCCGAGTTCAAGGACCGCCTGCTGACTCTCCGCGAACGGGTTTCCGGCGAGTACAGCGCGCTGTCGCGCGACAACATGGCCGCCAACCAGCGCGACCCGTCGCTTTCCGACCAGGGCACCGACACCTTCGACCGCGAAATGGAACTCAACATGATGGGGTCCGAGCAGGAAGTTCTGTTTGAAGTCGATGCCGCGCTGCGCCGCATTGAAAAAGGCACCTACGGCATTTGCGAGCTGACCGAAGAAGTGATTCCGAAAGCCCGTCTCGAGGCGCTCCCTTATGTGCGCTACACGGTTGAGGCCCAGTCTCAGCTGGAAATGGGCCGCGTCCGCTTCCGCCCCTTCGGCGGAACGATGCACGGCTGAACCGGAAGGACCTCCCATGCTGCCCCTCCTCCTGTGTCTGATAATCGTCTTGATTGATCAGTTCACGAAGGTATGGGTGCGCTCGACCTTCGTCTGCGGCGGGGAGCCGCTGGAGGTGATTCCCGGCGTGTTCAACCTCGTCTACGTCCGCAATCCCGGCGCGGCCTGGGGCATGCTCGGCGGGCAGCAGCTGATTCTGATTCTGCTTTCCGTGGTCGTGTTCATCCTGCTGGCGGTGTTTCACCGCCGCGTCCTCAATCCGACACTCGACCACCGCATCGCGCTCGGCCTGATGCTCGGCGGGATCCTCGGCAACATGATCGACCGCATCAAGCTCGGCTGGGTCACCGACTTCCTCGACTTTCACATCGGCACGCACCACTGGCCGTCGTTCAACGTGGCCGACTCTGCCATCTGCATCGCCGTCGGCCTCTACCTGCTCTCCTCGCTCTGGCATACCCATCACCCGTTAAAAAATGACGCAGCTCGAAAGACCCCATGACGAAGCGGATTCAGGCATTCGGGTGTTTGGGGATTCGAGCTTCCTTCGGGTTTGGGTTTTTCGGATTTAGAATTTTTACGGAAAATGTCTGACCATCCTCAAGCGTATATCCTGGTTGGACCGACCGCCTCCGGAAAAAGTTCGGTTGCCCAGATTCTCGCAGAACAGAGCGGTGCGCCCGTTGTCTCGGCCGACTCCATGAACATCTATCGCGGCATGGACATCGGGACGGCCAAGCCGTCTGCCGATGAGCGCGGCACCGTTCGGTATTTCGGCATCGACCTCGCCGATCCGGTCGAGTCCTTCAGCGTCGGCGACTGGCTGGCCGCGGTGAAGCCGGCCTTTGCCCAGACTCCGGTCGTGGCCGGCGGCACCGGGCTGTATGTCAAATGCCTGCTGGCGGGGCTCGACGACCTGCCCGCCGCCGACGCCGCGCTGCGCGAGCGCGCCGAAAAAATGAGCCTCGCCGCGCTGCAGGCCGAAGCGCAGGAAACCGCGCCCGCCGCCTACGCCGCGCTGGCCGACAAGGAAAACCCCCGCCGCCTCGTCCGGTTAATCGAACACGGCGGAACATCCAATGGCTGGAAAAAAGAATTGCCGGCCGTGGTCGGCCTGCACGTGGAGCGCGACGTGCTGCTCAGGCGGATCGCCGCGCGGGTCGATCAAATGTACGCGCGTGGACTGGTTGAAGAAGCGCGCGGCCTGGCCGGCCTTGAGCTTTCCGTAACGGCGGAAAAAGCCATCGGCTACGCCGAAGCCTTCGCTGTGCTGCGCGGGGAGATGAGCGAGGCGCAGGCCAAGGAGCGCACCGTCATCCGCACCCGCCAGCTGGCCAAACGCCAGATGACCTGGTTCCGCACGCAGCTCCAGGTCGAATGGGTCGATGCTCAGAATTTCCAAACCTTGGAAAAACTGGCTGAAGAAGTTTCCAGGGTTTGGAAAAAAGTCCCGGTTGTTTTGTAATGAGGTGGAAACGGGAATTACAATTGAGTAAAAATCGAAAGTTGCATTCGAAATATACTTATGTAATTCATAAAAAATGATAGTACGTAGTCATGACTCTCAAGCGAAATCTAAGAGCAAAGGTTGCCGAGTACCTTGAAATGTTTCCTGTTGTGGTTTTGCTGGGCTCCCGGCAGTGCGGAAAAACAACACTGGGTCGCATGGTGTGTCCAGATTGGGCCTACTTTGATCTGGAAACCGGCGATGATTTTGATCTCATTACCCGGGATTTCATATTTTTCTTCAATGAACATCCTGACTCGACGTTGATCGACGAAGCGCAGACCTCACCGGATTTATTTAAGGAGTTGCGGGGAGTGATCGACCGGAACCGCAGTCAAAAGGGACGTTACATTCTTACGGGATCGAGTTCCCCTGAATTAAAAGACAGGATTTCAGAAAGCCTTGCGGGACGGGTCGGCATCATTGAAATGGGCACGCTGAAAATGAACGAGCGTTATCAGCAGCCCTTGCCGGAAATTTATTCCATCCTGAACACTGGGTCGGCCTCCGGGCATTTGGAACAGCTCAAGAAGATCGCCAGTTCGCTCTCCACCAATCAGGTCATGCGCCATTTTCTCTACGGGGGCTATCCTGAACCCATTCAGAACAGCACAGCCTTTTTTGACCGATGGATGACGAACTATCACAAGACCTACATTGAACGGGATATTCGGAAGCTGTTTCCGGGGCTGGACATGGAAACCTATCGCCGGTTCATCTGCATGCTCTCAAACCTCTCCGGAACGATTGTCAATCGCTCGGAGATCGGGCGCTCTCTGAACGTCAGCGAAGCAACCATTCGAAACTATTTGGACATCGCCGAAGGCACCTACATCTGGCGGAGCCTCCCGAGTCTGGAAAAAACCGCCGCCAAATCCGTTGTCAAAATGGCGAGGGGTTACCTGCGCGACAGCGGCTTCCTGAATTATTTACTTCGGATCCGCAGCCCGGATCAGTTGATCCGGCATCCGGGGGTCGGTGCGGCCTTTGAAGCCTTCATCACGGAAGAAATAATTCAGGGACTGCGCGTTCAAGAAGCCATTCCGTGGCGAGCAAACTATTACCGCACCCGCAATGGCGCTGAAGTGGATCTGGTGCTGACCTCTCCGGATGGAGACCGTATCCCCGTTGAAATCAAGTTCGGAATGTCTACTCGCCGCGCCGACCTGCGCTCCCTCTCCAGCTTCATCACTCAGGAGCAGTGCGCCTACGGTATCCTCGTCAACAATGCGGAAACCGTTCAGTTGCTCACCGAAAACATCATTCAGATCCCCGCAGGGTGTTTGTGATGAAGTGGATTTCAAGGGTAGGGCGCGACCGCCGGGCGCGCCGTACACATGCAAAGCGCGGACAGCTCGGCGGTCGGCCCCTACCTCGTGCCGGACGCATTGCTTATCTTGAGTTGACACCGTTTCTGCATCCATTGTTTACCAACCTGAAAAAACGTCTGGTTACCCGGACTCATTGAGGCAAACGCATGAAAACGACCCGACTGCTTATTCTAATGTTGCTCGCAGCACTTACGGCGCTGGCCGGCGAGCCGTTTTTCTTTGTTCAGGTGACGGATGCGCATTTGGGTCAGGACGACCATTTTGAGCGGATGCGCGAGGTGGTGCGGCAGATTGTCGAGCTGCCGATGGACGTCGAGTTTGTTGCGCTGACCGGCGATATTGTGGATGACTGCATCACGGATTCTGAGATCGTGGACCAGGTTTTCCAAACCCTGGAACCGTTGCGCGTCCCGGTTCATTTTCTGCCGGGCAACCACGATATTCTCGAAGAAGACATTGCGGCAACGACGGCGGCCTTTACCAACCGCTTCGGGCCGCTCATCTCATCGGCCGAATACAACGGGGTTCGCTGTGTGTTTGTTTACACCGAACCGCTCACCGGAGAAGTGCAGATCCCGGGCTATGATCCGCTCAGTGCGCTGGAGCCGCTTCTCGCCGGCCCGGACGTGCTGGTGTTCCATCATACACCGTCGGTCGACAGTTTTTACAACGGCAAGGCGCACGCCGGCTGGGGCCGGAGAGACGTCGGACCTCTCTGGGTGGAGCTGCTGAACTTCTACGATGTGAAGGCGGTCATTGCCGGCCATTTTCACAGCGAAGAGATGCATTGGCTCGGCGAGGTGCCGCTGTTTGTCTGCCCGCCGGTTTCCGGGCGCTTTGGGCGGCAGGCAGCGTTTCGGATCTATCGCTACGAGAACGGCCGCCTGAGCTACCGAAACCAGTATTTGGATTGAGCCGGATTGTCTTGGAGATTCAATACGGAAGCAGCATGCGGTGGTTCGGGCGGCTGGAAGGTATCGCAAGCTCAACCATTTCAGCCCTGCAATTGGGACATTGGGATTGAATTGTTTGTAGGGCGGGAATGGTCTTTAGACCTTCCCGCCGCTTGCGGTGGTTCGGGCGGCTGGAAGGGTTCATTCTTCAGCCATTCCAGCCCTGCAATATTTTCCAACCATCCATTTTTCCTTTTGGATTGCTATGCTTCGGCGCATGGCGTTTGATTTGGCGAGTCTATGAGCGAAACATTTGAAACAGATAATCAGGAGATCGAACGGGCGATTCTCGTCGGCGTGTGGGTGCGTGGGCAGAGCGAAGAGTGGGAGGTGCGCGACACACTCGACGAGCTCGCGCAGCTGACCGCCGGGGCCGGCGCGGAAGTGCTTTCGCAGATTCTCTGCAAACAGTCCAAAATTCATGCCGGGCACTATATCGGCAAGGGCAAAGCCGAGGAAATCTCCCGGCGCGTGCTGGAGGAGGGCGCCAACCTGGTGGTTTTCGACGAAGACCTCTCCCCGGCCCAGGGCCGCAACCTTGAAAATACAATAGGTGTGCGTGTGGTGGACCGCACGCAGCTGATTCTCGATATTTTCGCCCAGCGCGCACAGACGCGCGAGGGCTGCCTGCAGGTTGAGCTGGCGCAGCATCACTATCTGCTGCCGCGCCTGCGCAATATGTGGACCCATCTGGAGCGCCAGAAGGGCGGGATCGGCATGAAAGGCCCCGGGGAAACCCAGGTCGAGATGGACCGCCGCCGCATTCAGGAACTGATCATTACGCTGACCGCCGAGCTCAAACAGGTGAAGATCCGCCGCGCCGAGCAGCGGCGCGGACGCCGCCGCCACGGCTGGGCGCTCGTCTCGCTCGTCGGCTACACCAACGCCGGCAAATCCACCCTGCTCAACCGGCTGGCCGGGGCCGACATTTACGCGAAAGATCAGCTTTTCGCCACACTCGACCCGACCACCCGTCAGGTCGAACTGCCCAACCGCGAGCCCTGCCTGATCACCGATACCGTGGGCTTCATCCGCAAACTGCCGCACAATCTGGTCGAATCGTTCAAAGCCACGCTCGAAGAGGTGGGCGAGGCGGATCTGGTGGTGCATGTGATCGACTGCTCGCACCCGCAGGTCGAGCAGCAGATCGACGCGGTCAATGTGGTGCTGCAGGAGATCGGCGCGGCCGAAAAACCGCAGCTGTGCGTGCTCAATAAAATCGACACCGAGGCGGGGGCCGGCGCCGCCAGGCGGCTGGCCCGCACCCTCGGACGGTCGGTGGCCGTTTCGGCCGTCACCGGCGAAAACATCGACGGCCTGCTCGCCGAGCTGTCCGACTGCCTCAAAGGCGACAAAGAGCTGATGAAGCTGTGCATCCCGCTCTCCGAAGGGCGCCTGCTGGCGCTGCTGCAGAACTCCGCCACCGTGCTGGAGGAAAAGTATGACGGTGAATTCGCTGAAGTGCTTGTGCGCGTCCCGCTCCCGCTCGTTCCGCGCTGCGAGAAGTATTCAGTTAACGGGTGAAACGAATGGATAAAATTTCAGAGTAGTATCAATTTGCTGAGTTTATTTTTCGCGTGGGTCGTGGTGGATCCTGTAAATTCATGAGAAGGGTTGAGTTTTAAGCCTTCATATAGGATAGTTCCAGCAGGTGAACGGCAATGTTGAAAGTGCATCCAGAATATAAAGTTGATGAGAAGAGGCACCAGCGGATGGTTATTCTTCCCGAAGGCGAGTGGAAACAGGTGGTCGAAGAGCTCGAAGAGCTTGATGACATTCGAATTTACGACAAGGCGATCTCCAAAAAGAGCAAGGCGGTTCCCTTTGAACAGGCCGTTCGTGAAATCCAAGCGGATTATGACGCGTGATCTATCGCATTGAAATTTTGCGCACGGCTCAAAAACAGCTCGCAAAAATCGACCGAAGTTCTCAACAGCGCATTATTGATGCCGTTTATGCTTTAGCCCAAAATCCACGGCCGATTGGGTGCAAAAAACTTTCCGGACGTTCGGCGTGGCGAATTAGAGTGGGTGAATATCGCGTAATTTATGAAATCCACGATGGCCAGTTGCTGGTTCTAATCATTGCGATGGGCGGCAGAAAAGACATATACCGGTAGTTTTTAGTTTTACCAGCGTTGGATATCTGCGTAAATGCCCTTCTTTTATGAACAATATATTGGAGAACGAGCCATGGCATATGATCTAACAGGAAAAGTGAAGCTGATTCAGGACCCGCAGACCTTTGCGAGCGGCTTCACGAAGCGCGAAGTGGTAGTGACGGTCGAGGATGGAAAATTCCCGCAGGATATCAACCTGGAGTTCCTGCAGGACAAAGTGAGCCTGCTTGACAGTGTATCCGTTGGCCAGCAGATCAAGGTTTCTTTTGACATCCGCGGGCGCGAATACAACGGGCGCTACTTTAACAACCTCGTCGGCTGGAAAATCGAGGCCGAAGAGGGCGCCGCCGCCCCGTCTGCCGGGGTCGATGACCGCCCGCCGATTCCGGATGACGCCGAAGCTCCCGGCGAATTGGACGACGATATCCCGTTTTAATAGAGTTGAAACGTCAGAAAGTCGAAGGCCGAAAGTCAATGGCCTTTGACTTTTGACATGAAGACCTGTGACTTTAATCGACTGTAAGGAGTTTGGAAAATGAAAGTTGTTTTGGCTTATTCAGGCGGGTTGGACACCACGGTGCTGCTGACCTGGCTGCAGGAAAAATATGATGCCGAAGTGATCTGCTACTGCGCGAACGTCGGGCAGGAAGAGGAGCTCGACGGCCTGGAAGAAAAGGCGCTCAAGCACGGCGCGGTCAAGTGCATCGTCGACAACATCGAAGAGGAGTTCGCCAGGGATTACATCTTCCCGATGATGCAGGCCAACGCCATCTACGAGGGCACCTACCTGCTCGGCACCTCGATCGCCCGCCCGCTGATCGCCAAGCGCATGATGGACATCGTGCTCGAAGAGGGCGCGGAGGCTATCTGCCACGGCGCCACCGGCAAAGGCAACGACCAGGTCCGCTTTGAGCTGACTGCCTACGCCATCAAACCCGACATTAAAATCATCGCCCCGTGGCGCATGCCGGCCGACTTCCCCTTCAAGGGCCGCACCGACATGATCAACTATCTCGAAGAGCGCGGCATCCCCTGCGCGGTGTCCGCCAAGAAACCCTACAGCACCGACCGCAACCTGCTTCACATCAGCTTCGAAGGCGGCATCCTCGAGGATCCGTGGAACGAGGCCGACGAAAATATGTGGTGCATGACCAAGCCGCTCAGCCAGGCCGCCGAGGAGGCCGAGGTGGTTGAAATCAGCTTTGAAAAAGGGATTCCGGTCGCCGTCAACGGCGAAGCGCTTTCACCTGCCGCTCTGATGCGCAAGCTCAACGCGCTCGGCTGCGAGCACGCCGTCGGCCGCATCGACATTGTCGAAAACCGCTTTACCGGCATGAAGGACCGCGGCATCTATGAAACTCCCGGCGGAACAATTCTGCACCACGCGCACCGCGCGATGGAGTCGATCTGCATGGACCGCGAAGTGATGCACCTGCGCGACGGTTTTATTCCGCAGTACGCCAAGCTGGTCTACAACGGCTTCTGGTTCGCCCCGGAGCGCGAAATGCTGCAGGCCGCGATCGACAGGAGCCAGGAAACCGTCACTGGCGATGTGCGCGTCAAGCTCTTCAAGGGCGCCGTGCACGTGATCGGCCGCAAGTCCGACTTTTCGCTCTACAATCCGGAGCTCGTCAGCTTCGATGAAGCGGGCGGCTACGACCAGACCGACGCCACCGGCTTCATCAAGCTCAACGCCCTGCGTTTGCGCGTGCGCGCCGCCATGCAGAGCCGCTAGGCGCGGGTGATGACGGGTTCGAACGGGCCACCGCTCGTGCCCGGCGAACGAACGGGGTTTTCCAGCCATTGGAAAACCCCTTTTCTTTTTCCTCCCTGCGGGGCCGGCAGCCGCCGGCGCCTCAAACCTGACTGTTTTGGTTGGGTTTCGGCGCGTGCCGGTGTACTGTTTCCCCATGGTTGGAAAAACCACAGCGTTGATTTTTGCCGGCGTGTTTGTCGCCGCGGGGGTGCCGCAGAAGGAGGGGGTTATGCAGACATATACCAATCAGCTGATTCACGAGAAAAGCCCGTATCTGCTGCAGCACGCGCACAATCCGGTCGATTGGCTTCCCTGGGGAGAAGACGCCTTTCAGAAAGCCCGCGACGAGGATAAACCGGTCTTTCTGTCCATCGGCTATGCCACGTGCCACTGGTGCCATGTTATGGCGCACGAATCGTTCGAAAATCCGGAGGCCGCCGCGCTGCTCAACGACGCGTTTGTCTGCATCAAGGTGGACCGCGAGGAGCGCCCCGACATTGATGAGATCTATATGACCGTCTGCCAGATGCTCACCCGCAGCGGCGGCTGGCCGCTGACGATCGTGATGACCCCGGAGAAACAGCCGTTCTTTGCCGCCACCTACATTCCGCTCGAAAGCCGCTTCGGCCGCAGCGGGCTGCTCGAGCTCGTTCCGCGCATTTCCAATGCCTGGAAAACCCGGCGCGACACGCTGGTCCAGTCCGCCGCGCAAATCACCGCCGCGCTGACCGCGCCGGAAGGGGAGGCCGCCGCGCTGGATGAGGACCTGCCGGAGCGCGCGTTTCAGGAGTCGGAACAGAGCTTTGATCCGCAGTACGGCGGGTTCGGCCCCGCTCCGAAATTTCCGACGCCGCACCGCCTGGTTTTTCTGATGCGTCAGAATCGCGACGCGGCGCGGCCGATGGTCGAAAAAACACTGGCTGCGATGCGGCAGGGCGGCATCTGGGACCAGATCGGTTTCGGCATTCACCGCTACTCGACCGACCGCGAATGGCTGGTGCCGCACTTCGAAAAAATGCTCTACGACCAGGCGCTGGCCGCGCTGGCCTGCATCGAAGCGTACGAAGCCTATGGCGATGAATCCAGCCGCCGCATGGCGGAGGAAATCTTTGAGTATGTCCTGCGCGACATGACTGCGCCCGAAGGCGGCTTCTATTCGGCGGAGGATGCCGACAGCGAAGGCGTCGAAGGAAAATTCTATGTATGGTCGCTCGAGGAATTGCGCGAGCTGCTCGAGCCCGACGAGCTGCCGCTCGCGGTGGAACTCTTCCAGGTGCGGGCGGACGGCAACTTCCGCGACGAATCCTCCGGACACAAGACCGGTGACAACATCCTGCATCGCAGAGGTGAGACGGACATTCCTGAAAAAATCCGGGTCAAACTATTTGCGGCGCGCGAGCGGCGCATGCACCCGCTCAAGGACACCAAGGTGCTGGCCGACTGGAACGGCCTGATGATCGCCGCGCTCGCCAAAGCCGGCCGCGTTTTTTCCGAACCGCAATACACCGCCGCCGCGCAGCGCGCCGCGGATTTTATCTGGCGCGAACTGCAGAGCGGCGGACGGCTCACGCACCGCTGGCGCGAAGGGCACACCGCCGTCCCCGGGCTGCTCGACGACTATGCCTTCATGATCGCCGGCCTGCTCGAACTCTACGAATCCACCTTCGATTTCCAACCATTGGAAAAAGCGCTGTTGCTCAATGACGCCGTGCTGACCCGTTTCCAGGACAGTCGGGCCGGCGGGTTCTATCTGACGGCAGACGATGCCGAGCCGCTGATCACCCGCCCCAAAAGCATGCATGATGCCGCCATTCCGTCCGGCAATTCGGTGCAGATGATGAATCTGCTCAAACTGGCGCGGCTGACCGGGCGCACGGAATACGAGGCGGCGGCCGATCGCACCGCGCGGGCGTTCGCGGCGTCCCTCAACCGGGTTCCCTCCGCATTCACCCAGGCGCTGCAGGCCGTTCAGGTTGCACAGGGCGGTGGTGTCGAAGTGGTCATTGCCGGCGAGCGGGATTCTCCGCAAACCCGGGCGCTGATCCAGGCGGTCCGGTCGGTCTATCAGCCGAACCGCACCGTTGCGCTGAAAACGCCGGAGCTGGCAGCCGTTGCGCCGTTTATTGCCGAAATGGAGCCGGTCGGCGGAAAACCCGCCGTGTACATCTGCCGCGGGTTCGCCTGCGAGCAGCCCCTGACCGATCCGCAAAAAGTGATGGACGCATTGCGCTGAACTTTTCCCGGCAGCCGTCGGGCCGGGATCAGCTTCAAATCAAAAAAAGTTTTCGGACCGCGCCGGTTCATGATTTAATCCGCCCTCAATTTTTAACGGAGAAATTATGAGCAAGATCACACGGGCGTTATTGAGTGTTTCAGACAAAACCGGCGTGGTGGAATTCGCCAAAGCACTGGCCGCGCGCGGCGTGGAGCTGCTGTCCACCGGCGGAACCGCCAAGGCTCTGCGCGATGCGGGCATCCCCGTCAAGGATGTATCCGAATTTACCGGCTTCCCGGAAATGCTCGACGGGCGCGTGAAAACACTCACCCCGCAAGTGCATGCCGGGCTGCTTCACCTGCGCGATAACGACGAGCACATGGCTACCATGAAGGAACACGGCCTCGAGCCGATCGACCTCGTCTGCGTCAATCTCTATCCCTTTGAGGCCACCATCGCCACCCCCGGCGTTTCGCTGGCCGAGGCCATTGAGCAGATCGATATCGGCGGCCCGACCATGATCCGCTCGGCCGCCAAAAACATGAAATTTGTCACCGTCGTCACCGATCCGGCCGACTACTCCCGCGTGATCGAGAGCATGGACGCCAACGCCGGCAGCACCACCGAAGAATTTCGCTTCGAGCTCGGCCAGAAGGTGTTTGCCCGCGTGGCCGAATACAACGCCGCCATCGCAGGCTACCTCGCCCAAAACATGGCGGGCAGCGCACCGAAGCCGTTTGTGAAAGCCTGTTCCCGCGGCACCGAACTGCGCTACGGCGAAAACTCGCACCAGAAAGCCTGGCTCTATACCGATGCCGCTGTGACAGAAGCCTGCATCGCCCAGACCGATGTCCTGCACGGCAAAGAGATGAGCTACAATAACTACGTTGACGGCGAGGGCGCGCTCGAAGCCGTCAAAGATCTCTCCGGTCAGCCGGGCGTGGCGGTCATCAAGCACACCAATCCCTGCGGCTACGCCACCGGCGAAACCCTCGCCGAAGCCTTCGAGGCCGCCTGGAACGGCGACCCCGTTTCCGCCTTCGGCTCCGTCATCGCCGTCACCGAAAAAGTCGACCTGGCCACCGCCGAATGCCTGAAAGGCCGCTTTATCGAGGCGCTGATCGCGCCGGACTTCGATGCCGACGCGCTCGTGTTCCTGAAAGCGAAAAGCAAAAATATCCGCCTGCTCAAACTGCGCGCGCCGATGGCCAAAGCCGGCCCGCGCAGAATGATCAAGGACATCAACGGCGGCCTGCTGGTGCAGGATGTTGACGTCGACCTGATCGCCGAGTGGAAGGTCGTCACACAGACCGCCTTCGATCACAGCAAGCGGGAGCTGGCCGAATTCGGGATCGCTGCGGCCAAGCACACCAAGTCCAATGCCATCATGATTGTGCAGGAGTACAAGCCGGGCCGGTTCCGGGTGCTCGGCATGGGCGCCGGACAGCCCAACCGCGTCGATTCACTGCGCAAGCTCGCCGTGCCGAAAGCGATTGAAAACCTGAAGAACGAAAACGCGGATATCTCCGATGAGCAAATCGCCAGGGTCATTGGCGAGTGCGTCTTCGTTTCCGAGGCCTTCTTCCCGTTTGCCGACAGCATCGACGAAGCCCACGCCGTCGGCGCGCGCTTCATCGTTCAGCCCGGCGGATCGATCCGCGACGACGAAGTCATCGCCGCCTGCGACAAATACGGCGTCGCCATGGCCTTCACCGGCATGCGTCATTTCCGGCATTAATGCCGAAAATGAAATCACCTTTTTTCGTGTGGCGGGGTTTTGCGGAATTGATCTTGTTGTTCGATTCCGCATTTCTTACCGTCAAATTCTCACGATGATTGTTCTGCGTACGGCTTCCTGATGGAAGGGAAAGGGGAAACAGATGGTGAAAATTGGCATTATCGGCGGGTCTGGACTGGATAATCCGGAAATTCTTCACGATGCGGCCGAGGTTGAGGTGAATACGCCGTACGGAAAGCCCTCCAGCTGTCCTAAGACCGGAACCATTGACGGGGTGGATGTGGTGCTGATTTCCCGGCATGGCAAATCCCACGAGTTCAGTCCGACTCAGGTCAACTATCGTGCGAACATTCAGGCCCTGAAGGATCTCGGGGCAACCCATATTCTTGCCACCACGGCCTGCGGAAGCCTGAAGGAAGAGATCGGCCGGGGCGATTTCGTGGTGATCGATCAGTTTATCGATTTCACCAGGCACCGGATAAATACCTTTTATGATTCTTTTGAGGATGGTTCGGTTCATGCCCCTATGGCCACTCCTTTCGATGAAGGGCTGCGACGGATCATTTTGGATACGGCAGACCGCATGGGCTGCAAAGCCCATGACGGCGGCACGGTGGTGACGATCGAGGGCCCGCGATTTTCAACCCGTGCGGAATCGAATATGTTCAGAATGTGGGGCGCGGATGTCATTAACATGTCGGTGGCCACCGAGGCGGCGCTGGCCAATGAGGCTGGAATTCCCTACGCCGTAATCGCCATGTCGACGGATTATGATTGCTGGAAAACCGATGAAGCGCCGGTTTCATGGGATGAAATCCTGAAAATTTTCAATCAAAATGCGGAGTCCGTGGTGCAACTGATTAAGAATGCGGTTTCGCAAATTAAATAGCAGGGGAGATCATGGATCTGAAAGCAACCATCCGGACGGTTCCGAACTGGCCCATCGAAGGGGTGATGTTTCGGGACATCACAACCCTGACCCAGAATCACGCTGCGTTTCGGGAAGTGTGCGACCTGCTCTACGAACGTTATAAGGATATGGGGCTGGACAAGGTGGCGGGAATTGATGCCCGCGGTTTCATCTTTGGCTCGGTCCTCGCCTACAAGCTGGGCGTCGGATTTGTCCCGGTCCGGAAAAAAGGCAAGCTTCCCTTCGACACAGTCAGTGCAACCTATTCCCTTGAATATGGTGAGGATACTGTGGAGATGCATGTCGATGCCGTTGCACGGGGTGAAAAGGTCGTCATTGTCGACGATCTGATCGCTACCGGCGGCACGATGCGTGCCGCGGCGCAGCTGGTGGAAAAGCTCGGCGGGGAAGTGGTCGAGTGCACCTTCATTATCGACCTACCGGACCTCAAGGGCAAAGAAAAGCTGGAAGGCTACAAGGTCTTTTCCCTGATGGAGTTCGAGGGCGAATAACCGGCTTGGGGTCAGTCCGTGAAATCAGGAATTGATCTTTTGGTTCGGGGTTGCTAATAGGTCTTTATGCCAAGGAAACCTCGCATTGAATATCCGGGTGCAGTTTACCATGTGATGAGCAGGGGAAACCGTCAGGAGGCAATCTATAGAGACATTCGGGATTGTGCGGTCTTCATGGATACCCTGGGAGAGACGTGCGCGAAGACGGGTTGGCGTATACATGCCTTTGTGCTGATGGGGAACCATTATCACCTTTTGCTGGAAACCCCTGAAGCGAACCTGGTCGCGGGCATGAAGTGGCTGCAAGGGACCT
Source organism: Tichowtungia sp. (assembly GCA_041584215.1). Lineage (GTDB taxonomy): Bacteria > Verrucomicrobiota > Kiritimatiellia > Kiritimatiellales > Tichowtungiaceae > Tichowtungia. The sequence goes on along the minus strand of JBFHEM010000011.1, from coordinate 49,355 downwards.
ATACGCAGCGTTTTAATGCGCGGCACAGGTTTCGTGGGCATTTGATGCAGGGGCGGTACAAGGCGGTGGCCGTTGAGTCTTCGAACAGCGGCTATTTTTCAACTCTTGGAAGTTACATCCATTTGAATCCGGTTCGTGCGGGGCTGCTGGATCCCTTATCGGGCCAGCTGGCCGATTACAGGTGGAGCAGTTTTCCGCTCTATCTTCAACCCTCTAACCGACCGGATTGGTTGGCGGCCGACCGGGTGCTGGGGGACCTTGGAGTGCAGGATAACCCCAAGGGGCAGGAGTGGTACCGGCAGTATATGAACAAGCGCGTATCGGAGATGGTTTCGACTGCACAGCCGGCTGATGCGGATCAAGAGTGGGAGACGATTCGCAAGGGGTGGTATTTGGGCTCACCTGAATTTCGCGATGAATTGCTGGATCGCCTGGACGGTGTGCTGAAAAAGGTGAAGCGCAACTCACTGGCCGGAGAAGAGGTGCGCCGCCACGACGAGGCCGAGGCCGAACTTTTTCTGCAAAAAGGACTGGGCGTTCTTGGGATTCATGAACGTGATTTGCCGGTCATGCAGAAGGGGGCCGCTGAAAAAGCAGTCCTGGCTTGGTATCTGAGGAAAAACACGACGGTCGGACGGGCATGGATTGCCGAGCGACTGGTCATGGGCGATGAATCCCGCATCACAAAGCTTGTGCGAGCGGTTGAAAACGACCCCCGCTACAGAAAGCTGATTGACCAAATGACTGATTCCTAAAATCCCGGACTGACCCCATCGGTCGATGCTTGTTTTCCGCAAGGCTGGCAATTCGACCTTTTTAAACATCTTTTTCAGGTGGTTCTTCGGTTGCCGCAAACAGGCGGGAAACGGATCTTTCGTTCCCCTTTCTTTTTGGTTTCGGGTTTCCAATGCTTGGAAATTGGCGCCCGTTCGTGTTTAGTCAGAGCTGATTTTAATAAAGGAGATGCCCAATGGATCAGACATGGCTCAAACTGCAGAATGGAAGTGATGTGCGCGGCGTGGCGCTTGAAGGCGTTGAGGGCGAGGCCGTCAACCTGACCGCGGAAATTGTCCGCCCGATCGGGTACGCATTTGCGCAGTGGCTTTCCGGGAAAAAAGGCAAACCGGTTGCCGAGCTGAAAGTGGCGGTCGGTCACGATTCTCGGCTGTCGGCCGATATGGTCAAAACTGCCGTTTTCCAGGGTTTGGAAAAAGCGGGCTGTGCGGAAATTGCCGACAGCGGTCTCTCCTCCACGCCGGCCATGTTCATGGCGACTGTTTTTGAAAATCACGGCTACGACGGCTCGATTATGCTGACCGCCAGCCACCTGCCGTTCAACCGCAACGGCCTCAAGTTTTTCACCCGCGACGGCGGTCTCGAAAAGGCGGACATCAAACAGATTTTGACCCTGGCCACTGAAACCGGAGTTTTTGAAGCGGCAATGCCGCCCAAGGTTCGGAAAATCGAGCTGATGAACGACTACGCCGCGTCGCTGGTTTCGACTATTCGCAAAGGTGCCGGGCAGGGCGACACGCCGCTGGCCGGACTGAAGATCGTGGTCGATGCCGGCAACGGCGCGGGCGGCTACTTTGTCGACAAGGTGCTCGTTCCGCTCGGCGCGGATACCGCCGGCAGCCAGTTCCTCGATCCGGACGGATCGTTCCCGAACCACATCCCGAACCCAGAAGATCCGGAGGCGATGGAGGCCATCATCGCCGCCGTAAAAAACAACTGCGCCGACCTCGGCATCATTTTCGACACCGATGTGGATCGCGCCGGCGCCGTCGATAAAAACGGCAAGCCGATCAACCGCAACCGCTTTATCGCGCTGATGTCCACCATCGTGCTCGAAGACCATCCCGGCAGCGTCATCGTCACTGACTCGGTGACCTCGACCGGTCTCAAATACTGGATCGAAGAAAAACTCGGCGGCGTACATCACCGTTTTCAGCGTGGTTATAAAAACGTCATCAACGAGTCAATCCGCCTCAACGGCGAGGGCAAAGAGTCCTGGCTGGCGATGGAGACCTCCGGCCACGGCGCGCTGAAAGAAAACTACTTCCTCGACGACGGGGCCTATCAGATCGCCAAAATCCTGATCAAAACCGCGCAGCTGCACGCCGAAGGAAAAGGCGGGGTGGATACGCTGGTCGACGGTCTGCCCGAGCCGGCCGAAGCCAAAGAGTTCCGCGCAAAAATTACCGTCGCCGATTTCGGCCCTTACGGCGATGACGTGCTGAAAGCATTCAGGCAGTTTGTGGCCGACGAGCCGGGCTGGAGCGCCACGCCGAACAATTACGAGGGCGTGCACGTGACCGTGGATGTCTCGGCCGGCAATGGATGGGCGCTGCTGCGCAAATCGCTGCACGACCCGGTTCTGCCGCTCAACATCGAGAGCGAAGAGGCCGGCGGGGTCGAAAAAATAGCCGCCCGCATGCAGGCCTTTCTGTCTGAGTTCGATTCGCTCGACCTGCCGAAAATGAATTGAGCGAGTCCTGCAGCAACCGGGGCGGCAGACGGGGGCGATGAGGAAATGCACTCTGCTGGTGATGGCGCTTCTGTGCGGAACGACGGTTGTTTCCAGTGCAGCGAGTGGTTCTGATCTGAACGGAAAAGCGGATTTTGCAACCGGCTTTCCGCAGTGTATGGCATTTCGCGGCGAGTATGCTCGTGCTTCGCGCAAGGACTATGACGCATGGTGTGCGTCGGTTCGCGGTGCGTCCGGCGTGATCCGCAAATTTATGCCGGAAGAACTGCCGAAGATTGATCCGCAATCCGCGGGGTGGGCCGGCCGGTACGCGGCAGAAAAGACGGTTTCTCTTGCCGGCCTGTTGCCGGCCCCGCTGGAGATCACGGCGCTCGATGCGCGGTTTATTCCCGTCCGGCGGAACAAGAGTGATTTTCTGAAGTTGGCAGACTCCGGCTTTTTCTGCATGCTGTGCACTTCTATGAAAAAGAATGTATTCGTAACCGGGGCGACGCGGGGTATCGGGCGCGAGGTGGTTAAACAGCTTTGCGCGCAGGGTTTTGCCGTTTTCGCCACGGGTCGCGACCGGCGGTTGCTGGATCAATTAAAGAATGAAACCGGCTGTCTAGGAGAAATCTGTGATTTGTCCGATTCATCCGCCGTCATCACATTGTACGGTGCTGCCCGCGCGGCCCTCGGACAGATCGACGTCCTGATCAACAATGCGGGAGCCAACCCGGGCAAAGAGCCGGTGGTCGATGTTTCAGCCGAACGGCTCGATGCATCGTATGCGATTAATTTCCGCGCGCCGTATCTTCTTTGCCGCGAGGCGCTGAAGGAAATGGGGGAGCGCGGGAACGGGCATATTCTGAATGTGGTCAGCACGATCGCCCGCACCAGCGCTCCGAACTATTCGACCTACTGCTCGCTCAAATACGCGCTTCACGGGTTTACGCTGTGTCTGATCAAAGAAGCGCAGCAGGTGAACGTCAAAGTCACCGGCGTTTATCCCGGCGGGACCGATACCGATTTCAGGTCCGAAGACCGGCCTGACTATCTGAAACCGGAATCCGCGGCTCAAATGATCGTTCAGTGCATCACAGCCCCTGCCGATGTGACGGTGCATGAGCTGGTTTATCGCCCGATGATCGAAACCAACTTCTGAGGCCATGATGAAAAAATTCTTTCTTTTGTTCGGTGCTTTGCTTCTGGCCCTGACGGGCTGTACCACAATGGACGCCGTGACCGGGCAGCAGACGACCAACTTTTATTCCCTGCAGCAGGATGTGGATCTCGGCTCGCAGGTTTACAACGGGACCATCCAGCAGATGCGGGCCCGCGGTATTGCGGTGAATGCGGATCGCCGCCGGTTGGCGCAGCTTCAGGAGATGGTCTACCGCATCGCCGCCGTATCTGATCTCCCGCAGTTCCCTTACGAAGTCTGCCTGATTCACACCAACGTGGTCAACGCCATGGCCGCGCCGGGCGGAAAGATCATGGTCTACGAAGGCCTGTGGGATCCGGAGAACGGGCTGGCGCAGGATGAGGACGAAATTGCCGCCGTGATTGCCCACGAGATCGCCCACGTCAATGCCCGCCACTCCACCGAGGCGATGACGCGAGCCCTGCCGGGCAATCTGATCGCGACCGGCATTCTGATCGTGACAAAGGATTCGGAGAACAGTCAATTCTGGCAAACGCTGGCCGCCGCCGGAATGTTTATACACAACGGGATGTATATGACCCGCTATTCCCGCGAGAACGAGATGGAGGCGGACTCGGTCGGCCTGAGGTACATGGCCCGTGCCGGATACGATCCGCGCGCCGCCGTCCGCATCTGGGAGCGGGCCGAGATCCAGCGGACCGGGCATGATCCGGCGACCAGCATTTTTTCCACCCATCCGTCGAGCGCCCAGCGCATAGCCGGTCTGCGCGCGCAGCTGCCGGCAGCGCTGGCGGTCTATCAGGCTCGCTGAGAGCGACGGATGATCTGCAGCAGGGCCTGGCTGAGCGGGTCCGGCGGGATCGCGCGCTGAACGAAATTTCTGCCGACAACGACAAATCCGCGTGCCTCCAGTTTTTTCAGATGGCGTTTCAGGGCCGGGTAGGAGATGTGTGTTTGCTGTTGAAGCGCATCCATAACCAGTCCGCTTTCCGGAATAGCCCGAATGATTTCAATTCGGCGCGCATGTGTGAACGCGGTTGACTGTCGAATCACCTTTTCCGCCGCCATGCCTTGACTGTGGCATTGTTTGATTGCGTGCAGCAGAGGAGGCGGGGCATCGAGTTCATGGTTAGCTTCTGCTCGGCAGATCAGGCGCATTTTCCGGCGGGTCTGTCGGATCAGGCCGCGGGCGCTTAGAGCCCGCAGGTGCAGGCTGGCATGCTCGGGACGGATGTCTGTCGCTTCCGCGAGTTCGAACACGCACAGGTCCGGGTGCTCAAAGAGTGTGTACAGCAGTTCAATGCGTTTCATGTTCGCGAGAACCCGGCAGGTCCTCCACAGGGTTGGATTCAGCGAGTGCATAATTTCTCATACCTTCGAAGGTATGGTCCTTTTATAAATTTGTTTTTCTTTTGTCCAGTTGATTTTGATTGAGCGCGGCAGGGGAATTTGAAATTCTGAGCGAGCTATGCCAAATAATCAGGACAGGATGGATTTTCGATGGGGAATTATCGGCTGCGGGCTGATTGCGCCGAAGTTTTTCCAGGCATTGGAAAATATCGGGGAGGGGCGCGTGGTCGCGGCGGCGTCCAAGTCGCTGCGCCGCGCAAAGAGGTTGCAGCAGAAGCTGGGAATCGAGCGGGTCTACGGCCGCTATGCCGATATGCTGGAACGCGAAAAGCTCGACGCGGTTTACATCGCCAACACCCATGCCGAGCACTATGAAAGCGCCAAACTCTGCTTTGAGCACAATCTGCCGGTGCTGGTGGAAAAAGCATTCACCCGCAATGACGAGGAGGCGGAGGAACTGATCGGTCTGGCGGGGAAGCAGAATCTGTTTCTGATGGAGGCGATGTGGACGCGCTTCAACCCGGCGACCCTCAAGTTGCGCGAGCTGATTGCAGACGGAGTGATCGGCGATGTGACCAGTCTGAAAGCGGCGTTTTGTGTGAAGATGCCGCCTTCGATGAAGACGATGCCGTGGAACCGGATGTACAGCCCGCGGCTGGCGGGCGGTGCACTGCTCGATCTCGGGGTTTATCCGCTGGCCTACGCCCGTATGGTGTTCGGGTGTCCGCCGGATCGGGTCAGCGGCTCGGCGAAGATGGCCTGGACCGGAGTCGATAAAACGTCGGAATATCATCTGGACTACGGCGGCGGGCGGCGGGCCGATCTGATTACTTCGTTTGTGGAAGACCGTCCGCGTGATGCCGTTATCACCGGAACCAAGGGGATCATCCGGGTGCCGCATTTCCCGGGCGCAGACCGCTTCACGCTCACCCGCCCCGGTCGTGCGCCGGAAGTGATCGAATGCGAGGCGCCGGGATTTGAGCACGAAATCCGCGAGGTGCACCGCTGCCTGCGGGAAGGGCTGATCGAAAGCCCCGGGATGCCGCTCGCCGAAACCCTCGGGATTCTCCGCACCGCCGATTCCCTGCGCGCCCTGTGGGGCATGAAATATCCGGGGGAGTGATCCCCTCAATCCCAATCTTGCTCTTAATCCTAATCGTAATCTGTTTTTGCGTTAAAGGTGTTTTCCAAGCATTGGAAAAACGGCGCGGAGCACCGTTCTACGCGGCACGGTGCTCTGCGCCGTGTCTTTGTTTCCTGCGGCTTAGAGATTTGCAAAGGGGTTATTGGAGAAGCCTTTGGGTGGCTGCCGGCGGCCGCCGCCCTGGTTCCGGTTCTGCTGCGGGCGCGGGCCGTGATTGTGCGGCGGCCGGGATTTGCCGCCGCGGCTCGGTGCCGGCTCGGCGTTCTTTCTCGCGGTCAGTGAGATGCGCTTGCGCTCCATATCCACTTCCAGCACCTGCACGCTGATGCGGTCGCCCGCCCGTACAACTTCCGCCGGATCGCTGATGAAGCGGTCGCACAGCTGGGAGATGTGAACCAGCCCGTCCTGATGCACCCCGATGTCGACGAAGGCGCCGAAGGCGGTGACGTTGGTGACGATGCCTTTGAGTTCCATTCCCTCTTTGAGGTCGTTCATGGTCATCACATCTTCGCGGAAGCCGACTTCCTCGAACTGCTCGCGCGGGTCGCGTCCCGGCTTTTTCAGCTCGTCGATGATGTCTTTGAGGGTCAATTCGCCGACATCGCCGGAGACATAGTTTGAAATTTTGATCTGCTTGACGATTTCTACGCTGCCGATCAGTTTCTCGAGCGGTTCGCCGAGGTCCGCTGCAATCTGCTCCACCAGCTTGTAGCGTTCGGGGTGCACGGCGGAGGCGTCGAGCGGCTGATCGCCGCCGTGGATGCGCAGGAAGCCGGCGGCCTGCTCGAAGGCGCGCGGACCGAGGCCGGAGACGTCCATGAGCTGCCTGCGGTTTTTGAAGGCGCCGTGTTCGTTGCGGTAGTCGACGATTTTTTTGGCGAGGCTGTCGCCGATGCCGGCGACGCGCGAGAGCAGCGGCGCGCTGGCGGTGTTGAGTTCGACGCCGACGCGGTTTACGCAGCTCACCACCACTTCATCGAGTTTGTTTTTGAGCAGTTCCTGGTAGACATCGTGCTGGTACTGCCCGACGCCGATGGATTTGGGATCGACTTTGACCAGCTCGGCCAGCGGGTCCTGCAGTCGGCGGGCGATGGAGATGGCGCCGCGGATGGTGAGGTCGAGATCCGGGAACTCCTCGCGGGCGACCGGCGAGGCGCTGTAGACCGATGCGCCGCTCTCGCTGACGGAGACGACGCTGATGTCCGTCTTTTTCATCAGGCTGAGCACTTTTTTGGTGAAGGCTTCGGTTTCGCGGCCGGCGGTTCCGTTGCCGACCGCGATAGCCTGCGGATCAAATTTTTCGATGAACCCGGCGAGGCCGATGGCCGCCTGTTTGTTCTGTTCCTGACTTTGTCCGGGATAGATGGTGAGGGTGTCGAGATATTTGCCGGTGGCGTCGAGCGCGACGCATTTGCAGCCGGTGCGCAGGCCGGGATCGATGCCGATGACCGGTTTTTCGCCGTAGGGCGCGGCCAGCAGCAGGCTGCGCAGGTTCTGGGCGAAGACCTCGACCGCGGCGCGGTCGGCTTTCATTTTCATCTCCACCGAGACATCGATCTGTACGCTGAGGATCAGCAGGCGCTTGTAGGCGTCGAGGATGGCGGTCTCGAGTTCGCCGGCGAACGGCGAGGCCTGGTTGAGGCCGCAGATGACTTTGATCTGCTCGATCTGCGGGTCGGCGTCGATCTCCAGCCTGCGGATCAGCTCGCCTTCGGCTTCGCCGCGCCGGATGGCCAGGTAGCGGTGCGACGGGATATCGGCGATCGGCTGAGAAAAGTCGAAGTAATCTTTGTATTTGGAGGTTTCGGGATTGGCATCGGCCTTGAGCGGCGAGGAAGAAATGATGCCGTGTTTGGTGTAGGCCTCGCGGGTCAGCGCGCGCACCTCGGCTTTTTCCGCGATCTGCTCGGCGACGATGTCGCGCGCGCCGGCCAGCGCGGCTTTGATGTCCTCGACCTCTTTCTCGGCATTTACATATTTTGCCGCTTCGGTTTCGGGATCGTTTTCCAGGGTTTGGAGAGCGATCCGTTCGGCCAGCGGTTCGAGCCCTTTTTCGCGGGCGATGGTGGCGCGGGTGCGGCGCTTGGGTTTATAAGGCAGGTAGAGGTCTTCGAGCTCGGTTTTGGACAGGGTGCCGGAGATTTTCAGCAGCAGGTCGTCGGTCAGCTTGCCCTGTTCATCGATCGACTTGAGAATGGTCTGGCGGCGCGATTCCAGCGAGTTGTAGTAGGTCAGCTTTTCCTGAATGTTCAGAATCTGGACTTCATCGAGGTTTCCGTGCGCCTCTTTGCGGTAGCGGGCAATGAACGGAACGGTTGCCCCTTCGGCAAACAGTCTGGCGACGGCCTCAACCTGACGCGGGCCGATGCGGAGGTCTTTTGAGACGAACGGGACGGGGCTGAACGGGGTTTCGGAAGACATACGGTGCAAATCCTTCGGTTGATTTTATATAAGAAAAGCAATGGTCTGAAAAACCGCCGGTGCCGTCAAGCAGTTGATCAGTGGTTTGCGGTTAAAAACCGGGTGAAGAAGACGTGCGGAACCGGGCTTGAAAGGCAGACAGGCATGGCGCGGGTGAGAGTGACGCGGCTTGAATTCAAATCATTATTGAGAATCGGCCGGACCATGAGATCCGCGCCGACCTGAATATAGCCGGATTTACGCACAGTTTCACCTGTTTTTTGGGAAACGTAAAAGTTCGGAACGGATTGTGCTTGAAAATCTGTTTTAAAGATTAAAGGATGACTGGAAATGATTGGTTTAGGAGACAGAGTTCCGATGTTCAAGTTGCGGCCCTACAGCGGTTTGCTGGTTGCTGCGCTGTTTGTCGGTGTGATTGGCGGATTGATTTCCACCTATTTTTTTATTGAGGACGCCTATGACTCCTCGATACACCGCGGTCTGTTTACGGTGATTTTTACGGTGATTATTGTGGTTTTTTTACTCATTGCGGCCTATTCGCGCTACGGATTCAGTCATTTGAAACACCACCGCCCCGGCTACAAGCGCGGATGATTGTTTTCAACATTTGACATTCCTGCCGGATTCAGCATAATCCCGCCTCTTTTTGAAGCCATTGCGGCGGAGAAAACACTTTTGGGCCAGTGTAGCTCAGTGGCAGAGCAGCTGATTTGTAATCAGCTGGTCGGGGGTTCGACTCCCTCCACTGGCTCCAGTTTTTAACCCCGTTTCGATCAATAGAGACGGGGTTTTTTATGTTTATCGGGTGTTCCCCTCCTGCCGCTTTACTTCCTGAACTTTGGCTTTATTTCGGGACGTTTGACCAAAGTTTGACCAAAGTTTTTTGGATGGGTGGTGCCGGGTCTGCCCGGATCGAGCAATTACAGCGGTGAATTTCTTTTTTCAGGGAGTTTGGGAGGTTCTTGAATTTCCCTTACGGGTGGCAAGCCTGTCATCTGACGCAATCCCTCGGTGAAATTGTTTTTCTATGCTTTTAAAAAAGACGCGGGGTTTTTTCGAGTCCCTAAAAAGGGCAGGGTTTTCGAGTCCATAAGAAAGGGTCCGCTCCGCGAGAGGTCGGCGAACACAGTCGTAATCGTCAACCGCAACTTTATTGCAGCTGAAAACGCGGTGGCTGGGTGGGCTTCGGGCCGTCTTGTTCCTGAATGATCAGCTTTTGGGTGTAATCGGCTTTTTCAATTTGCCCGAAGTCGTTCATTTCACCCCACTGCACGAGCTGGTTTTCTTTAAACATCATCCAGTAGTGATCTCTCGCAACCAGCGGACAATGACTGTGCCTTAATCCGTAGTCCATCAATACAACAGGCATATCAGAATGCTCTTTACTGGCTCGGATTGACAACGGCGATCCGAGAACTTTTATAACCTCCTGCCTGCTCATGCCGAGTTCGAGCAGGGCCAGCTTGTTGCCGGTTTTTATGCAGCCGGTAAGCAGAGAAAAAAAGATCAGTATTGTGACGGTCGCTTTCATTATTCATCCTCCAGGGGGTCATTGTCTGGATAGAGTCGGGCAAATTCCGCTATGAGTTTGTCATTGTATCCCGGCATGGTGTAAAGCAATTTATTCCATTTGCGTTTTTCTGTGCGGTGTTTCCTGCGATCTGAGGGTATATCTTTATTGGTATTGCGTTCGGCCCATCGAAGCGCATAAACGACAGGCTCTATAGCCCTAATCCCTTCCTCAGCCTCTTTAATGACATTATCTGCATCCTGCAACGAAGAGCAACGACATGACACTTTTTCGCATTTAAGAAAAAGCAGAGCTGCCCGGGCTTCGAGTAAGTCATGAAAGTATGCTTCCGCCAGTCGGCTCAGTCGGGCTCGGATGGATTGATGCTTTTTTGCGATGAGCATTGCCCAAACGAACACGATTGTAACAGCCACCTCGAACAAAAATCCCCATTCATCGTTAGCCATTTATAAACCTCCTTCGTCTCCCAGTACTTTACGCCCTGCTGTGCCGTTCTGTCAAAAGGTTCACTACGCCACACTGTGCCGCAATGAAAAGGGCTATTCAAAAGCAACTTAAAACCTTCGGCGGAAATATTCGCCGTCTTCGAGTTGCGCAGAACATAACTCAGGAAAAATTGGCAGAACAGGCCGATTTAAACATTCGCACCATTCAAAAAATCGAAGCGGGACAAACAAACATTCTCATCACTACCGCCTCACGGATTCAAAAAGCATTATCTTGTGAGTGGAATGATATGATGCAAACATGAACGGTCTACGCGTGTAAGGGGGGCGTTCCCCGATCCGTGATGAAAGTTTCTTGCTGACTTTCAAGCGCTATTTTTATCAATCACAAAGTTGTATCGAAAGTCTGGAACGGCTTATTGAACACAAAGGGGATAGTGCAGGTTCCGCCGTCGCGGTGCTTTTGAAAGGTGAAGTTGATTTTGTCTACCCCAGCACCTAGTCCGCCGTCTTTCTCGAGCGAGAGTATGATGTCTGCATCTTTCACAATGTCACGACTCCATCCGACGGCACCGTTTTCGTTTGAATGGTGAAGCAGGACTATCGGGATGCGCAGTTGATCGCGGATACGTTTGACGGCAAGGCTCATTTCCATGAACTTGCGGGTTTCATCTTGAAAGGTTCGTGAGCTGTCGATATGGCGCAGGTTGTCAATGAAGATGATTTGCGCCCCGGCCTGTTTCTGGATGCGACACCATGCGGCAAGCTGTGAGTCGGTCATATGTCCGTCTTTGATGACGATGCCCAACTCGCTGACCTTCTGAACGGCTTTTTCTGCCTTTTGTCGGGTTTGAGGGGGGACGTAGCCCCGCTTCATTCGCAGTGTATCTATTTGTCCAACATGAGAGAGAAAGCGGGGAGCAATTGCCCTCGCCGAGCTTTCCAGAGAGGCAAAGGCGGTTTTGAATCCGTTTCCGTGCAGGTGCGTGATCCACTGGATGACCAAAGCTGTTTTTCCAATGCTTGGAAGTGCGTGAATAATGATAAATTCTTCCAACAGCTTCCCGTACTGGTTTGCAATGGATTCGAGCGGCCACGGAATTACGCCTGCTTCGCCCTTTTCACATTGCCGAACAAAGTTGCTGATATGATCGTGCAGCGGGACTGTCTTGTTTGGGGCGGCGTTCACAATCTGGAGCATTCGAGTCTGGCAATCGGTAAGAATGGTCTCGGCATCATCCAGCGTTGCAATGCTTAACTGTTTGCGACATTCTTCGACGGCATCCTTTGCCTGCCTCAAGAGCGTTTCCTTTTTGACCTGCTCAATGTTGTAGTCGGTGAAGGCCGCAGATAGACTGGCATCAAGGCACTTTTCCACGAAGCGGGCATCTATCCGCCCTTTGGCTTCCTCGCAAAGTGTTAGCAGGTTGAGCGGCTTACCATCGGCTATCATGCATTCTATGCTCGCCCATGCTATGCGGGCCTCTCCGGTGAAGTGGTTGCGTGTGATGCCCGCTTCAAGAATAGCGGGAGCCTGTGAGTCGTGTTGCATGATCGACGCACCGATGAGAGATTTCTGAAACTCGCTCATGACGAAATTACCTCCTGAATCGGATTGCCATTGCAGTCGAGCGGCCTTTGCCTGGGTTTCCGGTCTGACTGCTGCATAAAGCTGCCCCGGTCGGCAGCGCGTGAAAGCCAGTTGCCGAGAAAGCGCGTCATGCCCCTCGCCGTTTTCCGTCGCCCGGGATTGTCAGAAAGCCATTGACGGGCCTTTTTCAGTTCCTGCTCAACATCCAGCGTGTCGTAAGTTTTCCGATACTCTTCGACTTTGGGTTTTAGCAAGTGGAACTCTTTGGATTCTCCCGTACATGAGAAAGTCAAAAATTTTTTTTCTTCTGCCGGGCTGGAGACGGATTTCGGCTCCGGACAGATGCTCTTCTTATCATTCTTTTCATTCTTAGGTATGTTTTTCTGCTGTTCGGTCTGATGTTTTTCTGTTGTCCGGTTTGCTGTTCGGTCTTGCTGGTACAAATGCCATTTGGCTATAACAACAACACTGCAAACATTGCTCTTCTTCCAGATAATCTGCTGTCTGGTTTCTGAAGATAGCAGCGAAAGGTAGTTACGAACTTTCTCGCGACTCCATTTCCAGCGTTTCGCCAGATATTCTTCACCCGCCAACACTTCGCCTGGCTCAAGCTTGACAACAATTCCGCGAACGAAGAGGGTGTTTTGTTTGTGGTTGGCAAGCAAGAGAAGGTCTATCCATGCCTGCGACTTCGTGAACTTTTCACTGAAATACAACTCGCTGTCGCAGATTGCCCGCCAGAGTTTAATGTACCCGCGCTCCATACCAAATCCTCCTATTGCTGCTTCTGGACTTCGGCAGGAAAGCACACCCCGCAAACGGGGCAATCGATAAAAGCTCCCCTGTTCCGATTGCTACGCCGCCCCTTCAATCCGCAAGAAGGGCACTTGTACCGCCTCCTATACGTCACAGGCTCATGATTAATCGGGAGGGGAATTGCCGCCTTATAGTCCGCTTCGGTTAGTAAGTTCATACAGACCTCCTACCACTGCTTGCGACCCGGGCGAGACTGCTCGGCTTTGGCTTCAGGGGTCGGTTGTGTTTCGGTCGGCTCTGCGTCCTTGCGCGGGGCTTTGCCCGCAATGATGGCTTGAATGTCATCGGCACGCACAAAGACACGGCGGCGGATTCGGATGCGCCGAAGATCTCCGGCCTCGATAAGGCGTCTGAGCGTCGGCATGGATATTTTCAGGGTGGAGCATGCGATGCTGAGCGGCACCAACTCTTCACCAGTTTCTCTTTCGGTATCGACCGAAAGCATAACTTCCAGTTTGGCGTAGGTCAGCCCTGGGAAGTGTGGGGCAAGCAGTGCTTCCACTGCCTTTTTGATAGGTTCGGGGATCGTAGCTATCAGTGATTGATGTTGTTTCACTTTACTTCTCCTTGCAGGAAGCGGGTTAAATGTGATGCTCCCTTACTAACATGAGAAAAAGTGTAACATCAAAGTTTTAGCTTTGCGCAAAAAGGCAGGGGTGCGAATGGAGGCAACATGTTTTATATTAAGGCGTTACGATTAGTATTCGCCAACGATTAGGAAGGCGTGCGGCAGAGGTTGTTATTAACATCTTGTATGAATATCAGCCCGTAACTTTCATTTTGATCAATAAAAACAGGGTTATCCTGATTTGCTGAAAAAAGTGAGACATCGGCTCTGATAAGAGCTGTGACATCCCACTTTGCCTTCTATTTGAAGGGGACTTGTGTAATGCGGCTATGATTTCAGCAGTTGCGCCCGGATTTTCATGCAGTTTTCCGGGGTGATGTCCTCGGCCAAATTTCTCGCCCATTGCGGTAGGGGTTCCTGCGCCGGGATGGGCTGGGCGGCGGTCAACAGTCCGGGCAGTGCTTTCTGCATTGCGGCCCGGAGTTGTTCGCGCTGCGGCTTGAAATAGTGCTGCATGACGATTTCCGCCGTAGCGTGGCCAGTGACAGTCTGCACCAGCTCCAGCGGCATCCCTGACATAAGCGCAAGAGTGATCCACGTCGTTCGCAAGGCGTGAAAATCGCGCACAGATGCCTGCTTTATGCCGTCCGGTCGTTCGATGCGCACTTTGCCCCGGCTCGGGGGTAGAATGGCCTCAGAGGGGCGTTTTTTGCCGCGGATGAAGGCGATGCCCGTCTCGGTTTCGATTTCGTTCAGATAGGCGGATGCGGTGGATTTGGAGACACCCACAAATTCGGCGGACTGGCAGAGCGGTTTCCCGTCGGTATACTGCGCGAATACGGCGCGGGCCTTGTCGCGTTTCTGATCGGTGGGGATGGTTTGAAAGTAGGTTTCGGCTTTTTCGGTCAGCTCTTGCGGGTCATAGGCCACCAGTTCGGCGGGCGGGGCCTTGCCGTCATGAAATCCGGCTTCAGATAGGGTTTTTTTAAACCGTTTGGTCAGAAGTATGTCATTGGCGGCATATTGTTTTGCGAGCTTTGGAAAGACGTATTCAGATTTGTTGTTGTCCTGCTTCTCGATTTCCTGCCTCAGAAGATCGGCAAGGGGTATGTCCACCGTTCGCCCGGTTTTGGATGTTTTGACGGTGATATATCCGCCCAGCAGGTCAACATTTTCCCAGCGCAGGCGGCAGCAGTCTCCTTTACGCATGGCCGTACAGGCGGCGGTTACAACCAGCGGGTAAATTAGTGCATCGGAACGGGCGGCTTCCAGTACGTCCGCCAATTCATCCGGCGTAAACGGGATGCGGTGCACGGTCTCCAACGGCTTTTGCGGTATCTCATCAAAAGCGGTGCACCCACCCCGGCGGCAGGCGGCCTTTAAGACTCCGAGGATGAAGTTCCATGTTCTGGCTGTAATCCCTCGTGCTTCGTGCCAGTCAAGAAACGCGCGGGCAATATCCGGCGAAATGTGCTCAAGCCGGGTTGCCGTGGGGAAATGTTCGGCACACCAGGCCTGAAAACCTGCAATATAGTTGGTGCATGTGAGCTGGTGCGATTCGCTGACGGGTTTGCTTCTTGGCTTTTCCGTCCAAAGACGGATGAGGTCTTCCAATTGGTACGCATCTACCCGGCGACCCGTGCGGGCTTCATGGACGGCCTGTGCAAACTCTTCCGTCTTTCGGCTGCCGTTCAGTTCTTCCAGGTGCGTGCGCATGGCCGCCTCTGCTTCACTACGGGATTTTTCAAAGTGAACGCTTCCGTGTTCCTGATCCGGTGCGGGCGGCGTGCCTCTGACCTCAACCCGCAGATTCACAGCCTTGCGCTTGCCGTTCGCCCGATAGCAGCCATACCACCATTTTGAATTCTTCCGCTGTTCCAGTGTTCCTTTGATTTGCGTCATGTTTTTACCCTCCTGAAGCGTCAGGAGGACTAAAGACTACAGCGGTCTGAAAAACAAGCGATTTTCCAAAGTTTGACCAAAGATTTATGTTTTAAATGCCGTATATAGCTAAAAACACTGTTTATTTTAACTTCGGAGACTTGATTTGTAATCAGCTGGTCGGGTGTTCGACTCCCTCCACTGGCTCCAATCTTTCGCAGGAAATTGCGGGCCGGTTATTTTCTGAACAGAACCTGAAAGACGTCCTGCGGCGCAATGAGGTTTTCCTTGCCCCACATCGGCTGGAGCAGGTGGCCGGCGATTTCGCAGCGGCCCGCCCCCAGGGCTTTGGCCTGCGCATCGCGCGGGATGGTCAGCTCAACCGGTTCGTCCTCTGCGCTTTCGAGCACGGATTTGACGCCCAGCATCATCGGGCCGTGGCGGAAGGAAAAATGATCCTTGGAGTTGTTCACACATTCGTGGCGGTCAAAGGTGTAGAGCTTGATGTCGGATTCGAAGGCGACGGTGTCGCCGGCCTTGAGGTCCGTTGTAATGGAAACAAACCCGTTGTTGTACGTGGTTTCCAGTGCCGTGCCGTTAACCAGAACCTGAGAGGCGGCAGCGCTGCTCCAGGCCCCGGGGGCGAAGAATTTCAGCGTCACGGCGCCGGCGGTGTTTTCCAGGCATTGGAAAACGACGTTTCCGCTGAACGGATAGTCGGCCTTTTCGTGCAGTTTGAGTGAGCCGTTGTCGAGTCTCAGTTCCGCAGTGCAGGTGTGGAACCAGGGGACCGTAACGGTGCTGCCATCCGTGTAGAAGGAGTACATGGCCGCGCGGGAGAGCCCGTCGCCGCCGCGCATGTTGCAGCACCAGAACACCTCGTAGGTCAGCGCTTTGGCGAACAGGATGGCCTGGTCGCATTCGTAGCTGTCGGTGCCGCCGGTTTCTTTGGGCGGCTTCACTTTGGCGCCGACGCACAGGTCGGTTCCGAACGCGCCGTTGGCGCGCTCGGCGTGGGCGATGGCGTTGTAGAAAATATGATGGGCGTCACGCAGATATCCTTCTTCGCCGGTGGCCTCCCACAGCTCCTGCGAAATGATGAACGAGTCGATCACCGCGCACGGTTCGGTCCAGCGGGGAAGGCCGAACCAGTTGTAGTTGGCGTAGTGATCGGTCCATGCTTTGGTTTTGTAGAGGTCAAATGTTCTGACGGCCAGTTCCAAATAGTTCTGTCCGCCGGTAATGCGGTAGTAGCGCAGGATGCCGCGGATGCCGGACAGCGTGGCATGCGTCTGCACGTGCAGCTCCTCGCGCGGCAGCGATGCGTACGAAGCAATCATGTTTTCGATCAGCGGCTTGAGCGCCTCGTCTTTGAGTAGCTCATAGGCGGCCGTTGCGCCGTCGATGGCAATGAAGGCGCAGCCGCAGTCCGAGGTCCCGGCGTGGGTTTTTGTTTTGGACTGCTTGTGCGACAGGATCCAGCGCGGGTCGTCGTAGCGGTCCGGTTCGACGACCGGGTAGTTTGCGTAGTTTTCGGTCTGCGGAATGTAGAGTCCTTTGATGATGGATTTCAGCACGGTCAGGGCGGTTTGCGCCTGGGCCGGATCGGATTGCTTCTTCCAGTTGAAATATTCCACCAGGGCGCGGATCATCCAGCTGTGGCCGGCCATGGCCTGTTCGTGGGTGACGCCGTCGTCATAGACCGGACCGACGTAGCCTTTTTCGTTCAGGCGCAGCGGCAGTTTTTCCAGAATGGCATCGAGGAAGGCCGGTTCGCGTTTGGTGACCTGCGCGTGCATGGTCAGCGCCAGCATGGTGCGGCCCTCCCAGTCGGCCGGCCAGGCGTGCTGGTCCATCTCAAAAATGGTTTCCGGCCAGTACTTTTCGGTTTCCAGCCGTGTGAAGTTCAGGTTGGCGCGCATGGCCAGCTCGCCGTACATTTTCAGGTATTCAGGGCAAATCGGTTTCATCGGGTCTCCAGCGGGTTTGAGATTAGGGGTCTGAAGGTAGATCGGAACCGCGGCAAGCGCTGTAAAATTTCAACCGAAATTTGGTAAAAAAAAAGACCTCCGCCCGCGCGGCGAGCCGCGGGCAGGCATTAGAGCGTTTTAAGTTGAGTTGCAGCCTGTCACAGCCTCCCTTCGGGAAGGCTGTCCTGCAAGTTTTTTTGCAGGATAGGCTTCTTCGGGATTCCGAAGAAGCCTGTGAGAATGACCGCACTGTTTTCTAAAACGCTCTACGTTTCCAAACCCTGGAACGATGGGGAGGCTCAGGGCGACAGGCTGCCGCTTCGCCCGGAGGCGAAGGTTTTCCGGGTGCTGCGGTTGAATTCATCCATCAGGTCGTTGCAGGTGTTGTTTTCGAATTCGTAGTTCCACGGCTCGATGTAGCGCATGCCCAGCTGCTTTGCCTGCTCAAACACGGTGGCGTAATCGCCGTTCCGGAAACGGTGGGTTTGATCGGACCGGCCGATCACCTGTCCGTAGAGATCCCCGGGGAATTTTTCCAGCGCGCGGATCAGATCGGGCTGGTAGTCGGTTCTGCCGGAGATCCACCACATGCCGATCCCGACCTGATCGTTCAGTTCCGGATCGGCCTGGATTTCCTTCATGATGCGGAGCGGGATATCCGCGCTGCCCAGCAGTTCATGCAGTTCAAAGGCGATGGCCCGGCTGCCGAAGGCGGAGGCCGTGGCGCGGATTGCGGACAGCGCGGCCTGTGTCCAGAGCTGCGCGAATTCTTTTTCCTGCCCTGCGGACAATCCGGCGGCGCGCAGGAGGTCTTCTGCGGGCACGCCGTTGAAGTGGCCTTCGAGGCCGTTGCCGGTCATCTGCGGGACATACACCAGTTTTAAGCGCTCATCGTCTCTGTACCTTTCTGCCACGGCCTGCAGCATGGAGGCGAGCCGCCGCTGCACGGAGGGATCCCAGTATTTGGGCATGTTGACGGCATACCCCCGGAAGTGCGCCGGGAAGGTTTCGGCCCCGTATTCCGTGACCAGCCAGGGCGGAGACATGTGCTCATTCGGTTTGCGCGGCCGCATGGAACCGGTGCTGAACCTCGACGGCTGGACGGCCTGCCCGGTATCCATCGACGACCATCCGCCATGCACGGCCAGGCTCCACTGTTTGTCTTTCGGCAGCAGACGCAGTGAATCCTCAATCGACGAAAAGTCGAACCGGCCGGGCGAGGGCTCGAGTTTCGCCCAGGTTGTGCGGATCAGTCCGCCCTGCAGGGACGGGTTGGCGACCGCCCGCTCGGTGAGCTTGCTGGCAAAGCACCCGGTGGGCTTGCTGATGTCTGCGGCATAACCCGCGAGGGTGCCGGCTGCAATGAGCAGAAGGAGCGGTTTGAGTGTCATTTCAATCTCCATGCGTTGTGGGCGAACCCTGCAAACGGATTGGGCCGCTGGTTTATTGCAGGGCCGGGAGAATCAAAAAGACCGCGCGAGGGCAAAGAAATGAGGATGACGAATGATTCCACGGGTCCAATGCCGCCTGAAAAATGTCGGGTCAGCTTGGGGTGTGGCCGATGAGCAGGCGGTGGGAGAGCACGGCCAGACTGGAGGCGAGGTCCTCGCGCTGCAGAATGACGTGCGCCGGCACAACGAGCTTGGCCGGCGTAAAGTTCCAGATGCCGCGGATTCCGCCGGCGATCATTGCGTCGGCAATGCCCTGCGCGACCGACGCGGTGGCGGTGATAACGCCGATCTGCACGTGCATCCGTCTGGCGAGCTCGGGCAGCTTTTCGATGTCGAGGATGGTTTTGCCGTGGATTTTCTGCCCGATGAGAGCGGGGGTGGCATCGAAGGCGGCGACAATGCGCAGTCCGTGCTGCTCGAAACCCTGGTAGCCGAGCAGGGCGGTGCCGAGGTTGCCGACGCCCACCAGGAAGGCATCGGAGGTGTTCGACCAGCCGAGGAACTCTTCGATCGCGGTGATGATTTCGTTGATTTCAAACCCGAGGCGCGGGCGGCCGACGGCGCCGGTGATGGCGAGGTCTTTGCGGACAACGATCGGGTCGAGTTCCAGTTCGCGGGCCACAACCGCGCCCGACGCATAGGGCTCGCCGGCTTCTTTCATGCGGCGCAGCAGCCGCAAATACAGGGGCAGCCGCTTTAAGGTGGGAATCCCGGCTGTCTTCCGTTCCAGTTCACTCATGTTTTGCATTCTCCGTTCAATGATTCTATGGCATAAACATTAAATACCGTTTTATCGATACAAACAAATCGAATAGAGAAAAATCTTGCGCCCGGCCCTCTAAGCCCTGTTGAGCAGAGTCCCGCGCAGGGCTTGATAATCAGGATACAGGCGGGTAGTCTGTCGAAACTTTCTACCCATAAGGATTTCAATATGACCGAAAAGAAGATCAAAACCCCCGTGCCGCTGCTGAAAAAAAATGACCGCAAGAAGCCGCCGCAGGTGAAAGCGCCGGTGCCGATGCGCGGGCTTTCGCTGTGGTTCCTGCTGATGGCGGTTGTTGTGATGACGCTGTTTATGAACCAGCAGCAGCAGACGACGGCGGACCAGAAGCTGGACTACAGCCCCGATTTCATTCAGCTGGTCAAAACCGGCAAGATTATCAAGTGCGAAATTGTTCGCGGTGCCAACGGCGATGACCGTGTGAGCGGTGTGCTGACGGAGATCGACCCGGCGACCGGCAAGCCGAAGCCGTTTCAGGTCGATGTGGTGATTACCGAAGAACTGCTGACCCTGCTGCAGCAGAACGAGGTGACCTTCAAGTTCAAGCCGCCGTCCACCTTCTGGCCGGTCTTCTGGAACGTCGTGCCGTTCGCCGTCATTTTCATCGTCATCTACTTTTTCCTGTCCCGCCAGATGCGGGCCGCGGGCGGCCGCGCCATGAGCTTCGGCAAGAGCCGCGCCAAGCTGATGAAGAAGGACGAGGACAACAAGATCACGTTTGCCGATGTGGCCGGGGTGGAGGAGGCCAAAGAGGAGCTCCAGGAAGTGGTCGAATTCCTGAAAAATCCGAAGCAGTTCCAGCGGCTCGGCGGCAAGATGCCCAAAGGGGTGCTGCTGGCCGGATCGCCGGGGACCGGGAAAACGCTGATCGCCAAAGCGGTTGCCGGGGAGGCGGACGTGCCGTTTTTCAATATCAGCGGATCGGACTTTGTCGAAATGTTTGTCGGGGTCGGGGCGAGCCGTGTGCGCGACATGTTCGAGCAGGGCCGCAAGAATGCGCCGTGCATTATTTTTGTCGATGAAATCGATGCCGTCGGGCGCAGCCGGTTTTCCGGCATGGGCGGCGGGCACGACGAACGCGAGCAGACGCTCAATGCCCTGCTGGTGGAGATGGACGGGTTTGAAACCGAAGAGGGGATCATTATTATTGCCGCCACCAACCGCCCCGATGTGCTCGACCCCGCCTTGATGCGCCCCGGCCGCTTCGACCGCCAGGTCTTCATCGATCTGCCGAACCTGAAGGGCCGCGAGGAAATCCTGAAGATCCATGTGAAGCGTGTAACCCTGAGCGAGAATGTCGATTTGCAGAAAATCTCGCGCGGCACCCCGGGTTTTTCCGGTGCGGATCTGATGAATCTGGTCAACGAGGCGGCGCTGCTGGCAGCGCGGCGCGGCGCGGACGCGGTACAGCTGTCCGACTTTGAGGAAGCGCGCGACAAGGTGTCGTGGGGCCGCGAGCGGCGCAGCCATATGCTGGATGACGAGGAGAAAAAACTGACGGCATATCACGAAGCGGGCCATGCCATTGTGCTGGCGAAAACCGAGCAGACCGAACCGCTGCACAAAGTGACGATCATTCCGCGCGGCCGCGCGCTCGGCGCCACCATGCAGCTGCCCGAAAAAGACCGCTATACGCAGGGCCGCACCCGACTGACAGGCATGCTGATCGGACTGATGGGCGGGCGCGTCGCCGAAGAGCTGATCTTTAATGATGTCACCACCGGCGCGCAGAACGATATCGAACGCGCCACCCGGATTGCCCGGGCCATGGTGTGCGAATTCGGAATGAGCGACCTGCTCGGTCCGCGCAACTACGGCTCCGGGCAGGATCAGATGTTCCTGGGCCGGGAAATCCACCGCGACGAGGCGCACAGCGACAGGGTGATGCAGCTGGTCGACGCCGAAATTGACAAGATCCTGAAGGATGCGCACGAAACCGCCCGTAAAATTCTGGAAGAGCACCGCGACAAACTGGAGCTGATCTCCGAAGTGCTCATCAAATATGAGACGCTCGACGGCGATCAGGTGATGAAGATGCTCGAAACCGGTGAGGTTCCCGACGAACTGAAAAACGGCAAGACCCCTGACGAAAAACGGGCGGAAGAAGAAGCGGCCAAAGCGAATTCCGAAAAGGGCGGCGAGCCGGCGGGCGAAGAACCGGCCCCGGCGGAAGAACCGGCCCCGGCAGAGGAGGCGTCCGCGGAAGAGGCGGGCAGGCCGCCTGCCGCTGAATAAATCGCAGCGCGGATTCGATCCGCCTGCTGCGGCGCAAAAAACGGGGAACTCAAACAAAATAAACCTGACTGATATTGGACCTATGAAAAAAGGGGACAGGAATGTCCCCCCTCCGGAGCGGCGACATTCCTGTCGCCGATACGTGAATCAATATCCGGCAGACTGTTGACGTGAAACCATTGCGGAAAACCGATTGGCCGTGGATGCGGCGCGAGGCGGGGGTCTGGCTGGCGCTCAAGCGCAAGACCGCCCGCTGCTCGGTTGAGGCGGCCCTGCTCAGCATTGCGGTGCATTTGCTGCTGGTTTTCCTGGCCGGGTCCACGGTTCTGCTGAGTGTTGCCGCCAAGCAGTCGATTGTTTTTAAAGGGCAGACGATGGAGCGGACCGAGCTGCCGAGACGGGTCCTGCAGATGCCGGTCAAAATGCAGCAGATGCAGCGAACCGCTCCGCGGCCCATCATGGTGAAGCAGGTGCTCAGTCAGACCCGGAATCCGGTGCGGCTGCCGGTGCCTCCGCCCCCGGAGCCGGATTTCAGCCGGCGGTCTGAAATCCAGCGCCAGAGCCTCAGCGGCCGCGCCATGCCCGGTCGCATGGATATCGGGGTCTCCTCCGTCGATTTCTTCGGGGCCAAATCCAAAGGCGAAAAAATCATCTTCATCCTGGATGCATCCAAGCAGATGATGGAGGACGCCAAGGGCGGTTACACCACCTACAAATACGCCAAGGACGAAATTCACCGGTTGGTGGACGCGATGCCGTCAGCCACGCTGTTCAACGTCTTTGTCTACAGCGGAAGCAGTGTGGATCTTTTCCGGCCGCAGGTCGTGCCCGCCACGCCGGAAAACCGGTCCGCGCTCAAAGAGTGGCTGGCTCCGGTCAACAGCGACCCGCACAATGTCGGCCGGGTCGACCGGGAATACGATCCGCCCGTCACCTATGATTCGGTTCTCGGGTCCGGGGTTCGCCACTGGCTGCTGGCGGTTCAGGCCGCCATGGAGCAGACGGCCGACACGGTCTTTGTCCTGTGCGGTGCGGCCGGCGAGTATGCGGTTGCGGCCGATGCCGGCGAACTGATCGAGGGCCCCGATCCCGAGGAACTGGCCCGCTACCGCGAAAAAGCTGCGCAGGTTCAGCAGAAGGCCCGGCAGATTTTCGAGAAGGAGAACGAGGCCCGCGCCAAAAAAGGACTGCCGCCGAAAATCGTGTACAACTGGACCCGCTATATAACGGATGAGCTGCGGCTGACCCTGCCGCCCCGTCCTGCGGTCCGCCGCTCCGGCGGCTCCTCTCCATCCGCCCAGAGCCAGATGTCGATGGTGCTCGACCACATGGATGCGGTCGGATCGCTCCGCTATGCTGAAAAAAAACTGAAAGACCCCGTCATCAACTTTGTTTACCTCATCGCCCGCGACGCCGGACGATTTCAGGAATACGACGACATCATGACCCTGCGCCGCGTCGCCTCCAGATACCGCGGAGATGTCGAAATGCTGCGCGGATCGAAAACCATGCTCAATCTCACCTACTGATGGTACCCAATTAACCGTGAGGATGGCGGGCATGCAGCTCGTAGACGTTATTGCGGATTTCGGTGAGGTCGCCGTAAATCAGCCAGTAGCGGTAAACCAGAATGTGGTTGGCTGCCATCATAACCGCACCGACCGGTGCCATGTGCATGGTGGCAGAACTGGTGGGTCCGCCCGGCGGATTGCCGGCGGCCCCGTAATTCCAATGCACATATTCAACCGGGCTGTAGAGCCCGACACCGGTGTCGGTGGCGGGATCAACCATGGCAATCCAGTATTCGCTCGGATCCGCCTGAAACCAGGGCGGACCGGGCGAGTAGCTGAGCTCGCTCACGGCACCTCCGGACCAGGGAACACTGTTGGTGTAGGAGACCACCTTCGATAGATTCCGGATAAAGTAGACGGCCGGCAGTTCCTGATGCCTGTTCCTGGCCGCCCCCCACATGTCACCTTCGTCGCGGTCCACAATCAGGCGGCAGGTGACGCGCACAACGTTCGACATGCCCGGCTCAAACTCATTCCATTGGTCCATCACGCACTGACCCTTTTCGCCCGTCGTCATATCCCACAGGAGAGGAACCGTGCGGGTGAACACGCCGCCGCCGAACTCGGAGGTGCTTACCTCGAGCACTTCCGAAGATTTGCCCGAGGCATCCCCGCCCTGAATCGGATTCCACGGCCACGGGGTCCAGCTTGTGCTTTGCCCTTCACTCGTCCGGTCCAGAGAGGTGCCCGCATAGTAGCTTTGCTGAATCAGGCGTCCCTGGTCGTGAATATTGATGAGATTACCGCTCGACGGTCCCGAGAAATGAGTAATCGAACAGCCGTTGGCATAGGCCGATTCGAGCCGAAGGGTTCCGTTGTCGAGAATACCGTTCTCGGTGCTGCCTGTATTCGCGGCAGGCGCTCCGTCTGGGAAGGACAGCGGGGGTTGCATCGGGCCGCGGACCCGAGTGCGGAAAAAGCCATCGGCCTGTCCGGACGGCAGGCTCCATGCAACCGGCTGGTCTGCGCTCAAAGGGAAGACCGATCCGGTTGCATTCCAGGCTTGCGAGGTCAGATTCGTCGAAACTTCGAGCGCGTAGGAGCGGTTGGCTTTACCCGCAGTGCCCACCGTGACCCCATTGGATATCGCAATGCTGATGCGGGGAGAATCCGCCGGATTGTTCACGCCTGTACCTGCGATAATTTCCACCACATCCCCGGCTCCATCATCGTCCGAATCGATGACGGACTCGTCCGCCACATACGGATTCCATCCACGGGCGGCCTCATCCGAATCGGAAACTCCGTTCCCGTCACTGTCCGGGTCTTCAAAGTTTGCGAGACCGTCGCCGTCCGGGTCGCCGGTTCCTTCCGCCGCATCACTCAGCCCGTCGCGGTCATAGTCCCCGTCAGAGGTGCGGATCCAGTCGATATCAAACGGCACCCCCTGAGAAAAGTCCGTGTCCAGCCGGAAACGGGTAATCACATATCCCTTCCATCCCGAGGCAGAGGTCAGGTCGAAATAGACTGTCTGGGGATTTCCATCGTTGGCGGAGACAGGAACTGTGACGTGTCTGGCCCCGTCGAAGGAATCGTTCGAACGATTCCCCCAAAAGAGCGTCAAGCTCCCGGCCTGGGACGTACTGAGTCGAACGGCCAGTCCGTCAAACAGCCCCGACTGCAAATAGGTCGCGGTTCTGATCAGCTGCGGGTCAAACCCGCCAACCGCCGCAGTCACAGTTCCGTTTGTATGGGTCAGTATATTCAGCGAACTGTTGGCGATCCAGCCTTCGAGATCCCCGCTGGTTTCAAAATCAAAATGCATGCAGCCGGGCGGATTGTCTATCGAACGCATCCACGCATCGGAGATTCCGTCATTGTTGCGATCGGGATCTTCCAGATTGAGCAGGCCGTCCCCGTCGTCATCGCCGGCACCTTCGACCCCGTCGCGCCAGCCGTCGTTGTCATAGTCCCACGACAGCACACGAATCCAGTCCACGTCGAAGGTCGCACCCGCCCCGCCGGGCGGATCGATGCGAAGCCGGGTAATGGTTTTCTCGTCCCACTGCTCATGCCTCGTGAGAGCGAAGAACAAAGTCTGAAACTCGCCATTCCCTGTGCAGTTCACAGGCACACGCCGCTCGGTGGCATAGCCGTCGGCGCCAACCCGTCCCCAGAACAGATCCACCCGCCCGTTTACCGAAGATCGCATGCGAACGAGCAGTCCGCTCGAAGCACTTCCGGGAAATGAAAATCCTGTCCTGGCAACCTGGGGGTCCGCTGCTGTAACCGAACCGGAGAGCAGGCCGGAGCCTGCGGTGACGGACGCGTTGGCGGCCGTCCAGCCTTCCGTATTGCCGTCGGAGCTGAAGTCAAAACCCTGGCGGAAATTCAGGGTGGACTGCGACCAGCCGATTGTGGCGCACGCCAATAGGATGCTTACTGAAAAAAATGCTTTGTTCATGGCGTTCTCATCCCCTCGCCTTTTTTTATTCTTCTTGTCCGGCAAGGCTGCAGCGAAAGCAGGTAAGCCTCAACACGGGATCTCCTTAATTAACATGAAAACCGTGTTGATACCATGATTTCTTCGATTCATAGATCAGGCCAGTCCGCTGGTTCAGGCGAACCATTCTGCCGGCGGCGCGGTCACGCGGGCCAGTGCGGCGGATACGGGGCCTGGATCTGCACGTCGTCCTTCGTCACCGGATGAATGACGGTCAGCCGGGCGTGGTGCAGGGCGATCGCGCCGCCGGGCAGTTTGACGGTGGAGCCGTATTTTTCGTCGCCGAGAACCGGGCAGCCGATCGCCGCGAGCTGCGCGCGGATCTGGTGGTAGCGCCCCGTGTGCAGCTGAACTTCCAGCAGGGTTTGATCGCCCGATTTGCTGAGCACCTTGTAATCCAGCAGGCATTCCTTCGCATCGCGATCGCCTTCGCGTGCGAGACTGGCGCGAAAATCGTCATGTGTCAGGAAATGGCGCAGCGAGCCTTCGCGCTGCGGGGGTGCGCCGGAGACGACGACGTGATAGATCTTGGTGAACTTGCGGGCGCGCATGTCGGCGTTGAGGCGCGAGAGCGCTTTGTCGGTGCAGGCGAAGAGGACGACGCCGCTGACAACCCGGTCGAGCCGGTGGACCGCATGCAGAAACACATTGCCCGGCTTGTTCTTCTCCTGCTTGATCCAGCTCTTGGAACGGTCTTCGAGGTTGTCCTTGTTCGTTCCGCTCGGTTGCGTCAGCAGCCCGGCCGGTTTATTTACCGCCAGCAGATGATTGTCGTGATAAAGGACTTCGATGTTCATAGCTGCCTAAAAACCCCCTGTTTAGATGCTTTTGCGGCCCAATTATTGGTCGCGCCGCCTGCGGCGGCAATCGTCGATGAACCACTGCTCGACCTTTTCGCGCGCCCAGGGTGTTTTGCGCAGGAATGTCAGGCTCGATTTGATCGACGGATCGAGCTGGAAGCAGCGGATTTTGATTTTACGGCCCATCCGCTCCCAGCCGTGATCCTCCACCAGCTGCAGCAGAATCTTCTCCAGCGTCATTCCGTGCAGCGGATCGTTTGGGTGTTCAGAAGGTGCGGTCATGGGCAGATCATTTCGTTTGGACCCAGCGGGCAAACGCGCCGCTGGGGAGGGGCATGACGCCGGGTTTGCCGGTGAGGGTCATTTCGCCGCAGTCGGTGGTTCCGCCCAGTTCCCGGAGCCACTGGGTGAGCAGGTTCCGGAGGATCATCGGCGAGTATTCGGGGGTGTGGCAGCTCAGCAGGATAAAGGCCGGATTGTCGGAGAGCAGGTCGCGGCACAGGGTGAGCAGCTCGGGCAATGCATCCTGGATTTTGAAGATTTCGCCCTTTTTGCCGCGCCCGAAGGAGGGCGGGTCGAGGATGATGCCGTCGTAGCGCCGGCCGCGTTTGACTTCGCGGCGCAGAAAGCCGATGGCGTCGTCGACGATCCAGCGGACGGGCGCTTCCTGCAGCCCGTTGAGCGCGGCGTTCTCGCGCGCCCATTCGACCATCCCTTTGGAGGCGTCGAGGTGGCAGACCTCCGCGCCGCCCTGCGCGGCGGCCAGCGTCGAGCCGCCGGAGTAGGCAAAGAGGTTGAGCACGCTGACCGAGCCGGTTTGCGCCTTGCGCTGCCGGACGGTTTCGCGGATCCATTTCCACATAACGCGCTGTTCGGGGAAAATGCCGAGGTGGCCGAAGTCGGTGGAGGAGAGCTTGAAGGTGATGCCGGCGACAGAGATGTTCCACTGGTCGGGCAGGTTGTGGCGGTTATGCCAGCGGTTGCCGCCCTCGCGGTCGAAGCCGGCGGAGATGTCGCGCCAGGCTTCTTCATCCAGTGTTTGGCGCCAGGCGACCTGTCCGGCGGGGCGGACGAGCTTTACGCTGCCGAAGCGCTCCAGCTTGCGGCCGTTGCCGCTGTCGATCAGTTCATAATCATCATTCATGGGGCGGGAGTCTAAAGACAGAAGCCGGAGGACGGAAGTCAGAACTCAGAGGATCGTTTTCTCCGCGGTCGAAAAGAAAGAAAGCCGCCCGGCAGGGCGGCTTGCCGGGCTAGCGGCGCGGGCCGGAGCGTCCGCGCGGCGGGCCGCTGCGACGGGGTCCTCCGCGGTTGCCGCCGCGTCCGGCCGGTGCGCGCGGCGCGCGCGGGCGCGGTTTGCGGACCGGTTCGGGCAGCTCGAGCATGCCTTCGTCGGGCTGGATGCAGGCGAGGCGTTCGCCGAGCAGCTCTTCGATGGCGGGCAGCTCGAACGACTCCATTTCGCAGGCGAAGGTGACCGAGATGCCTTTTTTGCCGGCGCGCCCCGTGCGGCCGATGCGGTGGACGTAGTCGTCGGGCCGCTCCGGAATGTTGAAGTTGACGACATGGGTGATGTCGTCGACGTGGATGCCGCGGCCGGCCACGTCGGTGGCGACAACGAGTTTGCAGCGGCCTTCCTTGAAGTCGGCCAGGATGCGCTGGCGTTTGTTCTGATTGACGGCGCCGGAGAGCATTTCGCTGTCGATGCCGTAGCGGTAGAGGGTGTCGCACAGGCGCTCGGCCTGGTCGCGGCGGTTGGTGAAGATCAGCGCGGTGCCGTCGAGCACCTCTTTCTGGAGGATGTTGTACAGCAGCGGGAACTTCTCTTTATCGGTCACGAGGTAGACGCGCTGGTCGACCAGATCGGTGGCGGCGTGGTCGGGCTCGATTTCGATTTTGCCGGGATCGGTCATCCAGGCGGCGGCCAGGCGCATCACCTCGTCGTCGAGCGTGGCGGAAAACAGCAGGGTCTGCCGGTTTTCTTTGGGCGGGGTTTTATAGACGATGCGGCGCACATCCGGGATGAAGCCCATGTCGAGCATGCGGTCGGCTTCGTCGATGACAAGCGTTTCGACACCGCGCAGGTTGATGACGTTCTGCTGGGCGAAGTCGATCAGTCGGCCGGGGGTGGCGACGACGATATCGACCGCATCGTCGAACAGGCGGCGCTGCTTATCGTAGTCGATGCCGCCGTAGACGGCGACGGTTTTAAAGGGCGTGTATTTGCCGAGCTTGACCGCGTCGTCGCGGATCTGCATGGCGAGCTCGCGGGTGGGGGCGAGGATCAGGGCGCGCGGGCAGCCGGGTTTCGGCCTGCCGGCGGGTTTGCGCAGGAACTCGGTGAAGATGCCGAGCAGGAAGGCGGCGGTTTTGCCGGTACCGGTCTGGGCCTTGCCGGCCATGTCTTTACCCGCCATGGTCAGCGGCAGGATTTCGGCCTGGATGGGCGTGCAGTATTGAAAGTTGAGGTCCGCGACGGCGTGCATGATTTCCTGCGGCAGGTCGAGGTCCTGGAAGCGGGTCTTCCCCTCTTCAGGCTTCACCTGGAAGCTGGCAGGGTCCCACGGCGCGGCCGGTTTTTCTGCCTTGGGCTTTGCGATGGGTCGCGGCTGGCGCTGATCTTTCTTCGCCGGGCGCGGGGTCTGCTCGCTTTTCGGCGGGCGCGGGCCGCGCGGCGGGCGCTGCCGGTCCTGGGCTCTGCGCCTGCGGGGCTGATCGCCCTGCGGTTTCGACTCCTGCGGCGTGGGCTCCTGCGGCTGCGGGGCGCCGGCTTTTTCAGCGGTTTTCTTTTTCGATTGCGAGGGTTTATAGGTTTCCTGTTTTTTGAACAGTTTTCCGACTTTTTCTATGAATGATGGCATGGTTGTACTTCCGGTTTAATGTTTCCGCTCAGGGCGGGCCCGCCAGCGGCGGGCAGGTATCCGGCGTTTTTTCTTAAGCCGGATGTTGACTGAACGGTGCATTAAAGGCCTTTCGCATGCAGATAGCCACCTTTAAATGCGAATTTAACCGGGGCCGCCCGTGCGCCGCGGCCCTTGTTATCCGGCCCGGATCGCATGGCGGCAGCCCTGCGGCAGCTGCGGCTGGAGGGTGTATTCCACGCAGGCGCAGAGCCGCAGAGATTTCTCATCATGGGAAGCTGCAGGTGCGGGCGATGTGTGCCGCAAAGTCATGAAGGCGGCTGGAAAGAAACATCTAAAAAATCATGTCTATGGAACCCTGCGCTCCATAGAATACCCATAAGTTCGATTGTTAAATAAAACCACATGAAGATAATAACCAAAGATGGCTTCCGAAAGATAATGGCTATCGCCGTTGTGGCAAGTGTTGGCATTGTTGGTGCACGTTTGTTTGGCCCTGGCTCAATACAGCTACGTCGAATGCGAATCGCAAGCGACTATTCAGCCCAAATGAAACTGCATGTTTCAGGCGATCCCGCCTTCGAATTTATTTGGCTAAGACCCTTTACCGGTCTTGGTGGTTCACTTCAGGTTTTTGGAGTTGTGCAATCCGAAAACGATCTAAGCCGCTTGCAGGATTTAATAAATTCGGATCCTCCATCGGTTAGCATAGACTGGGAAGTGGATATTCAGCCCGAATTAACGGGTGAAGAACGGGAATTTTACACTAATCACCCATTCAACAAGGAATCGAACATATCATTATAGTTTGTCTGATTTCATTGATAGTCGGCTGACGCCGACGCTCACCCGGGTCGTTGGCAGCAGAAAGAACATGATAATAAAACTCAAAATTGAATGCGTATACGGAGCCTATCTTAAAGAGGAGTGTATACGCATTATTGCACTGGATGATTCTGAATCGTTGTACGATCTTCACTACCGAATACAGGAAGCCGTGAAGTTCGATGATGATCATCCATTTACATTCTTTACAGCTAATAGCCCTTCTCCATGGGCAGAGCGGAACTATCTGACAAGCGTCGAAAGCTGGGGGGAAAAAGAAAATTATTTCGACAAAGCTCTGTTAAAAGACATTTGGCCTCTTGGCGGAAAGAAGCTGTATTACAGATTTGATTTTGGAGATGATTGGATTTTTGAAATTCGTAAAATGCGTTCATTGAAAGCTGATTCAGAAATTGAAGCGCCACAAATATTAGAGATAATCGGACCGAATCCCGAACAATATCCCCATTATGAAGAATAAAAAAAATGCCAGTGGCTTGAGCCTGCCGTGAAAACGCCGGTCACACAGGCGCAGTTTATGTGCACGGCGGCTCATCCATAACGTCTGGGGTATCGCTACGCTTTCAGGCTGCGAAAAAATGATAGAACCTTGGACAGAAAGATCTGATCGTTTGACATCAGGGCTGTGACGTATAATGTATGGTGTATACATTGGAGGTGCAAGATGGTGAGGACGCAAATATACCTGACAGAGGAAGAGCGAGCAGGACTCAGTGCCCTTGTCGAGACCACGGGAAAGAAGCAAGCGCAGCTTATCCGAGAAGCGGTTGATCGAATGCTCGACACGGTCAGTGATCGCCGTCGTGCTTCTGTTCTGAATAGCGCTGCCGGCATGTGGCGGGATCGCAGCGATCTGCCCGATTTCAATGCGGTACGCCAATCATGGGACAGGGGTTGATGTTATGCCCAGGCCCGTCCTTATCGATACCGATGTGATGATTGACTTCCTGCGGGGCCATCCCAAGGCCGTGGCACTGGTGCAGAAACACTCGTCTCGCATCATCCTGTCCAGCATCGTTGCGGCGGAGCTCTATGCCGGGGTGAGAGGTGATGAGGAACTGGATACGCTGGACAACCTGATGTCCCTGTTTCAAGTGGTGCCGGTGACTCCATCACTCGCCCGGACTGGAGGTCTTTACAAGAGGGACTGTTTCAAGGTTCACGGCGTCGGTTTGGCTGACGCCATCGTCGCGGCCACAGCCGAATCCGAGGATGCCGACCTGAAGACGCTCAACATCAAGCACTACCCAATGATCAAAGGCCTGAGACCAGCTTACACGAAGACATAGCAGGGCCGGCATGGCACTGCTGCGCGCGGCTTATGGCCGCCACAGAGCTTGGTACATCGGGGGCTGCCCTCACTCAGTTGTTTGTGA
Source organism: Tichowtungia sp. (assembly GCA_041584215.1). Classification (GTDB taxonomy): domain Bacteria; phylum Verrucomicrobiota; class Kiritimatiellia; order Kiritimatiellales; family Tichowtungiaceae; genus Tichowtungia. The sequence continues at coordinate 17,641 of JBFHEM010000011.1, read as the reverse complement.
TAAACAATTAGACAGATGCGAAACGGGGGAGGCCTCTGCACCCCCTCGGCGACGCTGAGGTATGCCGAAATCGATGCATTTGAATCGACCGGTGACCGCGACGATGCCCCGCAGCTGGTGCTTGAGCTCAGATCCGAATGACAGTAAAATGCCTTTTACATCGTCTGAAAATTCCAGTGGAGATTAAATATGCTGAACAAAACCCGCCTTTGGTTGACTCTGACCTCAGGGATGATGCTGCTCATTCCTTTCTCCGCGCAATGCGTCGACTTCGGCAATGTCCCGGGCGTCGTTCTGGACCACCAGTCGCTAAGTTACTGGGGGCAGACGACTCCCGCGAAATACATCTCGGATCCGGAGATTGCAGTTCTGTCCGACGGCAGTTATGTGGCATGCCACGCATATGCGGGATGGTTTTCCGGTTCTTCCTCCTCCGGCGAGACCTCGATTTTCCGCTCCACCGATCAGGGGATAACCTGGTCCCAAGTTGCCACGCTCAGCGGCCTGCTGCGCGGCAGTCTGGTTGAGTACGGCGGCGCGCTTTACATGCTCGGGGTGGACAAGGATGACGGCGGGCAGGCCGTGGTCTGCAAATCGACGGATTACGGAGTGACCTGGACCCAGACTGCGACCTTCAGCAACGGCGGGTCGGCGACCCCGAACAATCCGGTCGTCTTCGGTGATCGCCTCTGGAGCGCGGCCTCCGCCGCCAGTATGTCTGCGCCGATCACATCGAACTGGATGAATACTGCGTCCTGGAGACTGGTCGGCGGGTTTCCCGCCTACGAGGAGGGCTGGGCTTCCGAAGGGGAGTTCATCGGCGAGGCTCAGATTGCCGCCTCGCCGGAGCAGGGGATTTCCATTCTGCCCAAGGTCAAGCAGCATGCCCTGAGCGCGCTGGCTCAGGTGGACCCTTCGACCGGCAAGGTCTCGTTCGATCCCTGGCATAACTTTGTGTCGCTGCCGGGCGGTGAGAAAAAATTCGGCGCCGGCTATGATGCGGTATCCGGCCGGTTTTTCGTGCTCAGCAATCCGATCCTGCCCGCGCATTCAAATACCTCGATCGCCAACGATTTGATCCGCAACACCGCCGCGCTGCTCAGCTCGCCCGATCTGGTGAACTGGAATGTCGAAAAAATCTTTCTCTACTCGACCGACTATGAAACCGACGGCTTCGGCTATCTGAACTTTGATGTCGACGGCGACGACATGGTGGTGGCTTCGCGCACCGCCTTTCCGGTCGGCGGCGACGATCCGGAGCGCGGGCACGACTCCAACCTGCTGACCTTCCACCGCATTGACGACTTCCGGACTGCCGCTCCGGACCATGTGCTCAAGCTGAGCGGCGGCGATGTGCTGCGCTACGAAAAAACAGACTATGAGGACGCCCCGCTGGGCAGTTTTGCGCTGGGCGCCACCTTTGACGGGGCCGCGCTGACTAATCCGGACGGATTCGGCCAGGCCGCCGGCGGCGATGTCTACATTCGCGAAAGCGGCGGGCGCATCCTGCAGTTCGATGCCGCCGGAAACTTCCTGCAAACCGTGAGCAGTGCGCCGGTCAGTTTCCAAAGCTCGGAACTGAGCATCGATCCGCCGTCCGACGGGGAATGCAGCTGGGTTTCTTCCGGCTCCGGCGACTGGTTTGAGCCGCTCAACTGGCACTACTGGGGCCGGGCGGATACCGCCGATGAAACGGCGGTGTTCGGCAGCGCCGCAACCGGCCCCGCCACCGTCACCGTACCGTCCGGTTCGCTCGAATGGCTGTTCAACACCGAGAACGATCCCGGCGGCTGGACGCTCACCCGACTGGTGAATACAAACGTAACCGGCGGGGTGCTGCAGGGAACGCCCAGTTCGAATGACCCGCAGATCAAGCGGACGGATCTCTCGTTTTACGGGAATCTTGTTCCGAGCATCGTCGTTCGCATGCGGGCGGCGGTCAGTAATGCGCGTGTGGATCTTTACTGGGGAACTGCTGCGGCAAACTCCTTTGCCGCAGATAGGCTCCGATCGGTTAATTATAGCGGGAATGGAGAGTTTCAGGATCTCGTTTTCCCTCTGGCCGGGCACGCGCAATGGGATGATCAGGTGATCCGCAGCATCCGGATTGATCCACTGAACGGTCCGCTGGTCGCGCTGGAAGTGGACTCCATCGAGATTCTCCACACCCATCATGTCAAAGGCATCACCTTCCGCAACAGCCAGCCCTACACGCTGGACGGTTCGCAGTTGCTGGTGATTCAATCGGAGGATGGTTTGGGCCGGCTCACGGTCGAACAGGGCAGTCATGAAATCCAGGCCGAGCTGTCGCTGGAGAGCGATACCGTGTTCCTTGCGGTAACCAATACCTCGCTGCGGATTACGGGCGGGCTGGATCTGAACGGAAAAACGCTGGCGGTTTCCGGCGCGGGCCGCCTGATCATCACCAACTCCTGCCGGCTGGAGGGCGGAACGCTGTCCATTGCGGATCAAACGGTTGTCACACTCGATCCAAACGCCGGCGGGTTTGATGGAACCCTTGAATTCTCAGTCCCCGAAAACTTTGATCCGGAAGCGGGAGAGGTCTTTCATTTCATCGACGGAATTGACGGGACAACCAACCGGTTTGATTCCGTGGTCCTGCCCGTGCTGGAAGACGGACTGGACTGGGAGTTGACCCGCCTGTATATCGACGGCAGCATCGAGGTGGTGGATACCGGAACGGCGCTGCCGTCGGACTGGACCGCGGCGGTTTCCTCGGATTGGTTTGACGCGGGAAACTGGAGCGGGCCGGTTCCAACCAACGGGTCGCCGCAGGAAGCAACCCTGTTTATTACCACGCCCGCAGTGGTGGCGGGCGGCGATGCCGCGGTTTCAACTCTCTATGTGGGGCAGAACAGCCCGGCGGCGAATCTGCAGGTTGACAGCGGGTCTTTGACCGGCAGCGGGGCGATGCTTCTGGCCTATTCCAACCACCGGGCCGGCAGCTATACCCAAGCAGGCGGGGACGTTTCCGTGGACAGTTTACAGGCCTCGCGCGATGCCAACTGTCTGTCCACAATGACCATTTCCGGCGGAACGTTTGCTTCCGACACAACGCTTGTTCTGGGGAAACAGGCTAAAACGACGTATGTGCAGACCGGCGGCAGTGTGTCGGCCGGAACCGTGATGCTGCTGGGATCCGGGGCCGGCGGGGCTGCGGATATCACATTGTCTGACGGAGCGATTGCGGTTGCAGGAGATGCGTCGATCGGGACCGGACTCGGTTCGTCCTCCATTCTTCGACTGAATGGCGGCACAATGGACATCGGCGGAGTCTACACGTTTGGCGGGTCGGGAAGTGCGACCAACATCCTCAGCGGCGGAGTCTTGACCGTTGGCGGGCAGCTTGTCCGCAAGGCGGCAGGAACCACGTTTGAATTCAACAGCGGAACGCTCTGTGTCTTTGATATGGCGTGGAACGGCGATCTGGAAGTCGGCAACGGGACCGACCGCGCCACGCTGATTCTGCAGGAAAACGCGGATGAGCATGTTGTGAATGCCGATGTGCTGTCGATTAACAGCAATTCCTTCCTGTTCGGTGCCGGAGTTCTCACGGGGGGTGCCGCCGGCAAGCGCGTCGGGGTAAAAGCCGGCGGCGTACTCTCCGCCGGGGAAGGCAACGGGCAGATCGGGACATTCACCATCGGGGAAAATCAGGCGCTGGTTCTGGGCGACGGGTCCGTCGTTGAGTTTGAGGCGGATGCGTCCGGTGCAGACCTGATTGCGGTTTCCGATACCCTGGCATTTGTCAGCAATTCAACGGTTGCGGTGACGCTGACGGATCTGGGCGGCGCGGATTTCAGTCAGGACCAGGTGCTGCTGACCTATGGCACCCTGATTAATTTTGATCAGGTCAACTGGGTGGTCGATACCTCCGGGGCCGGCGGAGGAAATCTCTGGGTCGCAAACGATTCAGTCGCCGGCCGGCTGATTCTGACTCCGGATGCACCTCCCGCTTCAGCCGTTTCTTTCAGCGGATTCGGCAGCGGTCAGGACGTGATCAACTGGACGGTTGTCGAGGACTACGGGCGGCTTGAATACGGCCTGTATTACTCGACCAATCTGCTCGACGGCTTTGTGCCGCTGACCAATCTGGATTCGACGGTGACTCGTTTTACCAATGCCATCGATGCCTCTCCGGTCTTCTATAAGATTACTGCCGAGTAATTGTACGATCAGAGTGATCATGATGAGGGCGTTTTGCGGGGCGGTTTCATTGGGGCAGGCGGTCTCCGGGCAGGGAGAACCGCGTTCTGCGCCGATTCATCCCCAAGTTGTAGGACGTGCCTCTCTGTACTCAGAGGGCGCGTGTTGCCTTCGGTTTTGTGGCTAATTCTTCTTCAGCTTTAAAAAAGGGGGCAATACGCTTTGAATATCATGCGGCTGTGATTTATACTGCGCGGTTACAAAAGGAGAACATCATGAGCAAAATGAACAATCGTCTTTGGGTCAACCTCTCGTGGCTGTTGCTGCTTCTTCCCTTTTCGGCGCACTGCCTCGATTTCAGCAATGTCCCGGGCGTCGTCCTTGATCATCAGCCGACAGACTATGGCTCGTGGTGGGAGTTTCAGACGACTCCAGAAGTTTTTATTTCCGACCCGGAGATTGTGGTTCTTTCCGATGGCAGCTATGTGGCATCCCACGCGCTGGCCGGCAGGGAATCCGATTCCGATACATCCGGAATTACCTCGGTTTTCCGCTCGACCGACCAGGGCGCAACCTGGACTCAAACCGCCACGATCAACGGCCTGCTGCGCGGCAGTCTGTTCGAGCACGGCGGCGCACTGTATCTGCTCGGAACGAAGAACGATGATGGCGGGCCCACGGTAGTCTGCAAATCGACCGACAGTGGAAATACCTGGACGAGGTCTGAGTTTTCCAGCAACGGCGGATCGGCCACGCCGAACAACCCGGTCGTCTACGGCGGCAAGCTCTGGAGCGCCGCTTCCACCGCGTCGATGTCCGCGCCGGTCGTGTCCAATCTGATGAATTCGGCTTCCTGGAGCAAAGTGACGGGCTTTCCGGCAACCCAGGACGAATGGCCCGGCGACTTCATCGGGGAGGGGCAGATTGTCGCCTCGCCGGAGCTCGGGCTGTTCATTCTGCCGAAGGTCAAATATGAGCCGCTGACCGCGCTCGCGCGCGTGGATGCGACCACCGGCGGGGTGGCGTTTGATCCCGACCACGATTTTGTCTCGCTGCCGGGCGGTGAGAAAAAATTCGGCGCCGGCTATGATGCGGTCTCCGGCCGCTTTTTTGTGCTCAGCAATCCGATCCTGCCCGCGCATGCAGACAATGGCATGGCCACCGATATGGTCCGCAATACCGCCGCGCTGCTCAGCTCGCCCGATCTGGAAAACTGGGATGTGGAAAAGATCTTTATTTATTCGAGCAATGATGAAGAAGACGGCTTCGGCTATCTGAACTTTGATATCGACGGCGACGACATGGTGGTGGCCTCGCGCACCGCCTTCCCGGTCGGCGGCGACGATCCGGAACGCGGCCACGATTCCAACCTGCTGACCTTCCACCTCATCGAGGATTTCCGCACCGCGACACCGGATCACGTGCTCAAGCTGAGCGGCGGCAGTGTGCTGCGCTACGAAAAAACAGATTATCAGGACGCCCCGCTGGGCTCTTTCGTGCTGGGTGCCACCTTCGACGGTGCCGCGCTGACCGGCCCGGACGGGTTCGGCAAAGCCGCCAACGGCGATGTCTACATCCGCGAAAGCGGCGGCCGCATCCTGCAGTTCGATGCATCCGGAAATTTCCTGCAGACGACCAGCAGCGCGCCGGTCGCTTTCCAAACCTCGGAACTGAGCATCGATCCGCCGGCCGGAGGGGATTGCGCCTGGGTCAACTCCGGCTCCGGTGACTGGTCTGATGCGTTAAACTGGTACTACTGGGGCCGCGCCGATACCGATGACGATGTGGCGGTCTTCGGCAGCGCCGCGACGTCGGCCTCCACCGTCAGCATCGCCTCCCGCAACCGCGAATGGCTGTTCAACACCGACGGGGATCTTGAGGACTGGACGATGGCAAACATGACGGCCGGCGTTTCCGGCGGAACCCTTCAGGGAACTCCGTCGACCGCAGATCCCTATATCATGCATGCCAATCAATCCTTCTTCGGAGATGAGGTTGCAACCATTACTGTTCGCATGCGCGCGAACATAGGTAGCGTGACCCTTCAGTTTTACTGGGCAACGGCTGCGGAGAACACCTATGGAGGGCATGTTGTCACCGCGAGCTATACCGGAAACGGGGACTATCAGGATATTGTTTTTTCGCCAACCGGTCATGTCGACTGGGATGGACAGCTGATCAAAAAAATCCGGGTCGATCCGATCAACGGCTCGACCACCCCGTTTGAAATCGATTCCATTACGGTCCAGACGCTTCCCCGCGTTGTTAAGGGCTTGCGCTTCCGCAACACCCAGTCCTATACCCTGGCCGGTGCCGGATTGCTGGCAATCGACGCCGATTCAGGAAGCGGGTCCATCGAAGCGCAGCTGGGCGATCATGAAATCCAGGTCCCGCTGGGTCTCGAAGATGACACCGATGTGCTGGTTGAGACCGGCGCCTCGCTGCGGATATCCGGCGGGCTGGACCTGAACGGGAACACGCTGGCGGTTTACGGGGCGGGCGATCTGATCATCACCAACTCCTGGCAGATGGAAAGCGGAACCCTGTCCATTGAGCTCGGCTCGCTTGTCACTCTGGATGGAACGGCCGGTAGCCTGGACGGCACGCTCGCCGTCTCCGCTGCGGAAGAGTTTTCGCCGGCGGCCGGCGATTCGTTCCATCTCATAGCAGGCGATTTGGGCACGAACCGCTTTGATGCCGTCACGCTGCCTGCTCTGGAAGAAGGGCTGGGGTGGGACACCTCCGCGCTCTATACAAGCGGAAGCATTGCGGTGAAGATTGCGGTGCCGGTCAGCTGGATGGAAGACTACGGCCTGCCGTCCGACGGCTCGGCGGACTTCATCGATTCGGATGGTGACGGCCTGGACAACTATTCAGAATGGAAGGCCGGCACCAACCCGACCAACATTCTGTCTGTGTTCACGTTGTCCGGGGAACCGTCCGCGGCGTCCGGCGACGCGTTCCTGCTGCGCTGGAACAGCCTGACCGGCCGCACCTACCGCATCGACTGCAGCACCAACCTGCTGGCCTCCTTCTCCACCCTGACCTCCGGAATCCCCGGCAGCGCAGAGGCGATGGAGTTCATCGATCCCGGCTCGTCCGGCCGCCCGGCCGCCTTCTATAAAATCATCATTGAATAAGCCGTGGTGTTTGACAGGCAGTTTTCGCGTTACGCGCCTGTTCAGCGTTCCTGCCCGAATGCAGATGGACTTGTTCCCCGGCGGCGACTCAAAAGCCGCCGGGAACATTTATACAGTCACAGCGCAGGAATCCGGCGGAATCATATAAGAAGCTCTGTGTCTCGGTGCCCTCTGTAGTTGAACTGACCCAAACATGATTTGTCGCGTAGCCATATTTCCGGCCTGGTCGCGGATGGCATCGATGATTGTGTTTGTGGCGTTTCCAATGTCCTAAACCGGCGAAGCCGGAACCCTCCTTCCTCCTGCTGGGACTACCCGTCTTCCCCAAAAGCAGTTCTCTGTCCGCCGGTTTAGATTTGCACACTTCGTGTGCATTTACGACTTGCAGCTTGACCTCTGATTAAACGCTACAGGGATACAAAAATTATTTTGACCTTAATTATTCTGACTGAAAATGATACTGCACAGTTTTGTTTTCCGCGTTTCCTTCTGTGAAAAACCAATAGCTTAGTTGTTGATAGGTATAGGGTTGCTAATAAATTCGTCGCAAACATGATAGGATTTCAGGACCTAACTTGCTCATTATTCCAATGTTCGGAAACTTTCATTTTCAATTAATAACGAATTAGGCGGCCTGACCCCGGCTTTGTGACCCCGGCTTTGACCCCGGCTTTATATCTACCCGAAAGAAGTGCGCCCAGTTCGCGATGCGCTTCGTCGCAGACAGCTGTTTGTCAGGCGACGAACTCAAGTGGCGCTTAGCCTTCAAAGCCTATTGGTACGCTATGGTTTAAATGCCCCGGGCTCCCGGTCCATTCAGCAATGGACGCAAGAAGACGTAGCAGCCACGGGCTTAGACCCATTTGTGCAACTGCAGCTCAGCACACTGCTGGAGGCGGTACGCTGCAGTGACCGGTTGGCCCGGCAGATTGAAGGCGAAGTCTTAAGGTTTGTGAAGCCAACCCGGCAGTTTAGCGACATCCAGCAGCTGCCGGGCATTGGATTGGCGGCCAAACTTTCAAAGGCAGTGTGGCATGTGATGAACGGGGAAGAGTTTAAGATGGAAATGATGTTTTAAAACCGATGCCGCCGGGAACCGGAAAAGGGTCTGCTCAAACCAGCGGACTGATTGGAACCGGCGGCATCGCTTCAACTTCTGCGGTCTGGCCTGCCGCCAGCCTCCAAGGGTCTGCCAACTCGACCTTGTGTCGGGGAACCACTGTGACTGAATAGGCAACGAGCGGGTACAAACGGTTTTCTGGTTCCGCAGCTGCGGAATATGGATGCGACATCGCGAGAGAAAAGTTGTTCTTTTGAAAAGGCTGATAACTTCCTCTCACGAAACAGCGATCGTTGTCGTTGTGGGCTGCATCTGAGAGCCAGATGGGTGACAGAAACAGCCGCGCTTTCAGAAGCACGGTCAGCCGAAAAACGAAAACCACGGTACAGAACACAAGGTTGAGGCAACGGTTAATCCGATCAAAACGAAGCAAAGAAAGGAATCCGCCTAATCAGCGGAACGGAGGGGTATTTTGTGTTTGACCGGAACCTCTAATGGGTGACCCCTTTGTATGAAAAGGGGGACGGAGCGGTCCGGTGGCATTCTGACCCTAGCCATCGCTTGCGCGTGACACCCGCTTTCGGGGAAAAGCAAGCGGGACGCATGCTCTACTTTTTTCCGCTTCGCTTCTTTTCGGGAATACGAAAAGCACTTTCGCCTACGGCTCAGGTCCAGCCATTGGAAGAAGTCGGGCGGGTATGACTTGCCTGACAGAGGACACTCATTTAACGTGACCTCATGAGCGAAGCATCACCATTATTGCCGCACGGCGGTTATGAGCACCTGCGCGCCTATAAGGTGGCGGAGGTGGTCTACGATGCGACGGTTGTGTTTTGCGACCGGTTTGTGGAGAAGAGTTCGCGGACGCATGATCAGATGGTGCAGGCGGCGCGCAGCGGCGTGCGCAATATCAGTGAGGGCAGCGGCGCGGCGGCGACGTCGAAGAAATCGGAAATGCTGCTGACCAATGTGGCGCGGGCGAGTTTGTCCGATGAGCTGCTGAAGGATTACCGCAGTTTTCTGATTCAGCGCGGGCTGCCGCTCTGGGAAAAGGATTCTTCGAAGGCGCTGGCGATGCGGGAGCGGCTGCGGCATGACGTTGCGCCCAATCTGCCGTCGGAGCAGGAGGGTCGGACCCGTCTGACAGGTCTGACCGGTCTGACTGAGTTTGTGCGGGAGGCGGAGCCAGAAATTGCTGCCAATGCGATGGTGTGTGCGGTGAACCAGGCGGCGTATTTGTTGCGAAAGCTGGTTGAACGGCAAAGCCGGGACTTTGTGGAAAAGGGCGGTTTTACTGAGAGCCTTTATGAAGCGCGAACCAAGGCGCGGGCGGGCGACGGCGACGCGCCGGAGTGTCCGCTGTGCGGAAAGCCGATGCGCAGGCGCACGGCTGGCAAGGGCGCGAACGCCGGCAAGGAGTTTTGGGGCTGTTCGGCCTATCCGGAGTGCAGGGGGACGCTGGAGGTTGCGGGAGAGTCGGACAAGTCTGACTTGTCCGACAACAGCCGCTGAATCAGAAAAAAGACCCGCTTTCCAATGCTTGGAAAACGGGGTGAAATGTTTCCAATGTCTGGAAACTATTTGTGGTAGTCCTGAATGGACTGGACACCCCAGTCGTTTTCTTTGATGTATTTGATGGCTTTGGCCGTTGCCTCCGCGCCGGAGCGGGTGGTGACGATCGGCAGTCCGCGCAGAATGGCTTCGGAGCGGATTTTAATTTCGTCAAGCCGCGAGACGGGTCCGGACGGCGTGTTGATGAGCAGGTGCACGCCGCTCAGTTGACCTGCCACTCGATGCGGCGGACCTTGCCGCCGAGGCTTTTTTCGATCAGCTCCCGGCGGGTCGCTTCGTCCAGCGCAGGTTTTCCGCGCAGATGGGCGTCCAGGATTTCAGGCACAATGACCTGAAGGGCATGCGTGACATCGGCATCCGGCCGCAGCAGTGAGCGCGGTCCCCCCGTGGGATCTGAAAAACTGAAGTGATTCGCATCGTAGAACCACAGCAGGTGCTTGTCGCCCTTCGGCATGAGTCTGAAAAAGTCCCGGTGCCCGTCGCCCGCGATGTCCCGCGTGCCGGAAATCCCCGCAAACGGACGGGTGACGTCCGAAAAGCTGTCCGTGTCGAAAAAGTTCCCGTTCGAGCTCTGCGGGCTGAGCGCAATGCCGAGTTTGATCCGGTCTTCGGACAGGTCGTCCTCGATGCCGACGGGTTTCACCCCGCAGCAGACCATGGCGGTATAGGCGCCGTAGGAATGCCCGAGAATGGCGATTTGCGAGCAGTCGATGCGGCCCTGGAACCGGGCATCCTCGCGGGTTAAACGTTCGGCGAGGTCAATCGCAAACCGCACGTCCAGCGGCCGGTTTTTTCGCACGGTCATATCATCAGCGCAGTCCAGCAGGGCGTCCTTGAACCCCAGCCTTTTTGTTCGCATGCGGCGGCGAATGTCGTCGGTGTTGCTCGTGACGTGCTCCAGGTACATCACCGTATATCCCCGCCGGGCAATCTCCGTCGACAAAGCGTACATTCCATGGCGACTGCCCGCCCCACCGTGGGAGATCAGCACCAGCGGCTGGGCGTCCGGCTGTTGGGGCAGATGAAACGTCACCGGGACGCGGCGGCTCCGGGCTTCGTCGAAGGTTTCCGGCAGGTCAATGACCGCCTCCTGGGCGGCACTGCCGCGGGGAAGTGCAAGGGCGATCAGCAGTGCCGCCGCCGAAAAAGAACACCGCACCGCCCGCGCAGGGCCGCCGGAAACGCGCTGCGCCATCTTGCGCCCGCCGGGGTTTTGGATCACTGCAGTCATACTGAAGATATCCCGCATTCTGCCCGATTTGTCAATTTTGACGGGCCGCTTTTCCCGCGAAGGAGTGCAAAGAGTTTGACGCAGAAAAAGGAAAAGGGGTCAAAAAGGGATCAAAAAAGGGGTCATCGCGCCAAGGTAAGCCCGGAGTGCCGGGATTAGATGAATAACTGCATAGAACTATGAAAGGTACTATCGATCTCCGGCGGGTAGCCACTCCCGCACGGCAAAGGTTGGTCGCCAGCCGGAAGCGAACATTGCGTCGTCGTTCCGTAAGGAACATATAGCGACTGTTATACCGAGGAACCGGATGCGTTAATCGCGCTCGTCCGGGTCTGTGGGGGCGGCACCCGGCAACGGGTGTCTCTACCCGGAGCCGATGAATTTTAGAATGCGTGCTGACTCACGGGCTTGTTGATCTTACATTTTGTGCATGGCCAGAGCGTTGCGAGTTGAATATCCGGGGGCGCGCTGCCACCTGCTGTGTCGCGGGAACCAAAGTCGCGATATTTTTCAGCACCAGGAGGATGCCGATCTGTTTGTCCGCTGTCTCGGTGAAATGTGTCACAAACTCTGGGGACATCTGTTCCAGGGTCGTTGCAAAGCGAAAGTGGTTGACGACGAGGACGCCTCATATTTTCGGGTTGTCAGCGAGTACATTCATCTCAACCCGGCTGCCTCCTTCCCGCTGGGTTTAAAATTTTAGTCGAATGGTTGTCGTGTCGTGTCGGAAGTCGGTATGGTTGAATCAACCAGATGGGAATTCCCATATTCGGATCTGAGAGAGCGGTTGCGCGATGAAAGCTTCAAATTTTTAAGTGAGGGCGGGATGGGCCGGAAGCGGAAAAGCCAGTTAATGGAGTATCGCAAAGTGGCTTTGATGATGCAGGTTCGGGACTACGCATACGGCCGCAAAAAGATTCAGGGTATTATTGATTATCAAAGTCGCCACTGCGCCTGGGATATTTATCGGAATGCAAAAGGTCAGCCGTTTGTCGAAACGACGGACGAATTAAAGGGCTGGAGCGGAGACGGGATCATTGGCGAGGCCTATGACGAGAAAACCCAGGGCCGGATTGAGTCGTTGGGGATTCCTTTTGTCAATACCGCCAGTACAGGTTGCCTGGGACCGTTTCCTTCTGTGATGCTGAATAATCGGTTGATCGGGAACATGGCGGCCCGGCATTTGATCGAGCAAAAGCTAGATCGGTTTGCATTTGTCGGCCCCCGGGGCCTTTGGTACGTCAAGGAGAGGTATGAAGGGTTTTCGGAGACGGTCCGCCGCAGCGGCGGAGAATGCATCCCGCTGTTTTTTGATGCGGTTCAAAAAGGAGCCGAGCATGTTCCCGAAGATTTGCTGGGGCGGGACTATTTGCTTCATGTGATGAGCGATCTTCCCCGTCCATTGGGAGTTATGGCATCCAATGACCGGGTGGGAGTGGCTGTTCTGGAAGTCTGCCGGGAGCTGGGGCTTTCTTCTCCTGAGGAAATTTCTCTGATCGGCGTGGACAACGATGACAGTATTTCCTGCCAGTTGGCCGTTCCTTCCATGACCAGCATCGATGTGGCGGCGGAGAAGGTCGGTTTTTCTGCCGCCCGAATGCTGGACGACCTGCTGGAAGGCCGGTGTTTGGAACAATCACAGATTCTGGTTCCACCGCGGAGGATTGTTTTGCGTACGTCAACGGACATGACCCGCTCGGCGTATCCGGAAGTGGCCCGTGCATTGCGTTTTATTCGTCGTCACGAGCACGAGTTTATTGATGTGAGCGATGTGCTGGCGGTTGTTCCGGTTTCCCGGCGCTGGCTGGAGCTGAAGTTTAAAGAAGAGGTTGGCTGGGGGATTTATCAGGAAATTCAGCGTGTTCACGTTGAGCGGGCTAAACAGCTGCTGCAAACCACCCATTGGCCTCTTGCCCGGATCGTGCAGGAGAGCGGGTTCCGGACATTGAAGCATTTGGACGAAACTTTTAAGAAAATAACCGGCCTGACCAGCCGGGAATACATGATGAGTTTCAAAGGGTGCGATAAAAAGTAGTTTGCGCAGATTTATAAAAAATATACGCAGATATTTCCTTTTCGTTTTGTTGCTGTCATAGACAATCTAGCCTGATGTAACGAGGAGATTTACGTGAAGGTATTCAAGTTGTTCTGTACGGCAGTGTTGGGTGCGGCTCTGGCATGGGGCGAATCATTTTCTGATGATTTTAACCGTCCGAATACGGAGTTTGGAACAGAGGGTTCACCGATTGGTTCGAACTGGAATACAAGCGCTCCGGGGCATGCCGGAGCGATGTGGCGGATCGATTCGGGAAAAGTTCAGGCTGATGATGACGGCCCCGCTGGCGGCCCGGCCATTCTTTACAACACGAACGTTTCGCTGAACTCTCCGTTTACCTGTTCGGTCGATGTGCTGTTTAAAGGCGGCTGGGCCGGGGTTGTGTTTCATTATCAGGATGCAGACAACTATTATGCGCTGCGAATCCGGGCGCATCCGGACACCCCTTGTCAGATTATCCGATGCCGCAACGGGCGCCTGTCTTCGCTTTTAACCCAACATTTTCCCGGCGGTCTATTGGGCGGAAACAGGGTTTATACCGTTACCGTTTCATCGGAGCCTGTCGGCAGCTTTTCGTTTCAGATTACCAGACAGGGAGACCCCGAGATTTTGATTTCCGGACGTGTTTCCGACAGCACATTTACCAACGGATATGCCGGATTGTACTGCCAGGGACTTGCCGGCCGACAACCCGATGCGCTGTTTGATAATGTGACTCTGAACGGAGAGACTTCCGATCTGACGTCCGGGAAAAGTGAGACGCTCAGCGTTGATGAGTTGGTTTCTTCTTCCCTTGCCCCGGGGCGGGCGTTTGATCCCGTAGCAACACACGCACAGGCTGCCGGGCAGCTGCGGCCCAACATCCTGTTTATTTTCACCGACGATCAGCGGTTCGATGCCATCGGATATGAAAATCCGCAAATCCAGACGCCGAATCTGGATCGGCTCGCAAAAAACGGCGTGATTTTTGAAAACTGTTTTGTGAATACATCCATTTGTGCCGTGAGCCGGGCAAATGTTCTGACCGGGCAATATCCGCTTCGGCACGGGGTCACTGACTTTTATAAGATTCTGGACAATCATCAGCTCAAACAAACGTATCCGGCTCTTCTGAGGGATGCGGGATATTACACGGGCATAGTCGGCAAATGGGGAATCGGGCATACTGTCGAAAATACATATGTTGCCGTGCCGTTTTTTGATTTCTGGGCAGGGGCCTCGCATCAAACCCTGTACTGGCACGATCAGGATTGCCCGTATGTTACAAAAAACGGCGCGGAAAATATCTGTACCTGCGGAAAAGCAATCAATGAAGATGGACCCGGTCCGGGCGGACACCAGAGTTCATCCAGTCATCTGAAAAATCCATTGCATACCGATACGGATATTTTTCCGATCAAGGTGAAGCAGTTTTTGGCGGCCCGCGATCCGGATAAGCCGTTTTGCCTTTCTCTTTTCTATAAGGCGCCGCATATGCCCGTGAGCGGCTGGGATCGTTTCAAATATGCCGATACCTACGAGGGAGTCACCTTTACCCTTGCGGAAACCGCGACAAAGGAAATGGCCGATGCGCGGCCCGGCTTTCTAAAGTCTGAGAAAACGATGCACGGGGTGGATCGCGGGTATAATTATCTGGCGAACCCGGAAAGCTTTCAGCAGCACCTGCGCGACTATAACCGACTCGTAACGGGGATGGACGATTCGGTGGGGAAAGTGATGGACCTGCTTGAGCAGGCCGGTGTGGCCGAAAACACCGTTGTTCTGTTTACGTCAGATAACGGGCAGTTTGAACTCGATCACGGCTTTCTGGGCAAATGGCTGATGTAC
The DNA here is from genome assembly GCA_041584215.1 of Tichowtungia sp. Taxonomy (GTDB): domain Bacteria; phylum Verrucomicrobiota; class Kiritimatiellia; order Kiritimatiellales; family Tichowtungiaceae; genus Tichowtungia. Next base: position 2,588 of record JBFHEM010000011.1, on the reverse strand, counting down.
GAGCCGTCCCTGCGCGTCCCCGGTTTTGTCTATGATCCCCGTCTGCCGGAAGCGCTGCGCGGCCGCCGGATTGATCCCCTGATTACGACGATCGATTATACCGCCACCTTACTCGACCTGGCGGGAATTCCTGTTCCTGAAACCATGTCCGGGCGAAGTTTTCTGCCGCTGCTGGAAGAGACACCGCAGGAAAAACCGTGGCCGTCCGAATTTTTCTATGATCATCCGTATAAGCATCATGGTGATATTCCGCTGATTTACGGGGTGCGCACGGAGCGTTACAAGTATACACGCTACCGCTCGCAGGACCCTGCTTTTGAGCAGTTGTTTGATTTGGAAAACGATCCGAATGAAACTCGAAATCTGGTGGATGATCCGGAGTGTGCCGCAATGCTGAAGAGCTTGCGCAGCAAAACCGATCTCTACTCAGAGTCTCTTCGATGAATTTAACTGCGCATATTTTTATTAAATGTGCGCAGATTTAACCTTCTCCGTTTTACATCATCTATGGATGATTAATAGATTCAACAGAAAGGAAATCCAATGAGGGCATTTGGTTTATTCGGAATGACATTACTAGGCGCATCGATGGCGTTCGGGGGCGGGTTTACGGACGATTTTACCCGTGCAGACACGGATTACAGTCCGGACGCAGCATTGATTGGTTCCGGTTGGACCACAACGGATCTGGCCTTGACCAACGAGCTGTGGCGGATCGAAGCGGGAGAGCTGAAGTGCGATGTGGTGGGGCTGACGGGGGCGACGGATGCGACCGTGCTTTATAACGCGTCCGTTCCTCTGAACACGAACTTCAGCTATTCGGCGGATGTGATGCTGAAAGGGGGCTTCGTCGGGATTGTTTTCAATTATCAGGATGCAGATAATTATTATCTGGCCCGTATCCGGAGCGGCTCGTCCGGCTCCTTTCAGGTGGTACGGTATATAAACGGCGGCATCAGCGGGACCTATATCTCCGATGATACATCGGAGGCGATCGCCGGAAATCAGTACTACACAATATCGGTTACCTCCGATAACGACGGGAATTTTACAGCTGAACTGACCCGGCAGGGACAAGCCGCCGTTTTAAATCCAACGACTGCTTTTTCAGTCAGCGGAACACCGTTTTCCGGCGGATATGCCGGGTTGTATTTTAAAAATTATGAAGCATCCCCCGATGCGAAATTTGACAATATCATTGTTCAGACCCCGGGCCGGGCCGGCGATGAATTCTGGGTGACTGATTCTTTCGGGCGGGCGGACACGGTGTACAGTCCAGACAGTGCATTGCTTGGCTCGGACTGGAACACAACGGAGCTGGCGCTGACCAACGAACTGTGGCGGATCCAGTCAGGAGTCCTTGAGTGTGATGTAGACGGTCCGTCGGAACCGGTTGTGCTTTACAACACAGCCGTTTCGATGAACACGAACTGCAGCTATTCGGCGGATGTGATGCTGCGAGGCGGGTTTGTGGGGGTTGTTTTCCATTATCAGAATGCGACCAACTATTATCTGGCCCGCATCCGGAGCGGTTCTTCCGGCTCCTTCCAGGTGGTTCGGTATATCAATGGGGCGATCAGCGGGACGTATATCAACGACAACACGACGGAGGCCATCGCGGGGAATCAGTATTATACCATCTCGATTACCTCGGATAATGCCGGGAGTTTTACGGTTAAACTGACTCAAAAGGGGCAATCCGCCGTTCTCAATCCAACGACAACCTGCTCGGACAATCAGTCCACCTTTACCGGCGGATATGCCGGGCTGTATTTTGTGAAAAACACCGCATCTCCCGATGCCAGGTTTGACAACTTCAATGTGAGGGTTGCGGCCTCTGCCTTGATTGGATTTGCCGGGTGGGCGGACGGCTGGGGCGTCGATATCGGCGCAGAAGGCGATGACTACGACGAAGACGGTCTGCCGAACCTCTATGAATACGGTCTGGGCGGGAATCCGATCAACGGGTTTGTCGACGGGTACCGCCCGATTCTCGAAAACAGCGGGGGCCTGAGCTATACCTATGCCCGGCGAAACGATGACGATTCTCTCGCCTACTCGCTCTCTTTTACAGATGACCTGGTGGACGGCGTGTGGACAAGCGGGGTTTACACCGCGACCGGAACCAGCGACACCATCGGCAATTTCGACTTCATCGGCAATTCCATCCCGGCTGATGAAAATCAGAAATTCATTCGCCTGATGATTGAGAAGAGTGAGTGAAAAGATGCGGATCGTGTGCAGGCCGCAGGCCCCGGGGCAGTCCGGCGGCCTGTGAGTTTGCATGATCTGATTTAGGCACATGCATCGTGTGTCGGAGCAAAGCCAATGGCCGTTCGGCGGCTGTGACATGAAAGAGCAGTGTTTATGCAAATTCCCTGGATCGAGATTAGTACAATTACCGTGTATCTGCTGTTTCTGGTGATTGTTGGAGTCATCTTCAGCAGGCAGAACAAAAACAGCGAGGAATATTTCAAGGCGGGGAGCAAAGGGACGTGGTGGCTGATCGGCACAAATATGTTCATGGCGCTGATCAGTTCCTATACCTTTACCGGGAATGCGGTCGGAATCTATGAATCCGGCTGGAG